>CANRHH010000005.1 GCA_947630375.1 uncultured Oscillospiraceae bacterium | reverse complement strand
TTTGACCTGGACCATCCGGAGCTGTTCACGGAGAAACTGGTCTGGTATGCGCTCTTTTTCCATCATCCCGATCTGCCTCATATCCTGGACAAATATCTCTTTAAGGGATACATCGAGGAAAAGCTGGGACCCGGCTATACCGCGCGGCTTTACGGGATGTGGACGGATATGCGCAGCTTTCGGCGGGACTGGGACAGCCTGCCGGACACGTTTTGTCTCAAGTCCAGCTGTTCCAGCTCGGCCCGCAATCTCAAGATCATCCGCGACAAGAAGAGCGTTGATACAAAGAAGCTGTTCCGGGAGGT
This sequence comes from uncultured Oscillospiraceae bacterium, assembly GCA_947630375.1. Lineage (GTDB taxonomy): Bacteria > Bacillota > Clostridia > Oscillospirales > Oscillospiraceae > Limivicinus. The sequence continues at coordinate 87,021 of CANRHH010000005.1, read as the reverse complement.
CCGCAGGTGGCTGGTCCCCAAAAACACGGACATCAATACTGTGCATGTGGAATATGCCGATATAGTGCCCCGCATCATAGCGGAAGAGCTCTTCGAGGGAAACAACGGCCAGCTTTATGATTATAAAGCGTATTGCTTTGACGGGGTCCCGGCGTTTTTCGGCGCCATGGCAGACAGACTTCCCATCGAAAAGAAGGCGGTCTCCTTTGCGTACTACGACCTGGACTGGAATAAGCTGCCGGTCACAAAGAAGGGGCACCCAAACCGTGATGTCCCGAAGCCGCGCCACATCGATGGGATGCTCGCCCTGGCGGCCAGGCTCTCCCAGGGCTTTCCCTTTATGCGGGTGGACTTTTATGAGCAGGGGGACCGGGTCTACATAGGCGAGCTGGCACATTTTTCTGGAAATAGTTTTGATCAGAAGGAGTGGGACCGGTGGTTAGGGCAGAAGTTCGTTCTGCCGTTTGAGAGGGATCATGAGGATTAGAAAACTGTTGGGAAGGGTGAAGCGGCTCGCTCTCCGGCCCTTTCAAAAACCTATCAGCCGCTGGCCCATAGAGAAGCGTATAGCCGGGGCCATGCGGCTTTATGAGAAATGGGAGGGACACACGTTCGATCTGTCTCATCCGGAACTGTTTACAGAGAAAAGGCTGTGGTACTGCCTTTTTTACGACCATCCGGATATGACCCGCATCTGTGACAAGTACCTGTTCAAGGGCTATATCGAGGAAAAGCTGGGCCAAGGCTGGACCGCGCCCCTTTACGGGATGTGGACGGACATGCGCAGCTTTAAGCGGGACTGGGACAGTCTGCCGGACGCCTTTGTGCTCAAATCCAACTGCTCCAGCCTGGGAAAGAATGTGGTCTTTGTGCGGGACAAAAAGAGCGTGGACACAAAAGCCCTTTTTCAAAAAGTGAAACGTTGGCTGGACCCAATGAATACGATGCTCAACAGTTATAATCGGGCCTACTACGGCGTGACGCCCCGGATCATGGCGGAAAAGCTGCTGACAGGAAACGGCGGTCAGCTATATGACTACAAGATCATGTGCTTCGGCGGGAAGGCCGATTATATCTTCGCCACAGCGGACCGGTTCCCGCTGGAAGCAGGCCGTCTTGCCTATAGCTTCTATGATCACTCCTGGAACAAGCTGCCCGTCACGAGCCCGGGACATGAGAACCGGGACATTCCCCGTCCGGAGCATCTGGAGGAGATGATCCGGGTTGCAGAAAAGCTGTCACAGGGCTTTCCCCACATCCGAGTGGATTACTACGACGCGGCAGATGGCCTGTACATCGGAGAGATGACGCTTTACAGTTCCCATACCTATGAGCAGCCTGAATTTGACCGCGGGCTGGGTGAAAAATTTATCCTGCCAAATGAGGCGAAACATGAACATTAAGAGGACGCTGGGGAAAATAAAACGGCGCGTTATTTTCCTGTTCATTAAGCCGATTTATGATTGGCCGCTGGAAAAGCGGGCCGCGGGAGCCATGCGCGATTATGCGCGTCAGATGGGGCACAGCTTTGACCTGTCGCACCCGGTGCTGTTCACGGAAAAGCGGGTCTGGTACGCGCTGTATTATGAGCACCCTGACATGACCCGCATGTACGACAAATATCTCTTTAAGGCCTACATCGAAGAAAAACTGGGGCCTGGCTGGACCGCGCCCCTCTACGGGATGTGGACAAGCGTGAAGGATCTGGAAAGAGACTGGGATACGCTTCCTGACTCGTTTATGCTCAAGTCCAATTGCTCAAGTCTCAGCAAAAACATGAAATGCATACTCGATAAAAACAGTGTAAACAAGAGGAAGCTGTTCCGTCAGGTGCGTCAGTGGTTAGATCCCTTGAATACGGGCAAGAACAACTTTGCACGGGCATATTACGATGTAACTCCCCGCATCATCGCCGAGAGGATCTTAAAAAGCCGCGACGGCCACATAGACGGCGGGTATCTTGAAAATTACCAGGTCCAATGCTTCGGCGGCGTGGCGGATCATATTATTTGCTATTCCTCCATCAAAAAGAATTGTGTATCCGCTTATGATCCGGAGTGGAACAAACTGCCTGTTAAATATAAAAATCTGTACAACGGGGATTTTGAGAAACCGCCTCACCTTGCGGAAATGTTAGAGATCGCAGCAAAACTCTCCCAGGGATTTCCCGAGATCCGCGTTGATTTTTACGAAGCAGAAGACGGACTGTATGTGGGTGAGTTGACACTGTATTCGACATTTCAATACGAATCCGAAGAGTGGGACCGGAAATTCGGGGAGAAATTCATCCTGCCCGGTACGGAGAGGACATAACATGTTCAAAACGATCCTCACCCTGATCGGACCGAAGCGAAGGAACCGGATGCTGGCGCTGATCCCCCTTATGCTGCTGGCCTCCCTGCTGGAGGTGGCGGGGCTTTCGCTGGTGGTGTCCGTCTGCGCCGCCCTGGCGGACAGCGCGTGGATGGGGGAAAACCCGGCTATGGTGTGGCTGCGGGCCGCGCTGCATATAAACTCGGAGGCGGCGCTGACGGCGGCGATCCTCCTGGCCCTGATCGGGCTATATGCCTTCCGGCTGCCCTATCTGGCCTGGGAAAACTACATGGTGGCGAAGTTCATCCGCACCACCCGGTATGAGCTGTCCGCCCTCCTGTGCCGGCGCATCGTCCACAGCCCGTATCCCTTTTTCACCCGCCACAGCACCGCCGAGCTGCAAAACCTGCTGGGCCGGGATACGGCCCAGTTCTCCGCCGGGATCAACGCCTGTATGCAGATCCTCATGGAGGCGCTGGTCGTGCTGGGCATGGGCCTCTACCTGCTGCTGATCGACCCGGCCATGACGCTGTTTTTGACCGCCGGGATCGCCGCCCTGACCGTCCTGATCCGGGTGATCCTGCTGCGGCCGGTCCGCGCCGCGGCCCAGCGGCAGCGGGACGCGAACCGCCGGCGCTGGAAATGGCTGCAGCACATCGTCAGCGGGATCAAGGACATCAAGACCGGCCGCCAGGAGGACTATTTCGCGGGGCACTTTGCCGAGGCCAGCGCGGAATGCGCCCGCTCGGATTACCTGCGGCAGTTCTGGATCCGGCTGCCTGCCCTGTGCATCGAGAGCGTCATGGTGCTCACCGTGCTGCTCTATATCCTCTTCTTCGTGCGGACCGGAAAGCAGCTGCAGGAGTATCTGCCCAGCCTCTCCGCCCTGGCCTGGACGGCGATCCGCCTTCTGCCGGCGTGCAGCCGGATCAACGCCAGCCTGACGGAGATCCATTACGCGAAGCCCTCCGTGGAGGCGATCCGCTTCGCCATGGAGGAGACCGCGCCCATGGAGAAGGCGCCGCCTGTCTGCCCGGCGGAGAAGGAGCGGACCGGGAGCATCGTCCTGGAGCATGTGTCCTTTACCTACGAGGGCGAAGGGGCCCCGGTCCTGCGGAATGTGGAGATGGAGATCCCGATGGGGGCCTCGGTGGGCATCATCGGCCCCTCCGGCGCGGGGAAGACCACGCTGCTGGATATCCTGCTGGGCCTGCTCACCCCGGACGGGGGGGAGATCCGGATCGACGGGGTCCCGGTGGCCCGGTATTACGACAGCATGGCGGAGAAGATCGCCTATGTGCCGCAGACCACGTTCCTCCTGGACGATACCGTCCGGAACAACGTGGCGATGGGCCTGGAAGAGGGGCAGATCCGGGACGGACAGGTGTGGGAGGCGCTGGAAAAGGCCGCGCTGGCCGGCAAGGTGCGCTCCCTTTCCCAGGGGCTGGACACGCCGGTCGGGGAGCGGGGGATCCGGCTTTCCGGCGGAGAGCGGCAGCGGCTGGGCCTGGCCCGTGCCCTGTACCGGGACCCGGCGCTGATCGTTTTTGATGAGGCGACCTCGGCGCTGGATCTGGAGACGGAGGCCGCCGTGATGGATTCCGTCCACCGCCTGAAGGGGCAGAAGACGCTGGTGATCGTCTCGCACCGGGCGTCCGCCATCGGCCGCTGCGACCGGATCTACCGGGTGGAGGACGGAAAAGTCGTCAGGGAAAAATAAAACGCCTATGAAGAGCGAAGGAAAAGAACAGATCGGGGCAGGGTACCGCGTCGGGAAGCTCACCGTGGCGGAAAAGACGGACCTGCGCCGCCAGCGGTACACGGTCTGGCGCTGTAAGTGCGACTGCGGCGGGGAGATCCTGCTGGACACCCGGGCCCTCCAGCGGAGGACGGTCCGGGACTGCGGCTGCGGCTCCAAGGTGCGGCCAGGCCAGAAGGACCTGACGGGGCGGCGCTTCGGGAAGCTTGTGTGCGTGGAACCGACTGAGGAGCGCGGCCCCGGCGGGGGCGTGGTCTGGCGCTGTAAGTGCGACTGCGGCAATGAGTGCCTGGCCGTCAGCACCCAGCTCACCGGCGGGTACAAGAAAAGCTGCGGCTGCCTGGGGCATCCGCCGCTGAAGGACTGGGCCGGCAAACGGTTCGGCACGCTGGAGGTGCTCTCCTATGCGGGGAAGCGGGACGGCAGCCACTACTGGCACTGCCGCTGCCTCTGCGGCTGCGGCCGGGAGCTGGACGTAGCCCAGTCGGCGCTGCAGAGCGGGCACACGAAGGGCTGCAAGGCCCTGGACCGGAACGCCGTAGACGACCTGGTGGGCCGCCGCTTCGCCTCCCTGACGGTGACCGCTTACGCCGGGAGGCGGGACGGGCAGCACTACTGGCGCTGCCGCTGCGACTGCGGCGGCGAGACGGAGGTCAGCCAGGCCAATCTGCAGTCCGGCCATACGAAGAGCTGCGGCTGCCTCCGGCGGGAGAGCTACCGGGACAATCTGAAGCTGGTGGACGGGACCAGCGTGACCATGATAGAGAACCGGATGAAGGCGCCTATCAAGTCCAACACCAGCGGCTACAACGGCGTATACCGGAACCGGAAAAGCGGCCAGTGGGCCGCCCAGATCACCTTCAAGGGCAAGACCTATTATTTGGGCAGCTTCCCCAGCCTCCAGGAGGCCGTCAAGGCCCGGAAAAAGGGCGAGGAGATGTACGACGAGTTCCTGGCCTGGTACTACGGCCTTGCGCCTGCCCAGGCGGCACCCGCCCGGGACAGGAACGAAAGCAAATAGCTATGACGTTTACAAGAAGCGGATATTATGATTGACGATCTTCCGGCTGGAGGAGCTGTTTGACAGCCTGCATTGCCTGAGAGGATCTTTCACGCCGCTTATACACATCAAAGCAGAGGGACACGGCACGCCTTTTTGGCGTGCCGTGTCCCTCTGTTTTTGCGCTAAAACCGGGAAAGAATATGGACAAATGGGGGGCACCGTTTTGTAAAATACTATACAAAGAATTGAAGAATTGAACATTCCGACCCAGAGAAGGGAGGCCCCGGCATGAATTTTTCCCAGGCTGTCCAGCATGTGTTCCAAAATTACGCCAATTTCAACGGCCGTGCCCGGCGGAGCGAATATTGGTACTTTGCCCTGCTCAACGGCATCGTCTATGTGTTCTACGTCACGCCCCTGGCCCCGGTGTCTGCCATCTATTCTCTGGCGGTGCTGGTGCCGACGGCGGCGGTCTGCGTCCGCCGGCTGCACGACACAGGGCGGGGCGGCGCGTATCTGCTGCTGCTCTTGGTGCCCTTAGTGGGGGAGATCCTGCTGCTGATCTGGTTTGCCCAGGACAGCGACCCCGGGCCCAACCGCTTCGGGCCCAATCCGAAGGGGGCGGCCGCCCCGGTGGGGCCGGTGCCCCCGCCAGCGACCACCGTAGCGGTCCGCTGCCTGGCCGGGCCCCTCCAGGGCCAGACCTATCCCCTGAGCGGCCAGGAGCTGCTCTTTGGCCGGGCCCCCAACTGCGCGGTCCGTATGCCCGACGGGACCCCGGGCCTCAGCGGCATCCACTGTATGCTGCGCCGCGGCCAGACGGGCGGGCTGGAGCTGGTGGATTTAGGCTCCAGCTACGGCACCTTTACCGGGGCCGGGAAGCGCCTGCCGCCCCACTACCCGGAGCCGGTGGCCCCCGGCGCCCGCTTCTGGCTGGGCTCCCAGAATCTGTTGTTCCAAATCGTTGTACAGTAAAATCATGATAAAATTACAGGAGGTATTCCATCATGGCTGAGATCCATCAGAAAATCGTTTCCTGCCCCGTGTGTCACAATTTTTATGACGCCGTCAAAGACGCCACTTGCCCCTTCTGCGGGGGGAACGCCAGCTTCGCGCCGACCCAGGACCCCTTTGCGATCCCCTATCCCGCGTCCGAGACCTTTTCCCCGCCGGCCACGGTGGTCGGCCCCCAGGGCAATTTCTCCCCCACCGTGGACCCGCTGGCGGGCAACCCGGCCAACTATCCCGGCATGAACGGCAGCGGCAACTTCACGCCCACCAAAGCCCCCGAGCAGCTGAGCGGCCTGTCCTCCCGGATGAACAAGACCCAGTTTGTGGACGCCGCCACGCCCACAGGGGCCCCCTCTCCGGTGGTGGGCTGGCTGGTAGCGGTGAGCGGGCCCTGCCGGGGCACGGATTACCGCATCCACACCGGGTATAACTATATCGGCCGGGAGGCGGGGGATATCTGCATCCGGGGCGACCAGACCATCTCCGGGGAGAAAGACTCCAACATCACCTACGTCCCCCAGACCAACCGCTTTTACATCGCCCACGAGCAGGGGAAAAACGTGCTGCTGGTCAACGACATCCCGGCCATCGGCGGCGGCGCGGAGCTGCACAACTATGACCGGATCACCATCGGCACCACCCAGCTGCTGTTCGTAGGCTTCTGCGGGGAGAATTTCTCCTGGGGCGACACGAACAACAAGTAGGAGACAAGGTATGATACAAGGACAACTGACTGCTTTGGGGGTGCAGAGCACCCCCATCCCGACTCTCCCCCCGGAGCTGCCCGCACAGGTAGTCTCTGCCGCGCCGGTCGTTTCCGCCGCGCCGGCGGTCACCGCCGCCCCGGAAGCCGCGGGGCCGGCGCTGCTCGCCCTGCCGGCGCCGCTGGTCATCGGCCTGGCCGTGCTGCTGGCCGTGCTGGCCCTGGGGGTCCTTATTCTGGTGATAAGAAATATGAAACTGAGCAAACAACTGCGCCCGGCCCAGGAGCCGGAGGCCCCGTCTGAGATCACCCAGATCCGGATCGGCAAGCTCCACGCCCAGGGGGCCCGGGAATATCAACAGGACTGCTTCGCCGTGTCTGACCCGGCGCTCATCCGCAGTCACGGCCTGCTGGCCATCGTGGCCGACGGCATGGGCGGCCTGGAGGACGGGGACAAGGTCAGCATGGCTACCGTGGAGACCATTTTGAGCGCTTTCCCCTATCTGCCCCAGGAGGAACCGGAGCGGCAGCTGCTGGATCTGACCCGGCAGGCGGTGCAGAAGGTGAACCACATGCTGGGGGACGAGGGGCTGCGCAAAAGCGGGTCCACCCTGGCCATGGGCCTGCTGAAGGACCAGAGCTTCAGCTTCCTGTCCATGGGGGACAGCCATATCTATCTCCTGCGGGATGGGGCGCTGCTGCTTTTGAACCGGGAGCACATTTTCCGCAACGAGCTGATGCTGCGGGCCGTCAACGGGGAGCTGTCCCTGCAGGAGGTCTATGCCGACGAGCGGGGCAGCGGCCTGGTGAGCTTTGTGGGCATGGGCACGGTCAAGTATATCGACATGCCCTCCGAGCCGGTGGCCGTGCGGCCCGGGGACAAACTCATTCTCATGAGCGACGGGATCTACAACGCCCTGGAGGCGGAGGAGCTCTGCGCGGCCCTGGAAGGGGACGCGGAGGAGGCCGCCGGCCGGCTGAATGAGCTGATCGCCGCCAAGGGCTATGTGAACCAGGACAACTATACGGGCATCATTCTCCAGTGCCTGGGGGAGGCGCCCGCTTCCGAGCAAAAGGAGGCCTGATCATTTTGATTTTAACGGCAAGCTATTCCGACATCGGCGGACGGCCCTGCAACGAGGACAGCGTGGGGATCCGGACCATCGGAGACGACCGGGCCTGCGTGCTGGTAGCGGACGGCCTGGGCGGCCACGGCGGAGGCGACCGGGCCTCCCAGGCGGCGGCCCGGACGATCTTAGAGGGCTGGACGGGCAATTCCACCCCCAGCTCCCTGACGGCGCTGATCCAGGCGGCCCACCGGGCCATCCTCGCCATGCAGACCCCCGCCTGCAAGATGAAATCCACCGTGGCGGTGCTGCTGCTGGAGCAGGGGCGCATGGACTGGGCCCACGTGGGCGACAGCCGCCTGTACCATTTCCAGGACGGCGCCCTCGTCTACCAGACCCAGGATCACAGCGCCTCCCAGATCGCCGTGGCCCTGGGGCAGATCCGCCCCGAGGAGATCCGCTTCCACGAGGACCGCAGCCGGATCTTCCGGGCCTTGGGCGCGGAGGGGGGCGTCACCGTGGATACGGGAGAAAAGCGGCTCGTCCCCGGGCGGCACGCCTTTTTGCTCTGCTCGGACGGATTTTGGGAGTATGTGTACGAGCGGGAGATGGAGCAGACGCTCCGGACCGCCCGGGATCCCCAGGCCTGGCTGGACGCCATGCGCGCCCTGCTGAAAAGCCGCATCGGCCCCGATAACGACAACAACACCGCCGCCGCCGTCTGGCTCAACATATAACGGGAGGGAGAGAACATGAGAAAGAGAAAAACAGTCTTTGCCCTGGCTGTCTGCCTGTGCCTGTTCTGCGCCTTCCTGGCGCCGGCGGCCTCCGCGGACGGCGCGGCCTATACCCAGGCCCGCAACAGCGTGGCCGTGGTGTCCACCGTGCTGGACGTGGAGGGCACCGTCGCCGGCAGCTTCGGCTACGGCACCGGCTTCTTTGTGGGAGAAAACGGCAAGGCGCCGGAATATCTGATCACCAACCACCATGTGGTGGAGGATTTTTTGGAAAACGGCGCCGGCCAGTTGATGCAGATCGAGGATGAGGACCAGGTCTACAACGCCCGGGTCCACGTCTTTGTGTTCTTCGACAGCAGCAGCTATGTGCAGGCCCAGGTGGTGGATTACAGCGCCTCGGCGGACCTGGCCCTGCTGCGGCTGGAGAACCCCACGGACCAGCGCGTGCCGCTGACGCTGTGCGCCCCCACCATCGACATGGTGGGCAGCCCGGTCTACGCCATCGGCTTCCCCGGCCTCTCGGACAATGAATTTGCCGGCCCCACCTCCCAGTGGGGCGCGGATGACGTGACCATCACCACCGGCACCATCAGCCGCCTCTTTACCGAGAGCGGCACCATGGCCCGGCGGATCCAGACCGACGCCACCATCTCCAGCGGCAACTCCGGCGGACCCCTGGTGAACGCCCAGGGGCAGGCGGTGGGCGTGAACTACCTGAGCGTCACCTCCGTCAGCCAGCAGACCGTGGATAAGATCTACTACGCGGTGAACATCGAGGAGGCGATCACCCTGCTCGACCGCAACGGCGTGGACTATATGCTGGCCGGAGAGAGCCCGGCTGTGGAGCAGCCCGCCGCCACAGGGGTGCCCGCTGCGCAGCCCGACCCGAAGGACGAGGACTCCGGTTTCCCGGTGGTCTGGGTGATCGTGGGCGTGGTGGCCGCGGCGGCTATCGTGGCGGCGGTTTTGGTGCTCGGAAAGCGCAAAGCCCCTGCCCCGGCCAAAGAGGCGGCCGCCGTACCCCCCAGCCCGGCGCCGGCCCCCAACTTCCCGGCCACCGCTCCCGCGGCCCCCGCCGCGGCGGACGACTCCGGGTACCGGATCCAGGGTGTCTCCGGCGCGCTGGCCGGGCAGCGCTTCATGCTGCGCAACAGCAGCCCGGTGGTCCTGGGCCGGGATCGCCAGCGGAGCAACATCCTCTTCCCCCAGGACACCCCCGGCGTCAGCGGCCGCCACTGCGGCCTCTGGGTGGAGAGCGGCAAGGTCTATTTGCAGGACCTGGGCTCCTCCCACGGTACTTATATCCAGCCCGGCACCCGGCTGGCGGGCGGCCAGTCTGTGCAGCTGCGCCCGGGAGACAGCTTTTATCTGGGTTCTCCCCAGGAGTGCTTCACGCTGGTGAGCAAGGGAGGCAAATGAGATGGCGATGGATTATTGCCCCTGCTGCATGGAAAAGCTCCCGGAGGGGGCCGAGTTCTGCCCGGCCTGCGGGAACAGGACGGACCAGGAAAACGAAAGCCATCAGCTCCCCGTGGGCACCGTCCTCTACAGCCAGAGCGGCCACTCCTTCCAGGTCGGCCGCATCAAGGGCGAGGGGGGCTTCGGCATCACCTATATCGGCCGGGAGCTGAGCTCCGGCCGGGTGGTGGCCATCAAGGAGTATTTTCCCATCCGCTGCCAGCCCCAGCGGGAGGCGGACGGCAGCGTCACCGTGCTGCCGAAAATGGAGGAGAATTACGGCCACGGGATGCGCAGCTTTTTAAGCGAGGCCAGTATGCTGCGGGCCGTGGGCCAGATCCCCTCGGTGGTGCGGGTGCTGGACTTCTTCGAAGCCAACGGCACCGCCTACATGGTGATGGAATACCTGAACGGCTCCACGCTCCAGGAGATCGTGGAGCAGCAGGGGCCGCTGCCCCTGGATGCGCTGCTGAAGGATCTGCTGCCCCTGCTGAAGGATCTGGGCAGCCTCCACGAGGCGGGGGTGCTGCACCGGGATATCGCCCCGGACAACATCATGCGCCTGCCGGACGGGGGCTTTAAGCTGCTGGATTTCGGCTGCGCCCGGGCGATGGAGGACGGCCGGTCCATGACCGTGGTGCTCAAGCCGGGCTTTGCCCCTCTGGAGCAGTATACCACCCGGGGCCAGACCCCCAGCACCGATATTTACGCTCTGTGCGCCACGGTGTTCTATTGCGTCACCGGCAAGGTGCCCCCGGCGGCGCCGGACCGGCTGATGGCCTCTGTGGACGGGCAGCCGGATCCCCTGCCGGCTCCCTCCGCCCTGGGGGCGGACATCAGCCAGGAGCAGGAGCTGATACTGCTGTGGGGGCTGGGGCTCCAGCCCAGCAGCCGGCCCCAGAAGGTAGAGGAGCTTCTGGCCCGGATGGAGCCGCCGCGTCCCAGCCCGGCTCCCGCCCCGGACCCGGCACCGTCTCCGGCCGCCGGGCTCCCCGACGCTTTCTATGCGTCGGAGAGCGGCGCGGAAAAGCTCCGGCGCTTTTTGACAGACAACAAGCTGCTGGTGGGGGTCGTCCTGGGGGCGATCGTCCTGCTGCTGATCTTCCTCCTCGGTTCGTAAGAGGCGATGGAGGGAAGACCTGCGTGGATGCCGGAAGACGTGCTCCCCCTGCCGCCCGGCGCGGTTTTGCAGGAGCGCTACCGGATAGAGCGGTTCCTGGAGAACGACGGCGTCATCCTCGCCTACCGGGGCCGGGATCTGTACCGGGAGGAGGACGTGACGGTGGCGGAGTTTGCCCCCTTCACCTTGGCGCGCCGGGAGGGTGCCTCCCTGACTCTGGCCCGAGAGGATCCAGAGAGCGGGCTGCTCTATACCCGGGGGCTGGCGCGCTTTATGCTGGCGGCGCTGGCCGCGGCCCGGGTGGAGAGGCAGCCGGCGGTGATCGGCGTGCGGCATTTCTTCCAGGCCAACAACACCGGGTACTATGTGGCGGACTACGCCGAAAGATGCTCTCTCCGGGCCTATTTGGAGCAAAAGGGCGGGCGTATCCCGCCGGAGGAGCTTTTTCCCCTGGCGGAGCCTGCCTTCGGCGCCCTGGCCGCTTTCCACCGGGCGGGGCGTTACGGGGCGGAGTTCTCCCCCAGAAAGATCATGGTGGAAAACGGAGGGCTGCGCCTGCCGGCTTTCCACTGGGGCGGGGAAGAATTTAAGGATACCTGGGATCAGGGCTCACACCAATTGTCCCCATTTCTCCCGTTGGAGAGGATCCCTCCCGGCAAAAAGCGGGGCCCCTGGACCGACGTCTACAGCCTGGCCGCCATGCTGAGCTACTGCCTGACGGGGGCCGAGCCGCCGGACGTGTTTGCGCGCCTCGGCAAGGCCGCGCCGGACTTTCCGGACTGGCCGGGCGCGGCCCTCACGCCGGGACAAAAGGCGGCTCTGCGCAAAGCCCTGGAGCTCAAGGCCGTGGACCGGTTTCAGTCGCCGGAGGAAATGCGGGAGGCCCTGTACAGCGCGCCGGCCGCGAAAGAGAGGAAAAGCCGGTTCGGACCCTTCCGGCTTCCCTGGAGGAGAGAGCGGACGGGGCCCCGGCCCCATGAAAAAGGAGGGGCGTCTTTGTGAATATGTGCTATTGCCCGTACTGCCTGTCCCCGATCCCGGAGGGGGAGCGCTGCCCCGTCTGCGGCCAGGCGGCGGGAGACTATGAGCGGTTTCCCTACTATCTGCCGCCGGGCACGATCCTGGCGGGCCGCTATCTGCTGGGCCGGGTCCTGGACGAGGAAAACCTGCAGCTGCGCTATCTGAGCCGGGATCTGCGCCGGGACAGGATCGTGGTCGTAGTGGAGTTTTTCTCCAGGAATCTGGCGCACCGCGGCCTGGACGGCGGCGGAGGGGCGCCCACCTTCTACAATCAGGAGAAAGAGAGATTCTATTACGAGCTGGAGTTGAAATTTTTGTCGGAAGCGCTGGCGGTGGCCCGGATCGGGAGCCCGCCGGGCGCCATCGGCATCCGGGACCTGTTCCCGGCCAATAACACGGCGTACTACGTGGCAGACTATGAGGGGCTGCCCCTCCGGGCCTATTTGGAGCAAAAGGGCGGGCGTATCCCGCCGGAGGAGCTGTTCCCCATGGCGGAGCCCCTGTACGGGGCCCTGGCCGCGCTCCACCGGGCGGGGCGCTACAGGGCGGAATTTTCCCCGGATAAGATCATGGTGGAAAACGGGAAACTGCGTATCCCCGCCTTCTGCTGGGACATGGACGAGCAGAAAGTGGCGGATGAACTGGGCGGCCCGAGCGGCCGGCTCCAACTCTCTCGCTTTTTCCCGCTGGAGAGGATGCAGGGAACGAAAGGGATGGGCCCCTGGACCGATGTCTACGGGCTGGCCGTCCTGATGACCTACTGCCTGACGGGGAGCCTGCTGCCCAACGCGCTGGACCGTTTCTATGAGAATGAAGAAACGCCGAACTATGACTTCTGGCCGGGCGTGGCCCTCACGCCCCGGCAGAGAGAGGGCCTGTCCAAGGCCCTGGACCTCCTCCCCAGGGGCCGGTTTCAGTCCATGGGGGAGATGTATACGGCTCTGTACGGCGCTCCCGGCCGGGAAAGAGAGGGGAGCGCGTGAAAGAAAACCATTTGACTGTGAGAAAAACAGGTGTAAACTCAGTGAAAAAGGAGATGCGGCTTTGTGGATAAGCATTTTTGCCCTTATTGCATGTCCCCGGTCCCGGAGGGCGAGATCTGCCCCGTCTGCGGCCTGACAGCGGGGAACTACGTGCCCTCCCCCCACCATCTGCCGCCGGGCACGGTCCTGATGGACCGCTACCTGGTGGGCCGGGTCCTGGGAGAAGGGGGCTTTGGCATTACCTATATCGGCTGCGACCTGCGCCTGGAGATGAAGGTGGCCGTCAAGGAATATTACCCGGTGGACCGGGCCACCCGCAACGCCTCTGTCTCCACAGAGGTGACCAGCTTCATGGGCGCCGCCGCCAAGAGCTATGAGAGGGGCAAGCAGAAGTTCCTGGAGGAAGCCCGAATCATGGCCAAGATGGACAAACAGCAGGCCATCGTCAGCGTGCGGGACTTCTTTGAGACCAACAACACGGTGTACATCGTCATGGAGTACGTGGAGGGCATCACCCTCAAGGAGCTGGTGGAGAAGAAGGGCGGGCGCATCGCGCCGGAGGAGCTGTTCCCCATGGTGGAGCCCCTGTTCAAGGCCCTGTCCATGCTCCACGAGACGGGGCTGATCCACCGGGACATCTCGCCGGACAATCTGATGCTGGAGGACGGCAAGGTGCGTCTGCTGGACTTCGGCTGTGCCCGGGAGGCCGGCGGCGGCAAAGAGACCCTGACCATCGCCCTCAAGCACGGCTATGCCCCGCTGGAGCAGTACCGGCAGAAGGGCCAGGGCCCCTGGACGGATATCTATGCCCTCTGCGCCACGCTCTACTACTGCCTGACCGGCAAAGCGCCTCCCCAGGCCCTGGACCGGATCGGGGAGGATACGCTCCTGCTGCCCACCAAGCTGGGCGTGCATCTGACGGAGCAGGAGGAGCGGGCCCTGCTGAAGGGCCTGCGCATCCAGCCCCGCCGCCGGTTCCAGACCGTGGCGGAGCTGCACGCGGCGCTGTATGAGGACGCGCCCGTGGAGGACGACGAGCCGGAGCGGGACGAGCCTATCTTCCCGCCCCCGGTGACGCCCGTCCCGGAGGTCTCCGGCCTGACGGTGGACGTCTCCCAGGAGGCGGCCCCGCTTCCCCAGGAGGAGGCGGAGGCCCGGGAGCCGGAGAGCGAGGCAGAGGGGCAGCCCGAGGGGCGGAAAGGCATCTTTTCCCGCACCGGTTATCTGGTGGGCATCGGCGTTCTGGGGTTGATGGTCGTCATGCTGCTGGGGCTGTTCGTATTCCCCGACAGAGGCGGAAAGGCCCCCGCGGACGGGGAGAACATCCCCGCCGCGGAAGAGACCGGGGAGATCGCCGGGTCCGGCGCCGTCTTTGTGATGGACTGGAGCAGCGGCCACGGGCCCAACGATCTCCCGGCGGCTTTTGAAAACGAGGACATCGACTCTGTGCTGATCCCGGAAGGGCAGCACGCGGACTGGAATCTGCACGAGCTGGACGTCACAAAGCCCCTGCGCATCGAACAGGGGGCCAGCCTGCGCTGCGACAACGTGATCCTCACCGGCGACGGGCAGCTCCAGGTGGACGGGGAATTTGAGGGCGGATATCTGCGCTTGGAGGGCAATACGATCTTCCACGCCTCCGCCTCCGCCCAGGTCTGGATGGAGGGCGCGGTCATCTGGGTCGACCAGGACAAGCAGCTCCAGCTGGACGACCCGGCGCTCAGTACGGAGATCCGCAGCACGGCCAACTATGTCGTGCTGGACAGCAAGGTGAGAGACGCGCTCCCCGTCACATCTGCCGAGGAGCTGAGGCGGTTCACGAACGACGGGTTCAACGCGGGCAAAATGCTCTCGATCAACGCGGACATAAGCCTGGACGGGGATTTCTCGATCGCCCAGCCCATGCGCATCAAAGAGGGCGTTACCTTCAGCATCTCGGGGAATCTGTGCCTGGACCCGGGCGGCGCGCTGCTCAACTGCGGCACGCTGAACGGCCACCTGTATACCAATCAGGGTGCGCCGCTGGTGAATCTGGGGCAGATCGGTTCGCGAGAGGACCCGCTGCAATTCTGGTTTGAGGGCGGCGGCGTTATCATCAACGGGGGCACAGCCTGGTTTGACGACGTCTCCAGACTCTGGCTCGGCCGTTTTCTCAACCTGGACGGCGGCACCATCGGCGCGGACGACCTGGTCATGGTCAACAGCACCCTGGACAACGACGGCACGATCCAGGCCCTCGGCGGCAGCAGCGGCTTTATGGTCTCCGAGGGCGGCCGGCTGCGCAATTGGGGCACGCTGACGATCCAGTCCGACAGTCAGCTGCGCAATTACGGCTATATCGAGAACTATGGCCAGATCGGCTGGGGCGCAAACAGCCGGATCGTCAACTGCAGCCTGGAGAATCAAGGCAGCCTGACCATGAGCAGCGATTGCCATATCGACCAGTTGGGCGCGCTGTACGGCGCCGGCGAGTTTATCAATATGGACGATGTACCCTATCTGAGGGTCCGAGGCGACATGGACTGGTCCAGGGCCGTCACGGTCTCCAGCAGCGAGGCCCTCCTGGCCGAGCTGAAAAAAGACGCCGGGGATATCCTGGTGGAAGGAGAAGTGATCGTTGACCTGGACAGAGACTATGAGCTGACAGAGGGCAGGACCCTCTTCATCGAGGGGAACCTGGTGCTGAACGGTCCGGGGACGCTGACCTTCACCGGCGGCCGTCTCTATCTGATCGGAGAGACGGGCAGGCTGGACATGCTGACGGATATCACCCTGCGGGAAAACGGGGAGATGCGCATGGAGGGCGACTCGACCTTTGGCGGCGTCGCCACCCTGACGCTGGACCACTCGGTCCTCTGGGGCTGGGACGGCGTCTTTGATACCGGCGGCGCCACCGTCCGGCTGCAGAACCAGGCGGTCTTCGCGCCGGGCGGCATCCGCTCGATCCAGGGCGGCAGCGTCTTCAGCGTGAACAGCGGCTCGGTGTTCGTCCTCCCCTGGATGACGGACGATTGGCTGTACCAGACCAACTTCACGGTGGATCCGGAGAGCTCGCTGATCCATCTGGGCGTCTGCACCATGACCGATTGCCAGCTGGACATTCAGGGCCAGTTCCTGACCTGCGGCTGGGATCTGCAGCTGGAGGACTGCCAGATGACCATCGGACAGGAGGGCGCCGACAACGGATGGTTTGATCTGTTTGTTTCCAACCTGACCATCCAGGGAGACAGCTCTGTGATCAACTGGGGAACCATCAACCTGGATTCCTGGGACGAGTTCGGCGTGAACCTGAACTATAACGATCCGGAGGGCCTGGTAAACTACGGGGAGATCTGGGTCAGTACGCGCAGCTACTTCGGAAGCAGCAGCGCGGGCATCCGCAACGAGGGGCACATAGGTATCTCTGCGTATAATGGCTTTGATATGTCCCGCATCACCGGCAGCGGCAAGGTGGACTTCGCTTAAAAACCATAAAAAACAGAGGGAAACGCAAACGCGTTTCCCTCTGTTTTTTAATAATGAATCTATTCA
This sequence comes from uncultured Oscillospiraceae bacterium, assembly GCA_947630375.1. Lineage (GTDB taxonomy): Bacteria > Bacillota > Clostridia > Oscillospirales > Oscillospiraceae > Limivicinus. The sequence goes on along the minus strand of CANRHH010000005.1, from coordinate 70,316 downwards.
CTCTCTATGTCCGCAAAGACGAAGGAGAGCACCTGCTCCAGCCGCTCGCTCATGGCCTGGTCCGGATCGGCGCAGATGGCGTAGAGGATCAGCCAGTCGGTGGCGTTGCGGGGGTCCAGAGGGGCCATGCCGCAGTCGGCCAGCAGGGCGTTCAGCGTCCACCAGTGGTCCTCCATCCGCTCCTCCAGGGTGGTGGGCTCCTCGTCCTCCTCCGCGTAGGGGCCGCTCTGGACGCCCACGTTCTCCGTCACCACGTACAGAAGCAGCAGGAGCTTGCGGGGCACGTCCTCCTTGTGCAGGCGGATGTTTTTCACGGAGGTGGCGTTGGGCCAGTTCTGCTTCACCAGACGCTGGATCAGGCTGTAGTTGTCCCGCTTCCGGCCCCGGGGGATATGGACGGATAAATAGGTGTCCATCACCATCTCCAGGGAGTAGTCCGGCTCCTCTTTGGCGGCCCAGGGGGTCGAGGGCCGGATGAGCAGGCCCAGATAGAGGTCAAAGTAATAATAGGCCCGCAGGTGCAGGGAGCCGAAGCGGGAGAGGTTCCTGCAGTAGCAGGCGCGCAGCTCCTCCTCGGTCTGGACCATCAGGAAATCGCTGTACACCTCCTGGGTCAGGCGGGAGGCCTCCCGCCCTTCCACCCGCTCCAGGCCCGGGGCCTGGGGCAGCGTGTCATAAAAGGCCCGGGCCTGCTGGTAGCTTCGGCCGCTGCGCAGAAACCAGGTAAACACCAGCTCCCAGCCGTTGCGGTATTGGATCCCATAGTCCGTGCACAGGCAGAGCAGATGGTTCAGCTGCTGCTCGCTGAGGCCCAGGGCAAAGGCGATGCAGAAGAGATCCTCCCGGCTGGAGGGCTGGTATTTCCCCGAGAGCCAGTTGCGGATCTTGCGCCGCACGGAGAGGGGGTTGGCCTCCGGCGAGAGGGCGGTAAAAAAGTCTGTCAGGCAGCCCAAAAGGTCCGGGACAGGGGCCATCTCCCGCAGCGTCTCGCTGAAACTGCGCAGGGCGATCTTGCCGTCCCGCAGATAGGCGGCGGCCATGGCGGGCGTCATCTGCCCATACAGGATATGGTCATACTCCGCGGCAGAGGAGAAGGTCAGGTCTTTTGGCATACGGACGGCTCCTTCGAGGGGATCACGCGCTTTTGAAAAAGCGGCCGGTCGATCCGGCGGGCATTGGATCGTTTAAAATCGTTTAAATTTATATTACCACTTTTTCCGGCAAAATCAAGGGCGGGCGGGGATTTTCCGGCGGCGGGAGGCGCGCTGCGCGGCAAAAAACCGGGGAGGCATACAGCCTCCCCGGCTTTTTGCCGGTTTATGACAGGTTCCCCGTGGCGTACATGATCGCCGTCAGGGCCACCACCGGCGCGGTCTCGCAGCGGAGGATCCGCTCCCCCATGGAGCAGACCCGCAGCCCGGCGATCCGGGCCAGGTCCGCTTCAAACTTTTCAAAGCCGCCCTCGGGCCCGGTGATCACCGCGGCGCTGCCCAGGCCCCGGGCCTCTTCCAGCACCCGGTCCAGCGGCTCCCGCTCCCCGGTCTCGTACATGAACAGGCCCAGGTCCTTCTTCACCGCCACGTCCAGCGCCCCGGCCAGGTCCCCGGCCCAGCCCACCTGGGGGATGATCCCCCGGCCGGACTGCTTGGCGGCCTCCTCGGCGATGCGCTGCCAGCGCTCCAACTTCTTCTCCGGCTTGTCCGGCCTGGCCACGCACCGGGCGGACTGGAAGAAGAAGATCTCCTCCGCCCCGGCCTCCACGGACTTCTGGATGATGTAATCGGTCTTGTCCCCCTTGGGCAGGCCGCAAAGGATGCTCACCTTCACCGTGGGCTCCGCCGTGCAGGGGACCACCTCCAGGACCTCCGCCGCCACCTGCTCCTTCTCCGCCATCACCAGACGGCATTTGTAATCCGTCCCCTTGCCGTCGCAGAGGATCACATCCTCCCCCGGGCGCAGCCGCAGCACGCGCACATGCTCCGCGTCCCGGCCGGTCATGATGGCCATGCCGCCTTTGATGTTGGTCCCGGCCATGAAAAATCGTGCCATAACACCCTCCAGATCAGCGCTTTTTCTTTATTATCTCATATTTTGCACCGCTTTGCAAGGGGCGGCATAGGATAGAATGACAGGAGGGGAGGACCGTGGACGACAGGGAGATCGACCGGCGGCTCAAGGGCTTTGAAGCGGTGTGGAAACGGGTGGGCGCGGCCAAGTCCGCCGCCGCGGCGGCGGAGGCCAGGGGCCTGAAGCTGATGCCCGGCAAAAGCGGAAGCAGACGGCGGCCTTATCAAAAGTTCCCCGGCTCTTGAAGCCGGGGAACTTTTGGTTTATAATGGGACCAAATTGAGAAATAAAGGAGACCGCCGCCATGCCCACCGCCTGGAACCGTTCGCCGGAGGAGTTTCACAAGATCTATATCGCCAATACTGAGGCCTTTTACCGGGTGGCCGGGACCGCCCTGGCCGAGGAGCTGGACAAATTCATGACCCGCTGCGCCCTGTCCCTCTGGAGCCGGGCGGGCAGCGTGGGCCAGCAGCATGTGGACCTGGCCAACCAGATCTACTCCCGGGGCCGGCCCCGGCCCCAGTGGCTGCTGTGGAACCTGACCAGCGCCGTGTGCAAGGAGGAGGATCTGTTCCTGCCGCCGGTGTTTTTCTGGGACCTGGCGGAGAAGGACGCCCGGCGGGGCCGGGAGACCTCCCGGACCTTCATCCGGATGCTGACCAACATCCTGCTGTGCCTGGCCGCGGCGGATGACGACGTGAGTCTGACGGAGGCGGAGTTCATCACCGAGTGCGCGGACAAGCTCTCTGCCATCTGCGACACCACGGGGGTGCGCAAGTCCGGCCAGGGGCTGGACCCCATGGACTATGTGACCAGCGCGGAGCCCAGCTTTAAGGACAAGCACGGGCCCCAGGCTCAGCCGGCCGGTCCGGCGGAGCAGGCCCCGCCGGAGGGGGAGAAGGCCCCGGAGAAGCCGGACTTTGACCAGCTCATGGCCCAGCTGGAGGCTTTGGTGGGCCTGGACGAGGTGAAAAAGGATGTCAAGAGCCTGGTAAACCTGATGAAGGTGCGCAGGCTCCGGCAGGAAAACCAGCTGCCCGTGCCCCCCATGTCTCTGCATATGGTGTTCACGGGCAACCCGGGCACCGGCAAGACCACCGTGGCCCGGCTCATCAGCGGGCTCTACGCCGCCATCGGCGTTTTGAGCAAGGGCCAGCTGGTGGAGGTGGACCGGGCGGGCCTGGTGGCGGGCTACGTGGGGCAGACGGCGCTGAAGACCCAGCAGGCGGTAAAAAACGCCCTGGGCGGCGTGCTGTTTATCGACGAGGCCTATTCCCTGGCCGCCGGCGGCGAGAACGACTTCGGACGGGAGGCCATCGAGACGATCCTGAAGGCCATGGAGGACCACCGGGATGATTTGATCGTCATCGTGGCCGGATACGACGGGCCCATGGAGCGCTTTTTGAGCTCCAACCCGGGGCTGGAGTCCCGCTTCAACAAATATTTCCACTTCCCGGATTACACCGGGGAGGAGCTCATGGCCATCTTCCGGGGCCAGTGTGAGAAGAACGGCTACAAGCTGAGCGACGCGGCGGAGACCGCCGCCCAGGCCCTGTTTGACGGGCTCTATGAGAACCGGGGGGAGAATTTCGGCAACGGCCGGGATGTGCGCAACTGCTTTGAGGACATGGTCGTGCGCCAGTCCAACCGGGTGGCGGCCCTGGAAAACCCGGACAAAGAGGCCCTCATGACCGTCCTGCCGGAGGATCTGCAGGAGGAATAAAAAAACAGCGGAGCGCGTGCGCTCCGCTGTTTTTTGCTGTTTTTTATTACTCTTTGTATTGCAGGGCGTCGTAGCCGGTCTCGCCGGTGCGGACCCGGAACACGTCCTCCACGTCGTACACGAAGATCTTCCCATCGCCCATCTCCCCGGTGTAGAGCACCTTCTGGGCCGCGTCGATGACCGTCTGGACGGGTACCTTGCTGACCACGATCTCCACCTTCACCTGGGGCAGGAGCTTGACGCTGTCCAGCTTGACGCCCCGGTAGTAGTCGGTGTGGCCCTTTTGCGTGCCGTAGCCCATGACCTGGGTCACGGTCATGCCGCTGACGCCGATGGCGTTCATGGCGGTCTTCAGGGCGTCCAGCCGGTCCTGCTTGAAGACCATGGACACCTTGGTCAGCTTGGGCAGGGTGGGGTCCGGCACCGCCGCGGTGCGGACGCTGCGGACAGCGGCGGGGGCCGGCGGCGCGTCGATGGGGGCCGGGACGCTGTCGGTCTCCCCGGCGCGGACCGTGTCGATGATGCTGAAGCCGGCATAGGCGGAGGCCAGGCCGTGCTCCGTGGGATCCAGGCCCTCCAACTCTTCCTCCCGGCCCACCCGCAGGCCCACAGTGGCCTTTATGAGCAGGAAGAACAGGGTGATGGTGACGGCGGCCCAGGCGGCCACGGTCACAAAGCCCAGCAGCTGCAGGCCCAGCAGCTCAAAGCCGCCGCCGTAGAACAGGCCGGTGAGCTTCTCCCCGGCGGCGTTGGCGATGGAGTAACCCGGGGCGGTGTCGGTGGCGAAGAGGCCCACGGCGATCGTACCCCAGATGCCGTTGCAGCAGTGGACCGCCACGGCGCCCACCGGGTCGTCGATGCGGAGCTTATAGTCCAGCAGCCACACGGCAAAGACCACCAGCAGCCCGGCCACCGCGCCGATGACGGAGGCGCCTAAGGCGTCGGTCACGTCGCAGGGGGCGGTGATGGCCACCAGACCCGCCAAGGAGGCGTTGAGGCACATGCTCACGTCCGGCTTGCCGTACTTGAGCCAGGTGAAGACCATGCACACCACCGTCGCCACCGAGGGGGCCACCGTGGTGGTCAGGAAGATGGAGCCCAGCTGGTCCACGCTCGTGGCCGCCGCGCCGTTGAAGCCGTACCAGCCCAGCCAGAGGATGAACACGCCCAGGCAGCCCAGGGGCAGGCTGTGCCCGGGGAAGGCGTTGACCTTCACCACCTTGCCCGCGGCGTCCCGCTGGTACTTGCCCAGCCGGGGCCCCAGCAGCTTGGCGCCCACCAAGGCGCAGATGCCGCCCACCATGTGGATGGCGCAGGAGCCGGCAAAATCGTGGAAGCCCAGCTGGGCCAGCCAGCCGCCGCCCCAGATCCAGTGGGCCTCGATGGGATAGATCAGGGCCGAGATCACGGCGGAATAGATGCAGTAGGACAAAAACTTGGTCCGCTCAGCCATGGCGCCGGAGACGATGGTGGCCGTGGTGGCGCAGAAGACCAGGTTGAACACGAAGTTGGACCAGTCAAAGCTGCCGTAGGCGGTGAAGATGTCAAAGCCCGGCTTGCCGATGAAGCCCGCCAGATCCTCCCCCAGCAGCAGGCTGAAGCCGATGAGGATGAACACGATGGTGCCGATGCAGAAATCCATCAGGTTTTTCATCAGGATGTTGCCGGCGTTCTTGGCCCGGGTGAAGCCCGTCTCCACCATGGCGAAGCCCGCCTGCATCCAGAACACCAGCGCCGCGCCGATCAGAAACCAGACGGCAAAAATTTCGCCGCTGACCGCGCCCATGATTTCCTCTGTCATAAAAATCGCTCCTTCCATTGAAAGGACAAAGGCGCCGGGACCTTTGTCCCGGGCGCCTTTGCCCGCCATTTCCAAGAAACAAAGAGCGCCGGAGCCTCCGCCCCGGCGCCTTTGCCTTGGATGGGCCCAGTATAGTCCCCCGGCCGCCAAAGCGCAAGAAAAATCTTTCGTTTTCAAGCAATTTCCGCAGTTTCACTTAAAATCTTCTCTCGCAAAAAGCAAAATTTGAATAAATTGATAGAAAAAGCGCTGAAACCGGGGCGGCGGCTGTAAGTGTAAAAGAACTGTGAATTTGACAGTTTTCAGCTTTGATTCAGGATGCGGGAGTAGTATGATAAAAAAGAGAAAACGAAGGGGGCCGCTATGAAGATCTTGGTGATTGAAGACGAGAAACTGCTGGCCGAGTCCATCCGGAGCCTGCTGGAGGCCAAGGGCTTTGAGGTGGAGACCGTGTACGACGGGGAGGCCGGGGCGGAATACGCGGAGTTGGGCGTCTACGATCTGCTGATCTTAGACGTGATGATGCCCAAAATGGACGGCTACCAGGTGGCCCGGACGGTCCGGGCCAAGCGCTGCGCCACGCCGATCCTGATGCTGACAGCCCGGTCCGGCCTGGAGGACCGGATCGAGGGCCTCAACGCCGGGGCGGACTACTATCTGACCAAGCCCTTTGACAGCCGGGAGCTGCTGGCCTGCATAAACGCCCTGCTGCGCCGCCAGGGGAACCAGGTGGATGAGCTGGTGTATGGCAACACGGCCCTGGACCTGGGCTCCGGCACCCTGGCCTGCGGGGACAAGAGCGTGCGCCTGTCGGCCCGGGAGTTCGACGTGATGCGGCTGCTGCTCCAGTCCCAGGGGCGAAACCTGTCCAAGGAGGTCATTCTGGCCCGGGTCTGGGGCTATGATTCCAACGCGGTGGAGAACCATGTGGAGGTGTACGTGGGCTTTCTGCGGCGCAAGCTCCAGAGCATCGGCTCCAACGTGCGCATCGAGTCCATCCGCCGCCTGGGCTACCATCTGGAGGTGGACAAGCCGTGCTGAAAAAGCTGAAGGTCAAGTTCGTCTGCTTCACCATGGCCGTGGTGAGCCTGATGCTCTGCGTCATTTTCGCCACGGTCTACAGCTCCACCAGCCGGAGCCTGGAGGCGGAGAGCGTGCGCATGATGGAGGCCATCGGGGCGGACCCCTTCCGGCTGGGCAGCCCCAACCAGGCGGCGGAGCAGGTGCGTCTGCCCTATTTTGCCCTGCAGATCGGCCCCTTCGGGGAGGTGGTGGCCTCCGGCGGCGGGTATTTCGATCTGTCCGACACGGAATTTTTGCAGGAGGTCATTGGCGCGGCGATCCGGGACGGCGGGGATACCGGCGTCCTGCGGGACTATGACCTGCGCTACTGCTGGGTCCGCTCCCGGAACACCAGCTGCCTGGTGGTGGCGGACATGTCCAGCGAGCGGGCCACTCTCCGGGGCCTGTTGGAGGTCTGCGCCGCCATCGGGGCGGTGAGCCTGCTGGCCTTTCTGGGGCTGAGCCTGCTGTTGGCCCGCTGGGCGCTGCGCCCGGTGGAGCGGGCCTGGGAGCAGCAGCGGCAGTTCGTGGCCGACGCCTCCCATGAGCTGAAAACGCCCCTCACCGTCATCCTCACCGACGCGGAGCTGCTCCAGGACCCGGAGACGAACGAGGCGGACAGGGCCCGGTTTTCCGGCGGCATCCTGACCATGGCCCGGCAGATGCGGGGCCTGGTGGAGGACCTGCTGGAGCTGGCCCGGCTGGACGCGGGGACCGCCAGGCGGGAGAGGACGGAGCTGGACTTCAGCGAGCTGTGTGCCCAGACCCTGCTGCCCTTCGAGCCGCTGTTTTTTGAAAAGGGGCTGGAGCTGCAAAGCCAGGTGGAGCCGGGGATCCGGGTCCGGGGCGACGGGGAGCATCTGCGCCAGGTGGAGGAGATTTTGCTGGACAACGCCCTGAAATACGCCGCCGTCCCCTCCGCCGTGGAGCTGCGGCTGGCCCGCCAGGGCCGGAACGTCCGGCTGTCGGTGGCCAGCCGGGGGGACGCCCTCTCCAAGGAGGAGCTGAAGGACATCTTCAAGCGCTTTTACCGGGCGGACCGGGCCCGGAGCCGGGGCGGAGGCTACGGCCTGGGCCTGGCCATCGCCGGGAGCATCGCGGCCGAGCACGGGGGGAAGATCTGGGCCGAGAGCGAGAGCGGCGTCAACACCTTTATTGTAGAACTGCCCGGACTGTAAAAAAACCATTGACAGAAAGACCTGCCCCGGTCTATAATAAAAGCGTAAAAGGGCGCTGCGACAAGCGGTTAGCCCGAAACTAAGTGAACCGTTCTAAGAACCGTCACCGGCCGGGGTGGCGGTCTTTTTTACTTCACGATCTCCCCGCAAATACCGAAAACGGTTCAAAACAGAACGATTGATATAAAAAACCAGTGTAAAAGTAAAAAACAGGATTGACTTCTCGGGGGGGTATGATACAATAAGGACACCCTGAGGGAGCTCAGGGCAGTTCGGCGTACCCGTTTGCTGACAGGATGCGCCGGCTGCCGCACGGCCCGCGCCCCGGAGGGCCCGGGCTGAATTTGAAAAAAGGAGTGATCGAGATGAGAATTGGCCGCAGAAGCGTCGCAGCGCTGCTCTGCTTGATGATGTGTCTGTCCTTCATCAATCTGACCCCGGCGAAGGCTGCGGCGGAAGACGACGTGGCGGCCCCGGCAGAGACCGGGGAGCCGGCGCCTGAAAGCGCGCCCCAGAACGAGGCAGAGGCAAAAGACCAGGCAGCTCCGGCCTCTGAGACCCCGGCGCCGGCGGAAGACGAGCCCAGCGCCCCCGCGGAAGCCCCCGCGGAGCCGGCGGCGGACGAACCCGAGGCGGCCCCCGAGGCCCAGAAGACGGAGGAAACCAAAAACAGCGAGTCCGCGGAGGAGCCCAAGGACGGCACACCTGCGGAGGAGCCGGGACCCCAGGGGCAGGAGAACCAGGGGCCTGAGGAGGAGCCCGCCGGCGAGCCCGAGGGCGAGGAGGACATGATCATGCCCGCCTCTCTGGAGGAGAAGCCGGTCGAGGTCCTGCTGAAAGCCGGCAAGGGCCAGTTTGGGAACGGCGATAAAGAGCAGACCGTAAAACTGACCAAGGAAGAAGAGAAGTACAAGCTGCCCGACAACCAGGAGAAGCCCACCTGGAAGGGTTGGAACTTCGTCGCCTGGTACGACCAGGAGCCCACAGAGTTCAACTACCAGGGGCCCTGCGAGGAAGACTTCCAGAAACTCATACCGCATGGCAATCCGTACTCCGCCGGGAGCGTGATCCCCGCGGAGGTCAGCGTGCTGTACGCGTACTATGAGCCGGACCCGAGTTATGTACCGGACCCCGAGCCGGAGCCGGTGCAGAGTACCGTGATCCTGGACGCCGGCGAGGGCTGGTTTGGCAGCTATGCGAACCTGCCCGATGATCTTGGCGCTCCCGACGGCTATACCAACAAGACCAGGACCGTGGTTCTGGAGGGCGGCGCCCTGACCAAGACCCTGGCGAACGCGAGCCTGGCGGTATCGCCGGAGGTTCTGGCCCAGACCGGCATGGAGGACGCCCTGAGCGGGCAGGTGACCAATCCCACCCGGAGCGAATTGGCGACGCAAGACCACCCGGAGATGAACGGCGCGTTCACCTTTGTGGGCTGGTATACCAAGGCTCCCACGGAGCATACCACAGAGGGATCGGACGGGACCGTGACCTGGCAGGTCAGCCCCAACGGCGATAAAGTGGAATTTGGCCAGCCCGTTCCCGCGGACGTCACCCGGCTGTATGCCTATTACAGCTTCCACAGCGAAGTCACGACCATCTTCTACAAGCTGGACTTCAACGGCTGGAGAGGCGGCCAGCAGGTCATGACCCTCTACCGGGAGAAGGGTTCCACCCTGGGGAGCAACGGCGTGATCTCCGGCGTGAACTATGCCGGCACCTATAACGACGAAATCTTCCAGAAGACCGGCGAAGCGTTTGACAGCGCCATAGCGGATTACTGGGGGAATACCCCCATGGACGACTACACGTTTGACGGCTGGTATACCGATGCCAAGGCCGGAAGCCAGGTCAAATATGACACACCGGTGACACCCGGCGCCACCCTGTATGCCCACTGGAAAGGGCCGAACGGGACGCAGGAAGAGTTCGTGCGGGAGGAGCCCAAGCCGGTGCAGGGGATCTTCTTCACCGGGACGGACTTCACCAGGCTGCGCGCCCATCCCGGCAGCAGCGCCACGGTAGAGGTGCAGTTTGACCCGGTCGGCAGCAGCGCCGACATCACCTGGACCGCCTTCGTGTATATTGCGAAGGAGGAGCTGACCCCCGAGGATCTGAAGGAACTTGTCGCCAGCAGTCTCCGCCCCGACAAAAACAAGCCTTCTATCCCCACCCTCACCCTCACCAGAACGGACGGGGGCTCCGTGAGTAATGACGACGTTACCCTGACGGAGAACGGCCGGCAGCTGACTGTTCGGTGCAATAAAGAGGCCTTTGTGTATATCTCTGCCTCTGTAACGCTGCCGGAGGAGAATGGCGGCGGCTCTCAGGTTTGTCAGACGCCTGTGGACGCCCGCATCACCTTTAGCCACAGCTGGGTCAAGACCGGCGAAGAACAGCTGCCGACCTGCACCGAGCCCGGCTACGCCAACTACAAGTGCAGCGATCCGAGCTGCCATGAGACGCACCAGGTGGTTTGGCCCGCGAACGGGCACCGGTACAAAATTGTCAGCAAGTCCGGCACCGGCTCCGACCTGACCTGGGTGAAGGAGTGCGTCGAGTGCAAGGCCACGCTGTCTGAATCCAACCTCAGCCCGATCGACATGCGGAATCCGGACAAAGTCACCAGCGCCAGAACTGTGGCCGAGATCAAGGAGCTGTATGGCAACAACGTCGGCGGGACGACGGTATACGTTTATGGTAAGGACGGGAGCCAGATCACCCGGAGCGATGCGCTGGTCGGCACGGGATGCACGATCAAGCTGCAGGACGCCAGCGGGAGAATCACAGATGTTCCCGTGGCCGTGGCCGGTGACGTGGACGGCAACGGCACCATCGACAGCGCGGACGCGAAGCAGATCAACGAATCCGTCTGCGGCCTGCGCAGCCTGACGGGCAGCTACATCGACGCCGCCAAGGTGACGGCGGGCGCCGAGATCACCGCCGGCGACGTGGTGGCCGTGCTGGATCTGATCGCAAAATAACGCCCCGGTACCGAACAAAAGCAAACCCGGGCCGTGCGGATGCCTGGCATCCGCACGGCCTTCGGCGGTAAGCCCCGGCTGCGCGGGAAAACAAGCGAGCCGGGGGAGAGCGCTCCGCCGGTGCCGGCAGAATGGAGATCAACATGAAAAAAAGAGCCCTGAAGGCCCTCTCTGTATTCCTGATATTTGTGACGGTGTTCGGTATTTCCGGTACGGCCCTGGCCGCCTCGGGCACGGTGGATGTCAGCGTGAACGTAGGCGCCAGCGGCACGGAGACGATCCACCCGGGCGACACGATCAGCTTCACAGCCACCTTTTCAACGGATGCGAAGGTAGCCGGCGTCCAGGCTTCGGTAACGGCCGAGGGGCTGAGCTATGTAAGCGCTGAAAGCGACCCCGCCTATTCCGTGGAGAACTTTACGGCCGGCAGCTTCTCTATCGCCGAGGCATCCAAATCCGCCGCGACCAGCGTGCAGGTGACGTATACGTACACGGTCACCGCCCAGGCAAACGAGACCGTCAGCTTCAGCCTGGGGAGCATCGCCGTTTTCGCGGGGGACGGACATTCCACCAACGTAAGCCTGACCGGCATAGCGGCCGCCTCGGCCACGGTCACCGCGCTGCCCGGGGCAGAACAGACGCCGCCGCCGACGGACCCGCCGGAGACGGACCCGCCCGCCGGGGACGACCCGTCCATGCCGCCCCCCACGGAGCCGGCGGTTTCCCCGTCCGTATCCCCCTCGGCGTCTCCGGCGGTTTCGCCTGCGGTATCTCCTTCGGCGGCCCCGTCCCAGACGCCTGCCGTATCCCCGACCCCTGCGGTGTCCCCTTCGCCGTCCCCTGACGGGGCGGCGGCCGTCACGGCAGGGCCGAAAGAGGCGGCCCCCTCTCCCACGCCCGGCGAGACCGCCCAGCCGGCGCTTGCCCCGGCGGAGGAGAGCGGCAGCGCCGGAACCGGCGCCGGTGCCGGCAAAACGGTCCTGGCTCCGCTCTTCGTGGCGGGCGGGATCACCGCGGCTGGCTGCGCGGCAGCCGCCGTATACAGGAGAAGAAAAAAGTAAATGTGCCGCTTCAAGCGCGGCCCGCTTTTGACAAGCAGACAGCTGAAAGGGGCTGTAGCAAAACGATTCGTTAAGCTACAGCCCCTTTGTATGTTAAAGAAAGTCAAAATCTTTTCCGAAGGAGTCGGAAGGTCATGTGAATAAATGCCGCACCCTCATGCCTCCCCTGAGTAAGGGGAGGTGCCGAGCGGCAGCGAGGCGGAGGGGTTGTTGGCGGAACTTCTATTTTGAGAGCCAGCGGAGGAGAAGTTTGGTCTCTTGGTGCTTTTGTACCCTTTCTTTGCCTTGCCGCAAAGAAAGGGTACCCTAAAGAAAAGGCCCCGGGGCAGCATCCCCGGACCCCTTGGGAAAACCCCGATGCACCTTTGGGCAGAGATCTTTCCAATGGCGGCACGCGCTACTTTACATGGCACTAAAGGCATAAATCTTATTGCACAGTAGGGCTATGAGAGGGCATAGCTTTTTTTGCAGCTAACCTCTCATTTATCTTCAAGAGCCTCATTTTTTACAGATTAAGAAGGGACTGTAGCAAAAACGTATTTTGCTACAGACCCCTTTTTCTATGTTTTGTCCCACGCTGAAATTTAGTCAAAATTTTTACTTTTCTTGCGTGGATGAACTTCCTATCGTATAATATTTATGAATAGGTCTGTAAGGGCAAAATATTTCTTGCATCTCCACGCGAGAACGCTTATAATATACAATGATAATTAATTAACCATGGGGTAGTATGCCTTGGAGAGACGGCGCATCGAAATACGGGGCATCGTGCAGGGTGTGGGCTTTCGCCCCTTTGTCCACCGGCTGGTGGGGGAGTATGGCCTGAAGGGCTATATCAAAAACACCTCTTCCGGCGTAGAGCTGGAACTGGAGGGGGAGGAGGCCGCCCTGGAGGGCTTTCTCCGGGCTTTGCCCCAGCGGGCCCCCCGCCTGGCCCTGATCGAGAGCTTAGAGGCGGAGAAGCTGCCAGGCCCGGCGGGCTATACCGGCTTTGAGATCCGCCCCAGCCGGGCGGACGCCCGGATGGACACCCTGATCTCTCCGGATATCGGCCTGTGTGAGGACTGCCGCCGGGAGCTGCTGGACCCGAAGGACCGGCGCTACCGCTACCCCTTTATCAACTGCACCAACTGCGGCCCCCGCTTTACCATCATCCGGGACGTGCCCTATGACCGGGCCCGGACCTCCATGGGTGTCTTTCCCATGTGCCCGGACTGCGCGCGGGAGTATCACGATATTGAAAACCGGCGCTACCATGCCCAGCCGGACTGCTGTCCGGTCTGCGGCCCCCGGGCCTTCTTTCTGGATGAGGCGGGCCGGGAGCAGCCGGGAGAGGCGGTGGAACAGGCCCGGGCGCTGCTGAAAAAGGGCGGCATCCTGGCCGTGAAGGGCCTGGGTGGGATGCACCTGGCCTGCCTGGTGGACCCGCCGGAGATCGCCGGGGAGCTGCGCCGCCGGAAGCAGCGGGACGAAAAACCCTTCGCCCTCATGTGCCGGGATGTGGCGGCGGCCCGGGCGCTGTGCCTGATGGACCCGGCGGAGGAGCGGCTGCTGACCGGGCCCCGCAAGCCCATCGTGCTGCTGAAAAAGCGGGACCCCGGGAGCCTGGCCCATCTCAGCGAGAACGGCCGGCTGGGCGTGATGCTGCCCTACACGCCGCTGCATGTGCTGCTGTTGGGGGAGGACCTGGACGCACTGGTGATGACCAGCGCCAACCTGTCCGACACGCCCATTCTTTACCAAAACCGCCAGGCCCTGGAACAGCTGCGGGGCATCGCGGACGGTTTCCTGCTCCATGACCGGGACATTCAGACCCGCTGCGACGACTCCCTGTATTGGGTGCTGGACGGGAAGGAGTACCCGGCCCGCCGGTCCCGGGGCTATGTGCCCTTCCCGGTGCGGCTCCGGGGCGGCCGGGGCAGCGCCCTGGCCTGCGGGGCGGAGCAGAAGGCCAGCTTCTGCCTGGCCAAGGAGGACAGCGCTTTCCTCAGCCAGCACATCGGGGACCTGAAAAATCTGGAGACCCTGGAGAACTATGAACAGCAGATCCGGCACTTTGAGCGCCTTTTTGACGTAAAACCAAGCCTTTTGGCCTGCGACCTGCACCCGGACTATCTGTCTACCGCTTATGCCAAGGAGCGGAGCCGGGCGGAGGGCCTGCCCCTGATCCAGGTGCAGCACCACCACGCCCACATGGCCGCCTGCATGGCGGACAACGGCCTGGAGGGGCCGGTGATCGGCCTGATCTGGGACGGCGTGGGCCTGGGGAGCGACGGGGCCGCCTGGGGCGGCGAGTGCCTGGTGGGGGACTATGCGTCCTTCACCCGCTTCGGCAGCATCCGGCCTCTGCCCCTGGTGGGCGGGGATTTAGCCGTGCGGGAGATCGGGCGGCTGGCCTGGGCCCTGGCCCGGGACGCCGGATGTGATACCGGGGCCTGGGAACAGAGAGATACCTGGGAGGCCATGTGCCGCACCGGGCTCAACTGCCCCCTCTCCTCCGGGATGGGCCGGCTCTTTGACGGCGTCTCGGCCCTGCTGGGGATCAAGACCCGGTGCAGCTACGAGGGCCAGGGGGCGGTGCTCTTAGAGGCCGCCGCCGGGGACAGCGAGGAGCGCTATCCCTATGAATTGTCCGGCGCACCGCTCCTGTTCGACTGGCGGCCCATGATCCGCGCCCTGACGGCGGACCGGGACCGGGGATTGGACCGGGGGCTGTTGGCGGCCAAATTTATGAACACGCTGGTGGATATGGCGGCGGAGAGCTGCCTGGCCGCCGCCAAGGAGACGGGGATCCGGGACGTGGTCCTCTCCGGCGGCAGCTTCCAGAATATCTATATCATGCGGCGCCTGCTCCGGAAGCTGGAGCGGCTGGGCCTGCGGCCCTGGCGGCACAGCCGGGTCTCCGCCAACGACGAGGGGCTCTCCCTGGGGCAGCTGGCGGTGGCGCGGGCCAAATTTCAGAAAATGGAGAGCGACGGGACATGTGCCTTGCGGTACCCCTTCAATTGACAGAGATCCACGGCAACAAGGCCGTGGGCGAGGCCCTGGGCCTGCAGCGGGAGATCCGGGTGGATTTCATCCGGGAGCCCAAAGTGGGGGACTATGTGATGGTCCACGCGGGCTTCGCCATCGAGCGCCTGCCCGAAAACCAGGCCCTGGAGGACCTGGAGAGCTGGGAGGAGATGGCGGATGCCCTCGGCTGAAAAGCTGCTGGCGGCCATAGAGGCGCTGCCCCTGGGGCCGGTGAACCTGATGGAGGTCTGCGGGACCCACACCATGTCCATCGCCCGCGCCGGGATCAAGGCCCTGCTGCCGAAGCAGGTAAAGCTTTTGAGCGGCCCGGGCTGCCCCGTGTGCGTGACGCCGCCCGAGGTCATCGACGCGGTGTTGGACCTGGCCATGGAAAAAAATGTGACGATCGCCACCTATGGGGACCTGGTCCGGGTCCCGGGCAGCCGGCCGGGGGACAGCCTCCAGCGCCGCCGGGCCTTAGGGGCCCGGGTCCGGGTGGTGTACTCGCCGGTGGACGCGGTGGAGCTGGCCAAAGAGGAGCCGGAGCGGGAAGTGGTCTTCTTAGGGGCCGGGTTTGAGACCAGCGCCCCCGGCACCGCCGCGGCGGTGCTGACGGCGGCGGAGGAGGGCGTGGGGAATTTCTCCGTGTTCTCCATGCTGAAAACCGTGGAGCCGGCCCTGCGGGCCCTGATCGCCATGGAGGGCTTCAATGTCCAGGGTTTTCTGTGCCCCGGCCATGTGGCCAGCATCATCGGGGCGGAGGCTTTCCGCTTTCTGCCGGAGGAATACGGCCTGCCGGCGGTGGTGGGCGGCTTTGAGCCGGAAGAGATCCTTCTGGCCCTGTATCTGCTGCTCAAGCAGCTGGCCGAGGGCCGGCCCCGGGTCCAGAACGCCTATCCCCGGGCGGTGGCCCCGAAGGGCAACCCCCTGGCCCTGGAGCGGATGGAACGGTGCCTGGAGCCCCGGGCGGACCTGTGGCGGGGCCTGGGCCGGATCGAAAACAGCGGCCTGAAGCTGCGGGAGCCCTGGAAGGACTTCGACGCGGAGCGGAAATTCGGCATCGGGCCCCGCCCCGCCGCCGCGCCTACGGCCTGCCGCTGCGGCCAGGTGATCACCGGCCGGCTGGAGCCCCAGGGCTGCGGCCTGTTCGGCAAAGTCTGCACCCCGGAGGACCCCATGGGGCCCTGTATGGTCTCCTCGGAGGGGGCCTGCGCGGCGGCCTATAAATACGGCGCCGCCCTGTAAAGGAACAAACATGGAAGAACTCATTACCTTAGATTACGGCAGCGGGGGGAAAAAGACCTCCCGGCTGATCGGGGAGCAGATCCTTCCCCGGTTTAAAAACGCGGCCTTAGAGGCTTTGGGGGACGGGGCCATCGTCCCCGGCGGGGAGAAGCTGGTCTTCTCCACGGACAGCTTCGTGGTGGATCCGCTGTTTTTCCCGGGCGGGGATATCGGCAAGCTGGCCGTCTGCGGCACGGTGAACGACGTGGCCATGTGCGGCGGCGAGCCCCGCTTTTTAAGCTGTGCCCTGCTGATCGAGGAGGGGCTGCCGATGGAGACCCTGGAGCGGGTGCTCTCCTCCGTCCAGGCCGCCTGTGAGGCCGCGGGGGTGCAGATCGTCACCGGGGACACCAAGGTGGTGGAGAAAGGCCGGGGGGACAAGCTGTATATCAACACCGCCGGCTTCGGCCCGCTGCGTTTTCCGGGCCTGAGCCCCAAGGCCATCCGGGAGGGGGACCGGGTCCTGGTCTCCGGCACCGTGGGGGACCACGGGGCCGCCGTGATGCTGGCCCGGACCGGCATGGGCCAGGACGCCGTCCGCTCCGACTGCGCGCCGCTGCATCGTATGGCGGCAGCGCTGCTGGAGGCGGACTTGGGGGTCCGGGTCCTGCGGGACCCCACCCGGGGCGGCGTGGCCACCACGCTGAATGAATTTATCGAGGGCACGGACCTGGGCATCCGGCTCCGGGAGGAGGATATCCCCGTGGCCCCGCCGGTCCGGGCGGCCTGTGAGCTGCTGGGCCTGGAGCCTCTGTACTGCGCCAATGAGGGCAAGCTCCTGGCGGTGGTCCCGCCTGAGAGCGAGCAGGCGGCTCTGGCGCTGCTGCGCAGCTTCCCCGAGGGGCGCGCCGCCGCCGCCATCGGCACCGTCACGGCCGTCCGGCCGGGGACCCTGGTGCTGCGCACCCGCCTGGGCGCAGGGCGGATCCTCCAGAAGCTGACCGGGGCCCAGCTGCCCAGGATCTGCTGAAAAATCGCTGAATAATCTTCTTCGCTGAAGATTTTCAAATAGAATATCCCAATCTCAGCGCTATTTTGCACATCGAGAGGTGAAATGCATGCAGGAGTACAAGAGAATCCCCATCGGCAAAGACCAGATCGTACCCGTTGCGGAGCGGATGAAGAAAGAAGGCCGGTTCCTTGTGATGATCCACGGATACATCGACAAGGAGGGCCAGACCGTGCTCTCCTATGAGTACGCGGTGGACCCGGACATCGAGTCCTATTGCGTCACCGGCGAGAACACCGTCCCCTCCATCGGCGAGATCTATGACACTGCCGCCACCTGGCCCGAACGGGAGATCAACGAGCTGTTTGGCGTGGTGTTCGAGGGGCTGGACATGTCCCAGCGGCTGTTCCTGCCGGAGGACATGTTGGAGACCCAGGGCAAGGGCCACATCATGGTGACGCCCCTGTCCGAACTGGTAGAGAAGAATAAGAAGGAGGCGAAGCAATGAGCTACATCGTGCCCATTGGCCCGTACCATCCCGCGCTGGAGGAGCCCATCCACGCCAAGCTCTACACCGAGGGCGAGGTCATCAAAGACGCGGAGGTCTTTGTGGGCTATAACCACCGGGGCATTGAGAAGCTGGCCACCGAGCGCAACGCGATCCAGACCCTGGTGCTGGTGGAGCGGGTCTGCGGCATCTGTTCCCACTCCCACGCCTTTACCTACGCTATGGCCGTGGAGAACATCAACGGGATCACCCCGCCCAAACGGGGCGAGTATATCCGGGTCATCACCGCGGAGCTGGAGCGGCTCCACTCCCATTTCCTGTGGCTGGGCATCGCCTGCCATATCATCGGCCATGACAGCATGTTTATGCACATCTGGGACGAGCGGGAGCTGGTGATGGATCTGCTGGAGGAGATGACCGGCAACCGGGTCAACTATGCCATGGTCACCATCGGCGGTTCCCGGCGGGATATCAGCGACGAGCTGCGGGTCAAGATCCTGGCCGCCTGCGACACGCTGGAGGAAAAGCTCAAGCGCATCACCGAGATCGCCGTCACCGACAAGACCATCGCCCTGCGTACCAAGGGCGTGGGCACCCTGCCCCGGGACGTGGCGCTGAAAATGGGCGCCATCGGCCCCCATGCCCGGGCTTCCGGCGTGGACGTGGACGTGCGGCGGGATTCGCCCTACTCCGCCTATGGCGACTTTGAGTTCGGCGTGCCCGTGGTGGACAGCGGCGACGTGTACGCCCGGGTGGTCATCCGGGCCCTGGAGTCCGCCGAGAGCATCAAGATCATCCGTCAGGCCCTGGAAAACCTGCCGGAAGGCCCCATTAACCTGGGCAACAAGCTCGTCAAGATCCAGGACGGCGTGTTCGTGGCCCGGCATGAGGCCCCCCGCGGCCAGCTGAGCTACATGGTGGTGGGCAACGGCAGCCTGTATAACCACCGGGTCAGCATCCACGTGCCCAGCTACAAGAACACCCCCACCATTCCCGCCATGCTTCGGGGCAACACCGTGGCCGACGCCGGGCTCATCGTGGCCAGCATCGACCCCTGCTTCAGCTGCCTGGACCGGTAAGCGGACGAAGCGATGCATGAACTGGCAATAGCCCAGGGGATCATCGGGATCGTAGACGGGGAGGCGCAAAAGAACGGATTCCGGCGGGTGCTGGAGATCCGCCTGAAAATGGGGGAGTTTTCCGGCCTGGTGCCGGACTGTCTGAGAGAGTTTTTCCCCATTGCCGCCGCCGGTTCCCCGGCGGAAGGGGCGCAGCTGCTGATCGAAACGCTCCCCGCCCGCTTCCAATGCCGGGACTGCGGCTATGAGGGGGACGCGGACCGGAAAAACGCCTGCTGCCCCCAGTGCCGCTCCGCGGCCATCCGCATGATCTCCGGACGGGAGTTCTATGTAGACAGCCTGAAAGTCGAATGAGCTTCTATAAAGTACACGGCGGCTCCGCCGCCCAAAAGAAAGGAGAGGTTACCCCTTGCCCAAGACGAAATTTCCCGCTGTCGTTTCCACCTTCGTCGTCTGCTATGCCTTCTGGGTCCTGCTGACCTGGACCTTCACCGTACAGGAGCTGGCGGCCGGCGCGGTGGTGAGCCTCGCGGTGGCTCTGTTTTCGGCCCGGTTCTTCATCCACGAAAGGGCCTTCTGGCTCTTTAACCCGGTGAAGCTGGGCTCAGCCCTGCTCTTCTGGCTGATCCTCTTCCCGGTGGAGATGATCAAGGCCAATGTGGATGTGGCCAAGCGCTGCTTCGGCGGCTGCAAGAACGTGAACCCCGGCATTGTCAAGGTGCCTGTGGACCTGAAGTCCGATTATGGCCAGGCCGCCCTTGCCAACGCCATCACCCTCACTCCCGGCACCATCACCATGGACGTCGCCGAGGAGGACGGGCAGACCTATTATTACATACACTGGATCGACGTGACCAAACCCAGCGGCCAGGAGGCGGGCGACGCCATCAAGGGCACGCTGGAGAAGGGCTTAAGGAGGGTATGGGAATGACCGATTTGATGATCTTTGCCGTGCTGTTCGGCGCGCTGGCGGTCATAAACCTGGTCCGGCTCGTCAAGGGCCCCACCGCCGCGGACCGGATGGTGGCGGGGGACTGCGCCGATGTTCTGATCTGCTGCGCCATGATCCTCTTCGCCCTCTACAGCGGCCGGGGGGTCTATCTGGACATTGCCATCATCAGCGCCCTTTTGGGGATCATCGACACGCTGCTGGTGGCCCGGTATATGGACAAAGGGAGGTGGCTCAAGTATGTTGCTAAGGATCGTCATTGATCTGCTCATTGCCGTGGGCCTGATCTTTGCCCTGGCGGGGACCAAAGGCGTCCTCAAAATGCCGGACACCTTCTGCCGGATGCAGGCCAGCACCTGCATCAGCACCCTGGGGATCCTGGGCGTATGCCTGGGCGGCCTGCTGTACGCGATCTTTGTGATGCACAGCCCCGCCACCGCCGTGAAGGTGGCTCTGATCGGGGCGCTGGTGCTCTTTACCAATCCCATCGGCTCCCACGCCATCGCCAAGGGGGCCTACCAGGCGGGGATCCGCCCGGAGAAACCGATGGAGACGGACGATTACGGGAGGGATTTCGATGAGTGAACTGGTTGTGATCCTGAATGTCCTGGTGGTCGTGGGCATGGTTGTCTCCGCCATTCTGGCGGTGCACTTTGAAAAGCTCCTGTCCTCCGTCATTGCCCTGAGTGTGACGGGCCTGTTCGCCGCGGCGGAGTTTCTGATCCTCCACGCGCCGGACGTGGCCATCTCCGAGGCGGCGGTAGGCGCGGCTTTGAGCCCGCTGATCTTCATTGCCACCCTGAAAAAGATCAAGGGAGGGGACGGCAAATGAAAAAGTTTTTGATCTGGTTCTCCCTGCTGGCCGTCCTGCTGACGGGGACCTACGCCATGATCACCATGGCCGCCATGCCCCGGACCTATGACGGGACCCAGGCCCAGGTGCCGGTGTACCAGCTGCAGCAGGACCCGGCCTCTTACGACGACGGCCAGGCCGACGGCGCGGCCGCCGCGATCGTCCAGCAGAACCTGGACAGGACCCACGCGGTGAACGACGTGACCTCCATCGTGTTTGACTTCCGTGGTTACGACACCATGGGCGAGGCCTTTATTCTGATCACCGCGGTGGCCGGCTCTCTGGTCATCCTGTTCAACAAGAAAGAAAAGAAGGAGGAACAGAAGGATGAAAAATGACATCCGGATCAAGAACGTCATCCTGCCCTGCGGCTGCGACGCAATTTTGCCGCTGGCGCTGGTGTATGTGTTCTATGTGATCCTCCACGGGCATCTGTCCCCCGGCGGCGGCTTCCAGGGCGGCGTGCTGATGGTGGCGGCGGTGCTGCTGATCTACTTCGGCCACGGCTACCAGACCACCGTCCAGACCCTGAGCCTGGGCTTCCTGCGTAAGACTGAGGGCGTCGCCGTGACGCTGTACATCGCCATCGCCATGCTGGGCGTAGTGGCGGGGGCCCAGTTCTGCCAGAACGTGGCCTTCAACAACGGCGCGATCGGGGACCTGATCAGCTCCGGTACCATCTCCTGGATGGATGAGGCGGTGGGCCTGAACGTCCTGACGGGCGTGGCGGTCCTGGCGCTGTCCATGCTGGGCGTGATGTTCGCTCCTGACGCGGACGGGAAGGAGTGAGGTGAAAAGCTATGATCCTGTTTAACTATGTGGCCTCGTTTTTCCTCATCGTTTTGGGCTTTTACACCATTGTCACCAAGTATAACCTGGTGAAGACCGTCATCGGCCTGTCCATCGCGGACTACGGCGTGAACCTGCTGATCATCAGCATCGGCTTTAACCCCGGCGGCACCGCGCCGATCTTCACCCCCGGGGAGATAGACCCCTCCGCGTTCTTCGTGGACCCCATCCCCCAGGCCCTGACCCTCACCAGCATCGTCATCGGCGCCTGCGTGACCGCCATGTCCCTGGCCCTGGTGATGAAGATCCATGAGCAATATGGCACCATCGATACCAGAGAGGTAAGGAGGCTGAGAGGATGAGCACTGCATTGTATCAGCATTTCCCCATCCTGGCGGTCATGGTGTTGTTCTTGGGCGCGTTTCTGATCGTCATTTTCGGCAACGTCAAGACCCTGCGGCATCTGATCGCCCTGCTGTCGGTGACCGTTTCCCTGGGCCTGCTGATCGCGCTGGTCAAGCCCGTCATGCTCGAGGGGGAGATCATCGCCTACTGGATGGGCGCCCGGGCCACGGCCGGCGGTTACGCCATCGGCATCGCCATGGAGGTAGACGCCCTGAGCCTGTTCTTCGGCCTGCTGGTGGCCACGGCGGTGTTCGTCTCCTGTGTGTACTCTATCCAGTACATGAGCCATGACGACAACGTGGGCCAGTATTACACCCTGTTTCTCATGCTGGCCGGCGGCGTGATGGGCCTGGTCCTGTCCGGGGACCTGTTCAACATGTTCATCATGGTGGAGATCCTGACCTTTGCCGCCGTGGCGCTGACCGCCTTCCGCAACACCGCCAAAGGCGCCTTGGAGGCCGCCTTCAAGTACCTGGTGGTGGGCTGCATCGGCTCCACCTGCATCCTCACCGGCACGGTGATGCTCTATGCCCAGGCCCATACCCTGAACTTTGCCCAGCTGTCCGCCCTGCTCCCGGGCAACATGAACACCGCCACCGTGGTGGCCTTCGCCCTGCTGTACATAGGCTTCTCCACCAAGGCGTTCATCGTGCCCTTCCACCCCCTGGCGGCGGACGCCCACGGCGCGGCCCCCGCGTCCATCTCCGTGCTCATTTCCGGCGTGCTGACCAAGTCCGGCCTTTACGCCATCATCCGTTTGAGCTACTTCCTGTTCCAGACCATGGAGCTGGGGACCATGCAGTTCCTGCTGGTGTTCATGGGCTCCATGAGCATGTTCATCTGCGTGACCATGGCCCTGGCCCAGCACGACTTCAAGCGTCTGCTGGCCTTCCACAGCATCTCCCAGATCGGCTATGTGCTCACCGCGGTGGGCCTGTGCACCGCCATGGGCGTCTCCTCGGGCCTGTACCACGCCATGAACCACACCCTGTTCAAGGGCCTGCTGTTCCTGGCCGCCGGCGCCGTGCTGCATCAGACCGGCACCACCGACCTGGACAAGCTGGGCGGCCTGTCCAAGAAAATGCCCTGGACCACGGCATTCTTCCTGGTGGGCGCCTTCTCCATCAGCGGCATCCCGCCCTTCAACGGCTTCGCCTCCAAGTGGATGGTGTATCAGTCCATCTACCTGAAGGCCGTGGAGTCCGGCAACATCGGCTTCCTGTTTGCCACCATCATCGCCCTGGTCACCAGCGTGCTGACCCTGGCCTCCTTCGTGAAGGTGAGCCAGTCCGTGTTCTTCGGGCGGCTGCCCAAGGAATATGAGAACGTCACCGAGGTGCCCTGGGGCATGCGTCTGGCCATGTGCCTCTTCGCGGTGCTCTGCGTGGTCACGGGCCTGTTCCCGGATCTGGTCACCCGGTATCTGACCCAGCCCGCCGCCGACGCGGTGTTCAACGCGTCCGGATACATCAACGCCATGATGGGCAGCGGCTATGCCGAGAGCGTCATGTCCGTGCCCGCCATGGCCCCGGCTGTCACCTATGTGGAAGTCGGCGTATGGCAGCCGGTGAGCTGGCTGCTGATCCTGGTCATTACCCTGCTGGCCATCACCATCGTGGCCATCGGCGGCCAGTATGACCGGGTCAGCGAGAGCGTCTCCGCCCCCATGGACAGCAAGTACGACCTGTTTTTCGGCGGCGAAGAGAGCGTGTACTCCCAGGTGGGCGGCGAGGACCTGTTCTGGGGCTTCAAGCACAACTGGCGGGGCTACTTCAGCTTCATGCATAAGCTGCACAGCGGCATTGTCAACGATTACTCCCTTTGGGCGGTCGTGGCGCTGGCTCTGGTCACGCTGTACATGCTGATCGTCTTTTAAGGAGGTGGGAAGATGAGTATTGTAATAAGCGCGCTTCAGTATCTGGGCTACATCCTGATTTTCCCCGGCTTCCTGTTCTGCTTCTTAGTGGGCCTGCTGCTCAGCGGCATTGACCGCAAGCTGGTGGCCAAGATGCAAAAGCGGGTGGGGCCTCCGGTGCTCCAGCCCTTCTATGACTTCTTCAAGCTCTGCGGGAAGGAGACCATCGTTCCCGCGGCGGCCTCCAAGACCGTGTTCCTGATGGCGCCCCTGGTGGGGCTGGCCGCGCTGGTGGTGCTCCAGCTGTTTATCCCCATCTTCCAGTTCACCGCCTTTTCCGGCATGGCCGACATCATCGTCATCCTCTATCTGCTGCTGATCCCGGCCCTGGCCCAGATCTTAGGCGGCGCGGCTTCCGGCTCCCCCTACGCGGGGGTGGGCCTGTCCCGTGAGATGGTCACCATCATCTCCTGCGAGCTGCCTCTGGTGCTGGTGCTGCTGGCTGTGGCAAAGACGGTGGGCAGCGCCACCGGCGAGGGGCTGAGCTTCTCCTTCGCCTCCATCGCCGCCTACCAGGCGGCCAACGGCAGCCTGATCCTGCGCCTCAGCATGATCCCGGCCGCCATCGCCATGCTGATGGTCATACCCGGCGAGACCGGCAACCATCCCTTTGACGCCGCCGAGGCCGAGACCGAGATCTGCGAGGGTATGCTGGCCGAGTACAGCGGCGCGCCGCTGGGCATTTTCAAGCTGAGCCACGCCATCAAGATGCTGACGCTCACCAGCCTCTTCGTGGCCCTGTTCCTGGGCGGCATCGGCAGCGGCATTGCCCAGCTGGTGGCCCTGATGGGCCTCACCGGCCCGGCCGCCAACGGTTTGACCGTGCTGCTGGGCGCGATCGTCACCGTGCTGCTGTGCATCGTGCTCACCGTGGTCAGCATCTCCTTTGTCCACGCGGTCACCGCCCGGCTCAAGATCGAGCAGATTTTCAAGTTCTACTGGACCGTGGTGTCCGGCCTGGCTTTGATCAGCCTGGTGCTGGCCTGGTACGGTCTGTAAGGAGGGGCGCATATGTTTAAAAAACTGATCGCGGAAAGCACCGCCAAATCCCCCTGGCTCTTCCACATCAACGCCGGTTCCTGCAACGGCTGCGATATCGAGCTGGTCTCCGTGCTGACCCCCCGCTATGACGCGGAGCGGCTGGGCTTCAAGCTGGCGGGCAGCCCCCGCCACGCGGACATCGTGGTGGTCACCGGGCCGGTGACGGCCCAGTCCCTGCCCCGGGTGCTGCGGGCCATCTCCCAGGTGCCCGAGCCCCGCTGCATCGTCACTATGGGCTCCTGCCCCCAGTCCGGCAACGTGTTCCGGGGCAGCTACTCTGTGGTGGGCCCCCTGAGCAAGTACGTCCATGTGGATGTGGACGTGGCCGGCTGCGCCCCCAAGCCCCAGGCCGTCATCGACGGGCTGGCGCTGGCCACCAAAATTCTCAAGGAAAAGAGGGAGGCGAAGTAATGGATCTTCCGTTTGTCAAAGAGGCGGTCAAGCAGCTGTTCAGCAAGTCCAGCTGCGCCATGTACCCTGCCGTCCCCAGCGAGGCGGCCCCCCATTACCGGGGCCGGATCGTGTACCACCCGGAGCTGTGCATCAACTGCGGCATGTGTGAACGGGTCTGCTCCGGCAACGCCATCACCCGCAAGGTGGAAAAGGTGGAGGAGGGGGACAAGATCACCATGACCTTCAACCTGGGCTCCTGCACCTTCTGCGCCACCTGCGCGGACTTTTGCAGCCGCCACGCCATCGAGTTCACCGGGGATTACCACATGGTCGCCACCAAAGAGGAAGACCTGCTGGTTTCCGGCACCTTCATCAAGAAGCCGCCGGTGAAGAAGCCCGCGCCGCCTAAGCCGGCTGCCGCCCCCGCGGCGGCGCCTGCGGCAGGCGGAGCCCCGGCTCCGGCGGCCCCCGCCGCGCCGGTAAAGCCCCGGGACGACGGCAAGCCCGTCAACGACCCGTCCAAGTGCGTCTACTGCACCCTCTGCGCCAGGAAGTGCCCCGCCGGGGCCCTGGAGGTGGACCGGGCAGCCAAGACCTGGACCCTGGACGAGGACAAGTGCGTCGGCTGCGGCACCTGCGCCGAGGCCTGCCCCAAAAAGTGCATCCTCATCTGAAAAAACACGCAAAAAATCCGCTGCCACACGGCAGCGGATTTTTTGCGTGTTTTTCAATCAGCTAAAGCAAAGTCTAAGGCGGAGCGGAGGGAGGCTTTGCACTGGGCAAAGCTCTCGCCGGGGCGGGCCTCGTAGAGCTTCCGCGCCCCGGCGTACACCGTGGGCACGTAATAATAGTCATAGCGCCCGGCCAGACCGGGCTGCTGGCTCTCCTCCACCCAGTCGATGGGCACCGCGGCATAGGCGGGGTTTTCTGCCTCTAATTCCTCCAGCGCCCGGCGGGCGTTGCGGCAATAGGGGCAGCCTTCCAGATAAAACAGGGTCAGATCTTTCATATCTTTCTCCTTTTTCAGGACGCCTGCCGGGCCGTGTAGGGGCCCGCCTCGTCCAATGTGAGCCCTCCCTGGGCCAGGGCCGGGTCCGTGTACCAGAGCGTATCCCCCTCACACCAGAGGGCCTCCAGGCCCGTCTGACGCAGGGCCGGCAGCGCGGCGGGGTCCAGACTGTCCCGGACATAGACGGGGATCAGCTCCAGCAGCAGCTCCGCGCAGCTCAGGGGCCGGGAATAGGCGGTCAGGGTGTCCACGGCGGCGTAGCAGCGGCCGTCGTCCAGGCTCAGGTAGGGCGTCCGCCGCGCGCCGTTTTCATACCGGTAAAAGCGCAGGGCGTCCCCTTCGGTGAGGGCATAGTCCCGCAGGCTGACAGCAGCGGTGGGGCCCTCATAGGCCAGCGCGGCCGCCTGGCGGACGCTGTCCCCCTCCCGGTGGAAAATGGCCAGGGAATAGGACACGCCCTCCGGAGACAGGCTCCGGGAATAACCGTCGTAGCTGGCGAGAACGCCACCGGTATAGCCCTGCTCCAGCAGGGTCTGGGCCAGATAATCCGTAATAAAGGCGTTTTTCATCCAGCCGAAATCGAAAAACACCTCGATCCCGTTCTCCTCCGCAAAGCGGCGGTATTCCTCCGAGACCCGGAGGCAGACCCGGTCATTCCCCAGCAGCTCCAGATTCACAGACTGGGGATCCCGGGCATAGGCGGCGATCTGCGCGAAGTACGCGGCCTGGCCGCTGTTCTCCCAGGGGTCCAGCTGGGCGGCCAGATAGTCGCCGCCGACCAGGGTGATGTCGTCAAAGAGCCGGGCCGCAGGGGCCAGGAACGGCTCCCGCCGGCCGGACTGCTGCAGGAGGGAGAAGGCGTTATACAGCGCGGGGTCCACCTCCAGCGGCTCGTTGGGGTGCCGGCTGAGGCTGGCCACGTTGTAGGAGTCCTCATAGACCGTGTCGGCGGTAAAAAGCCGGAAGGCCGTCTGGGCCGCCTGCCCGTAGAGGGCGGAGAGGCTCCGGTTTTCCGCGGCGCTGCTGACGTTGTAATACAGCGTGAAGTCCCCGGCGCAGCTGAGGTCACTGGTGACGGCGTCCACTTCCCGCCAGCCCTTTTCCCCGGCTACCAGCAGAAAGAAGCCATAGGCGATGGCGACGGCGCCCAATGCCAGGAAAAGGGCGGCTACAATGAGCCGCCTTTTCCTGTTGGTATCGTCTACTTCGATCTTCTCCACCGGGGGGAGGTGGGGCAGATCCCGGGTTTTGGCCGTGCGTCTCACGCTATATCACCACGAACAGCAGCAACAGCAGGAAGATGGCCAGGATCACGCCGATGGTGATAAAGCCGATGACCGTGCCCTTCATGCAGGCCTTATAGTTGCGGAAGTGATTATAGTGGCGGAAGATCAGGCCGCCGATGAGGCCCAGCAGGGGCAGGAAGAAGGACAGGACCGCGTACCAGATGCTGCCGGTGTCGTGGACCGGGACCTTCAGGAACGCCGCGTCGTCCGCGGTCAGCTCCTCGTCCAGGGTCTTGGTGTCCTCCGGCTCGATGGGGCCGTCGGCGATGGTGACCGCCTGGATCGGCACATTCTTTTCCCGCAGGGCCTTGTAGTTCTCGATCTCCTTCTTGTTGCCGTAGACCCAGTGGTCGTGGCCGATGTTCACGAACTCCGGCTTGTCCTCGCTGTAGTCGTGCATGGAGGGATCGTAGGTATAGAGGACCTTGTTCTTTTCCAGCTGGGGGTCGGGGATGGGGATAGCGGAGATCAGGGAGTGGGTATAGGGGTGCAGGGGGAAGTTGAAGAGCTCCTCCGCCTCGGCCACCTCCACGATCCGGCCCTTGTAGATAACACCGATCCGGTCGGAGATGAAGCGGACCACAGACAGATCGTGGGCGATGAAGAGATAGGTCAGGTTCTTTTCCCGCTGGAACTTCTTCATCAGGTTCAGCACCTGGGCCCGGATAGACACGTCCAGAGCGGAGATGGGCTCGTCCGCCACCACCAGCTCCGGCTCCATGACCATGGCCCGGGCGATGCCAATCCGCTGCCGCTGGCCGCCGGAGAACTCGTGGGGATAGCGGGTCAGGTGCTCGGGGAGCAGCCCCACTTCGCTGATCATGTTCTCCACCTTCTGGACCCGGTCGGCTTCGCTTTCAAACAGATGGAAGTTGTACAGGCCCTCGGAGACGATGTAATCCACGGTGGCGCGCTCGTTCAGGGAGGCGGCCGGGTCCTGGAACACCATCTGCACGTTGCGGATCACTTCCCGGTCCAGGGAGTGGGGGATCTTGCCGGAGATGCGCACGCCCTTGTACTGGATCTCGCCGGCGGACAGGGGGTTGACCCGGATGACGGCCCGGCCGATGGTGGTCTTGCCGGAGCCGGACTCGCCCACTAAGGAGAAGGTCTCGCCCTTGTAGATGTCAAAGGAGGCGTCGGTCACCGCCTTGACGGCGTTGTCGCCCTTGCCAAAGGTGATGTCTATGTTCTTGATGGAGAGCAGGATCTCTCTGCCCTCTTCGTTGATGGGACCGTGCTCGGGAAAATGGGAAGCACGGACCGCCTGTGTTGTAGTCATTTCAGCCATGCTCTCACCCCTCACAGATTATATGTTTTCATCAGCTTTTCATGGATGTTCTGGATGATCTCCGGCTTCTCCACCTTGGGCGCCCGGGGGTCAAGCAGCCATGTCTTGGCATAGTGGGTGTCCGTCACCTTGAACATAGGGGGGTCCTCCAGCGTGTCGATCTTCATGCAGTAGGGATTCCGGGGAGCAAAGGGGTCGCCCACAATGTTGTTGTAAAGGGAGGGAGGCGTGCCGGTGATGGAGAACAGCTTGGTGTTGCGCTCGGCCAGCTGGGGCATGGAGGACAGCAGAGCCCAGGTGTAGGGGTGGCGGGGATCGTAAAAGACCTCTTCCACGGTGCCTACCTCCACGATCTGGCCCGCGTACAGCACGGCCACCCGGTCGGCAATGTTGGCCACCACGCCCAGGTCATGGGTGATGAAGACGATGGTATAGCCGAACTCCTTCTGCAGGTCCTTGATGAGCCGCAGGATCTGGGCCTGAATGGTCACGTCCAGAGCGGTGGTGGGCTCGTCGCAGATGAGGATGTTGGGCTGGCAGCTGAGGGCGATGGCAATGACGATCCTCTGGCGCATACCGCCGGAGTACTGGAAAGGATAGTCGTCATAGCGGGCCTCGGGCTTGGGGATACCCACCTTGTGCATCAGCTCGATGGCCTTGGTCCGGGCCTCCACCTCGGAGCAGCCCTGGTGCTTGATGATGATCGAAGAGATCTGCTTGCCAATGGTGATGATGGGGTTGAGGGAGGTCATGGGGTCCTGGAACACGGTGGCGATGCGCTTGCCGCGGATCTGGACCCAGTCCTGGGTATACTTGACCTTGGCCAGATCCAGCACGCAGGTGCCGTGGAGGGTGTTGGCCGTCTCGTCCAAATACTTGACCCGGAACACCACGGTGCTGAACACCTGGTTCAGCAGGGCGTCGTCGCTCAGGTCCACGCCCAGCTGCATGGCCTTTTTCAGGGCCACCAGCAGCGCGTGGGTGAGCTTGATGCGCTTGGCCAGGCCGTAGCGGCCCACGGACAGGCGGATCTCTTTGCCCAGGATCTCGTTGCGCTTCTTGGTCTCCTCGGAGATCTGGCCTTTGATCTCCTGCTCATACTTGGCCTTCAGAGCGGACATCTGCTGGTTGTACTGCTCCACAAAAGCGGTGTCCTTCTCAAACTCGGCCTTTTTGGCCTTCTCGATCTCGGCCTCTTTGCTCTCCAGGGCCTTGATCTGGGCATCGTACTCTTTGAGCTTCGCCTCGGCGGCCTTGATGCGGTCCTTCTCCTTGCGGGGATCGTAGGTCTGCTTCTCGTTGAAGAGATTGGTGCGGACAAACTTCAGATCTGCCATCTCGTCCTCGATGGCCTTCTTTTCCTCGCCGGAGAGGCTGGTGCGGCGCTTCTTCTCCGCCTCCAGCTCCAGGATCTGCTTGTAGGTCTCGGCGCCCAGCTCATACCGGGAGATGTCGTTCAGACGGGAGAGGGTGCCCAGCATCAGCTTGCGGGCCCCCGGGGTCAGCTTGACGGTGGTGTCGGCCAGGGCGGGGTCGTTGTAGATCAGTTCGCCCTGATCGATGAAGCCGTTGGAGTCCAGCATGCCGGCGAAGGTCTTGGTAAAGACGGACTTGCCGGAGCCGGATTCACCCACGATGGCGATGGCCTCGTTTTCATAGATGTCCAGGGAGATGCCCCGGATAGCGGTCAGCACACGGCCGCGGACGCGGAATTTGACCACCAGGTCCTTGACGGACAGCAGAACTTTTTTCTCTTCCATCTCTCTGCCTCCTTACATATGGGTCCGGGGGTCGGACGCGTCGCCCAGGTTCTGGCCCACCACGTACAGCACCACGGTGATGATGGAGGCGATGGCCACAGGGGCCCAGAACTCTAACTCCCAGCCGGGGGTGACCATGGCAGGCTCGGCAGAGTAGATCAGCCGGCCCAGGGACATGTCGCTCATGCCCAGGCCAATGTAGGCCAAGAACACCTCATAGCTGATGTAGGAGGGGATCTCGGTGGCCAGCAGGGTCACGATGACGGAGGTCATGAAGGGCAGGATGTTCTTCATGGCGATCTTGATGGTGGAGGTGCCCAGGCACCGGCTGGCCAGGTTGTACTCACGGTCGCGGATAATGACCACCTGGGTCCGTATAAAGTAGGCGATACCCAGCCAGCCGACCACCGTCAGGGCAAAGACCATGGTCCAGAAGGTGGGGGCGAAAAGCATGGCCATCACGGAGATGATCAGGATCATGGGCACGTTGCCCACGATGTTGTAGATCTCCATCATAATGGCGTCCACTCTCTTGGAGAAGCCCCAGACGGCGCCGATGAGCACGCCGATGGTCATGTTGATGGCGCCGCAGATCAGGGCCAGGGAGATGGAGATGCGGGAGCCGTTCCAGATGGCGTCAAAGGTGGGCTCACCGGAGGCGCCGGCGCCCAGGATCCAGTGGATGTTGGCGCCGAAGTACTGCATGGCGGCCGCCGGGGTCAGGTGCTTGGCGTTGGAATCCCGCAGGTTGGCAAAGGGGTCGTAATGGGTCACAGAGGGATAGATATAAGCGAACAGGATCATGAACACCAGCAGGGACAGGATGATGATGTTCAGCTTGTTGCGGAAGAAGACCCGGAACACGCTCTTCCAGTAGGAGTACCGGGGAGCGGTGATCTTCTCGGATTCTGTCTGGCTGTGGTCGATGTGGGAGAAGAGCTCCTCGTCCGTATAACCCAGGTTGTTCAAATCTTTCTTATTCATGCCGCTCACCTCTCTTTCGTGGAGAAGGAAATTCTCGGGTCAACGGTGGCCATCAGGATATCGCCCAGGATGAGCGACACCACGCTGAGCACCGCGTAGAACAGGGTCACGCCCACGATCACGCCATTGTCGTACCGGTTGATGGCCTGGGTCAGCAGGTTGCCGGCGCCGGGGACCACGTACACACGCTCGGTGATGATGGCGCCGGTCATGGAGAAGATCACGCTGCTGGGGATGCCGTGGACGATGGGAATGGCGGCGTTCTTCCAGATGTGCTTGGAGAAGATCTCCCCCTCGGTGAGACCGCCGGACCGGGCGAACTTCACATAGTCGGAGTTCATCTGGTCGATCATGTAACGCCGCATCCACTTCATCAGGTTGGCGATGGAGGGCAGGGACAGGGACACGATGGGCAGCACGTACATCAGCTTGCTGCTGGAGTCCATATCGAACAGCGTGGGCAGGCCCAGCTTGCCGCCGATGGCCTTGAACAGGAAGATATAGGCCAGGGAAGGCACGGCGATGATGAACATGATATAGATGGTGCCGATCTTGTCAATGAGCTTGTCCTTCTTCAGGGCCATGGCCAGGCCGATGGGCAGGCCCAAAACGTAGGCCATGATCACGGAGATGATGCCGATGACAAAGGAGTAGCCCAGCTTGGACATGCCGCCCTTGTTGGTCAGCACGTTGGTGTAGTCATCGGTGAACCAGAGCTTGTTGGAAGCGGTGGCATCCCGGGAGCCCTGCACGTAGGTGGCGGAGTGCAGATCGTCCGCCCGGTTCTCCGTGACGCCGGTGGGATAGGTGATGCTGCTCAGCTCATAGGAGCCCTGGGTCTCGGTCATGGTGGTGAACACGTCCACACCCCGGTTGACCGTATAGGATTCGCCCAGGTGCAGCGTCAGGATATTCTGGTGGATAAAGGGGAACTTGCCGTCAAAATACAGCAGATACTTGTGCATCGTGCCGTTGCCCATAATGACCGGGGAGAAGACCTTCTTCTCGGCCCCTTCCGGGTTCTTGACCGGGTCATACAGGGAGAACGTAATCCCTCGCTTGCCGATATCCACGTTGTCGGGGACATAGTGGATGCTGTCGACAAAGAACATGTCCGTAAAGTAGGTGAGGGCCCGCTTCAGCAGGGGGGTGTCCTTCGTGGCGTAAAGGACCTGCTGGCCGCCGTCACGGAGCTGGCCGTTGCGTTTGGCGTCTGCGTCCAGCCGGACCACGGTGTAGCCCTTGCCCTCGTATTCCGCCGTGAATTTGGCCACGTACTCGGCGGTGAGCTCGGAATCCTGCTCGGCCGTCTTGCCGATCTTCACAGCATCGGCGCGGGTGGCCTCGTCAATCTCGCCCCGGGCAGCCAGGCCGTTGACGTAGTCGGCATAGGGCACATAATCCAGATAACCGAAGTCCTCCCAGCGGGTCTGCTGATAGGTGATCCGGTTGTTGCTGGCCGTGTGGTTAAAGTTCGGGTCGCCGGAGAAGATCTTGCTCCGGTCCAGGAGTGAATAGATAAGCAGCATCACGATCAGAACCACGCATATAACGGAGAACAGACCGTGCAATAGACGCTTGATTAAAAACTTTCCCATATTTCTGACCTCGCAAAGCTTTTTTTATAAGGCACAAGGGGGTGGGGGGAAGCCCCCACCCCCTTGTGAAGGTAGATCTGTTGCGTGTTGGGTCAGATACAATCAGAACAGGCCCAGATTCTTGCACATGTAGCCGTAGAGCTGAATGGTATCCAGATAGGACTGGGCGTCGCCGTAGTCGGGGCCCCAGCCGGAACCGGTGGACAGGTCGAAGTTGGCCTCGTTGCCGGCGGAGAAGCGGTAAGTGGCGCTCTCTTCGTCGGTGTCCTTATCGAAGGCGATCAGGTTCACAATGACCTTGCCCTCCAGAGCGTCTTCCACGCTCTGCTTCAGGGAGTTGGCCATCTTGGTAGAGGTCTCGTTGTAAGAGCCGTAGGGATAGTCCACATAGATGGGATTCTCGGCGGAGATATCCACACCGATGGAAGCCAGGTCGGCAATGGCCAGCTCCAGCTCGGCCTTGGCATTGGCCGGGCTGTACCAGCCGTCGAAGCCGTCGCCGGAACCGGCGCCGCTGTCGCCGTTGGGATCCCAAACCTTCAGGGCCACGCCGTCGGCGTCGATCTGAGCCTGCTCGATCTCACCGAAAGCGGTGCCGGCAGGGAAGGTGGTGGCGGTGCCGTTGATGTCAACGGTCACTTCCTCGGCCAGGAAGCCGAAGGTGCCGGGGGTGTAGGAGTTGCGCAGACGGGCCAGCTTCAGCTCGTCGCCCACGCTCTGGGCGTTGTAGGAGCCGCGGTCAATGGCCTCGGCCAGAGCCAGACGGAAGTGCTGGTTGATGATGGCGTCGCGGTAGCGGGCGATGTCGTCCTCGGTCTTGGGGGAGACGCCCACATCGGGGTTATCATAGTTGGCCCAGGTGCCGCGGTTGACGTTGAACCAGCCGCAGTAGGTGGTGCCGGTGCCGGGGGAGACATAGGAGTACAGATCGAAGTAGGTGCCCTCGGTGCCGTCCACAGCGGTGGCGGTGTCGGCCTTCATGAGCTCCAGAGCGGAGGAGTTGATGCCGGCGCCGGAGATGGTGCCCTCCTTGGCCTCGGTATAGGAGCGGAGCACGTCGGAACCGTCGTTGAAGCTGTAAACCAGGTTGGGGGTGTTGACCGCCTCGGCGTTCCAGTAGGTGGGGTTGGCCTCGTAGCGGGTCACGTTCTGGGCGGTGTAGTTGGTGATCAGATAGGGGCCGCAGTAGGCAATGTTGGCAGGAGTCTTGCCAAAGTCGCCCGGGGTGTAGGTCTCGCCCTCGCAGGAGAAGGTGCCGCCCTGAGAGCGGTAGAAGTCACGGTTCAGAGGAGCGAAGCAGGCATAGCCCAGCATGGTCACGAAGGGAGCAAAGGGAGCTTCCAGGGTGTACTCCAGGGTGTAGTCGTCGATGGCCTTGACGCCGATCTCGTTAAAGTCGGTGATGTCGCCGGCCAGGTACTCGGTGAAGCCCTTCAGGCCGCAGCCGTCGGTGTTGGTGAGCAGATAGCCCAGCGCGTCGGCGTTGTCCAGCAGGTGCTCCATGGAAGCCACCCAGTCGTCCGCGGTGACTTCGCCGATCTCGCTGCCCTGCTGGTCCACCCACTTCACGCCCTGGCGGATGTGGAAGGTGTAAACGGTGCCGTCGTCGGAGACTTCATAGCTCTCGGCCAGGCCCGGCTGCTGCACGCCCTTGCAGTCATACTCCAGCAGGTTATCATAGGTGCCGGAGATGAACATGGAGTCAGAGGTGTAGGAAGTTGCGATGGTGTCCCAGATGTTCACGTTGTAGCTGTTGGCCTCAACGTAGGTGTCGGCGAAGGTATAGCCCTTGCTCTCCAGGTATTCCTTGGCGGCCGTGTGGTAATCGTCCGCGGTGGCGGCCTCATTCCACAGGGTCAGCAGCTGGGTCCGGTCCTCGCTCTTGATGAGCTCGTTGGTCACCAGCAGGGTGTGATAGCGGTACTCGTCCAGGCCCCACAGGGTGGTGGCGGCGTTGGAACGGGGCACCACGCGGGTCATGGCGTAGTTGCCGCCCTGGGTGTAGATGGGCAGGAACGCGCCGGACTCGACCAGCTTGGCCTCGGCCAGGGCCATCATGGCCATACGCATGGCGCCGGTCTCTTCCTTGGCGTCGGCGTAAGCGCTGGCGAAGTCGCCCAGGACCGCTTCATAGACGGTCTCGCAGGCCTCGTCATAGTCCATGGCGTCAATGGCTTCCCAGTCCAGACTGGTGTAGCCGTTGCCCTCGGCAGCGGGGGCGTCGTCCGCGGGTTCTTC
This sequence comes from uncultured Oscillospiraceae bacterium, assembly GCA_947630375.1. Classification (GTDB taxonomy): domain Bacteria; phylum Bacillota; class Clostridia; order Oscillospirales; family Oscillospiraceae; genus Limivicinus. The sequence continues at coordinate 35,097 of CANRHH010000005.1, read as the reverse complement.
AGCCGCAGGGGCCTGGGTCGCCGCAGGCGCCGTGCTGTTCCCACTGCAGGCCGCCAGAGAGAAGGCCATCGTGAGAACCAGCAGCATGCACAGGATTCTCTTCTTCATAGTTTTCCTCCTAAAAATTTATCTTTAACTCTTTTGCCCCGCCGGAAAGCGTCGGCAGAAAAAGCTAAATACAGGGAAAGGGGATTTAGCGGTGCAAAGCGCTAAAGTTTCGGCTCGCGGAAAACCCGCAGACTGCGCTTCGCACCCTGCGGCGGGCCCGTCTTACGGCCGTAAGACGTAAATGACCGCGTCCGCGGTCATTATAACGGGTTATAGGCTTTTCAAAAACACCGGCCAAAAGGGGCTCTATCCAACAAAAAGAGCACATAAATCGGCTTTAATCAAGTTTACACAATTGTGTCCGCTTTGTCAATTTGGTAAAAGTTCTAAAGTTCCGGGACATGTTTTCGGAAAGTTGGATAATTTGACGACAGTTTCCCGCCCGGACCGCCGGGCCGGACGGAGAAAGACGGGACCCGGCAAGAAACCGCGCCGGCGCCTCTTGCCTTGCGGCGCCGAATTGCGTATAATAAAAGCGAAAAAAGGAGGCGGTCATATGAAAAGCACGGCCCAACTGCTCCATCAGATCAAGGACTGCCCGGAGGAGGCGCTGCCGGACCTGGACGGAGCGGACTTTGCCTGCCCGTCCCCCGCGATCTATATGCGCACCCTGCTGAGCGCCCATGGGCTGGAGGTCAAGGACGCGATCCGCGCCCTGGGGCTGGAACGGTCCTACGGCTATCAGCTGTTCAACGGGACCAGGCGCCCCACCCGGGCGCTGCTGATCCGGCTGGCGGCGCTGCTGGAGCTGGATCTGGCGGAGACGGACCGGCTTTTAAAGATCTGCCGGAAAGAGTCCCTCTACCCCCGGTTCCGGGAGGACGCGCTGGCGATCCACGTCCTCGAGAAAAAGCTGGGCCTGGAAAAGCTGGACAGCCTTTTGGAGGGGACTTATGTCTGAACCGGTCAAAGGCTGGCAGGTGATCTCCTGCCTGAAAAAAGACGGTCAGCGGGAGACGCTGCTGCTGGCGGAGGAAAACGGGATCCGGCGCGCCGTCTGCAAGCGGGCCTGGGGAGACCAGGCCGCTCTGGTAGAGCGGGAATACCGGCTCCTCTCTCAGCTGCCCGCCCCCTGGGCTTTCGATCCCCTCCTCTTCCTGCAGGAGGGCGATTCCTGCTGCCTGCTGCGGGAATATGTGGACGGGCAGACCTTAGAGGAGCTGGTGGAGCGGCAGGGCGTCCTGTGCCCGGCGGACGCGGCCCGGCTGGGTATCAGGCTCTGCGCCGTTCTCGCGCCGCTGCACCGCCTGTCCCCGCCGGTGATCCACCGGGATCTGAAGCCGGAGAACGTGGTGCTGACCGGCAGCGGCGCGCTGCGCCTGATCGACTTTGAGACCGCCCGGACCGTCAAGCCCGGCCAGGAGACGGATACCGTGCTGCTGGGCACCAGAAACTTTGCCGCGCCGGAGCAGTACGGCTACGGCCAGACCAACGCGCGCACGGATGTCTACGCCCTGGGCAGGTTGCTGTGCTATCTGCTCACCGGCGACCGGGGAAAAACGCCGCCCCCGCTCCGGGGCCCCGACCGGGCCCTGGGAAAGATCCTCCGCCGCTGCTGCGCCTATGACCCGGCCGGTCGCTATCCCGGCGCCGGGGAATTAGAGGCGGCCCTGCGCCGGTATCTGGCCCGGCGTCAGCGCTTTCCCGGCTGGCCCCGGCTGGCGGCCGCCGCGGTCCTGGTCCTGTGCCTGTGCGCCGCCAGCGCCTGGGGCGGCTATGTCCAGGGGCGGCGCTCCCTCCTGCCGGATTGGCCGGCGGCGGACAACTCCCTCTCCTGGAGCCCCTTTATGATGGAAGCGGAGCTGGACGCGGTCATGCAGGCCCTGGAGGCGGAGGATACGGCCGAAACAGCGGAGGCCCTGGAGGAGCTGGTGGCGGCGCTGCTGGAGAGCCGGCCCATCTCCCAGGCGGAGCCGGAGCCCGGCTACCGGGAGCTGTCGGGGGCGGAAAAGGCCGCCTTTTACTCCACCAGACAGCCCTATGAAAAAATGGCCGACCGGCTGGCCGGCGAAAACCAGATGCTGATCCGGTACCGGGGCTGCTACGACGAGTGCACCGCCCGGTTTATCCAGGATATGAAGGACCAGGACCGGCAGGTCTGGTTCGATGAAAACGGGCAGGAGCAGTACTCTGCCGTTTCCTGTTATCTCAACGAGGGCCGGCGGGACAATCCGGACGGCTGCCTCTGCGAGGTCCTGGACGGCCTGATCAACGCCCTGCAGGAGACGGGGCACGTGTAGAGCGAAAAGTGTGCAATTCTGCCAACCAAAAACCAGGTTGCTTTTGTTATAATGATTCCGGCAAAAGCTTTTTGCCGGAATCAAACTATTATAAGGAGAAAAAAGATGAAAAAAGCATGGACCGTTTTGTTTGCCCTGTGCCTGTGCGCAGCGCTGCTGGCCGGCTGCGGCGGCAGCGGCAGCAGCGCTCCGGCCGCCGCGGAAGCGCCCGCCGCAGAGGAGCTGGTGGAATACGTGATCGAGAATGTGGGCACCCTCTATCTGCCCGAGGGCTTTGAGGTGGACTCCTTCTATCTCGAGAATCCTCTGCCCCATTACGAGGCCGATCTCAACAAGGGCGATGTGAATGTCCACGTCTCCTGGATGGGCCCGGAAGCCTATGAGGCCGCCGGCGTACCGCTGCCCGCCGATGTGGAGGAGTACTCCCACCGGGACGGCGTCACCCGGAACCTCCCCGAGGGCAAGGAGTACGCCCGGGACGAGCAGGGCAATATGGCCGTTTCGTTCATCAGAGATGACGGGATGTTCGTCTATGACGTTCTGCTCCAGGGCACCGATGCCTTTGGCAACCTCCATCTGGTCTGCCCCGAGGGAGATCCGGCTGCCGAGGGCTTCCCGGTCTGGGCGGCCAAGGCCAAGCTCAACTGATCTTTAAATTCTTTTCACTCCACAAAAACGGCACCGGGGACCTGCTTCCAGCAGTCCCCGGTGTTGTTTTTTCAGCGATGTTTTGCGCGGCCCTTTGGATCTGATCTAAGGCTTCGCTTTGGGGCGGGCGGCGGCGCAGCCGGTACAGCCGGCGCAGCCTGAGCAGCCGCCGCAGGGGGAGGCGCCCTTTTTCCGGTCCCGAAGCAGACCGGCGAGCACGGCGGCGATCAGCAGGACCATCGCCAGGGCCACCAGCAAGGTGGCCGCGTTGGCCTGAAGCCAAGGCAACATAGCGGCGCCTCCTTTTTACGCCCGGACGGGGTCGGGGAGCTTGCCGGCGGTCTTGGGCTCCGGCCGGAAAAGCAGCCAGCCCAGCAGGACCAGCAGCGCCAGGGCCACCACGGTGCCCGGGATGTTGCCGCCGCCGGCGAACCAGGACCCCAGCTGGAACACGATCAGGGAGACCGTGTACGCAAAGACGCACATATAGCCGATGGCGAAGAGGGTCCACTTGCCGTTGTTCATCTCCCGCTTGATGGCGCCCATGGCGGCGAAGCAGGGGGCGCACAGCAGGTTGAAGATCATAAAGCTGTAGGCGGACAGCCGGGTGTAGTCTGCCGCCACCAGGGCCCAGATCTCGTCGCCGTTTTCGCTGAGCTCTCCGGCGAAGTTATACAGGATGCCGAAGGTGGCTACCACGTTCTCCTTGGCGATCAGGCCGGTGATGCTGGCCACGGCGGCCTTCCAGTTGCCAAAGCCCAGGGGGGAGAAGATAAAGGCGATGGCGCTGCCCACGGCGGCCAGGATGGAGTGGTTCATATCTTCCACCATGCCGAAGCTGCCGTTCTCCCAGCCCACCGCCTGCAGGAACCACAGCACGATGGAGGACAGGAGGATAATGGTGCCGGCCTTCTTGATGAAGGACCAGCCCCGCTCCCACATGGAGCGTAGCACGTTGCCGGCGGTGGGGGCGTGATAGGCGGGCAGCTCCATGACGAAGGGCGCCGGATCCCCGGCGAAGGGCCGGGTCTTCTTGAGCATGATGCCGGAGACGATGATGGCGGCCACGCCGATGAAGTAAGCGGAGATGGCCACTAAGCTGCTGCCGCCGAACAGGGCGCCGGCGATCAGGCCGATGATGGGCATTTTGGCCCCGCAGGGGATGAAGCAGGTGGTCATGATGGTCATGCGCCGGTCCCGCTCGTTTTCGATGGTGCGGGAGGCCATGACGCCGGGCACGCCGCAGCCGGTGCCGATGAGCATGGGGATGAAGCTCTTGCCGCTGAGGCCGAACTTGCGAAAGATCCGGTCCATGATGAAGGCCACCCGGGCCATATAGCCGCAGTCCTCCAAAATGGCCAGCATGATGAACAGTACCAGCATCTGGGGCACGAAGCCCAGCACCGCGCCGACGCCGGCCAGGGCGCCGTCACACACCAGGCCGGTCAGCCAGTCGGCCACGCCCCAGCCCTCCAGCCAGCCCCGGGGGATCTCCACCAGCCACTCGGTGCCCAGCACGTCGTTGGTCCAGTCGGTCAGGAAGGAGCCGAAGGGGCCCATGGCCACCCAGTACACCGCGGCCATGACCACGGCGAAGATGGGCAGGGCGGCGATCCGGTTGGTGACGATCCGGTCGATCTGATCGGAACGGCTCAGTTGGCCCTTGGCCTTCTTCTTATAGCAGCCCTTCATCACGCCGGCGATGTATATGTAGCGCTCGTTGGTGATGATGCTCTCCGCGTCGTCGTCCAGTTCCGCCTCGGCGGCCTGGATGTCCTGCTCGATGTGGGCCAGCACGTCCTTCTGGATGTGCAGCTGCTCCAGCACCTTGCTGTCCCGCTCGAAGATCTTGATGGCGTACCAGCGCTGCTGCTCCTCGGGCAGATCGTGGACGGCGGCCTCCTCGATGTGGGCGATGGCGTGCTCCACCGGGCCGGAGAAGGTGTGCATGGGCACCGTTTTCCCGTGGGCCGCGGCCTCCACGGCCGCCTCCGCCGCCTGGTTGATCCCGTCGCCCTTCAGGGCGGAGATCTCATACACCGGGCAGCCCAGCTCCCGGGACAGCTCTTTGGTGTTGATGCTGTCGCCGTTTTTCTTCACCACGTCCATCATGTTGATGGCCACCACCGTGGGGATGCCCAGCTCGGTCAGCTGAGTGGTCAGGTACAGGTTCCGCTCTAAGTTGGTGCCGTCTACGATATTCAAAACGGCGTCGGGCCGCTCTCCGATCAGATAGTTCCGGGCCACCACTTCCTCTAAGGTGTAGGGGGAGAGGGAATAAATGCCCGGCAGGTCCATGACGGTCACGTCGCTGTGCTTTTTCAGTTTGCCCTCTTTCTTCTCCACCGTCACGCCGGGCCAGTTGCCCACAAACTGGTTGGAGCCGGTGAGGGCGTTAAAAAGAGTGGTCTTGCCGCAGTTGGGGTTGCCGGCAAGGGCGATTTTGATTGGCTTGCTCATCTTTTCTGCTCCTTTTAGTTAATATTCTCTAACTTCCGGCCGAAAAAACGGCCTTAAGCGTAGGGGTGGCCGCTGCCGGCCAGGGGTTCCACCTCGATGCTCTCCGCATCGGCCTTGCGCAGGGACAGCTCGTAGCCCCGGACGGTGACCTCCACCGGGTCCCCTAAGGGGGCTACCTTGCGCACCGTCACCTCCACGCCCTTGGTGATGCCCATGTCCATGATCCGGCGCTTTACCGCGCCCTCCCCATGGAGCTTGACGACCTTCACCGTGGAGCCGATGCCCGCCTGTCTGAGTGTGTTCATGGGTCCTCTTTCCTCCTTAAATCATGATCTTGCCGGCCATCTCCCGGCTGATAGCCACCCGGGATTCCTTCACGTTTACGATCAGGTTCCCCGCGATGGCGGATACCACCGTCACCGGCCCTCCGGCCACAAAGCCCATATCCTCCAGATGCTTTCTCAGCTCCGGATTCCCGCCCACATGGCGGATGATGTTTTCCTCGCCCAAAGGCGCCAGCGTCAGCGGCATCATCCTACGCTCCTTTTTTGTCTCACATTAGTTAGGTGATTCTAACCGGCGGGGGAATATAAAGGTTAGATTTCCCTAACCGCGCTATAGTTTAACACCTCTAACAGTTCTTGTCAAGAGGGGGACGAAACTTTTTTCGGGAAAAATATCTCTCCGGCGAGAGACTTTTGTCTCTCGCCGGAGAGCAAGGTTTGATTTTACTCCTCCGGATCCGTATAGCCGGGCAGGCGGAGCATAGCCGGCTGGCCGTCCTCCGGACAGTCCAGACCGTAAGAGGCCAGGACCTGGCGGACCTGGGGCGTGTTGTACAGGAGGATCAGGTAATCGTTTTCCTCCAGCAGCTCCGGCGTCCGCGCCTCCTCCAGGCTGTCCACCGTGACCAGGTCGCTGACCCAGAGGTCGTACCGGGCCAGGTAGTACAGATAGTCCGGGTCCTTTTCCGTATAGACCACGTAATGCATCCGCTCCGGCGGCGCATAGCGCTCCACCACCTGATCCAGCAGATACCGGTCAGTCTCCTCGTAGAGCTTCTGGTGGTAGCTGTGGGACCAGAGGGACACGGCTTTCTGCCGGTAGGGGAACAGGGGCAGAAGGAACAGCAGCAGGGCCAGCAGGGCCAGGGGCCGCTTGCCGGCCGGCAGGGCGCCCGGATCGAAGCCGTCCATGACCAGCACACAGGCCACCCCCATGAGAAAGACCATCCCGGTCCCGGCGTAGCGGTCATAGCCGGCCAGGCCCAGATCCCCGCCGGCGGGCATGGAGAACACGTACATGGCGTAGAGGCCCAGATGGTAGCTCAGATACAGGCCCCAGGACCAGGCCAGCGCCCGGAGACAGGCGCCCCGGCCGCTTTTGAAGAGCAGGGCGAGGAGGACCAGGGCCAGGGTGAGCAGCAGCAGAGAGACAAAGACCGGGCTGGCGAGGCTGAAGGTCTCCCGGAGCAGGGCTTTGGCGGTCCCGGTGACGTTTTCCAGATGCTTTTCCCGGATGGTGAACAGGAGATAGTGGGGCGTCAGGGCGTGCTTGGAGTGGGCCGCGTCATAATAGACCATGGCGGTGTGCCGCTGCCAGATCAGCAGCAGCCCGGCGCAGACGGCGGCGGGGATCCAGACATCCCCGACCCGGCGGCGGAGGGGCCGCTTCCCGCCCCAGAACCAGAGGCAGAGCAGGCAGACCCCGGCGAAATAGACGCCGCTGTTTTTGATGTTGATGACGAAGGAGAGGATCAGCGCGGCCAGCAGGGCGGTCTTTCTGCCCTGGCCCCGGTAATAGTAGAGCATGGCAAAGGCGGCCACGGCGCTGAGGGGCTGGATGGTGTCCACCAGAAGGCTGTTCATATCCGCCCGCCAGATCAGGGCGAAGAGGCCGAAGGCGGCCACCGGGATGAGCCCGCCGTTTTTCCGCCGGGCAAAGGCGGCCAGGGAGAAGATGCCGCTGAGGTTGATGAGCATATTGGCCCACAGGGCCACATGCTCTTTGGCCCCCACCACCCGGCACACATAGTACTGAAACAGGGTGCTGCCCACCGGGTAGGCCTGAAAGTCGATGTTGATGCTTTTGAAGCTGGGCAGGATATTGGAGCGGAGCATGTCCATCAAAACGGTGGCGTAGTGGCTGAAATTGTCATACTCGTTGACCCGGATATCCCAGAGCAGCAGGGCAAAATAGCCCGCGGCCAGCACGAAGGCCCCGCAAAGCAGCAGCTCCCGCCGGGGCAGGGGGGCGCGGGAGCTCCACCAGGCCCGGCCGTACACGGCCAGCAGCCAGAGGCCCCCTAAAAAGAGCAGCGGCCAGGCCAGGGGCAGCAGATTCAGCAGCCCCGCACACAGCAGAACGCCGCTGATCCCGGCGCAGAACAGGGCCGGGGCAAATTCCAGGCGGACGCCCCACTTGTTTCGGATATACAGGATATAGCCCCCCATGGAGAGCAGGAAGAGGAACATGCGCAGCGCCGTGGCGATCATAAGCGTCAACTCCTTTGTGCTTCTGTCTTAAAATATAACATAAAGCCCGGCGCTTTTCAACCGGCGCTTTTAAGCCGCCTCAGGCAGCCTTTGGTGCGGCCCTTTTAGTGATAGGGCATGAAGAGAAAGGGGAGCCGCCGGAGGAGATTGGGCGTTTTTTATAAAAAAGCACAAAAATTTCAAAGAACCGGTTGACAAACCGGGGCGCCGGCTTTATAATGCGGCTAATTCCAGAAAAGGAGCGACCTGTGATGCAGACCCGCGTAGCCAACAGCTGCATGATGGCTATGATGTACATGTTCCGCATGTGCATGATGATGCGCGGGCAAAAACAAGGTTCGCTCTGTTTCACAGCCGTCTGAGTTCTTTTTTTGAGACCACAGGACCGGGAAGCAAAAGCGAGCTTCCCGGTCCTTTTTTCACGCATTTAATTTGAGCTTTGGGGTGGAAAAAGACAGATATGATCGAGATCAAACAGCTTTGCAAAAGCTTCCCTATGCCGGACGGGAGCCAGCTCCAGGCCCTGGACAACATCAATCTGACCATCAACGATGGGGAGATCTTCGGCATCATCGGCCTGTCCGGCGCGGGCAAGAGCACCCTGGTGCGCTGTATCAACCTGCTGGAGCGGCCCACTTCCGGCCAGGTACTGCTGGACGGGAAGGATCTGACCGCCATGGGGCCCAAAGAGCTGCGAAAGGCCCGGCAGGGCATGAGCATGATCTTCCAGGGCTTCAACCTGCTGATGCAGCGGACCGCGCTGGAGAACATCTGCTTCCCCCTGGAGCTGAACGGCCTGCGGGGCGAGGCGGGCTGGCGGAAAAAGCGGGCCCGGGAGCTGCTGGAGATCGTGGGGCTGCCGGATAAGGCGGACTCCTATCCTTCCCAGCTCTCCGGCGGCCAGAAGCAGCGCATCGCCATCGCCCGGGCCCTGGCCAGCGACCCCAAGGTGCTGCTGTGCGATGAGGCCACCTCCGCCCTGGACCCCACCACCACCCAGTCCATTCTGGCCCTGCTCAAGGAGCTGAACCGGAGCTTAGGGGTCACCGTGGTGGTCATCACCCACGAGATGCGGGTGGTGCAGCAGATCTGCAGCCGGGTGGCCATCCTGGACGGCGGCGTCATCCAGGAGGAGGGCGCCGTGGCGGATATCTTCTCCAACCCCCGCACGGAGGCGGGCCGCCGGCTGGTGATGCCGGAGGGGAAGAAGATCCACGTGCTGCCGGAAAACCGGCTGGTGCGCCTGGTGTTCAACGGCGCCTCCGCCGGGGAGCCCATCATCTCCGGCCTGGCGGCGAAACAGGGCATCATGCTCAACATCATCAGCGCCGACACCCGCTCCATCGGGGACGAGACCTTTGGCGAGATGGTCCTGGGCCTGCCCCAGGACGAGACGGAGGCCGCCCGGGCCCTGATCTACCTGCGGGAGGTCCCCGGCGTGACCGCGGAGGAGGTGACCGACTATGTTCAGTGAAAAGAGCCTGGAGCTGCTGAGAAACATCATGCAGGAGGAGTTTCTCACCGCGGTGGGGGAGAGCCTGCTGATGACCTTCGTGCCCACGCTGCTGGCTTTCGTCATCGGCCTGCCCTTGGGGGTGCTGCTGGTGACCGGGGACAAGGACGGGATCCATCCCCTGCCCCAGCCTCTGATGCAGGCGGTGAACCTGATCATCAACCTGATGCGTTCGATCCCCTTTTTGATCCTGCTCATTATGGTGCTGCCCCTGTCCAAGCTGATGGTGGGCACCCGGGTGGGCTGCAAGGCCATGATCATCCCGCTGACGGTGGCGGCCGCGCCTTTTGTGGCCCGGCTGGTGGAGACCTCCATCCGGGAGGTGGACCCGGGGGTGGTGGAGGCGGCCCAGGCCATGGGCGCCGGCACCATGCAGATCGTGGGCAAGGTGCTCATCCCCGAGGCAAAGCCCGCGCTGCTGTCCAACCTGACGGTGGCCCTGATCACCGTCTGCGGCTACGGGGCCATGTCCGGCGCCGTAGGCGGCGGCGGCCTGGGCACCATCGCCATCAACTACGGCTACTACCGGCCCAATCCCCTGGTGCTCTATGTGATGGTGCTGGCTCTGGTGGTCCTGGTGCAACTGATCCAGGCCGTGGGCAACTGGATCGTCCGCCGCTCCGACAAGCGAAGCCGGTGATCCTCTCTTATCGTTCGCAAGACCCTTTACATACAGCAAGCCTATATTTTAAATGAAGAAAAGGAGAAACATCATGAAAAAGACGTTTGCACTGATCCTGGCCCTGGCTCTGGCCCTGTCCCTGGCTGCCTGCGGCGGCAGCTCTGCCCCCGCCCCGGCCGCCACCGAAGCCCCCACTGCCGAAGCTCCCGCCGAGGAAGCTCCTGCCGCCGAGGCCCCCGCTGAAGAAGCCCCCGCCGCCGTCACCCTGAAGGTGGGCGCTTCCCCCACGCCCCATGCCGAGATCCTGGAGCAGGTCAAGGACGTGCTGGCCGAGCAGGGCATCACCCTGGACATCGTGGAGTACAGCGACTATGTGCAGCCCAACCTGGCTGTGGAGGACGGGGACCTGGACGCCAACTACTTCCAGCACACTCCCTATCTGAACACCTTCAACGCTGAGAATGACACCCACCTGGTCAGCGTGGGCCTGATCCACTATGAGCCCTTCGGCATCTATGCCGGCAAGACCGCCTCTGTGGCCGATCTGCCCGACGGGGCCACGATCGCCGTTCCCAACGACGGCTCCAACGAGACCCGCGCCCTGCTCCTGCTCCAGCAGGAGGGCGTGATCACCCTGAAGGACGGCATCGACGCCTCCTCCAACGCCACCAAGTTTGACATCGCCGAGAACCCCAAGAATGTGGAGATCGTGGAGACCGAGGCTGCCCAGCTGACCGCCGTGCTGCCCGATGTGGACCTGGCTGTCATCAACGGCAATTATGCCCTCCAGGGCGGCCTGAACGCGGGCACCGACGCTCTGGCCGTGGAGGACGCCTCCGGTGAGGGCGCCCAGACCTACGCCAACATCCTCTGCGTCAAAGAGGGCAACGAGAACAACGAGGCCGTCCAGGCCCTGCTGAAGGCCCTCCAGTCCGACGCGGTGAAGGCCTTCATTGACGAGACCTACAACGGCGCCGTGGTCGCCATCTTCTAAATAGACCGTAAAAAAACAGCGGAGCGTATCGCTCCGCTGTTTTTTCAATGCAGAAGGCCGAATTTGAGCCAGGCCAGAAGCAGCAGGTGGGCGGGATAGAAGATGTAAAAGAGCCACTTGTGCACGGCCTTTTTGCTGCCGCCCTGGCCGTTGTAGAAAAAGAGCAGCAGCGGCGGCACCAGAAACACCCCTAACTGGAAGAGCCCCTCCAGGGGATTGGTCTCCCAGGGGGCGAAGGCCACGAACACGAAGACCGCCGTCAGGCAGTAGCGGGCCCACATCTTCCGGGGCCTGTCCCGGAAGGCGAAAAAGACCAGGGCCCAGAGCGGGTCAAAATACTGCCAGTCCCCGAATTTGGACAGGAGCAGCAGCGCGCCGATCCCCAAAATGCGCAGGGGCAGGGGGACGCGCCGGGCGTCATAGAGCCAGACGGCCAGCAGGCTTAAAAACAGGGTATAGATCACGCCGAAGAAGGGATAGATCACCAGAGTCTGCCCCCGGGCGGCCAGATAGAAGCACCAGACGCCGGTGCCGCGCAGCTGCCCCTCCAGCAGCCGGACCGGCGGCACGCCAAACTCAAACAGGCAGAACGCCGGCCAGGAGAGCAGGGCGAACAGGGCCAGCCGGAGGGCGTATTTCTTCACGTTCCGGGTGTGCACATAGCCCTCGGCCACAAAATAGGCCATAGTGGGGCCGGTGAGGCGGCCGAAGAAGTGCATTACCTGGCCCAGCAGGGAGGCGGTGGGCACCCAGGCCCAGGCGATGTGGTCGATGAGCATGGCAAAGATGACCAGGTACTTGATCTGGTTGCGGTTCATCCGCAGATCTTTCATGGGCGGACACTCCCTTTCTCTATCAGTCCAGCTTGAAGCCCTCCCCGTGGACCTCGGTGGAGTCCGTGACGAAGGTGAAGGCGGCCGGATCCGTCTGCCGGATCAGCCGGAGAGCCTGGGCCAGCACGTTGCGGCGGGTGACGGAGATGATCAGCTGCTTCTCGTCTCCGGTGTAGCCCCCAAAGGCGGGGATCACCGTGGTCCCCCGGTCCATGAACAGGTTCAGGGCCTGGGAGACCGCCTCCCCCCGGTCGGTGATGATATAGATCACCTTGGCGTAGTCCACGCCCTGGGCCAGCGCGTCGATGACCTTGGAGGAGATAAAAATGGTGATGGCGGAGTAGAGCGCCACGTCGATATCCCGGAAAACCAGCACCGCCACCGCGACCACTGCCGCGTCGATGGTCAGCAGCAGGGTCCCGGTGGGGATGTTGGGCAGCAGATTCTTTTTCAGCAGCAGGGCCAGCAGATCCGTACCGCCGGTGCTGATGCCCCGCAGCACCAGCAGGCCCACCCCCAGGCCGCAGATGGCGCCGCCGAACACCGCCCCCAGCAGAGGCTTGTCCCCATAGGCGGGCAGCAGCCGGGAGAAGAGCTCGATAAACGCCGAGAGCAGCACCGTGCACACCAGTGTCGTCACCAGGCTCCGGGGCCCTAAGATCCGCCAGGCGCCGATCAGCAGCGGCAGATTCAGCAGCAGGGACCAGACACTGACGTGTACCGGCGTGATATGAGCCAGGGCGGTGGACAGGCCGGAGACACCGCCGGGGGCGATGTCATTGGGAACGGTGAACATCGTCAGAGACAGGGCCACCAGGGCGCTGCCCAGCACACAGTACAGCAGATCCGCCAGCCCTCTGAGCCGCTCTGCCCGGTCGATCGGTTTTCCCATCGGTTCTCCCCCTTAAACGTTCTCTGCTCTGTATTTTACCATAGCTTTCCCCGCCTGTCGAGACTTAGGGCGACGGGGATCGAACCCAAGCCGGTTTCTGACGGCAGATTTTCCCTCATGCGGTGTCAAAGCCCTTGAAAATACACAAAGTATTTCCTGCGGGCTTTTCCTTGCCTGAGAAAAAATCTGCTCGCCAGAAACTGCTCCGCACTTCACAGGGAGAAATTTCCGAGTGATTTTTGGCTTGTCGTCCTCGACTTGCGTTCGATCCCCGTCACCCTAACCCCAGAGCAGGCGGCAGATCCAGGCGGAGGACACAAAACAGGCCAGATCCGCGCAGAGGGCGGCGGGAACGGCCCAGCGGCTGCGCTTCACGCCCGCCGCGGCGAAATACAGCGCGGAGACATAGAGCGTGGTCTCGCTGGAGCCGATCATCACCGCCGCCGTGCGGCCGATGAGGGAGTCCGCGCCCCAGCGCTCTATGAGCTCCGAGGCCGCGGCCAGGGCCCCGCTGCCGGAGATGGGCCGCAAAAGCAGCAGCAGGGTGGTCTCCGGCGGGATGCCCAGGGCGTGCAGCGCCGGGGAGAGCAGCTCCCCCAGCAGCGCCGGCAGGCCCGAGGAGCGCAGCAGCGCCAGGGCCGGGAACAGGGCCACCAGGGCGGGCAGGATGTCCGCCATCACCCGCAGCCCCTTCCGGGCCCCTTCTACCAGGGCCCCGTAGATATCCACCCTCTGAAAGGCGGCGCAGAGCAGCGCGCAGCAGATCAGCAGCGGCGCCGTCAGATCCAGCAGCGCGCTCACGGCCAGACCCGGCGCAGCAGCGCCGCCGCGGCCAGTCCCGCGCAGACCGACAGGGCGGAGCTGACCCAGACGGCGGGCAGGATGTCAAAGGCGGAGGCCGCCCCGGCGGCGGCCCGGACGGCGGCGATGGTGGAGGGGATCAGCTGGATGGAGGCGGTGTTCAGCACCACCAAGGTGCACAGCTCGTCCTCCGCGCCCAGCCGGGCCATCCCCTGGGCGGCCCGGATCCCGGCGGGCGTGGCGGCGTTGCCCAGGCCCAGCAGATTGGCCCCGATGTTTTCCGACAGGGCGGAGAGCAGCTCCTCCCGCCCGGCGGAGCGGGGGAACAGCCGCCCCAGCAGGGGCCGCAGGGCCCGGCCCAGCCGGGCCGTGACGCCGGCGCGCTCCAGCAGCTCCAGCACCCCGCTCCACAGGCAGACCCCGCCCGCGATGCGCAGGCAGAAGGAGACCGCCTCTCCGGCGCCCTCCATCACCGCCGCCCCGGCGGCGGCGGTCCCGCCCAAAACCGGGGCGAGCAGCGTACACAGCAGAAAGATCCCCAAAAGTACCGTTCCGATCAAAAAGCGTATTCTCCTTCCTGATTGCGAAAGAAATGACAGATTGTCCTTTTGCGCTATTCAATAGTTTTCAATCTATTCATGTTTTAGACACATTTCCGGTATTGACCAATCTTTGTTTTTTCTATATAATAGGTTCATATTGTACTGGCCCCATTGGCCTATGGTGAAAACCGCGGAATGGCGGGGAAAACCGGCCCTCGCGCTCCCCGGATCAGAGGACTGGGCAACCGGTACACCGGGAGATGAAAGAGAAAGGGAGGGATCACATGAAATCGACAGGCATAGTCCGTAAAGTAGACGAACTGGGGCGCATCGTCCTGCCCATCGAAATGCGCCGTACCCTCGATATCGCAGAGAAAGACGCATTAGAGATATATGTAGAGGGCGAGAGCGTTATTCTCCGCAAGTACCAGGCGTCCTGCGTTTTTTGCGACGGCGTGAGAAACATCATCAGCTTCAAGGGCAGGAACGTCTGTACCGACTGCATCAACAAGCTGAAGGAGAAGATTTGAGAGAGGTCAAAAGGAATAAATATGCATTTAAGCCGCGGGCATCTGCCCGCGGCTTATTTCATATGGCTTGTTCCCGGTGGTAGATCCGCCGGTATTCCGGGGACTCGGCCCCGTCCTCTCCGGCCAGGACCAGGTCCGGCAGGATCTCCAGGCCCGGCCGGCCGCCCCGGCGGCTCTCCACCAAGACCAGACCGGGGGCCGCCCCGGGCCGGGCGCAGACCAGGCGCAGCCGCTTGGGCTCCAGCCCCGCGGCGGTCAGGGCACACAGCAGCTCTGACAGGCGCTCCGGCCGGTGCACCAAGGAGAAGCTGCCCCCTGTGCGGCAGAGCCAGGCCGCCGCGGCGCAGAGCTCCTGCAGGGAGCAGGCCGTCTCCCCCCGGGCGGCGGCCCGGGCCGGGTCCGCCGGGAGAGGCCCGCTGCCCAGGGGAAAGTAGGGCGGGTTGGCCGCGACCAGGTCAAAGCTGCCGGCCGGGAACAGCTCCCGGCAGCGGCGCAGGTCGCCGGTCACGATCCGGCTCCGGTCCGTCAGGCCGTTTTCCGCCATGTTCCGCTCCGCCAGCGCCGCCGCCTCCGGCAGCAGCTCCAGCCCGGTCATATGCAGCCGGGGGGCCCGGCACAGCAGCAGCAGGGCGATGGCCCCGCTGGCACAGCCCAGATCGATCCCCCGCCGGGCAGAGCCGGGGCGGATAAAATCCGCCAGCAGCACGCTGTCCGTCCCTAAGGGGGCGTGGGCCGCCTGGGCAAAAACCGGCCCGCCGGGCCAGAGCGGTTCAAAAACCGGCCGATGCGCCGCCTGTTCCATGTGTCCCTCCGTCAAAAAATGTCACAAAAAAAGAAAAAGGGGCTTTCCAGCCCCTTTTTCTTTTTTTCTCAGCCCAGAGAAATAGCCTCGGCAGGGCACTGGGCAGCGCAGGCGCCGCACTCCAGGCACTTGTCGGGGTCGATCTCATAGTGCAGATCGCCCATGTCGATCGCTTCGGCAGGACACTGCGCGGCGCAGGAGCCACAGGACAGGCACTCATCGCTGATCACGTAAGCCATGGTATTACCTCCGTTTATGTATATATTTTGGCCTTGCCGCCCGGAGGGGGCCGAGCCCCGCCGCGGGCGGTACTACCACTGTCGGATTTTATTGTATCACATCTGCCGCAAAAATCAATTAAAAATTCTGCCGCATCCTATAATTCCTGTAAATTGTGGAGATAATTTTCCTGACCGCCGCGCCAGCGCGGCACCGGAAAAGCTTTTTTTGCGCCGCCGGTTCTTTTCGCCTTTTTTGGCGGCGTCCGGCGTAGATAATAAACAGGCGGGCATATGAAGGGGGTTTACCATGAAAAGCAATGAGAAATTTACCCAGCGGGCGGAGCTGGCCATCGAGCGGGCCCGGGCGGCCGCGGGGGAGCTGGGCCACAGCTATGTGGGCACGGAGCACCTGCTTCTGGGCATCCTGACCGAGACCACGGGCCTGGGCAGCCGGCTGCTGTGCGGCCGGGGCGTCACCGAGCGGGAGCTGCGCCGGACCATCTTAGAGCTGGACGGCGAGGGCGCGCCGGGGCTGCCGGTGCAGGGCCTCAGCGCCCGGGCCCAGGCCGCGGTGGAGCGGGCCGCCGCCGAGGCCCTGGAGCTCCGGCAGGGCTATATCGGCACGGAGCATCTGCTCCTGGGCATCCTGCGCCAGAGCGGCTGCACGGGAGTGGCCGTGCTGCAGCACGTAGGCGTGGACATCAACGACATATACACCGATATTTTGGCGGTGTTCGGCAGCCCCCAGAACAGCCGGCCCCAGACCGGCGCCGCCGGACGCACTGCCCGCCGGGCGGATACCCGGGTCCTGGACCAGTACAGCCGGGACCTGACCGAGCTGGCCGCCGCCGGGGGAATCGACCCGGTGGTGGGCCGGGGCGACGAGATCCGGCGGGCGGTGCAGATCCTCTCCCGCCGGACCAAGAACAATCCCGTGCTGGTGGGGGAGCCCGGCGTGGGCAAGACCGCCGTGGCCGAGGGCCTGGCCCTGAAGGTGGCCCGGGGGGACGCGCCTGAGGAGCTGCGCCGCAAGCGCATCGTCTCCCTGGATATCCCCGCCATGCTGGCGGGCACCAAGTACCGGGGGGATTTTGAGGAGCGGGTCAAGTCCGTCCTGAAGGACGTGAAGCGGGCCGGGGATGTGATCCTCTTCATCGACGAGCTGCATACCATCATCGGCGCCGGCAGCGCCGAGGGGGCCATCGACGCGGCCAACATCCTCAAGCCCGCCCTGGGCCGGGGAGAGATCCAGATCATCGGGGCCACTACGCCGGAGGAGTACCGGCGGCATATCGAGAAGGACGCGGCCCTGGAGCGGCGCTTCCAGCCGGTGAAGGTGGGCGAGCCGGACCGGGCGCAGACCCTGGACATGCTCCGGGGCCTCCGGGCCGGACTGGAGAAGCATCACGGCCTCTGTATCAGCGACGAGGCCCTCACCGCCGCCTATGAACTCTCCGTCCGCTATATCAACGACCGCTTTCTCCCGGACAAGGCCATCGACCTGCTGGACGAGGCCGCCGCCAGCCTCCATGTGGCCGCCGGAGGCCGGCCCCCGAAGGGCCTCACCGTGCAGGCGGCGGACGTGGCCCAGGTGGTGTCCCAGTGGACCAATATCCCCGTCTCCGGCCTGGACCGGGACGAGACGGAGAAGCTGAAGCATTTGGAGGAGCAGCTCAGGCGGCGGGTGATAGGCCAGGACGAGGCCGTCTCCGCCGTGGCCCGGGCCATCCGGCGCAGCCGGGTGGGCCTGCGGGACCCGGGCCGGCCGGTGGGGAGCTTCCTGTTTCTGGGCCCCACCGGGGTGGGCAAGACCGAGCTCTGCCGGGCCCTGGCCGCCACGGTCTTTGGGGACGAGCACGCCATGATCCGCCTGGACATGTCCGAATATATGGAGAAGCACTCGGTCAGCCGGCTGATCGGTTCGCCCCCGGGCTACGTGGGCTATGAAGACGGGGGCCAGCTCACCGAGCAGGTCCGCCGCAAGCCCTGGTCCGTGGTGCTCTTCGACGAGATCGAAAAGGCCCACGAGGATGTGTGGAGCATTCTTTTGCAGATCATGGACGACGGCCGCCTCACCGACACCACCGGCCGGGTGGTGGATTTCAGCAACACCGTGGTGGTCATGACCTCCAACATCGGCGCCAAGGCCATCACCGACAGCCGGGCGCCTCTGGGCTTCGGCGGCCCGGAGCGGCAGAGCGACCGGGAGATGCAGCGCCGGGTGATGGAGGAGCTGCGGAGCACCTTCAAGCCGGAGTTTCTCAACCGGGTGGACGAGACCATCGTCTTCCACCGGCTCAGCCCGGAGCATATGCTGCGCATCACCCAGAACCTGCTGGGCGGGGTCAAGGACCGGTTCCGGGCCCTGGGGCTGACCCTGGTGGTGCCGGAGGAGACGGCCCGGTGGCTGGCCCGGGCCGGGTATGACGACAAATTCGGCGCCCGGCCCCTGCGGCGGGCGGTGCAGCACAGCATCGAGGACGCGGCGGCGGAGCTGCTGCTGGACGGCCGGGTAAAAGCCGGGGACAGCGTCGCCGCCCTGATCTCGGAGGGCAAGGTCCGCCTGGACCTGGCGATTTGAGCGTGCGGGCAAAGGCAAAGGCCTTTGCCCGCACGTTTAAAAATAATCTTCATTTATTTGCCTGATTTACTTGACATAACATGCCGGAAGGACTAAAATAGGAACGTTAATATTTTGTTTGCGGCGGCCATGGGGAGGCCCCGCCTGAATATTACCTTTCCAAATCCGTCGGGCTCCGGCCCGTCTTGCTTCATAACAAATGAAAAAGCAAAGATTAAACCACCGACAAATTTTAAAAGAATGGAGGTGTGTTTACTTACTATGCCACCGATTTTATGGATCGTTATTATAGCCGTTGTGGCTGTTATCTGTTTTCTGCTGGGCGTCCAGTACCGGAAAAAGGTCGCCGAGCGCGAAATAGTAAGCGCGGAGGAAGAAGCAAAGCGCATAATAAATGAATCAATAAAGAGTGCGGAGAGCAAAAAGAGAGAAGCTCTCTTAGAGGCAAAGGAAGAAATACACAAAAGCCGCTCGGAGAACGAGCGGGAACTCAAGGAGCGCCGCAGTGAGGTGCAGAAGCAGGAGCGCCGCCTTCAGCAGAAGGAGGAGAGCCTGGACCGGAAGCTGGACGCTCTGGAGAAAAAGAGCGATACCCTCAACAACAAGATCGCTGCCGTAGAGGCACAGCAGCAGGAAGTGGCCATGGTCAAGAAGAGCCAGCTGGAGATGCTGGAAAAGATCTCCGGCTTCTCCATCGAAGAGGCCAAGGCTTACCTCATCGCCAACGTGCGCGACGAGGTGACCCATGAGATGGCGGTCAAGATCAAGGAGATCGAGAGTCAGGCCAAGGAAGAGGCCGACGACCGGGCCCGCGAGATCATTGCCACCGCGATCCAGCGCTGCGCCGCCGACCACGCCAGTGAGATCACCGTCTCCGTCGTCCCCCTCCCCAACGACGAGATGAAGGGCCGTATCATCGGCCGCGAAGGCCGCAACATCCGCAGCATCGAGACTCTTACCGGCTGCGACCTGATCATCGACGACACCCCCGAGGCCATCACCGTCTCCAGCTTCGACCCGGTCCGCCGGGAAGTGGCCCGCATCGCCCTGGAGAAGCTGATCCAGGACGGGCGCATCCACCCGGCCCGCATCGAGGAGATGGTGGCCAAGGCCCAGCGGGAAGTCAACGCCACCATCAAGGCCGAGGGCGAGCGCGCCGTGTTCGAGACCAATATCCACGGTCTCAACCCGGAGATCATCCGCCTTCTGGGCCGCATGAAGTACCGCACCAGCTACGGGCAGAACGTCCTGAACCACTCCATCGAGGTGTCCCATATCGCGGGGCTCCTGGCTTCGGAGCTGGGGGTGGACGTGAACGTAGCCAAGCGGGCCGGCCTGCTGCATGACCTGGGCAAGGCCATCGACCACGAGGTGGAAGGCAGCCACGTCACCATCGGCGTGGACCTGGCCCGGAAGTACAAGGAGTCCGAGGCCGTCATCCACGCCATCGAGGCCCACCACGGCGACGTGGAGCCCCACACCGTGGAGGCCTGCCTGGTCCAGGCGGCGGACGCCATCTCCGCCTCCCGGCCCGGCGCCCGGCGCGAGAACATCGAGAACTATGTCAAGCGTCTGGAAAAGCTGGAGGAGGTCTCCAAGAGCTTCCCCGGCATCGCCAGCTCCTATGCCATCCAGGCGGGGCGGGAGATCCGGATCATGGTCAAGCCCGAGGAGGTCAGCGAGGACCAGATGGTCCTTCTGGCCCGGGACATCGCCAAGAAGATCGAAGAGGAGCTCACCTATCCCGGCCAGATCAAGGTCCACCTGCTGAGGGAGACCAAGGCGGTAGACTACGCCAAATAAGGATCCCAAAAAACCCGGCGGCTTAGGCCGCCGGGTTTTTTATGGCTCCGGCCGGTGCTCCAGCCCCCAGTCGCAGAGCTTATCCAGCACCCGCACTAAGGAGCTGCCCCGCTCCGTCAGCGTGTATTCCACCCGGGGCGGGACCTCCGGGTACATCTTCCGGGCGATCAGCCCGTCCCGCTCCAGCTCCTTCAGGTTCTGGCTCAGGGTCTTGTCCGCCACCTTGCCCAGATAGCGCTGCATCTCGTTGAAGCGCACCGGCTCATACTCCATCAGGCAGTAGAGGATCACCGGCTTATACTTGCCGGAGATCAGAGACAGCGTATAGCTGTAGCCCGTGTCGCAAAACCGGGCCTGGCCGATCTTCTTATCGCTCATAGCTTACCTCACATACAGTACCTTACTTTTGTGTAGGTACTTGTAACTTTTCTGGTATTATGATACCATACCCTTCGGAAAACCGCAAGCGATAAAAGCTGCAAAAGGAGGAAAAAATATGAAAAAAGAGTTCGGCGTGAAGCCTTGGCTGTTCCCGATGCCCACCTATATGATCGGGACCTATAACGAGGACGGCAGCGTGGACGCCATGATGATGGCCTGGGGCGGCATCTGCGCGGAGGACATGGTGGCCCTCAACTTGGAAGAGGACCACAAGACGGTGGCCAACCTGAAGGCCCGGGGCGCATTTACCCTGGCCGTGCCGGGGATGAACACCCTGGTGGAGTCCGACTTTATGGGGACTGCCAGCGCCAACCAGTTTGCGGACAAGTTTGAGCGCACCGGCCTGCACGCGGAAAAAAGCAGCCGGGTGGATGCGCCGGTCATCACCGAGTACCCGCTGACCCTGGAGTGCCAGGTGCTGGAGATGCAGGAACAGCCCTATGGCCTGCGGGTGCTGGGCAAGATCGTGAACGTGCTGGCCGAGGAGTCCGTGCTGGACGAGATGGGCCGGGTAGACGCCGGCAAGCTGGGCGCCTTTGTCTTTGACCAGATGCGCAACGGCTACTACGCCGTGGGTCCGGCCTGCGGCACCGCCTGGCACTCCGGCGCGCCGCTGCTGAAAAAATAAGCGCGCAGGAGCGCGAAAGCCGCCAAGGATGATAGTATCCTTGGCGGCTTTCGTTATTATTATAGAAGCGCGCGGCGGGAGAGGGATCTACAGATCCCCGTCCTCCGGCCGGTCCCGGGCCGGCAGCTGCTTTTCCCCTTCCGCCTTCTCCAGCTTTTCCAGGGCTTGGCGCAGGCTGGCCAGCTCGGTCCAGACCGGGTCGGTCACGTTCACCTGGTCCACCTCGCGCACGTAATCGGTCCGCCGGCCGGCGATCTTGACCACCTTGGCCGGGACGCCTACGGCGGTGCTGTCCTCGGGGATATCGGTGAGCACCACGGAGTTTGCGGCAACGCGGCTGTTGCTGCCGATGGTGATAGGCCCCAGGACCTTGGCCCCGGTGCCGATCAGCACATTGTTGCCCACGGTGGGGTGCCGCTTGCCCACATCCTTGCCGGTGCCGCCCAGGGTGACCCCGTGGTAGATCAGGCAGTCGTCCCCGATCTCGGCGGTCTCGCCGATGACGATCCCCATGCCATGGTCGATGACCAGGCGCTTGCCGATCTTCGCCCCCGGGTGGATCTCGATCCCCGTGCGGCGGCGGCTGCGCTGGGAGATCAGCCGGGCCAGGAACAGAAACCCGTGCTCGTGGAACCAGTGGGCCTTCCGGTAGCTCCGGATGGCCTTGACCCCCGGGTACAGCAGCAGCACCTCCAGCGCGGAACGGGCGGCCGGGTCCCGGGACTGATAGGCTTTGACGGTCTCTCTCAAATCTTGAAACATGTTGTTATACGCTCCCTCTCGTCTTGCTTCTATTCTATGCGCGGGAGGGAACATCGGCCCGCGGCGGGCCGGAGACGGCGTTCGGACATGGAAAATACTCCAAAAATTTGTTCACAATTCCTATTAAAAAAATAGGATAATGCGATTATACCTTATTCTGCCCCCGCTGTCAACCGGAAAAGACGCGGCAAAGGGGAGACGAACTCTTGAAAAACAGAGAACACGATGTTATACTGTTATAATAGCATGAAACCCTTCGCTTGGGGAGGTACGGGATGAAGGCTGTCAGAGTAATAAAGAATATATTGAAAGCGATCTTCTGCCTGGCGTACACCGCAGTCTTTGTGATATGCTGCTATTCCTGGCCGGCTGCCGCTTCTGACGGGGAGGCGCCGGCGGCGGTGAGCAAGCCGCTGCTGGGGACGCCCAATGTGACCTTCTCCGCGGGCAGCTTTCCCATTGACTCCCAGGAGCTGACCCTGGTGCTCCAGCCGGGCGAGGCGGCGCTGCTGGACTCCTTTACCGATCTTCGGTCCGTGGACTTCAGCGGCAGCAGCTGCTATGACGAGTTTATCCCCTGGATCCAGGCCCACCCGGAGGTGGAGGCCCGCTACACCGTGGCCCTGCCCGACGGGTCCGAGCAGCCCTGGGATGTGGAGACCCTGTCCCTGCCCGGGCTGGACAGCGCCGGCGCGGCCCAGGTGGCCCCGCTGCTTGCCTATCTGCCCAAGCTCAAGTCGGTGGATTTTGGCAGCCAGGCCACGGGCGGCTCCCTGCTCCCGGCGGATCTGGTGCAGATCCAGGCCGCGTGCCCGGAGGTGGAGCTGAGCTATGTCTTTAACCTGGCCGGCCAGGAGATCCGCCTGAGCGACGAGAGCCTGGCGCTGGCCTCCCTGAGCCACGCGGACGTGGCCCAGGCGGCGGATATCGTCTCCTGTATGAAAAAGCTGGGCCATGTGGACCTGGGCGGGCAGGGCGCCAACGACCTCACCTGGGAGGACGTGGGGGCGCTCCAGGCCGCCAACCCGGAGGCGGAGTTTGCTTACAGCTTCTCCCTCTACGGGAAGGATCTGACCACGCTGGACGAGACGCTGGACTTCAACCACATCCCCATGAGCGACCGGGGGGACGCCGTGCGCGCCGTCCTGCCCTATATGCAGAACTGCAAGCTCCTGGATATGGATTTCTGCGAGGTCTCCAACGAGGATATGGCCGCCATCCGGGCGGATTTCCCCGATATCAAGGTGGTCTGGCGGGTCTGGTTCGGAGATAATTACAGCGTGCGCACCGATGTGGAGCGGATCCTGGCCTCCAAGCCCTCCAAGGGCGGCAACATCAGCAACGATGACGCGCAGGTGATGAAATACTGCACCGACGTGAAATACCTGGATCTGGGCCACAACGAGCGCATTTATGACATCTCCTTTGTCAGATCCATGCCCAACCTGGAAGTGCTGGTCATGGCGCTGAACCCCCTGTCGGACATTTCGCCCCTGGCCAGCTGCCCGAAGTTGGAGTACCTGGAGCTGAACTCCACCGAGGTCTCTGACCTGAGCCCCCTGTCCGGTCTGACGGAGCTGCGGCATTTGAACATCGGCAACTGCGCCAATGTGAGCGATATCAGCCCCCTCTATCCGTTGAAGGATCTGGAGCGGCTCTGGATCAGCTGCGTTGACCCGGTGCCGCCGGAGCAGGTGGCAGAGATGCAGGCCGCCGCGCCGGACTGCGAGATCAACACCGAGGTGACGGACCCCACCGCCGGCCGCTGGCGCGTCATCGGCTATACGGAGCTGAGCCTGGCCCTCTATGCGGAGACCGGCTGGCTCCAGGAGGTGCTGCACCCCCGCTATGAGCTGCTGCGCCAGCAATTCGGCTACACGGACGCAGATTACGCGTTTTATTGGAACGATCCCCTGTACGAGCCCCACGACTGATGGGGAGACAAACATATTCCGGAGGCGGACCTATGGCTTTATTCAAAAAGAGATGGACGATCCTGCTCTCGGCGCTGCTCTGCGCCCTGGTGCTCTGGGGCTGCGATTCCACGCCCAAGGTGGAGATGCCCAGCGGAATGGAGCTCCCGGCGGACACGCAGGAGCTGACGGCGGTGCTGACGGCGGAAGAGCTGCCGGTGCTGGACAGCTTCGCGGACCTGCGCCGGGTGGATCTGAGCGGCAGCGACTGCTACGAAGAGATGCTCGCCTGGGGCCTGGCCCATCCGCAGACGGAGCTGGTCTATACCGTGGCCCTGCCCGGGGACATCGTCGCCGGGCAGAATGAGACGGCCCTGGATCTGAGCGCCCTGGATGCCGCCCAGGCGGCCCAGGCCCTGCCGCTGCTGGCCTATTTGCCCGCCCTGGAGAGCCTGAAATTGGGGACCCTGCCGCCGGAACAGGCGGCGGCCTTCGTGGAGGCCTATCCGGCCCTGTCGCTGGACTTCCGCTTTACGATGCTGGGCCAGACCCTGGATACCCGCACCCAGTCCCTGGATCTGAGCGCCGCCGGGCACACGGACGCGGCGGAGATCCAGAAGTGCCTGCCTCTGCTCCCGGCCCTGACGGCCGTGGAGCTGGGAAACGACCAGACAGAAGGGGGCCTCACCTGGGACGATATCTATGCCATCCATCAGCTCTGCCCTCAGGCGGTGCTGAGCTATGACTTCACCCTGTACGGCCGGCATTTCACCCTGGCCGACACTTCGATGGACTTCCGGCACGTGCCCATGGACGACGAGGGGGCGCTGGTTTTGAAGGCGGCCTCCTGTATGCCGAATCTGACCTATCTGGACATGGACTCCTGCGGCGTGTCCGACGAGAGCATGGCCGCCATACGGGACGCGCTGCCCCAGGCCAACGTGGTCTGGAGGATCTGGTTCGGCGACAGATACAGCGTGCGCACGGATGTGGAAAAGATCCTGGCCTCCAATCCGGGCCTGGGCGGGGAGCTGACCTATGAGAACACCCGCTCCCTCCAGTACTGCACGAAGGTCAAATACATGGACCTGGGGCACAACAGCTATCTGAGCTCCCTGGACTTCTGCGCGTTCATGCCGGACCTGGAGGCACTGGTGGTGGCCATGGGCAGCTGGTCCGACTGCTCGCCTCTGGCCAACTGCCCGAAGTTGGAGTACCTGGAGCTCCAGACCTCCGCGCTCAACGATCTGCGCCCGTTGACGGTGCTCAAGAATCTGCGGCATCTGGACATCGGCTACTGCTTTGCCCTGCACGACATCAGCCCCCTGTATGAGCTGCCGGATCTGGAGCGGCTCTGGATCGGCGGTTATACGCCCATCCCCGAGGAGCAGGTGGAGAAGATGCGGAGCATCGCCCCCAACTGTGAGATCAACACCACCACCATCAACCCCACCGACGAGGGCTGGCGCTATCTGGGGGCGGATGAGTTCGGCATCATGCAGCTGGCCCCCCGCTACGCGCTGCTGAGAGATCAGTTTGGGTACTCCGGGGACCTGAACGCCGCCAGCTATTCCTATTACTGGAACGATCCGCTGTACTACGGCTGAAAACTGCTGAGGACCGCTCTGTGCCGATATACCGCCCGGCTTTTTGGCCGGGCGGTATATCTGGACCTTTTTTCTGACGGGAGGAAGTGAAAGGATGCGCTCTGTCTGGAAAATCATGCCCGCCCTGTGCCTGGCCCTGCTGCTGTGCGGCTGCGCCGGGGCGCCCAAAGTGGAGTTGCCGGACGGCCGGCGGCTGCCGGCGGACACGGAGGAGCTGTCCGCGGTGCTGACCGAGGAGCAGCTGCCGGTGCTGGACAGCTTCCCGGCCCTGCGCCGGGCGGACCTGAGCGGCAGCGACTGCTACGGCGGGATGCTCGCCTGGGCCCAGGCCCACCCGGAGACGGAGCTGCTCTATACCGTGGCCCTGCCCGGCGGCCTCACCGCCGCCTCCGGGGACACGGAGCTGGACCTGAGCGCCCTGGACGCCGCCCAGGCGGCCCAGGCCCTGCCGCTGCTGGCCTACCTGCCCGCCCTGGAGCGGGTGGACTTCGGGGAGGCCGGGCAGGGCGTAGGGCCGGAGCAGGTGCTGGCTTTCCGGCAGGCCTATCCGGACCTGAGCCTGGGATACCGCTTCTCCCTGGCGGGGCAGGCGCTGGATCTGGACCTGCAGACCCTGGACCTGACCGGCCGGGACGGCTCTGTTTTGGAGGAGCTCACCCCCTATCTGCCCCTGCTGACCGACTTGGAGACGGTGGACCTGGGCAGCGACCGGGAGGAGCGCCATTTCAGCTGGGAGGAGATCGCCGCCCTGGAGGCGGCCTGCCCCGGGGTGGAGGTCCGCTATGCCTTCCGCCTCTATGACCGGGAGTTCTCCCTGACCGACACGGAGATGGACCTGAGCCATATCTACATGACCGACGGCGGCGCCGCGGTCCGGCAGGTGATCGCCTGTATGCCGGCTCTGACCTATCTGGATATGGATTCCTGCCACGTGTCCAACGAGGACATGGCCGCCCTCCGGGACGATTTCCCGGATATCAAAGTGGTCTGGCGGATCTGGTTCGGCGGCGGGGCCTACTCGGCCCGGACGGATACCGAGCGGATCCTGGCCTCTATCAAGGGCTATTGGCTCACCGGCGACCAGGTCCAGGACCTGCAGTACTGCACCGATGTGAAATATATAGACCTGGGCCACAACATCATCGACGATATCTCCTTTGTGGCCTGTATGCCCAAGCTCCAGGTGGCGATCCTGTCCATCAACTACTGGGGAGACGCCACGCCCCTGGCCAACTGCACCGAGCTGGAGTATCTGGAGATCTTCAACACCCGGGTGTCTGACTTAAGCCCCCTCTCGGGGCTGACCAACCTGCGGCACCTGAACATCAGCTTTCTCCGCCGGGTGAGCGATATCAGCCCCCTCTACGGCCTGACGAACCTGGAGCGGCTCTGGATCGGCTGCCTGAACCCGATCCCCGATGAGCAGATCGAGCATATCCGGCAGCTGCTGCCGGACTGCGAGATCAACACCACCACTCTCAACCCCACCGAAGAGGGCTGGCGCTACCTGGAAAACGGCGAGATGGCGCCCCGCTACGCGCTGCTCCAGGAGCAGTTTGACCACTATTCCTATGAGGCTTACAGCCGGCCATAGGTACAAGGAGGCGACGCCTGTGGGCAGGTTTCGAAAACAGATCCCGGTCCTGCTGCTGGCCCTGCTGCTCTGCGGCCTGCTGAGGGCCGCCGGGGAGCCGATGGTGGCCCTGCCGGGCGGGAACCGGCGGGAGGACGCGGCCGCTGTGCGGGCCGTCCTCTCCGCGGAGCAGCTGCCCATGCTGGACCGCTTCCCGGCCCTGCGCCGGGCGGATCTGAGCGGCAGCATCTGCTATGGGGAGATGCTTGCCTGGGCCCAGGCCCATCCCGAGGTCCAGCTGACCTATACCGTGGCCCTGCCCGGGGGGCTCACCGCCGCTTCCGGGGACACGGAGCTGGACCTGAGCGCCCTGGACTTGGAGCAGGCGGCCCAGGCCCTGCCGCTGCTGGCCTATCTGCCCGCCCTGGAGCGGGTGGACTTAGGGGAGGCCGGGCAGGGCATAGAGCCGGAGCAGGCGCTGGCCTTTCAGCAGGCCTACCCGGAGACGGAATTTGATTATCGCTTTACGCTCTTCGGCCGGGACCTCTCCTCCGGGGACAGCGCCCTGGACCTGACCGGGCAGGGGCGGGCGGATTTAAGGGAGGCGCTGCGCTATCTGCCGCTGATGACCCGTTTGGAGACGGTGGAGCTGGGCAGCGACCGGGACCCGGCGCCCTTCTCCTGGGAGGCGGTCGCCGCCCTGGAGGCGGCCTGCCCCTGGGCGGAATTTCACTATGCTTTCCGGCTGTTCGGCCGGGACTTCACCCTGACGGACACGGAGATGGACCTGAGCCATGTGCCGGTGGACGACGAGGGGGACAGCGTCCTGCAGGCCGCGGCCTGTATGCCCAGGCTGGAGCGGCTGGATATGGACTCCTGCGGCCTGTCCAACAGCCGGATGCGGGAGATCCGGGACGCGCTGCCCCAGACAGAGGTGATCTGGCGGGTCTGGTTCGGGGACAATTACAGCGTGCGCACGGATGTGAAAAGGATCCTGGCCTCCATGCCCACCCGGGGCGGGAATATAGACGCCCGGGACGGGGACGCTTTGAGCTGCTGCACCCAAGTGCGGTATCTGGACCTGGGGCACAACATGCTGATCGACGATATCTCCTTTGTCTCCTCCATGCCGGAGCTGCGGGTGGCCATCCTGGCCCTGAACAACTGGGACGACGCCACGCCCCTGGCGGACTGCCCCCATCTGGAGTACCTGGAGATCCAGACCACCGAGCTCTCGGATCTGACCCCTTTGGCGGGGCTCAAGGAGCTCAAGCACCTGAACATCTGTTACCTGTTCCAGCTGACGGACATCAGCCCTCTTTACGGCCTGACCCAGCTGGAGCGGCTCTGGATCGGCGGGCTGGACCCGGTGCCCAAGGAACAGATCCAACACATGCAGGAGCTGGCCCCGGACTGCGTGATCAACACCACCACCGAGGACCCCACCGAGGGCGGCTGGCGCTATGAACGGACCGGCGGCTTCACCCCCCGGTACGCCCTGCTCCGCCGCCAGTTCGGCGACTATGCCCTGTCCAGCTATTCCTTCTCCTGGAACGACCCGCTCTGCTGGTAAAAAAGACCCCCCGGCGCTCCGCGCCGGGGGAATTTTTACCCGGCGAGGGCCTTTTTTCAGAGCGCCTCAAAAATTTACGAAATTTTTTTGTAATTTTTTTCATCTTAGGGCTTGCATTTTGTTTCTTCTTGTTGTAATATTGTAATCGAATTATAGCCGCGATGTTTTCACCTGTAGAGGTGGCGGAAAAATCTTAATTATTCTTAAGTTCGACGCCCTTTTATGGACACTGCGTTTTTCCCGCGTTATAATATTTCTATCGCCAAAGAAAACGCGAGAAAGGCGGCAGTGGAAGCATTGTGAAGTTTACGGCTCGGAGGAGCCGGTTAGGAGGACCATCCATTATGAAGAAACGGTTTATCAGCGTGCTGCTGACCCTGTGCATGGTTCTGGCCATGATCCCATGCCTGACCATCACCGCGTCTGCGGCGGACACCATCACCTATACCCTCAAAGCGGGCGACACCGTTTTGAAGGTATGCCAGGCGAATGGGATCAACTTCTATGCGAATATGGAGTGGATCAAGCGCGCCAACAACATCACGGACTTTACCAAGCTCCCTGTTGGCAAAGTGCTGACCCTGCCCGCGGCGGGCACCACTCCCAGCCTCAATGATCTGCCCGGCAGCTCTTCCGGCAGCAGCACCGGCAGCACCTCTGCCGGCAGCACCGGCGGGACTACCACCGGCAGCACCGGCGGCGTCGCCAACGGCACCCTGCTGGACGGGGATTACGTGCAGGAGTACCTGATCTACCATGTGATGGTCTCCGGCGACACGGTGGGCGCTCTGTGCAACCGGTACGGGGTGGACTTCGCCAGCAACGCGGACCGGATCATGAAGCTCAACAATATCAAGAGCTGGAACCGGATCGCCGTGGGCAAGACCCTGCTTCTGCCCTGCGCCTCTCTGCCCTCCTCCGGCAACTGCATCCGGGTCATTGCCCACAGGGTCGTGCGGGGTGATACGGCCATCGGCGTCTGCAACAGCTATGGCGTCGCTTATGCCAGCGTCATGTCCCTGATGCAGGCCCTGAACAACCGCACCAACCTGAACGCCATCCAGGTGGGCCAGACCCTGCTGGTGCCTGTGCCCTCTGTGATCACCAACGGCCAGGCAGGCGGCACCACCACGCCCGGCGGCAGCACCGGCAACACCGGGGACAGCGGAAATACCAGCAGCGGCACCAAGTACACCGTCAACAAGAACTCGGTGAACAGCAACTACGGCAGCTATGCCATCTCCTCTCTGTCCGCCACGGCCGGCACCACCATCACCGTGCGTGTCTCGCCCAAGACCAACTACGCGCTGGGCAGCGTCTCCGTGCGCAACGACAGCGACGGCAGCTCCATAGCGGTCACCTACAACGGCAACGACGCCACCTTTAAGATGCCCGAGTCCAACGTGACGGTATCGGTCAACTTCGTGGCCTCCACCCAGTACACCATCTCCCGGGATGGGACCACCAACGGCACCTTCGCCACCCATGTCAACGGCAAGGCGGTGGACAAGGCCATGGCGGGCCAGACCGTGCAGATCGTGGCCACCCCGGCGGCCAACTATGAGATCGACAAGATCACCTATGTGTACAACGGCAAGACCTACAGCGCCGACGCCAACGACAGCTTCGTGATGCCCGAGGGCAATGTGCTGGTCAAGGTCAGCTTCAAGCGCATGGCTGAGTATGCCATCACCGCAGTGGACAAGGATAACGCTGACGCGAATGGCGGCACCTATACCGTCACCCGCAACGGCAGCACGGTCACCAAGGCCCTGTCCGGCGACACCATCAAGATCAATCCCGTGCCGAAAGCCGGCTACTCTGTGAGCGGCGTGAAGGTCGTCGGCACCGATAACGGGGTCACCGTCCCGGTCACCGAGAGCAGCGGCGTCTACAGCTTTGTGATGCCCCGCTATGCCGTGACCATCACCGTCAGCTTTGACAACCGGTCTTACTCCATCACCACCAACGTGGGCGCCAACGGCGGCTACACGGTCACCGTCAAGGATTCCGGTGAGAGTCAGACCAAGGCCACGGCCCAGGCCCGGAACGGCCAGAGCGTGGTCAGCGCCAACTCCGGCGACAAGGTCTCCCTGGCGATCACGCACAACGATGGCTATAAGGTGGATACCGTGGTCGTCACCCAGGCGGACGGCTCCATCGTGCCGAATCTTACGGGCAGCGACGACGCGTGGAGCTTCACCATGCCGGCCAGCAACGTCACCGTGAAGGTCACCTTCACCACCAGTCCCTACAAGGTCACGGCCAAGCTGTACGGCACCGGCAACGACTATAACGTCACCGTGGGCGGCAACACCGTCGCTGCCACGAGCGGCGGCGCGGAGATCGGCGCCAACCTGGGCGCTACCGTCACGATCACCCTCAACGACAAGCCCTGGAAGGACGGCTACAAGATCAGCAGCGTCATGCTGAAGAAGACCCAGGGCGAGACTGCCATCGACGTCCTGGTCCAGATCAACAGCGACGGCCGCAGCGCCACCTTCAACATGCCTGCTTACAATGTGACCGTGGAGGTAGCCTGCGACGCCAAGCCTCTGACCATCACCACCAACATCGCGGGCACCGGCGGCGGGTACACCGTCAAGGTGGGCGGGAATGACGCGGTCAAGGCCAGCAACAGCGGCACTGTCAAGGCAACCGTTGGGCAGCAGATCGTCATCGGCGCGGTCGACCAGAAGGCCGGCTATGGCGTGATCAAGACGGAGTTTAAGACCGCCAGCGGCAAGGACGTGGTGAGAGACGACAACTGGAATTTCAAGATGCCTGCCGAGGACGTGATCATCACCGTCACCTTCGGGCCGCTCTTCTACACGGCGAGCTTCAAGGGGAATGCTTCCTCCGATGCCTTCAACGTGAAGGTGGGCAGCGACGAAGCCAAGAAGGTCGAAGGTACTGGCGGCGAGGAGATAGCGGTCAAGACCGACGACAAGGTGACCATCTCCGGTCTGATGGCCGACCAGGGCGGGGTGATCGATAAGGTCGTTGTGAGCGGCGTGAAAGACCCCTATGTCTCCAGCGGCAACACCAACTCCGTCACCTTCAACATGCCCGCGAAGGGAGAGGCCCCCGTCACCGTGACTGTGTCCTTCAAGGAAAAGACCTGATCCCCGTAAACCCAATAACCCAGAGCCCGCCCGGCGCAAGCCGGGCGGGTTTTTGCCCGCCGGGGCACCTTTTGTTCTGAAAATTTTCTTTTCAGGGCAAAAGCGCAAAAAACGATTTGCATTTTTCCGCCGCCGGTGTTACAATTTCCACTTGTGTTGAATCTACATCGGTTGGATGGGCCGCCGGGCCGGCGGCAGAACGGAGATTGCTATGGATAAACTGAGAAATATCGCCATCATCGCCCACGTGGACCACGGCAAGACCACCTTAGTGGACGAGATGCTGCGCCAGTCCGGCGTGTACCGGGCCAACCAGGAGATCGTGGAGCGGGTCATGGACTCCAACGACCTGGAGCGGGAGCGGGGCATCACCATCCTGGCCAAGAACACCGCCGTCTGGTACAAGGACACCAAGATCAACATCGTGGACACCCCGGGCCACGCCGACTTCGGCGGCGAGGTGGAGCGGATCCTGAAGATGGTCAACGGCGTCATTCTGCTGGTGGACGCGGCGGAGGGCCCCATGCCCCAGACCCGCTTCGTGCTGAGCCATGCCCTGGCCCTGGGGCACCGGGTGATCGTGGTGGTCAATAAGATCGACCGGCCGGACCAGCGGGTCCACGAGGTGGTGGACGAGGTGCTGGAGCTGCTGATGGACCTGAACGCCACCGACGAGCAGCTGGATTCCCCCATGCTGTTCTGCTCCGGCCGCCAGGGCACCGCCAGCTATTCCCCCGACGTGGTGGGCACCGATCTCAAGCCCCTGTTTGAGACGATCTTAGAGTATATCCCCGAGCCGGGGATGGACACCGAGGCCCCCTTCCAGATGCTGGTCAGCAGCATCGACTACAACGAGTATGTGGGCCGGATCGCCATCGGCCGCATCGAGCGGGGGACGGTCAAACAGAACCAGGAGATCGAGGTCTGCAACTACCACGACCCCGACGCCCCCACTTTGAAGGCCAAGGCCGTGTCCCTGTACCAGTTCGAGGGCCTGGAGCGGATCCCGGTGCCCGAGGCCGGGGCGGGCAACATCATCGCCATGAGCGGCATCGGCGAGGTCACCATCGGGGACACCATCTGTGAGCGGGGCTTTGCCGAGCCTCTGCCCTTCGTGAAGATCGGCGCGCCCACCATGGCCATGACCTTTACCGTCAACGACAGCCCCTTTGCCGGCCGGGAGGGCAAATTCGTCACCTCCCGCCAGATCCGGGAGCGGCTCATGCGGGAGACACTGAAAGACGTGTCCCTGAAGGTCAGCGACGTGCCCAACAGCACGGACAGCTTCAACGTGGCCGGCCGGGGGGAGATGAGCCTGTCCATCCTCATCGAGACTATGCGCCGGGAGGGCTATGAGTTCCAGGTGACCCCGCCCCGGGTCCTGTACCAGGAGATCGACGGCAGGCGCTGCGAGCCGGTGGAGCGGGTGGTCATCGACGTGCCCCAGGACTATATGGGCTCTGTCATGGAGAAGTTAGGCGCCCGGAAGGGGGAGTTCGTGGAGATGACCCCGGTGGGCAGCCGGATGCGGCTGGAGTACCTGGTCCCCTCCCGGGGGCTCTTCGGCTACCGGAGCGAGTTTCTGACCGACACCAAGGGCGAGGGCGTTCTGGCCTCGGTCTTTGACCGGTACGAGCCCTTCAAGGGGGAGATCGCCCGGCGCAGCTCCGGCTCTCTGATCTCCTTTGAGACCGGGGAGGCGGTGGCCTACGGCATTTGGAACGCCCAGGAGCGGGGCGCCATGTTCATCACGCCCGGCACCAAGGTCTACGCGGGCATGGTGGTCGGCGTGTGCAGCAAGTCCGACGATGTGCCGGTGAACGTGTGCCGCACCAAGCACCTGACCAACACCCGGGCCGCCGGGTCCGACGAGGCGCTGCGCCTGGTGCCGCCCCGGCAGCTGAGCCTGGAGCAGTGCCTGGAGTTCCTGGCGGACGACGAGCTGCTGGAGGTCACGCCCAAGAGCCTGCGCCTGCGCAAGAGCATCCTGGACCACAGCCAGCGCATGAAGGCCGTCATGCGCGGCCGAAGCGCCCAGTGATCCCGCCCCGCGGGGAAAAAGCCCTGAAATTCTCGAAATTTACATTTATGTCTTGACTTTAGCGCCGTTCAATGTTACCATACCAAAGAACGCGCCCGTGCTCTCAGCGCCGGGGTCATGCCGCCATGCGGTATCCTTTCCGCCCAGCGCTTGGACACAGGGTATAGAATCCGTAAGAAAGGGGTAATATTCCAATGATCACCAAAGAAGTCAAAACCAAAGTTATCGCCGACAACGCCACCCACGAGGGAGACACCGGTTCTCCCGAGGTCCAGATCGCCATTCTCACCCAGCGCATCCGGGAGCTGACCGAGCACCTGAAGCAGCATCCCAACGACGACCACAGCCGTCTGGGCATGTACAAGATGGTCGGCAAGCGCCGCCGTCTGCTGGACTATCTGGCCAAGAAGGACATTGAGCGTTACCGCGCCGTCATCGCAAAGCTGGGCATCCGCAAGTAAAAACTTGCCCCCGGCATTCTGAAGGGTATGAAGGTTTTTGCAGGGGGGACAAGTGAATACTGTCCCCCCTGTATTATGATCACGCGAAAACCTGCCGCTTCTTTTCCCGGTCCAATCTGCGCTGCCCCGGCAGCGATGCGTATAAAAGAAGGAGAAAACATATGATAATCACCAACAAGCAGTTCCCCAACTACAGAAAGTATGAGATGATGTACGAGGGCCGCCCCCTGAGCCTGGAAGTGGGCAAGCTGGCAGAGCTGTGCAACGCCGCCGTGCTGGTGAAGTACGGCGAGACCACCGTGCTGGTCACCTGCACCGCCTCCGCCCGCCCCAAGGACGGCATCGATTATTTCCCCCTCGCCGTGGATTTCAACGAGAAGCTCTACGCCGTGGGCCGCATCCCCGGCAGCTTCATGCGCCGTGAGGGCCGCCCCAGCCTGCCCGCCGTCCTGGCCGGCCGTCTGATCGACCGCCCCATGCGCCCCCTGTTCCCCTCCGACCTGCGCAATGATGTGATCATCGCCTGCGAGGTCCTCTCTGTGGACCGGGACTGCTCCCCGGAGATCACCGCCATGATCGGCGCCTCCGCCGCCGTCTCCATCTCCGACGTGCCCTTTAACGGGCCCATCGCCGGCATCGTGCTGGGCTGGGACGGGGAGAAGTACCTCTTCAACCCCACCAAGGCCGAGCGGGAGACGAACCGCATGACCACCACCGTGGCCGCCACCCACAAGAAGATCGTCATGATCGAGTCTGAGGCGGACCAGGTGCCCGACGACGTGATGTATGAGGGCATCGTCCAGGCCCACGAGCACCTCCAGCCCGTGCTGGACCTGATCGACCAGATGGTGGCCGAGGTGGGCAAGCCCAAGTTCGAGTATGAGCACG
>CANRHH010000004.1 GCA_947630375.1 uncultured Oscillospiraceae bacterium | reverse complement strand
ATTCTAACAGCTTAAGCAACGAGATGGACGTATCCTTGACTGGCGGTCAAGCTTACGACCAAATATATTGTAGTAGCAGGTGAGACAATTACACCTGTAAAAGCCCGCCGCCCTGTGCTACAATTTGATCGTATTTCAGGGAGAAGTAAGTTAGGGCGGAGTAAGTATGGGCAAAAATAGATGATGGAGGTGTATTCTGCCTCCGCTCTAAGACTTGAACTGAAAAAGAAAAAACAAAGAAGACCGTAATTGCCGAAAGGTGATCACGGTCTTTTTTGTTGGAAATGAGAAAGGAGAATTCCCATGAGCGATCTTGCCTCCGGTGTGTTCACCGAGCTGCCCGACGACGGTCTGGACCTGGACGCCATCTTTGGCATCGGCTCCGGCGCCGCCGAGAACCCCTTTGAGGACCCCGCCCCCGCAGCAACACCCGACCCCGCGCCTACCCCTGCCACTGCTCCCACGCTTGCCCCTGTGCCCACGCCCGCGCCCGCCACTTCTTCGGCCAAGCCTGAGAAGAAAACCGCTCCGGCCAAGTCCGCCAAAGCGGCGGAGAGCAAACCGGCCCCGGCGGAGGCCGATCCCATTGCCGCCGCCTTTGCGGCCCAGACTACCGCCAACGCTCAGAAGAGCCTCTTTGAGAAAGCCCCCGTCTTTTACCACAAGGGTGCCAAAGAGGTCATCGAGGACAGCTACATCACCTTTGAGGAGCTGCGCATCCGCAAGGCGGAGGATTTTGCCGACCTGGAGGAAGGCAAGTATGTCTCCTGGACTGTGGAATACGGCAATATCCGCAAGGATGTGACCGACCCCCAGGGGACCACCATCGCCTCCATGAAGGAGAAGATCGAGCGATCCATGGAGTTTCTGGAGATGCTCCACAAATCCAAGGACAAGAACCCGGACTGCTTCGTCAAGCCCAAAGTGGTCATGAAGCACAAGGGCACCGCCTCCTACAAGGGCTTCTTTTCCGATCCCGAGGAGGCCAGAGCGTCGGATAAGGTGATCTGCCTCTTTCCCGGCAGCGACGGCCACATCTATGAGCTTCGGAAAACGGAACAGGGCGAATTTATCGCTCCCAAAACCAAGATCACCGAGTTTCAGTCGGTCAGGGCCGGGTTTATCCCGGCGCATTTGCCAAGCGTAGCATGTTTTTTCAGAAGCTTGGAGACAAAGCCCGCAGGCCTTTGTCCACAAGCTGAGGCCAGTCC
The DNA here is from genome assembly GCA_947630375.1 of uncultured Oscillospiraceae bacterium. GTDB lineage: Bacteria > Bacillota > Clostridia > Oscillospirales > Oscillospiraceae > Limivicinus. Next base: position 87,486 of record CANRHH010000004.1, on the reverse strand, counting down.
ATATGGCGGGTCGGCCTTCTTTACGGTGCAGCTTCGCTCAATATGAGAGAGAAATCCCATTCTCTCTTGCGCTCGCCCTATGAAAATCGTTGGATTTTATGGGAATGGATCTGGGAATGGATCAAACACTATCCGCGGCTCTTGGCAAAAGAGGTGTAGTCCGCGTGGATCCTGGCAATGCTTCGGGCGCGGGCCTTATCTCTTGATGCAACGGCGTCCAGAATGTTGGAATGCCCCTCTGCGAAGCTTCTTCTTGACTCCTCGCTTTTTGGGTCCGTCCGGTTAAAATACCAGCGCGAGGACAAGTTAACAAACATATGTTTTTTGATGATATCGCCCACAGACTCGTACACCATATAATATAGAGGATTGCCGCTGAGTTTACAAATCAGCAGATGAAAGGCAAAGTCCAGCTCAACGATATGTAGCTTCTGCTCGGTATCGAACGCATTCAACTGGCTGAGATACTCTACGAAGCGCTGATTGCAAGCGTGCAGCTGCTCCATATCCTCCTTCGTTGCGCGGTCCGTGACCATCTGGACACATTCAGCCTCCATCAGCTGCCGAAAGTCATTTACATTTTCCAGGGTGACGGAGTCTGCAATCGTCGGGTAAAAATTCTGAAGGCTGGCCCGGCTCTCCTTGACAAAGGTACCTTCCCCGTTACGCACGTCCACATAGCCCAGCGCACAGAGGCGGGCGATGGCAGCGCGGATCGTCAGGCGGCTCACGCCAAATTCCTGCGCCAAAGCGTTTTCAGAGGGCAGCTTATCCACAACTTGGTATTCCCCGCTGATAATCCGGTCCTTGAGCACCTCAAAGACCTGTTCTGACAGATTTCGTTTGTCGATTTTTTCATTCATAGAGACTCACTTGCCCTTCTGTAGCACTATTCGAACGCGGACCGGGAAAACCGTGAAGGAAGCTTTGGTGCCGAATCGGTGCCAAATCAGATTTAAATGTAGATTATTTTTTTTATTATTTTATTATATCATAAGGAATACAACTTGGAAAGACAAAATTTTCCGATAAACCGAAGGAATGACTTCTTTGAAAAAATACCTCCCCAACGGCAAAATGAACGGCGCCGTTAGGGGGGTATGTCTTTCTTCAGCGGATACCCATAGCGGCAAAGAAGCCGGAGCGGGTGGCGTCTTTGATCTTGCGAACGGAAGTGCAGTCGCCCACGTCATAGAACTCCAGCGCAGTGTCGCGCAGCTCCTCCACCAACTTTTTATTGGGAGAAAGGCCCGTGGCAAAGACAACGGAGTCTGTGCTCAGCGTCTCCCGGCAGCCTTTGTGCTCAACCGTGACCGTCTTGTCGGTCACAGCTACGCATTTTGTCTCCAGACGGTAGTCAATCTGCGGGTGCTTGTCCAGCGTGGGGACCATGGTATTATAATGATATACATAGTCGGGATCGCACAGCTGTCCGCGCATCTCAATCAGGTGGATCCGGCGATCAGGGTCGCTGTCCGCAAGACAGAGGGCCGCTTCGCAGGCCACGATCCCTCCGCCGATGATGATAACGTCCCGGCCGATGGTCTCCGGCCGGTAAAAAGCGTCCATAAAGGTCAAAACCTTTTCCCGATCCACCCCGGGAATGGGCGGGATCAGAATGTTGGAACCGCAGGCGCAGATCACGGCATCAGGCCCCAGAGAACGCACATACTCGGCTGTCGCCTCGGTGTTCAGCCGGACATCCACCCCGAGCTTGTTGACCTGACGAATGAGATAATCCTTATAGGCCACCGTATCGGTCTTTAGCCGTTCCCGTTCGGCGATCCGGAGATAGCCACCCAAAGCGTCGGATTTTTCAATGAGAGTTACCCGATGGCCGCGCTCGGCGGCGGTCTTCGCGGCCATAAGTCCGGACGGTCCGGAGCCGACGACCACCACATAGCGGCTGCCCTCCGGCTTTGGGATACGCTGGAGCATCAGGTCCCGGGCAACACGCGGGTTCGCCGCACAGCCGAATTGCTTGTTCTGGCCGAAGGGCAGCGGGTCAAAGGCCAGGTCGGAGATACACTGGTTGCACCGCATGCAGTGAATGATGTCCTCTGCCCGGCCGTGCATAGCCTTTCGGGGGAAATCCGGATCCGCGATAAGACCGCGGCCCATGCCGATGATATCCACCTTTCCTTCTGCCAGGATCTTTTCAGCAAATTCCGGCGTGGTGATGCCACTGATCACCGATACGGGAATATGGATATGGCGCTTGATCTCCGCGGCCATATCCACGTTGAAGCCGGTCGGCACAAAGCCGGTGAGAGGGATCATATGTCCTACCGTGCTGCGCTCATCGTGGATGCCGCAGGAGACGTTGATCAGGTCGACATAGTCCTGGATGATCTCGGCGAAGGCACAGGCGTCCTCCAGGTGCATGCCGTCTTTGATATATTCTTCTGCTGTGATACGGGCCTCGATGATGAAATCATCCCCGCAGTATTCTTTGATCCGCTTACAGATCTCCACGCTAAGCCGGGCCCGGTTTTCCAGGCTGCCGCCCCAGCGGTCAGTGCGGGTGTTGGTCCTGGCGGAGAGGAACTGGGAGGGCAGCCAGCCGTGCCCCAGATGGACCATGACCATCTCAAAGCCGCAGCGTTTGGCAAACTGGGCGGCATAGGCGTAGTCGTGGATGACACCCTCGATCATCTCTTCGTCCATGGCGACTACTTTCACGCCGTCCCGCTCCCGGATAAAGCTCACCGGACCCATCGGAGGCGCTCCGCCGTTTTTGTCGGGCCGGGCGAACGACCCATGGTGCATGAGCTCAATGCTCGGCACGGCGCCAAAGGCCTTGATGGCCAGGGTGATGTCTCCCAGGCGGGCCTTGTGGTAATCGTTCTTCCGGGCCAGGCCCATCCCGAATTCCGGATCCTGACTCTCGCAGTCCAGACTCACGGCGGCTTCGCTCATGGTGACGACTGCGGCGCCGCCGGCGGCCTTGTTCTGGAAAAAGGCTACATCGCCGGAGTGCTCGCCGTAGATGCAGTTGGGCGTGGCAAAAATACGGTTTCGAAAAACCTTGTTCCGGATCTTTATCGGCTCGAATAAATGGGGGTAATAGGGGTTCATCAAACGCTCCTCCTGTTTTTCGGTTTAAGGCTGCAGAGGCAGCTGCTTCAAGGTCAGGACCCTTTCACAAAGCTGCCCCCGCATAACGATTCTACGCGGCTTTTAACGCCTATTCAAAAAACCGTTTTTTCAGCCAATCTTGGCGATCTCGGAGACGATGTAGTCGTAGGCGCCCTGAGCGTCCCAGCCATCGGTGCTGGCCTCTTTGATCCAGGTCTGGTTGACCTCCTCCATGTAAGGAGCGAAGACAGCCTGCTCATCTTCCGTGAGGGTGTAGACCTCGATGCCGTTGTCTATGCAGAACTGACGGTAGTTGGTGATATCCTCCGCGTGATGAACAGCAGTCAGATCGCCGACCTCTTTGAAGGTCTCGGTCACCCACGACTGCTGCTGTTCGGTGAGGCTGTTCCATTTGTCCAGGTTCATGAGGAAGGCCGTGGCGCTGCATTCGATGCCGCCGCCGAACTCGGTGATATACTTGGTGACCTCATAGAGGTTGTAGTTGTAAACGGAAGCATAGTGGTTGGCCAGGCCGTCCACAAGGCCGTTGCTCATGCCGCTGTAGTAATCCGCATTGGCAAGAGCCACTGCGCCGGCGCCGACCGCCGTGAAGAAATTCGCATCGTTCCCGTTTGCGCCGATGTTCATACCCTTCAGATCATCGGGCGTATGCACCTGCTTTTTGCTGGTGCACAGCACCTTGCCGCCGAGGGAGTTGACATCCAGGCAGTGGAGGTTGAATTGAGCCAGGTTCTCCTGAAAATCCGTGTTCTCGACGGCAGAGCGGTAGATGTCTGTCATGGCAAGAACATCGTTGACCGCGCCCTGGGGAAAGAGGATCTTAAAGATGCCGGACATCTTTACATCGCTCATGTTCTGGGAAGGGACGTAAGCAATGTCCGCCACACCCTGACCGAGGCTGACGAAGGTATCGGTCTGCTTGAGGAGGGATTCGTTAAAGAACATATCGAGGGTCATAGTGCCGCCGGACTTCTCTTCCAGAATGGCTTTTGCGGTCTCAACATCCTGTCCGAGAGGGATGGTGTTGGAAAAATGCGCAGCGAAGGTCAAAACGATGGGTTCTTCTGTGGACCCCGCTGAAGCCGCGGGCGGATCTCCGCCCGCCGGAGCGGTATTTCCGCCGCCGCAGGCGGCGAGAGCAAGCAGCATTGCCAGGGCAAGCAACAGGGTAAGTGCTTTTTTCATGTTTTTTCTCCTTTTATAAAATAATTTGGATAAACCCGCCAACGCGGGGAATCGCACTTAGTGCACCAGGCAGAGGGAGATCTGCGGAATGGCGATGAGAAGGATCAGGTGTACGATGTCTGCTATCAGGAAAGGAACAGAGCCTCTGTACAGTTCCTTGATAGGGACTCCCGTTGCGGAGGAGGTGACAAAGAGGTTGGTGCCATAGGGGGGAGAGACCATGCCGATCTGCATCAGCTTGACCAGGATAACGCCGAACCAGATGGCATCCCAGCCGGCCGCACGGGAAATCGGATAGAGAATCGGGATCGTGAGGATAGTGATTGAGTAGATGTCTAGGAACATGCCCAAAATGATGTAAAGGACACAGATGGCGACCATCAGCAGAACGGTGGACTCAATGCCCATGGCCAGCTCAGTCATTCTCTCCGGCAGGCGGGTGACAGTGAGGAATCGGGAGAACACATAGGCGCCGACCAGAAGGAAGACGACCTGACCGGTAGTTTTTGCCGTATCCACTGTGACGGACAGGAAGTTCTTCTTGGTAAGCTTTTTTGAGAGAGCCGCGACCAGCAGAGCGATCACCGCGCCGGTAGCGCCCGCCTCGGTGGCGGTAAAGATGCCCCCGTAAAGGCCGGTAATAATAACGATGATGAGCAGGAAAATGGGCCAGGTATCCTTGGTAGAGCGGATCTTTTCCTTGAGAGTAAAACGGTGCTCAGCGTTGTTGGGGATCCAGCCGGGATAAACCTTCGACAGGATAACGATCACGATGATATACAGGATCACCTGGACGATCCCGGGCATCACGCCGGCCAGAAACAGCTTTGCGATAGAGTTTTCGGTAATGAGACCGTACATGATAAAGCCGATGCTCGGAGGGATCAGAAAGCCGATCGTTCCGCCGGAGGATACGGTTGCCGCCGAAAGCCGGTCATCATATCCCAGCTTTTTCATAGCGGGATAGGCCACCTTGCTCATCGTCAGCGCGCAGGCCGTGGAGCTGCCGCAAACCGCGCCGAAGATGCCGCAGGAGACGGTGGAAGCGATGGCCACACCGCCGCGGATCCGGCCCAGCCATTTGTCCACGGTGTTGAACATATCATCCCCGATTCCTGTACCAGCAATAATGCAGCCCATATAGGTAAACAGAATGACACAGGCGAAAGAGTAGTTGCCGATCTGAGAAAAGGCCTCTGAGGCCACCATGATGACGGATTTGTCAAAGCCGTAGATCATAGCGTAGCCCACAAACCCGATGGAGATCAGCGCGGCGCCGATCCACATTTTAAAGAAAACAAGGACCAGCAGGAGCGCAACGGCAACAGCGCCATATAAAACGATATTCATCAGCAGTCTTCTCCTTTCTCTGCCTCAGATTGAACAGCCGGCTTGCGCAAGGCAAGCAGATCTTGGATGAGTAGGCTCACCGCACCGGTCGCAACCGACAGATAGCCTATACCCATCAGATAATAAAAGGGCCAGTTGGGAACGCCCGAAAACATGCCCCTGGTCTTCAGGCCGAAGGTCACAGCGCCCTGGTTAAAGGCGGCGTAGGTCATGATGCATCCGACCGCGCAGACCACCACATCGTTGACCGCGTCGATGACATGTTGAACCTTTGCCGGCAGGTTCTGCACGATCAGATCTACCTTCAGGTGGGAACGGTCCATGGTACAAAGGCCCAGGCCGAAGAACGAGGCAAGGATCATGATGTATCCGACATATTCGGAGGTGCCGGAGATTGGCTTGGAAAACAAGGCCCTCAACAAGACATCCAGGGTGACGAGAACAGCGGCGAATACGATGGCTGCCAGCTGGATGCCGCTGAGCATGAGACTGAACTTCCGGTTAACAACGTCGATCGCCAGGGGTATTTTTTTCATAACGAGCCTTCCTTTCTGCGGGATCGCCGTCCCACAAGCAAAAAATAGATAGGTGATCAGTCAGTACAGGACTGGGCTCAGCCGAACCGGCACGCGCCGGAAACGTTGACCTTGACAACGGCTTCGTCGATCGCCCGGTCTGTCAGCTCCTGTCCGATGCCGGGCAGCTCCGGGACCTGGAAATACCCGTTAACAGGCTGATAATCGTATTTGCACAGATCTCTGTTGGCTTTGAGAAGCGCGGCCTGGTGGTGCTCATGGATAAGGAAGTTGGGGATAGCGGCCTCTACCTGGAGAGAAGCCGCCGTGGAGATGGGGCCGCCGCAAATGTGCAGTTGAACGCCGATATCGTAGACATGGGCCATATCGCAGATTTTTTTGATTTCTGTAATGCCTCCGGTGTTGCAAACATCGGGCTGGATTACGGAGAGGCTCCGCTCTTCAAAGAAGGGCCGGTAGCCCCAGCGGGTGAAGATACGCTCGCCGCTGGCCAGAGGGATAGAAGTCTTGTTTGCGATCTCCCGAAAAAGCCTGGAGTTCAGAGGCTGCGTAGGCTCTTCATAGTAATAGATGTTGTACTTTTCCAGGACTTTTGCCAGTTGGACAGCCGTATTGGTGTCCGTATAGGCGTGCAATTCAATGATGATGTCCATATGATCGCCGCCTTCCTCGCGGATTGCAGCAACACGCTCCTCAGCAATGCGGAGCTGCTCATTGGACAGGATGCCCCGGGTGTCCCAAGCCTGGAAACCGCCCTGCGGATCCCAGAGAAGAGGGTCCACCTTCACACAATCAAACCCGACCTGCATGGCATTCCGGGTTGCCTGTTTATAATCCTCGCCGCTGAGCATGGGCTTCGCATGGGGGCTCCAGTCGAATTGGATCTGGCTGGCATACGTGCGAAGCTGGGGATTCATCATGCCCCCCAGAAGCTTGTATACGGGAACACCCAGCGCCTTGCCCTTTATATCCCAGAGAGCGATATCCAGGGCGCTGATCCCGGCATAAACGATCGTGCCGCCGGCCATGCCCCAGAAAGTCTTACGGTGCATCTTGTTCCAGAGGGCTTCCGTATCCATAGGATCTTTCCCTAAAATGAGATAGGCCATCTCTTTGCACATACCGAAAGCAGCGTCTGCGCCTACGCCGTAGGCTACGCCCGCCTCGCCGAAGCCACAGATCCCTTCGTCCGTATTGATCCGCACGCAGATGACAAAGAATTCTTCACCCGCAACGCTCGACCCGCCCTTGCACTTCAGGACGTCCACGCTGGTAATCTTCATATAGAACCCCTTTCAATCTGTTAAGCTGTTATACAGCTATACACATTATGTCCGAATATTAACATACCTGCCCGTGAATTTCAATTGGACATAGCATACCAAATTTCATTCTGTTTTTTATTGAGTTTCAACAATCTATGCAAAAAATACACAACAGGATCTGTAAAAAGCAGCTGGACGAACTGCGCGGACAGATGCAGAGCCTGACGGCCGATCTGGAGTACGGCGCTCTTTCCCAGGAGGAATATGACCGCATGAAAGAGCTTGGGGATGAACGGCAGCGGCTGAACGCGGAGATCGAGGCCCACCGGAATGCGGAGCTTCCCACGGCAAAGGAGTTTGAGGAGCGCATCGCGAAGGCCCAGGAGGAGATCTCCGGCCTGAAAAACAAGGTGAGCTGCCTGTTGCAGTACACCGCAAAGCGAGCGGAACTCTCTCTGGCCCAGCTCAAAATGAACCGCGTCACCATCTCCCTCTTTGACGTGGTGAAATCCACCGGGGAGGTCAAGGACGTGTTCAAATTTGAGTATAACGGCCGCCGGTATGACCGGCTCTCCCTGTCAGAGAAGATCCGGGCCGGTATGGAGGTATCCGAGCTCATGAAGCGGCTTACCGGCAGGAACTACCCCGTCTTTGTGGACAACATGGAGTCTGTGGACGATCTGAACAACGTGCGGCCCACCGGACAGGTGCTCATGGCCAAGTGCGTAAGCCGGACCGAGCTGAGCGTCCGCGCTGTGAAGCCCATTCTGACAGAGCTGCCCAGTGCGGCATAAGGAGATGACGTGACAGACTGTGCCTGAATACAAGAAAATACCCATTCTGGAATCGGCCAGAAGATGCGGACTTGTCCTCAACCAGCGCACGCTCCGGCGCAGCGAGATAGAGGCCAGCTGCCCCTTCTGCGGCGACCACGGCGCGGGGAAATACCATCTCTTTCTGAACACTTCCACCGATCAGTACCATTGCATCCTCTGCAACGCCTCCGGCAACAGCGTGACGCTGTACGCCAAGGTGAAGGGCCTGACCAACCGGGAAGCATTTTTGGAGCTGGACGGGGACGGCAGCATCTACCCCATGCCCCGGCAGCCCAGCTCCCCATACACAGAACCGCAGCCCCGTGAACTGGCCGAACGCGACAGGGTCTATTCCGATATGCTCAGTCTGCTGACGCTCTCTGAGCGGCATCGGGAGGATCTTCTACGCCGCGGACTCTCTGAGGAACGCATAGAGCGGAACCGATACCGCTCTATGCCGGAGACAGAGAACGGCCGCCGGCTTCTGGCCGGACTTCTCATGGGCTGCGGGCACGATCTGCACGGCATCCCCGGCTTTCGCACCCGGTACAACAGCTGGACCCTGGCCGGAGCCAACGGCTTTCTGATCCCCGTCCGCACCAAGGACGGGCTGATCCAGGGGCTGAAGATACGGCTGGATGTGGAGAACGGCGGAAAATACCGCTGGCTCTCCAGCCGGAACATGCCAAACGGGACCAGAAGCTATTCCTGGGTCCATGTGACCGGCAACACCGCCAGCAAGCGGGCCTTCATCACGGAAGGCCCGCTCAAGGGGGACATCGCCAGTTTTCTGGATAACGACGCTCTCTTTGTGTGCATCGGCGGCGTTGGCTCTCTGCACGGGCTGAAGGAGACGATCCTGGATCTGGGCGTCACTGAAGTCGTGGAGGCCATGGACATGGATCAATACACAAATCCCCAGGCGCGAAAGGCGGTCCTGGCCATGCGCCGGGAGCTCAACAGCATACCAGATCTGAAAGTATCCAAATATGTATGGGACCCGGCGTACAAGGGCGTGGACGATTTCTACCAGGCCCGCGCCGCCGCGGTGTAAAGGAAAACTGTATGACCTATTTGAAAGAATTACTGCCCATTCTTCATGCCGATACCATTTATATTATTCTCGATTCCCATATTGTTGGGAGCTACCCTAAAGAGGGTTATGAGGAAGTTTTGGAGAAGTATGGAGAATATGAAGTCATGCGCTGTGATTTCCATACAAGCTATGGGGTCAAACCTGAAATTTATATCAGAAAGCCGAATGTGAAAGGAGTATTATAATGGGTGACTGCATTTCCATGAACGACATGATCGGCGCCGCCTCCGGCGACAAGAACAACATGCTGGGCAAGCTGCTGTACTTCTCCCTGTCCAATATTCTGATCGAGAAGGACAAGCTGAACGAGCTCTGCGACAGCCTGGGCATCTATCACGGCGGGAGCCGCCGCGTCTCCGTGGCGGACGCTTTCAAAAGCGCCACCGGGGATGTGCGGGACCGCATCGTGAAGAAGGTCGGCGGTCAGCAGCAGATCTATCTGGTCTACTGCCGGGACAACCGGCACAGCGGCCAAGTGCTGTCCAGAGAGCTGGTGAAGGAGACACTGAACCGGGAGACCAATCAGTATGAGAAGCTGGCCAACATCAGCTTCGACAAGACCTACGGCAGCTTCAGCACGGACAATCTGGCCTATGACAGCGACGTGGACGCCGCCGTCTACTGCCGGAAGGCTGAGGAGCTTTTCGAGCTCTACCAGGTGTGCGCCAACCGGAAGCAGGTGGAGACCATCTGCCTCAACTTCCTGCGCAGCCTGGAGGCCACAAAAATGAGCGTCAACGGGCACCTCTACTTTGTCCCCCGGCACAACATGGAGAAGGTGGACATCTTTGAGGACTTCATCGACGCTCTGAGCAAACTGAACAGGAACGACACCCCGCTCATGGCAAATTCCATCTATGTCATAGACGACGCTAAGCAGCGGGACAAAATGGCGGAGGAATTCTATGCCGCCGTCAAGAAGGAGATCGCCGAGTACCAGGAGCGGGCCGACTATCTCATCAAGAGCGGCAGCCAGAGCCCCGCTATCATGGAGCGCTGGGTGCTGAAGATTAACGCTCTGGAGGGGAAGAAGCGCCACTACGAGAATGTGCTCCGCAGGGAGCTGAACGGGTTGGACGAAGAATTTGATACCCTTAAATTTCTGTCCCAGGAGCTCTCCATCAGAGCCCAGGGGCTCCGATTTCAAAAAGCAGCGTGATCTATAAATAAAGGGGCTGTCTCAAGGCAGCCCCTTTTTATTTATAGCTTAATCGTTATTTTTTCATTTCCGCCCACATCTCGCGGACGACTGCCATAGCGACCCTCCGTTCCCGTTCGTCAGCCAGGAGCAATTCATGGATAAACTGCTCAACGTCCGGAGTATGTTCGATGCTTTCAGGACGGAATATAAGATTGGCGGGAATGTCCAGCGTGGCGATCAGCTTAAACAAGACATCAAAGGTAGGGTTTCTCCTTCCGCCTTCGATATCTCCAATCGTTTTCGGCGTAACATCTATCTTCTCGGCAAGCGCCAGTTGTGTCAAATGTTTGTTGCGCCGGGCCATTTGGAAGACTTTGCCGATTCTTTTCATATCATAGAGCATCCTACATCACCTGATTTAAGTTTAATAGATAAAGTGACTGTTTTTAATGCCTATGTATGACGTATTAGCAAGAAACATATTTCTTTTTTGATTTATTTTTTGCTTTAGTTTTATCTGAAATTCTTCATATACTATTCTGCCGGAGTCGCTTTCCAGCCCTCTTACAAAACTAATGAAAACCTAACACTTCTCTCACAGAAAATGTACTTGATTACAAACCGGGAACTGTGGTAATATTAAACTGCAAGAAAAGAAAAGATGCTCTCCGGCGGGTCAGCTCGTCGGGGAGCATTTTAAATACTTTTGGCGCTCAAAATAAAGCTTTTCCACGCCTTGAATTGGTTTTTTCGTCATGTTAGAATAAAAATGAGCAGCGTGGATGGAAAGGAGGCCACATGCCAAAAACTAAAAATTACATATCGGAAAAGAATAAAAAGGTCGTAAAAAATGTGCCAGAGGCAAACTATGTGGCTGACTTGCTGAGACGCTACATGAAGGCCCAACAAATGACGACCGAGGAATTAGGCGAGAGAATAAATTGCACGGGCGCTAATGTGAGGCTTAAACTTCTTCGTCCCATTGGGAAATGGACCGTGAGCGACATCATCACATTGTGCAACGCTGCAAATTGCCCGGTAGAAGAGGCATATCGGCTGCTTCCTAAGTGAATGGCATTGCTTTAGGAGGTGATATCATGGCAAAAGAAAACACAGCAAGTTCTCAAAAAGAATACCGTTATATCCGCAAATCTTTTCGTTTTGACGGGGAACTGTATGCCGTCTACGGGAAGACAGAGAAGGAAGCCAAAACAAAAATGGCAAAGCTCCGCCGAGATCTGGAGGCAGGGATCGCCGTCAAGCAGCATAGCGGATCTGCAGCGGTAAAAGCGGTGACTGGCGACTACACGGTGGAGAAGTATTCCGCCCTTTGGCTTTCCACATATATCAAGCCGAAAATCCGGAAACCCGGTTCTGATAAGCAGAAGAATACAATCTCACAGAAATCCTACAATATGTATGTTCAAAAGCTGAATGGCTGTATTCTGCCGGCTATTGGACAAATGAAGCTCAAAGATGTGACAGACACCAATCTTCAGCAGATTTTAAACGGTGAAAAAGAGCGGGGAATGTCCAAATCGCACTGCAGCAAAGTGAAGATCGTGATCAACGCTATGTTTCATCAGGCGGTCAAGTCAAGACTTATCCCCTATAACCCGGCTGAAGATCTTGTTGTCACAGCGGAAAATGGGACAGGACGGAGGAGCATAACCGCTTATGAGCGGGAGATCCTTCTGGACGTAGCGGCAACCCATCGCTGCGGTTTGTGGGTACGTTTCCTGCTCTCTACGGGCGTGAGGCCTGCTGAGTCGGCCCCTCTGCAAATCAAGGATCTGGATTTTGATAATAACCTCATTTCGATTTATAAACCCATCGAGAGCGGTACAGAAAACGTCATAGGTCCGCCAAAATCGGCTGCCGGCATCAGACATATTCCCATCCGGGATGACATCAGAGAGACGCTTCTGGACGCGACAAAGGACCGTGAACCGGAGAGTTTTGTTTTCCCCCAGATGGACGGCAAGACTATGATGACAACAACGGCCATGAGCAACAACTGGCGCTCCTTCGCTCGGCAGATGGACTTGAAGATGGGGGCCAAAACAACAGCCCACGGGCACATCTACGACCCGAAAGATCTGGACAAGCACGGTGTTCCTCTTTATCCGGATGAAAACGGAGAACCGCGAAACGGCCATAAAATCGCTCCGGACCTTGTGCCCTATTGCCTGAGGCACACAGCCTGCACGGATATGCAGAAAGCGGGCGTCCCCCTCAATATAGCAAAAGTCATCATGGGGCATGAGGATATCAAGATCACAGCTGCGATCTATACTCATACGGACTGCAAGGACGTACAGATCGCCGGGAAAATGCTGAATGACGCCGCCAAGAAAGCGAAGGCAGAATAGTTTGTTCTCCCAGATTTTCTGAAACCTTATTTTTAATGATCGGCAGAAAAGCTCCCATTCGAGCTCAACTGCCGGTCATTCTTTGAAATTGGCGAGAAAAAGTTCTCAAAATCAAGACTCCGGCGCGAAAAATTTAACATCAAATTTAACATCAAAATTTCTTTTTCGGGCGTAAAAATGGGCTTACAGACGTAAAAAAAGCAGTTGGAAGAGGAGCCTGGCGGGAGAACAAAACCGGCCTGTTTGACCATGTACAGGTTTTGATAATCCCGTTTTTCAGTGGAAAAAGCAAGAAAAACGCCCCGGAAAGTTCCGAGGCGGTTTGGCAGCGGGAGAAGGATTCGAACCCTCACATACGGAGTCAGAGTCCGCTGTGCTACCTTTACACAATCCCGCTAAACGCATAAGTTATTATACTAAGTTTTTTCCATTTGTCAAGATTTTTTTCCAAACGGGAATGGGAAAAAGCGCCGGTCCCGCCGGCGGGTCCGAAAGCGATTGACAGGGGGCCCGGGAAAATGCTAAGATGGGCCCACACGGGCGGCCCGGGGCCGCCGGGAGAGGAGGGTGTTGCCGGGATGAAGGCGCTGATCGCCATGAGCGGAGGCGTGGACTCCAGCGTGGCCGCGCTGCTGGCGCTGCGGCAGGGGTATGACTGCGTGGGCGCCACCATGCGTCTCTACGACGGGCCGGAGGGGCAGGAGGACGGTCTGCGGACCTGCTGCTCCCTGGACGATGTGGAGGACGCCCGGAGCGTGGCCCGGAGCCTGGGCATCCCCTATTATGTCTTCAATTTCAAAGACGAGTTTGCCGAAAAGGTCATCCAAAAATTTGCCGACAGCTACCGCCAGGGCAAGACCCCCAACCCCTGCATCGACTGCAACCGCAGCATGAAGTTTACCGCCCTGTACCGGCGGGCCCGGGTGCTGGGCTGTGAAAAGCTCGTCTCGGGGCACTATGCCCGCATCGACCGGGCGGAGGGCCGCTGGCGGCTGAAGCGGGCGGTCTATACCGAGAAGGACCAGAGCTATGTGCTCTACTGCCTGGGTCAGGAGGAGCTGAGCCGCACCCTCTTCCCTCTGGGAGAGCTGAGCAAGGAGCAGGTGCGGCAGCTGGCCCGGGAGGGGGGCTTTGTCAACGCCGCCAAGCCCGACAGCCAGGACATCTGCTTTGCCCCGGACGGGGACTATGCCAAGGTGGTCCGCCAGTACGGCGGAGAGCCGGGGCCCGGGCCCTATCTGGACCGGGAGGGCCGGGTGCTGGGCACCCACAAGGGCATCATCCACTACACCGTGGGCCAGCACCGGGGCCTGGGCCTGGGCTGGCACGAGAAGCTCTATGTCTGCGGCATCCGGGCGGAGGACAACGCCGTGCTCTTGGGCCGGGCGGAGGACCTGCTGTGCCGGGAGCTGTGGACCGAGGACTTCAACTGGGTCTCCCTGGCCCCGCAGGCCGCGCCTTTCCGCTGCACGGCTAAGCTCCGCTACCGGGGCCGGGATCTGCCGGCCACCGCCTATCCGGAGAAAGGCGGCCGGCTGCGCCTGGTGCTGGATGAGCCCCAGCGGCGGCCCGCGCCGGGCCAGGCGGCGGTGCTCTATGACGGAGAGCTGCTCTTAGGAGGCGGCACCGTTTTATAAAAATCTTGCCTGTGCCAAATGGCACAGGCAAGATTTTTATCATTTTAATACGCCACGCCCCAGTAGATCATGTGCCTGGCGGGGCGGCCGCAGCAGACGCAGCGCTCCCCCACCGGCTCCTGCACCAGCGGCATGCACCGGGAGGACACGCCGGCCTTCTCCTTCATCTCCTCCTCGCACTTCACATCGCCGCACCACATGGTTTTGGCGAAGCCGCCCTCGGTCTCCATGAAGGTCTTGACCTCCTCCAAGGTCTGGCAGACCTTGGTGTGCTCCTCCAGGTTCTTTTTGGCCCGGGCATACAGCCCCTCGTGCACCTGGTCCAGCAGATCTTTGACCCGGTCCTCCAGCTCCGCCAGGGGAACAAAGACCTTCTCCCCGCTGTCCCGCCGGCAGACGCAGCACTGGTCCTTCTCCAGGTCCCGGGGGCCGATCTCGATGCGCAGGGGCACGCCCTTCATCTCATACTCGGCGGCCTTCCAGCCCATAGACTGCTCGGAATCGTCGATCCCGGCCCGGACGCCCGCGGCCTTCAGCCGCTCCAGCAGGGTGTTGGCCGCCTCCAGGACCCCGGGCTTGTGCTGGGCCACGGGGATGACGATGGCCTGGGTGGGGGCCACCCGGGGCGGCAGCACCAGGCCCCGGTTGTCCCCGTGGGTCATGATGACGCCGCCGATGGTCCGGGTGGTGAAGCCCCAGGAGGTCTCGAAGGGGGTGCGCTGTTTGTTCTCTTTGTCGGTAAAGGTGATGTCAAAGGCTTTGGCAAAGCCGTCGCCAAAATAGTGGCTGGTGCCGTTCTGGAGGGCCTTCCGGTCGTGCATCATGCACTCGATGGTATAGGTCCGCTCCGCGCCGGCAAATTTCTCCTTGTCGGTCTTCAGGCCCTTCACCACCGGCATGGCCAGCACGTTCTCGCACACGTCCGCGTACACGTTCAGCATCCGCTCGGTCTCCTGGATGGCCTCCTCGGCGGTGGCGTGGAGGGTGTGCCCCTCCTGCCACAGGAACTCCCGGTGCCGCAGGAAGGGCCGGGTGGTCTTTTCCCAGCGGAGCACGGAGCACCACTGGTTATACAGCATGGGCAGATCCCGCCAGGAGTGGACCACATGGCTCCAGTGCTCGCAGAAAAGGGTCTCCGAGGTGGGGCGGACGCACAGCCGCTCGGGCAGCTCCTCGCTGCCGCCCAGGGTGACCCAGGCGCACTCGGGGGCGAAGCCCTCCACATGGTCCTTTTCCTTTTGCAGCAGGCTCTCGGGGATCAGCAGCGGCATGGCCACGTTCACATGGCCGGTGGCCTTAAAGCGCTTGTCCAGCTCCGCCTGGATGTTCTCCCAGATGGCGTAGCCGTAGGGGCGCAGGATGAACATGCCCTTCACGCTGGTGTAGCCGATCAGCTCCGCCTTGGTGCACACGTCGGTGTACCACTGGGCGAAATCCTGCTCCATATCGGTGATCTGTTCCACTTTCTTCTCTTTTGCCATTTGTCAAACCCTCTCTTTTCGCCAGGGCCCTTGCCCCGCCGTATTCAGCGGGGAAAACCCGCCGCAAGACAGTATTCTATCTTCCGCGCGGGGCCTTGTCAAGGGCTGAAAGTCCGGAAAATCCACAATTTTTCTTGACCTTCCGCCATAGAACGGCTATAATGCTAAATGACCTATGTTCGGAGGTGACAGATATCAACAAGCAGAAATTCCTCACGGAGCTGGGAAAACTGCTGACCTTCATGTATGAGGAGGACCGGCAGACCGCCCTGGCTCTCTATGAACGGATGTTTGATAAGGCGGAGGATGAGATGGCCCTGCTGCAGCTTCTCGTCTCCCCTACGCGCCAGGCCGTGATCGTGGCCCGGGCATATAACGCCAGAGAGCATAAATTGGACGTCTATACCCAATCCCGGGAAGCGGCCCCGGCCAGCAACGGCGAGATGCCGGACTTTGTCCGCGCCATCAACCAGATCTATCTCTCCGCCGTGGATCAGCACATCATCGCGCCGGAGGTGACTTCCGGCCAGTTTACCCTCTTTGCGGACGACGACAGCAACCTCACCGAGACCTATGCCTATGACGAGGACGCCTATATCCCCCGGGGCAAGGCGCCTGCCCCCGCCCCGGTCTACGCGGCCGCGCCGGAGGTCCCGGCTCAGGCCCCGGTCCAGGTGACCGTTCCCCAGGCCCCGGTCCAGACGCCGGCGGCTCCGGTCCGGGAGGAGGTCCCGGAGGTCGCTCCCATGCCGGTCCAGGCGGAGCCGGTCCCCGCGCCGGAAGCGCCGGCGTTCATCCCTGCCCCGGTCTACCCGGAGGTCCCGGAGGAGGTCCCTGCGCCGGAGGCGGAAGCGCCCCAGGCCCCGGAGGCCGGGGAACCCGCGCCCGCGCCCGCGGCGGTGGATGTGGACGACTTTGTGGCCGGCTTCTCCCTGCCGGAGGAAGCGGTCCTGCCGGAAGCCCCGGTTTCGGAGGAGGCCCCCCTGCTCCGGCTGGAGGACAGCCCGGCGGAGGCCGTCCAGCCGGCGGAACCGAAAGAGCCTGCGCCGGCCCCCACCGGGGAGACTCTGCGCAAGCCGAAGGTCTTTCTGCTGATCCTGTATGTTCTTTTTGCCGTTCCCATCACCCTGCTGGGGATCCTGCTGCTGCTGATCCCCACTCTCCTGTGCCTGGCGCTGGCGGTGGCCGTGCTGGGCGTTGGGGCCGCCGTCCTGATCGCCGCCTTCAGCGGGTTCAAGGTGTTCGCGGATATCATGGTGGTGCTGGGCGTGGCGCTGATCGTGCTGGCCCTGGGCATCCTGCTTCTGTGGCTGTTTATCTGGTTTATCGGCGGCGCCATGGCCGGCCTGGTGCGGGGCGTGTGCTCCCTGGGCGGCCGCTGGTGCTAT
This sequence comes from uncultured Oscillospiraceae bacterium, assembly GCA_947630375.1. Taxonomy (GTDB): domain Bacteria; phylum Bacillota; class Clostridia; order Oscillospirales; family Oscillospiraceae; genus Limivicinus. The sequence goes on along the minus strand of CANRHH010000004.1, from coordinate 70,121 downwards.
AAGGAGGTGCCCGCGGTATGAAAAAAGGCTGGAGAATCGTGCTGTTTCTTGTGGTCGCGGCCCTGTTTTTAGGGGCGGTCAGCGTAGGCGTGGGCGTCATCACCGGCGCCAACGGGGACCGGATCTTTCAGACGCTGGACGACCGGTATCACCTCCAGGTGTATTACGACTATATCATGCAGGTCTACGACGCGTTTTTGATCTCGTGACCTCTGAAGCGCTCTTCCATCCCCCGCTCGCGGCTTTTGCCCGGGCGGGGGATTTTTCTGCGAAAAAATTTTTTGTTATTTTTCTGATTAATATTCTTTTTAAAAATCTCTGCTATTCTTTGATCATAGACAGGGAGCCAAGCTCCGAAAATAAAACAGAAAGGAAACGATGATCATGAATTTTAACGATAAGAATCTCTCCTACCTCGCCGCCGTCAACGCCGCCCTGGAGGCCACCCAGCTCTCCGTATCCGAGGCCCGCTTCCTGCTGGCCGAGCGGCAGGATGGACTGTACCACCTGGTATTCCGCACGGACTGGATGAAGTATGAGGCCTATGTCTCCACGGAGACCGGATTGCTGCTGGGCCTGGATTATGAGCCCTCCGTGGACAGCGAGCGCCTCCCCTGCCGGTATGAGTTCCCGGCGCCCCGCTTCTGCGAGGAGACCTTAAGCGCTTAAAAGATCTTTTAAGAGAAAAGCGAACGCTCCGGTAAGCGTTCGCTTTTCTCTTGCCTTTTTGCGGAAAAAAAGGTAAACTGGGGAAAAACGCCGGAGGAGCACGGATGCTGAGAAGCGTGGAGCTGAACGGACGCTGCGTCCGCTATGAGCTGGAGCGAAAAAACGTAAAAAACATCAACCTGCGTGTCAGGCCCGAGGGGGTCTTTGCCTCGGTGCCCCGGTATGTGCCGGTCTGTGCGGTGGAGGATTTCATGCGGCGCAAGGCCGCCGCGATCCTGTCCGCGCTGGACCGGCTGGAGCAACCGCCCGCCCCACTCCGGAGCTGGGCGGACGGGGAGACGGTCCCCGTCTTTGGCCGGACGGTGACCCTGCGCGTCCGGCAGGGCCCGGCCCGGGACAGCCGCCTGCTGGGGGAGGAGCTGCTTCTGTCCCTGCCCCGGCCGGAGGACCCGGAACAGCGCCGGAAAGGGCTGGAGACCTGGCTCAAAGGCGAGCTGGAGACGGTCCTCGCCGTCCTTTGCGACCGGTATATGCCCCTCTTCGCCCCCTATGGGGTGCCGGCGCCTAAGATCCGGGTCCGGCGGATGAAGAGCCGCTGGGGCAGCTGCATCCCGGCCAAGGGCACCGTCAGCTTCAGCAGCGCGCTGGCGGCGGCACCCCTGGACTGCGTGGAATATGTGGTGGTCCATGAGCTGACCCATTTTCTCCGGCCGGACCACTCCCCCGCCTTTTACAGCCTCCTCTCCTCCTTTCTTCCGGACTGGAAGCAGCGGCGGGAAAAGCTGAAAAAAGTGGCCCCGGCGCTCTGAACCGGGCATCTGCCGGTTGACAGGGCGGCCGGGGGAAACCTATAATGGAGTATACGGGCGAAACCGGGCGAAAGCCGCCGGTTTCGCGGAGCAATCGATCAAGACAGACAGGGGGACAGGTCCATGGCAATCGTGGTAGTGGGCAATGTTTTTGTGGATATCAAGGGCTTCCCGGACACCAAGTATATCCCGGCCGGGCGCAATTCCGGCAGCGTGGAGATCGTCCACGGGGGCGTGGGCCGGAACGTGGTGGAGGATATCGCCAACGCGGAGCTGCGGCCCCGCTTTGTCAGCATGGTGGACAACACCGCCCAGGGGGAAGAGGTGCTCCGGAAGCTGCGCAACCACAAGGTGGACACCCGCTATGTGGTCTCCGTGCCGGACGGCATGGGCATCTGGCTGGCCGTGTTTGACAGCACCGGGGACATCGTCAGTTCTATCTCCAAGCGCCCGGTCATGGATGCCATGGTGGAGCTGCTGGACGAGAAGGGGGACGAGATCTTTTCCGACGCGGACAGCATCGTGGTGGAGCTGGACATGGACAAGGAGGTCATCAAGCGGGTCTTCCGCTACGCGGAGAAATACCGGAAAAAGGTATACGCCGTGGTGGCCAATATGAGCATCGCCTCCCAGCGGCGGGATTTTCTCCAGTCCATCGACTGCTTTGTGTGCAACGTCCAGGAGGCCGGCATCCTCTTTGTGAAGGACTTCTCCGGCTTGACGCCGGAGGAGATGAGCCGGGAGCTGGCCCGGTGCGTGGTCAGCGCCCGCATCCCCGCCATGGTGGTGACCATGGGCAGCCGGGGCGCGGTGTACGCCACCATAGAGGGCAGCCGGGGGGTCTATCCGGCCCAGCGGGTCAAGGTGCGGGATACCACCGGCGCCGGGGACGCTTTCTGCGCCGGCGTCTCCATCGGCCTGACCTACGGCAAGGGCATGGAGGACGCCATCGCCATCGGCACCCGGCTGGCCGCCTCGGTCATCACCGTGTCTGAAAACGTGTGCCCCCGCTTCCTGCCCAAAGAGCTGGGGCTGGAGCTGGAAGTGGAGGAAGAAGCATGAACGGGAGAGAAAAGAAACGCCGCCCGCCCCGGAGCGGGGCGCTGGCTGCCGCGCTGTGCGCCGCCCTGGCCCTGCAGCTGGCAGCCTGCCAGGGGCCGGCGCTGCCGGAGGACCCGGATGTGGCCGTCACGAACCCGGACGCCGCGGTATATTATCTGAACCCGGACCCGGCCCTGGACGCCCAGTGGCAGAGCCTGGCCGCCGCGTATACCCAGGCCACCGGTGTCCCGGTGCGGGTGGTCACCCCGGAGGAGGGCGCTTACGAGGAGGCTCTGGCCGCGGAAATGCCCCGGGTGGAGGCGCCCACCCTGTTCTCCGTCTCCGGCGGGGCGGAGCAGAGCCACTGGCTGGACTACGGCTGGGATCTGACCGGCTCGGAGATCCTGGGCCTGCTGAGCGTGCCGGATCTGGCACTGGAGCGGGAGGAGGCCGTGCTGGCCCTGCCCTATGATCTGGACGCCGCCGGGCTGCTGGTCAACCTGGGCCTGCTGGAGCAGACGGGCCACGGCGTCACCGAGCTGGAGAGCCTCTCCGGGCTGCTGGCCGCAGCGGAGGATATCGCCGGGCGCCGGGAGGAGCTGGGCTTCACCGCTTTCGCGTCCCCGGTCCCCGGCGCGCCGGGGGAACCGGGCACGGCCTGCCTGCTGGGCAGCCTGGCCCTGGGTTTGGGAGACGCGGCGGCGGACGGGGAGGAGGGCTCCCCGGGGCCGTCCTGCCTCAAGGTCCTGTGGGATCTTCTCGCCGGCAGCGGCGTCTGCCCGGCCGGGGAGCTGGGCCGGCGGGCCCCGGGGGACGATCTGAAGGAGTTTGCCGAGGGAAAGGCCGTCTTTTGCCTGACCGGCAGCTGGGCCTATGCCTCCCTGCGCCAGGCCATGCCCGAGGCCGGGCTGGCCGTTCTGCCCCTGGTCACCGGCGTGGAGGGCCGGGATCAGTTCCGCTGCCTGGGCAACGCGCGCTTCTGGTGCCTCAACCGGGACGCGGATCTGAACGATCTGGAGGCCACGCTGGACTTTCTCGCCTGGTGCGTCCGCTCCGCGGACGGTCAGGCGGCCCTGGCCGCTATGGGCCTGGTCCTGCCCTACCAGAATGTCCCCGCCCCGGAGGACCTCTTCCTCAGCGCCACGCTGGAGGACATTGCCGGGGGCAAAGCCTATATCCTCTGTCAGGAGGATGACGCCTGGGCCGAGGGCCTGTACAGCGCCCTGACCGCGTACTCGGCCGGCGGCAGCTGGGACGCGGCCGCCGCAGCCCTGGAATAAAAATTTGGAGAGGACTTTCGTCCTCTCCAAATTTTTATTCCTCTGTCTCCTCCACCTGGTCCACCAGGACCCAGGAGGCATTGTCGCTGCTGTTGCTGAACAGATAGTTGGTCAGCACCGGAACGAAGCGCACATGCACATCCCCGATGGTCACGTTCGGCGCCATATCCGGCACGTTGTAGGTGGTGTAGGCATAGGTGTCCGTGGGGAAATAGACCCGGTCATAGAGCTTCATAAACAGCACCGCGTCCTGGCCGTTGGACTGGTCGGCGTGGACCAGGGCCGTGGCCTTGCTGCAATAGATGGACAGGGCCCCGTCCCGGTCCTCCAGCTGCTGGGCCACGCTGACGGCGAAGCCGCAGACCGCGGTCACCGGGTTGGGGGTGGAGGACATCTCCCGGCTGTACACGAACTTGACCTCCGGCTGCCCCTCCACCGGCTCCGGCACCGGGTGCTCCACATCGGCCAGGATCACCTCATCAAAGCCCATGGCGTACAGCTCCTGGGCCAGCTGGGCGATATAGGTGCGCAGATCCGCGTTATAGGGGTCCAGCCAGGAGCCCTTGGAGTCGGTATAATTCATGCCGTACTCCGTGCGCAGGGCCACGGTGGTGCTCCGGCTGGGAAACAGCTCGTCGATACAGCAGCTGATCTGGGCCGCCAGATAGATCTTGTCCTTCCCCTCGGGGGGATTTTCCCGCAGGCTTTGGATGATCCCCTCCACCACCGCCGACTGTTCCGGCGTGGCCGACAGGCCGTAGCTGACGGCGGCGTTTGCCGCCGAGTTCCACATGAGCAGGCCGTTGCGGGGCTTCATCTCCAAGATCAGGGCATTGCCCCGGTTGAGACGGGCGGTGTATTCCGCGATCTTTTCCGTATTCAGATCCGTGTAGGGCACAAAGATGGCCTTGATGCCGGACAGATAGCGCCCGGCCGTGGCCTGGATGCGGGAGTAGTCCGGCGCGTCCACGATCAGCTGGGTCTCCACCTGGTCAAAGACCCGGACCTCGTTGCCCTGGCTGTCCACGATCACGTTCTCCTCGCGGCCCAGCAGCGGGAACTCCACCGATACGCCCTCTTTGGTGATGACGGCATAGCGCTGAAAGCCGTAGAAGGTGGCCACCGCCAGCACCACCAAGGCCAACACGAGGATAAAAGGGATCAAGGCATAATTGCGCCGCTTCCGCCGCCCCTTGTAAAATACCTGTACTTTCGCCAAGATATGCTCCATTCCGCCGGGCCGGGCCCGGCTTCAGCCTTCGATCTTCGAGATCCTGCGCTTGTGGCGCTCCTCATTGGAAAAGGCCGTGTCCAAAAACGTGTCCACGATCAGCAGGGCCAGGCCCTCCCCCGTCACCGCCGCGCCTAAAACGAGAATGTTGGCGTCGTTGTGCAAACGGGTCATCCGGGCGGAAAAGCAGTCCCCGCACAGGGCGGCCCGGATGCCGGGGATCCGGTTGGCGGTGATGGACATGCCGATGCCGGTGGTGCAGATCAGGATCCCCCGGTCGCAGGCGCCCGAGGCCACCGCCTGGGCCGCCGGACGGCCGAAATCCGGATAGTCGCAGCTGGCGTCCGTATAGGTCCCGAAGTCCTGATAGGCCAGGCCCCTCTCCTTCAGATGGGCCATCACCGCTTTCTTCAGCGCCAGACCCCCGTGATCGCTGGCCAGAGCAAGCATTTTCCTTCCCCCGTTTCCGTGCTTTCGTCCTGTTTTTGTTATTTTACCACCATCTCCCCCAAGGTTCAAGCCCAAACTGCCAGGAAAAGCTTCCCGCCCGTTTTTTTGAAAAAAGTGGGCGTATTCCTTTTTTCATGCATTGCGTTTGCGCAACAGATATGCTATACTATCGGTTGACGTAAATCGACAAAATGGGAAAGGACCGGTTTCCGTTTATGGCAGTAAATGTGATCTTGATCGTGCTCGCCTCCCTGGTGCTGATCGCCGCCGATATCCTTCTGGCCCGGGAGTTTTACAAGGCCGCCGTGCTAAAGGGCTGGCCCGGGAAGCGGTATTTCTGGTTCTCCGTCCTGCTGCCCTTTGCGGGGTATCTGCTGGTGATCGCCCTGCCGGACCGGGGCGCGGCCGGTATGACCGCTCTGGTAAGCGACGATCTGCCCGAATTATAAAGGAGGCGCCGGATGGCTGACAGATATATCAGGCTTTTCACCCTGGAAAACGGCCTGTACGCCCCCGATGCCCCGGTGATGATCGCCGCCGGCACGCTGCTGAAGGACAACTACAGCGCCAACGCCCTGGCCCAGCTGAAATACATCAACCTGGGGGAGGAGCCCGTCTCCGCCCTCCGGGTCAGCATCTGTATGCTGAGCGCCGAGGGGGAGCCTTTGGGCAATCCCCTGGAGTATCAATACACGGGGCTCAACGCCGGGCGGGACACGGAGTTTGGCCGGAACGTGGCCATCGTGCTGCCCAAGGAGGGCGTCCGCTCGTTCACCGTGTCCCTTCTGGAGGTGCAGTTTGAAAGCGGCGCCCTCTGGAGCCCCGCGGAGGACACCCAGTGGATCGCCGTGGCCCGGCACCAGCTGCTGGAGGAGTCCTTAGGGAGCAAGGACCTGGCCGACCAGTACCGGATCCGCTACGGGAACGACTGCAAATATGCCCCCGGCGAGGCGGGCGCGGAGCTGTGGTACTGCACCTGCGGGGCGGTCAACCCCATGGGAGAACAGAAGTGCCGGGCCTGCCGCCGGACCCTGTCCGCCATGAAAACCGTCAACATCGAGAATCTGCGCAGCCAGTGCGAGGACCGGCTGAAGGTGGAGCGGGAGGAAGAGGCCGCCGGGAAAGCGGAGGCCCGTATCAAGAACAAGAAGCTGCTGCGCATCGCCTCCGTGGCGGTGCCGGTGCTGATCTTAGCCGTCATCCTGCTGATCACCGTGCCGCCCCGGGCCGCCAAGATGCGCGCCTACTCCTCCGCCTCCTCCATGCTGACCGCCGGCCAGTATGACGAGGCGGCCGCGGCCTTTACCGCCTTGGGGGACTACCGGGACAGCGTGGAGCAGGCGTCCATGAACGTGCCCTATATGCGGGCCATGCACATGATGGACCTGGCCCGGACCCGGGACGAAGGCGGCCTGGCCTTTATCGGCAAGCGCGCAGAGGACGTTCCCCAGGAGGAATACGGGGACGGCGGCACGGCGGCCCTGCTCTATCAGACGGCCCAAACCGTCTTCAAGGGCCTGGGCGAATATAAAAACAGCGTCCCCCTCTCCCAGCAGTGCCAGACAGAGCTGGACGCGCTGCGTCTGGAGAAGCAGAGGACGGACTACACCGTGGCCACCAAGCTGCTGGAGGCCGGGATGTACAGCCAGGCCCGGGAGGCCTTCCTGGCCCTGGGCGATTTTGAGGACAGCGCCGATATGACCAAGGAGGCCGTCTATCAGAAGGCCCTGCGGCTCTACGGCTTTACCGAGAAATACAAGGTCCGCTACCTGTACTCCAAGCTCAGCGCGGACGCCGGGACACACAGCGTGTTCTCCATCTCCACCGAGCGGGCCCTGGAGATCGGCAGCGACGCCATCGGCGAACTGCGGGACGCCTGCGGCGGGGACGGCAGCGACATCCGCCTGGAGGACGGCCCCACTTCGGACCTGCGGCCCATGCTGAAGGATCTGGAGGAGCTCTTCGCCTCCTTGGGAGATTACAAGGACAGCCAGGACTACGCGGAAAAGCTCCGGCTGGCCCAGGATTATACCCGCCCCTTCTTCCAGCTGTGCGAGGAGGGCGACGTGTATGGGGCCTACGACTGGCTCATGGCCTACGAGGAGGAGTTTGACGACCGGGAGCGCTGGCTGGAGCTGCTGGAGCTCTATAAGACCTTCTGCGGCACGTGGACCTTGTACTCCGGCGACCCCACGCTGGTCCCCATGTCCGCCGGGGCGGAGGGGCCCTGCAAGCATATCAGCACCGGCGTCACTGTGGCGCTGGACCAGATCGTCCTGCACATCCGCTCCGACGAGGACCCGGCCTTCCATGTGGAGCTGCACACGGATCCGGAGTCCCTCTCCTTTGTCAACGACAGCGAGTCCGGCGTCCGGTACTACTCGAACATCTCTATTGCCGGCCGCCTGGCCTACATGAAATATTATACCACCAGCGACGGTATGGCCGGCAGCTGCGACTATACCAGAGACTGAGCGGCGCCGGGCCGGATAGGAGCGGACGAGACCATGAGAGCTTGGTTTAACAGAATCTTTATGGGACGCCAAGGGATGGACGAGTTGTCCAAGGCCCTCTTCTGGGCCGGGCTGGTCTGTTTCCTCCTGGCCGGGCCGGCGGGTCTGCTCCTGCCCGGGCTGGGGGGCCTGTTCAGCACGCTGTTCTTCTTCCTGCTGCTGATGGCTTTTGTGCGGGCCTTCTCCCGGCGGCTTGCCGCCCGGGAGGCGGAAAACGCGGCGTATCTGCGCTTTCTGGAGGGGCGAAAGCGGGCTTTCCGGGCCTGGCAGGACCGGTTCCGCCAGCGGAAGAACTACCGGTTTTTCCGCTGCCCCGGCTGCAAGGCCATGCTCCGGGTCCCCCGGGGCAAGGGAAAGATCCACATCCAATGCAAGTGCGGTTACGTTTTATACAGAAAAACATAAATAAAAAAGGACCGAACGGTCCTTTTTTATTTTATTGTTTTATTGTTAAATCCGCACCGTGAAGACGCTGCCCTTGCCCGGCTCGCTCTCCACCAGGGCCTCGCCCCCGTGGAACTCCGCGATCTCCTTCACCATAGCCAGGCCCAGGCCGCTGCTGCCCTCGTCCCCCCGGGACGGGTCCGCCTGCCAGAAGCGCTGCCAGACCTTGTCCAGGTCCTCCGGGGCGATGCCCACCCCGTCGTCCTCCACCCGGAGCGCCGCCCGCTCCCCTTCCCGGCGCAGGCTCAGGCGGATGTGCCCGTTCTCCCGACCGTATTTGTAGGCGTTTTCCAGCAGGTTCTGGATCACCCGGGAGAGCAGCGTGGGGTTGAAGCGGGCCTCCACGCCGGGCTCGATATCCGTCTCCAGGCGGATCCCCCGGTCCGCGGCGGGGACAAAGTCCTCTGCCGCGGCCTGGGTAAAGGCGCTCAGGTCCGCCTCCTTCAGGGGATACCGGTCGGTGCCGTGCTGCATCCGGGTCAGGCCCAGCAGCTGCTGCACCAGGTCGGACATGCGCCGGGCCTGGTGCTCGATCACGTCGATGGAGGCCAGAAAGTCCTCGGGGGTCCTGTCCTTCCGGCGGGACCGGTCGCACTGGGCCAGGATGACGGTGATGGGCGTGCGCAGCTCGTGGGAGGCGTCGGAGGTAAACTGCCGCTCCGCCAGGAAGGAGCGCTCCAGGCGGCTGAACATCCGGTCAAAAGCCTGGCTCAGGCGGCGCATCTCCCGGGGCCCCCGGCGCAAGTTCACTCGGGCGCTCAAATCGGAGCCGTCGGAGATGGAGTCCGCCGCCGAGAGGATCTTTTCCATGGGGCGGAAGGTGTCCCAGGCGATGAGCCAGCCCCCGCCCACCGTCAGGATCAAAATCGCCGGCAGCAGGGTGGCCGTCAGGACCAGGATGGTGTGCATCAGGCCCGAGCGGTCCGTGGAGTCGATCAGGCCCCGGATCCAGATGCCGGTGACGCTCATGTCCACATAGGTGTCATACATATAATATTCGCTGCCGTCGATCTCCACAGTGCGGACGATGTTGGGCTTGAAGGGGTCCATCCGCTCCAGCCCCTCCGGGGCGGCGGAGAGCCGGAGCTGCCCGGCGCTGTCGTAAAAGAAGCAGTAGACTCCGTGGCTGTAGGGGTCCAGATCCTCCCAGTCGAAACGGCCGTTGTCAAACTCCACGTCGTCGGCGTTGTCCAGCACCACGTCCACCAGCCGGTCGGCGGGGTTGTCCGGCAGGGTGTGGGCGTTGATCACCAGCAGGAACACCAGCACCATGGCCGACAGCAGCAGGATCATCAGGGTGAACCAGAGGATCAGCCGTAACTTCGCGGACATACCCTCACTCCTCCTTTAAGACCCAGCCGGTGCCCCAGACGGTGTGGATCAGCTTCCGGTCAAAGCCCGTGTCCATCTTCTTGCGCAGATAGCTCACATACACGTCCACCACGTTGGTGCCGCCCTCGTAGTCATAGTTCCAGAGGTTGTTCTCGATCATCTCCCGGGACAGGACCATCCCCTTGTGGCGGATCATGTACTCCAACAGGGCATATTCCTTGGCCGTCAGGTCGATGGTCCTGCCCGCCCGGGTGACGGTCTTGGCCGCCGCGTCCAGGCTCAGGTCCGCCACGGTGTACACATTGGAGCGGTTGCCGGTGTATTTGCGGGTCATGGCCCGGACCACCGCCATCAGCTCCTTGAAGTCAAAGGGCTTGACCAGGTAATAGTCTCCCCCGCTCTCCAGGCCCTCCACCCGGTCCATCACGCTGTCACGGGCGGTGAGGAACAGGGCGGGGGTGGTGTTCCCCTGCCGGCGCAGCCGGCGCACCAGCTCAAAGCCGTCCAGCCCGGGCATCATCACATCCAGGATCATCACATCGTACACGGTGCCGGCGGCGTAATCCAGCGCGTCCAGGCCGTTAAAGCAGCGGTCCACGCTGTAGCCCTCGTCCTCCATGGCCTCTGAGATGATGCGGTTTAAGTTCTTCTCGTCCTCCACAACTAAGATCCGCACGGGTATGACCTCCTCTCCTTTTTATAAAAGAAGAATATCCTCAAATCTTTAAAGAAAATTTAATTCTTTTCTTAGAAAAATATTTTATATTAAAACCAAGCAAAAAGCAAATAAAGGAGGAATGAGAACATGAAAAAATCTGTCAAGATCCTGTTGGCCGTGCTGGCGGTGGTCGTGGTGGCCGGCGGGGTGCTGCTGGGCTTCCTGCTGGGCCGCGGCAGCGGCAGCACCATCGGCCGGGAAGAGGCCCTGGCCATCGCTCTGGAGCAGGCGGGCCTGTCCAAGAGCGACGTGAACGATATCGACATCGAGCTGGAGCGCCGCAAGAACGGCAGTCCCCGGTACGAGGTGGATTTTGAGTATCTGGGCGCGGATTACGACTGCTTTATCGACGCGGTCACCGGCCAGGTGCTGGCTTTCTCCGGCGAGGGCCGGGCCCTGGGCGGCGGTTTCCAGGCTTTTGCCCCCGGCCAGAACGCCCCGGTGCCTGCCGGCGCCCCGGCCGAAGCGCCGGCAGAGGCCCCCGCGGCGGAACAGCCGGTCCAGGCCCCCGGCGGGGACGCGCCCCAGCCGCCCTCCGAGGCCCCCGCTCCGGAGACGGCCACGGCCGATATGATCACCCGGGAGGAGGCCCTGGCCGCCGCCCTGGCGGACGCGGGCCTGGCGGAGACGGACGTGTACGACATCGGCATAGAGCTGGAGCGGCGGATCAGCTCCGCCTACTACGAGGTGGATTTTGAGACCGCCTCCACCGAGTATGAGTACGACGTGGACGCCTTCACCGGCGAGATCCTCCGCAACCACACAGAGCCAAACCGCTAACGCGTCAAATGCGACCCGCTTGTGCCCTTCGGGTACTTCGCTGGGCTCGCATTTGAGGGGCTCGCGCTTATCGCGCTTCGCTTGGTCGGCGCGAGGGCTCGCTTGGCTCGCCTCAGGGTGTTTTTGAGACGGCAAAGCTGCCTCAAAAACAGATTTAATTCTCTTTTGCCGCATGGCGGCATATTTGACGAGGTGTCTTCAAAACCCCTCCGGCGAAAGCCGGAGGTTTTTTTATCCAAATCTGAAACAAAACAGGGCCTTTGGGGGTTATTAAAGGGTGAGAGGCGTTCCCGGCGCCTCAATAAAACAAGGAGCGGAAAGAAGCTATGAAAAAGATCGTGAGCATCCTGCTGATTTTGGCCCTGTCCTTTTCCCTTTTCGGCTGCGCCTCCAAAAAAGCCGGCGGCAAAAAGAAGGACGTCGGATCAACAGAAGAGGCCCCTCTGGCGGCGGAGGGAAAACAGGGCTGGTCCATGCACTATCTCCCCCTGCCGGAGGGCATCGTGGACTCCGTGGGCCAGTGCGCCGACGGAAACTTTATCTACCTGGCCGGCATCGGCCCGGACGGGAAGAACACCGTGGGCCGGTACGACGGGGAGCGCTTCACCCCCTATCCGGTCCCGGAGGACCTGGAGACACTGAGCGACATTTTCCCCACCTCCGGCGGGGGCATGGGGGTCCTGGGCGGGCCGGACAACTACAACTGGATCACGGAGCACAACGCTGACGAACCCTGCCCCCGGGAGCTGCTGCTCTATGACGGGGAGGGCCAGCTCCTCTCCCGGCAGGACCTGACCCCCGCCTTAGAGGAGATCGGCCGCGTGGGCAAGAGCGAGGTGGACGGCGGCATCGCCAATTTCATCCTCCGCAGCGTCGCCTGGTATGACGGCTGCCTGTTCCTGGCCGGAGACAGACTGATCTTCCAGCTGGACAGCAGCCTGCAGATCCGGCGGACCTTCTCCGACTTCGGTATCGGCAGCTGCATGATCACCGGGCCCCAGGGCCTGCTGACCCTGAGCTATTTTTACGACGGTCAGGAGGACTGGATGCAGGTCCGGCGCCTGGCCTCCGCCAACGCGGAGCCGGAACTGCTCTTTCGCTGCCACACGGAGAGCTATGAGGACGGTCTGGATCTGTTCTCCATCGGCTATACGGCGGAGGGAGAGCTGCTCCTGGAGATTCGCAACGACCGCATCTGCAAGGCCGCGCCCCCCAGCGGCACCGGCGAGACTCTGTTCAGTTACTATGAGGCGGGGCTGAGCAGCGACATTCTGGGCTCCGTGGTCCTCCCCTGGTCCGGGGGCTACCTGATCCCCAGCTACGAGGACGAGCTGGCCTGCCTCCAGTACGGCCCTCTGCCGGAGAAAACGGCCCTGGACATGTGGATCGACGGCGCGGATTATAATCTTATGCTCCCCTATCTGGAGCGCTACAACATCAGCGACGCGCCCTATCTGGTCCGCTACAAGAATATCGACCAGCAGGAGGCCTCCACGGAGCTGGCCGCCGGCCGGGGGCCGGATCTGTACGCCTTCGACGGGGACGGCTTTATGGGCTGGACGGACAGCACGGTCTTTGAGGAGCTGACGCCCTATCTGGCCGCCTCCGGCCGGAGCAAGGCGGACTTCCTCCCCTCCCTGATGGAGGCGGTGAACCCGGGGGAAGAGATGTACTCCGTGCCCTTAGGCTTCATCCTGGCCCTGTTCATCCAGAACACCGCCCTCCAGCCGGACCCCAACGCCCCCTTCTCCGCCTCCTATGCCCTGCCCCAGGTCCGGGCCGAGGAGGCCCGGGTCTTCGCCGCGAGCAGCTACACCGGCTGGCTGGATCTGTTCCCGGAGGGCTTTACCCGGGACGGTCTCTTTGACTGGCTGGCCACCGTCTACATGGGCACCCACCTGGACGAGGCAAACGGCACCTGCGATTTTGACAGCCCGGACTATGCGGCGCTCTTGGAAAACTGCGCCGCCTTCCAGAAGAGCTACGCCCCGGACAGCGCCGCCCTGGTGTACCATTATCTGAATACCGATTCTTTATTAAGCGCCGGCTATGGCCGGACCTTCTTCGGGGAGAACTATGGCTATGTCAACGCCATGGGCAGCCTTTTCAGCCTGTCCACGGTTTTAGCCGTCTCCGCCGGCAGCCAGAACAAGGAGGGGGCCTGGGACTTTATCGACTATTGCCTGTCCTCCCCCTTAGGGGCCTCCCAAAGGCAGATCTCCACCCTCAACGCCACGCTGGAGCAGCAGCTGAAGCTTTTGGCCAGCGGCAAGGCGGAGAGAGCGGGGGACGTGACGCCCGCGGACGCGGAGCAGTTCCGCGCCCTGCTGGAGAGCACCCACGCCGTGGCGGGCGAACACCCGGAGCTGCTGGCCATCCTCCGGGAGGAGGCCCAGCGCTTCTACGCCGGGCAGGTCACGGCCCAGGAGGCCGCCTCCGCCTCCCAGTCCCGCGCCGCCATCTACATGGCGGAAAAATACGGCTGAGCAAAAAGATCCTCCGGCGAAAGCCGGAGGATCTTTATTATCAAGCTATGCGCAGCTGCTCCTGTTTGCCTCGGTGGAAGCCGTAATAATACACCAGCAGCAGCACGGCGCACATGGCCCAGCCCATGGGGTAGCCCAGGGCCACGGAGGTGATGCCGCCGAACACCCGGTAGGACACATACAGATACAGCTGCCGGAAGAGCACATAGGAGAAGAGCATGATGATCATGGTGCTCTTGGTGTCCCCCGCTCCCCGCAGGGCCCCGGCATACACCTGGGTGACGGAGAAGGTCAGATAGAAGGGGGAGATGATGCGGATGAAGAAGGCCCCGTAATCCAGCACCTCCGGCTCCTGGTTGAACAGATAGGTCAGCTGCCGGGCAAAGATCATCAGCGGCGTCAGGATCACCAGCATCATCACCAGGCCCATGACCATGCCGTATTTGGGGGCGCTCCGGGCCCGCTTCAGCTCCCCGGCCCCCAAATTCTGCCCCACAAAGGTGGACAGGGCGATGGACAGGGACATCATGGGCATCATGGCAAAGGCGTCGATCCGGTTATAGGCGGTCCAGCCGGCCATGCAGGCGCTCTCGAAGCGGTTGATGTAGGCCTGGACAAAGATGTTGGAGATGGCGGTGACGAACATCTGCAGCGCCGTGGGGATGCCGATGGCGCAGACCTTGCCCAGGATATAGCTGGTCATACGGGTATGGCGCAGATCCACCCGGTAGTCCGCGGTGGTCCGGGAGAGCATCCGCAGCACCAGAACGGCCGACATCATCTGGGATACGATGGTGGCCACGGCGGCCCCGGCGATGCCCATATGGAAGGACCGGACAAAGAGGATATCCAGCACGGTGTTGGTCAGGGCGGAGAAAATGAGGAAATACAGCGGGTGGGCCGAGTCCCCCACCGCCCGGAGGATGCCCGCGCCGGTGTTATACAGCAGCAGGCCGGACAGGCCCCAGAAATAGATGGTCAGATACTCCACCGCCTGGCTGAACACGTCCTCCGGCGTGTCCATGAGCCGGAGCATGGCGGGGGTGAACAGCACGCCCACCGCCGTCAGCACCACGCACATGATAAAGGTCAGCCCCATGGTGGTCTGGACGGACTGGTGCAGTTTTTCCCCCTCCTTGGCCCCGTAGTACTGGGAAATGACCACGCTGGCGCCGGAGGAGAGGCCGGAAAAGGTGCCGATGAGGGCGTTGACGATGGGCCCGGTGCAGCCCACGGCGGCCAGGGCCTGCCGGCCCACAAAGTTGCCCACCACAATGGTGTCCACCGTGTTGTACAGCTGCTGGAAGACGTTGCCGATCAGAAGCGGAACGGAGAACTGGATGAGCAGCCGGGGAATGCTGCCGCTGGTCATGTCCGTGTCCCGATGGCGCAGGGTAACTGCCAATGAAAGGACCTCCTGCCTGAAAAATCGTTCTTCAAAGTATATGCCCACCCGGTTCAAAAGTCAATCGGGCGGGCATATAGCCGGAAAATATAATAATTTGTTCAAATTTTACCGCGCTCTATCAGATCCCACAGGACCCGGGCCACCCCGGCCTCCTGGTTGCTGACCGTCACCAGCCCCGCCGCCGCCTTGACGGCGGCCTCGCCGTTGGCCATGGCCACGCCCAGCCCGGCCTCGCGCACCATGCTCAGATCGTTGCTGCCGTCGCCAAAGGCCAGGGTCTCGCCCCGCTCCAGGCCCAGATGCTTCGCCAGGGCCAGCAGGGCCGGGCCCTTCCCGGCGCTGACGCTGTTGATCTCGATGTTGTTTTTCAGGGAACTGGCCGCCTGCAGCTCCGGGAACAGCCGGGGCAGCTGTTCGATCTGCTGCCGGCGCAGGTCCATCTGCTCCGGTTTGAAATACATCTGGAATTTCTGCACCGGCTCCCTCCGCTCCAAGAGGGTCTCTTTGAGATCGTCCACCGGGTGCCGGGTCCACTTGACCAGCTCATAGATCCCCGGCTCCAGGACGAAATAGGGCGCCGCCCGCTCCAGCATGTCCCGGCTGATCCAGCCGGTGCCGTACTGATAGCAGTCGTACAAAACGGGCAGCGTATCCATATACCGGCACAGGCGCAGGGCCAGCTCCGGCGGGATCTCCCCCCGGTAGAGGGTCCGGTCCTCCCGGGCGTCGTACACGCAGGCCCCGTTGATGGCGATATAATAGCGGATAAAGGGCAGGCGGCGGATCTGCTCCGGCACGCCGGTGACGATGCGGCCCGTGGCCGGGACCAGCTCCGCCCCCCGCGCCGCCGCGGCCTCCAAAGCGCGCAGATTCTCCGGGGAGATGCTCTTGTCGTCGTTGAGCAGGGTCCCGTCCAGATCAAAAGCGATCAGCTTGTAGGACACCGTTTCCACCTCTTTCTTTTTGTCTTGCATATTATGCCTTATCTTTTCAATTTTGACAAGACTTTTTTCCTTTTTTTCCGAAAATTTGCTTTTTATAAAGGACAAAGCCCCCGTCAAGCGGGGCTTGTTTCATTTTTCCTCCGGTTTTTCATGCAGAACGCTGTATTATTATACAAATCTTCTCCCCGGCGGGCCTCAGATTTTGTGCGAAGCGGGAATTTAGCAATTTACTCTTGCAAAGTCGTGTTTTTCGCGGTATGATATGGGCACAGCTTCAGAAAGTGGAAGCGATCTACTCTGAATAAGGAGGAAAAGAAAATGAAAAAACTGACTGCTATGCTGCTTGCCCTGTGCATGCTGTTTGCTCTGGCCGCCTGCGGCGGAAATACCGCCCCCGCCGCCACGGAAGCGCCTGCCGCTGAGGCTCCGGCTGAAGAAGCCCCTGCCGCCGAGGCCCCCGCTGAAGAAGCCCCCGCTGTGGATCTGTCCGGGACCAGCCTGTCCATCGGCACCGGCGGCTCCGCCGGCACCTACTATGCCTTCAGCGGCGTGCTGGCCACCTACATCAAGCAGGAGACTGGCCTGGACATCACCGTGAACGAGACCGGCGGTTCCGCCGCCAACATCACCGGCATCGACACCGGCCTGTATGACCTGGCCACCGTCCAGTCCGACGTGCTGGGCTATGCCTACGGCGGCACCAACACCTTCGCCGAGACCGGCGCTGTCACCAGCTTCGTGGCCCTGGGCGCTCTGTACGCCGAGACCGTACAGCTCATCACCTGCGACCCGGACATCAAGTCTGTGGAAGACATCCGCGGCAAGAGCATCTGCGTGGGCGACGTGGGCTCCGGTACGTACTACAACACCGTGGACATTCTGGCCGCCTATGACATGACCCTGGACGATGTGAACCCTGTGTACCAGTCCTTTGCCGACTCCGCCGAGAGCCTGAAGGACGGCAAGATCGACGTGGCCGTGCAGACCGCCGGCGCGCCCACTCCCGCCATCACCGACCTGGCTTCCAGCAAGACCGTGTATCTGATCTCCATCGATCAGGAGCACATGGATAAGCTGCTGGCCGACGCCCCCTACTACGCCGCTTACACCATCCCCGCCGGCACCTACAACGGCTTTGACGAGGACTGCACCACCATCACCACCAAGGCGACCCTGATCGCCAAGGCCGACATCGATGACGACGTGGCCTATGCCATCGTCTCCACCATCTTCAACGGCAAGGACGCCATCACCCAGCTGCACGCCAAGGGCGCCGAGCTGGACCTGACCTTTGCCACCGAGGGCATTGCGGCCCCCTTCTCCCCCGGCGCTGCCAAGTACTATGCGGAAAACGGCATCACGGTGGAAACCGCCGCATGATTTAGGTGTAAAAACCTCATTCTGAAACAGGCACAACGGAGTGCCGCGGAACATCCCGCGGCACTCCCTGCGCATTTTTTCCTTTTCCCTGCCAAATCTCACCACGGAGGTTCATGCCCATGGCTAAAGACAAGAACGTACAGCAGGAAATCGCAGCCCATCGGGCTGAAGAACACTTCTTCGACCAATCCGCGGTGGATGAAGTGATGAAAAAATACGACCGGGAGTCCAACACCCGGGTGTGGGAGGGCTGGCAGAAATGGGCGGTGAACATCGTCCTGGCCGCTTTCTCCTGTTTTTCCATCTATGTGACCCTGTTCGCCACCTGGCTGGATCTGATCCGCTACCCCTCGTTCCTGGCCTGCATCATCGTGATCGGCTATCTGAATTTCCCCGCGAAAAAGGGCGCTCACAAGCCCAATTCCATGCCCTGGTACGACTGGCTGCTCATGGTGCTGGGCGCGGCCGCCTTTTTCTATGTGGTCGTCAACGCCCAGAGCCTGACGGTCCGGCTGGGCACGCTGAATATCAAATCCTATGAGATCGTCATCGGCATCATCGGCATCATCGCCCTGGCGGAGCTCTGCCGCCGGAGCGTGGGCCTGCCCATTTTGTGCGTGGCCAGCGCCTTCCTGCTCTATGCCCTCTATTATTACTGCTTCAGCCGGAATATGGGCGCGGCCCGGGCCATCCGCCAGGTGACCATCGGCCTGTTCTATCAGACCACCGGCGTGCTGACGACGCCTGTGCAGGTCTGCGCCAAGTTCATTGTGGTGTTCATCATCTTCGGCGCCTTCCTGGAGCGGACCGGCATCTCCGATTTCTTCATCAACCTGGCCAACTGCCTGGCCGGCTCCTCTTCGGGCGGCCCGGCCAAGGTGGCCGTCATTTCCTCGGCCCTGTGCGGCATGGTGTCCGGCTCCTCGGTGGGCAATACCGTCACCACCGGCTCCGTCACCATCCCCATGATGAAAAAGACCGGCTACAAGGGGGAATTTGCCGGGGCCGTGGAGGCCGCCGCCTCCACCGGCGGGCAGATCATGCCCCCCATTATGGGCGCCGCCGCCTTCCTGATGGCGGAATATGTGGGCGTGCCCTATTCGGACATCATCGTCCGGGCCATTCTGCCGGCGGTGCTGTACTTCTTAGGCATCTTTATCTGCGTCCACCTGGAGGCGAGAAAGCTGGGCCTGCGGGGCATTCCCCGGGAGGAGCTGCCCCGGTTCAGCCATCTGGTGGGGAAGATCTATCTGCTGCTGCCCCTGGTCGCGCTGGTGTATCTGGTCTCCAGCGGCAGACGGACCATGGCCTATTCCGCGGCCATCTCCATCGTCATCGCCATTGTGGTCAGCCTGTTCAACAAGGACACCCGCATGACCCCCGCCGTCTTCTTTGACGCGCTGGCCGCCGGCGCCAAGAGCTGCATCACCGTGGCCGCCGCCTGCGGCATGGCTGGCGTTATCGCCGGCTGCATCAACATGACGGGCCTGGCCTCCAAGCTCATCACCGGGATCGTGTCCATCTCCGGCGGCCGGGTGATCATCGCCCTGCTGCTGACCATGCTCTGTTGCATCGTGCTGGGCATGGGCGTGCCCACCACCGCCAACTACTGCATCATGGCCTCTACCTGCGCCCCCATCCTGATCCAGATGGGCATCCCCCAGATGGCCGCCCACTTCTTTGTGTTCTACTTCGGCATCGTGGCGGATATCACGCCCCCTGTGGCCCTGGCGGCCTATGCCGGCTCCGCCATTGCCAAGTCCCCGCCGATGAAGACGGCCTTCAACGCCACAAAGCTGGCCATCGCCGCCTTTGTGGTGCCCTATATCTTCGCGCTGAACCCGGCCATGCTGCTGATCGATACCACGGTGCTGGAGGTGGTACAGATCGTCATTACCTCCCTGTTCGGCATCTTCGGCGTGGCCGCGGCCATGAACGGCTTCCTGTTCAAAAAGGCCAACTGGCTGGTCCGGGCCCTGCTGTGCGCGGGCGGGTTGATGATGCTCTATCCCGGCAACCTGACCGACTTCGTGGGCATCGCCCTGCTGCTGGTCCTCCTGGCCTGGCAGTACTTCGGCGCCAAAAAAGCCAACGCCGCCTGACAATCGTATAAAACATCCCCCGGCGCTGCGCGCCGGGGGATGTTTCGCGTCTGTTACCGCACGATGTCGATGATAAAGGGGCGGGCGGGCACGGGGCTGTCTGAGAAGCGGAAGCAGGCTTTCAGCTGCTCCGCCGCCTCCCGGGCCTTTTCCGCCGAGGGGGCGTGCAGCACCGCCAGCCGGTCCCCGGGGGCGACCCGGTCCCCCACCTTCTTGTCCAGCACCACGCCCACAGACAGGTCGATGGAGCTCTCCTTGTTCACCCGGCCGCCGCCCAGGTGCATGGATACCAGCCCCACCTGCTCGGCCTGGATGCGCTCCACATAGCCCGCCCGGTCGGCCCGGACCTCCAGCACCACCGGGGCCTGGGGCAGCAGGGCCGGCTCGTACACCGGCGCGGCGTCGCCCCCCTGGGCCCGGACCATCTGGGCCAGCTTCTCCAGGGCGCTGCCGTCCTTCACGGCCTCCAGCAGCCGGGCCTGGGCGGCCTCCATATCCGCCGCCATCCCCGCCTCGGTAAGCATCAGGCCCCCCAAGGTCAGGCACAGCTCCAGCAGATCCCCCCGCTGTTCGCCCTTCAGCACCGAGATCGCCTCCTTCACCTCCAGGGCGTTGCCCACCGCGAAGCCCAGGGGCTGGTCCATGTCGGTGATCACCGCGGCGCAGCGGCGCTGGGCCAGGCGGCCGATCCGGGTCAGGCCCCGGGCCAGTTCCCGGGCCGCCTCCGGAGTCTTCATAAAGGCCCCGCTGCCGCACTTCACGTCCAGCACGATGATATCCGACCCGGAGGCCAGCTTCTTGGACATGATGGAGCTGACGATCAGCGGGATGGAGGGGACCGTCCCCGTCACGTCCCGCAGGGCGTAGAGCTTCTTGTCCGCCGGGACCAGGTCCGCCGTCTGGCCGATCACGGCGATGCCGATGTCGTTCACATTTTGGAAAAACCGCTCCTCGGAGATATCCACCGAGAAGCCGGGGAAGCTCTCCAGCTTGTCGATGGTGCCGCCGGTGTGCCCCAGGCCCCGGCCGGACATTTTGGCGATCTTCAGCCCGCAGGCCGCCACCATGGGGCAGAGGACCAGGCTGGTCTTGTCCCCCACGCCGCCGGTGGAGTGCTTATCCGCTTTCAGGCCCTGAATGGGGCTCAGGTCGATGGTCTGGCCGGAGTGGACCATGGACATGGTCAGATCCAGCGTCTCCTGGTCGTCCATGCCCCGGAACAGGATCGCCATACACATGGCGGACATCTGATAGTCCGGGATCTCCCCCCGGGTGTATCCCTGGACCATGAAGTCGATCTCCTGGCCGCTGAGCCGGCCACCGTCCCTCTTTTTTGCGATCAAATCCGTCATTTGCATAGGGTGTTCTCTCCTTTTCAGCCTTTATCCGGGTTTCATTACAGACAGTATACACCCTTTCCCGCTATTTCTCAAGAGCGGAATACCAGATACTCCCTTTCCCCGATCCGCAGCAGCCGCACCCCCGCCGGGACCCGGCGCAGCCGGGCCGGCAGGGCCAGAAGCGTGTGCACCCCGTCAAAGGCGCAGAGGCTGCCGTCCGGCCGGGAGAACCACAAAAGCCCCGCCTCTTCGGGCGGGGCTTCCGCCCTCTCTGCCTCCGGCGGACCGGTGTCCCCCTCCTCCGGGGCCGGGGACTCCGCCTCCTCTGCGCCAGGCGCCGGCGGGGCGGCGGGAGGCGCGGGCTTCGCCGTGCAGGCGTATTCGATCCGCGCCGGCAGCTTTTTCAGCTCCAGGCCGCTGTACCGGCGGCGCAGGCAGCGGCCCTCCGGCCGGGGCTCCATCAGCCCCAGGCAGGCACTCTCCCCGCCCCCGGCCACCCACAGCCGGGTCAGCCCCTCCGCCGGCGGGAGCCTGGCCTCGAACAGGGTATACAGCCCCTCCCGGCCTATGCGCAGCTCCCCCGCTTTCTCTCCGTCGATCAGGATGGGAATGTCCATCTCCGGCCTCCTTCCGGGCGGCGGCCCTACAGGCAAAACCACCCTGCTCACAGCATATGAGCAGGGTGGGGATCCTATGCTTTTCAGCCGCCTAAGCCGAAGCTGACGGCCAGCGCGTTGTCCACGGCGCTCATGGTGCCCTCGTCCAGGCGGCCCATACGCTCCCGCAGGCGGGATTTGTCGATGGTGCGGATCTGCTCCAGCAGAATGACGCTGTCCCGGTTCAGGCCCACGCTCTGCCCGGACAGCGCGATGTGGGTGGGCAGGCGGGCTTTGCCGGTCTGGCTGGTGATAGCCGCGGCAATGACCGTGGGGCTGTGCCGGTTGCCGGTGTCGTTCTGTACGATGAGCACGGGGCGCATCCCGCCCTGTTCGCTGCCTACCACCGGGCTCAGGTCGGCGTAGTAGATATCTCCTCGTTTGACCATGCTGTTTTCACACTCCGGAAAAGTGTCGCCCAATACAGTGTATGTAGGGTGCTGACAATATTCTCCCATCCTGAGCGGGAAAATATACAGGCCCGTCCCGGAAAAGCGAAAAAAGCCCGGCATTGACAAACGCTCCCCCGGCGGCCATAATACAGTACAGAGCAACAAGAAAGGAGCTTCACCCATGGCAAAAAAATGCCTCATCGTCACCGGCGGGCGCTTCAGCCCCATCGCGCCCCCCGAACCGGGGACCTTTCTCATCGCCTGCGACAGGGGCTTTGAATACGCCCAGCGCTGCGGCCTCCGGCCGGATCTGATCGTGGGCGACCTGGATTCCTGCACCGCGCCTCTGCCGGAGGGCGTGCCCCTGGAGCGCCACCCCATCCGGAAGGATGACACGGACACCATGCTGGCCCTGCGCCGGGCCCTGGCCCTGGGCTTTGAGGAAGTGGAGCTCTGCTGCGCCCTGGGAAACCGGCTGGACCACAGCCTGGCCAACCTCCAGTCCGCCGCCTGGGCCGCCCGGCGGGGCGTCCGGGTCCGCCTCCGGGACCGGGACGCGGACCTGCTGGTGCTGCCCCCCTGCCGCCTGACCCTGCCCCGCCGGGAAGGCTGGAGCCTGTCCCTCTTCGCTCTGACGGATACGTGCGCCGGGGTGTGTATCCGGGGCGTCCAGTACCCGCTGGAGGACACGGTTCTGGACAACTGTTTCCCCTTAGGCGTCAGCAACCAGTGGGCCGGGCCGGAGGCGGAGCTGTCCTTCTCCTCCGGGCTGCTGCTGGTAGCCATGTGCCGCATGTAAAAGCGTGCCGGAAAATTTCCGGCACGCTTTTACATTACAGAGACTGCGCTACCTTCGCCGCAGAGCGGCGAAGAAAGGATTCAATCGTTTTTGAGGCAGCTTTGCCGCCTCAAAAACACTCTGAGCCGCATGTCGTCGGCAGAAGTTCCTCGCATTCGCTTCCCCGTAAACGGGAAAGCTCATTTGCTCCACTCTGCCTCCTCTCAAAACCAAAGCACATGCTTTGGTTTTGGTAAGGAAGAACAAGGCTGTCTGCCGATTTGGCGGGCCTTGGACCGCTAAATGGCTTTACAGCCTTGTTCTGACGCCGCGCCGACCAAGCGAAGCGCGATAAGCGCGAGTATCAAATGCGAGCCCAGCGAAGTACCCGAAGGGCACAAGCGGGTCGCATTTGAAGCATGTTAACAAAGTCCTTTGGCCTTTGTTAACATGCCTATAGATGCTCAGGTTCGTTTTCTTTGCGCTTCATCCAGTCCCGGAGCTGGTTGAACGGGGTGCGGCGGCGGGCGAAGCGGCGCCCGGCCCGGGCCTCGATCATGTCACGAAAGGCCTCCTCCCGGTCCCCCAAAGCGCTTTTGGGCACCCGGTAGCCCCCATAGCTGTCCCGGAACAGATAAAAGGCGTCCCGGTCCTCCCCCAGCCCGGCCACGGCCTCATAGGCCAGGGGCGTCAGCTCCTCCTCATCCGGCAGGCTGAAGACCCGCATCTGCTTTTTCTCAAACACGTAGCGGGAACGGGGGAACCCGCCGGCCGCCCGCATCTGGGCGGCCAGCTTGTGAGCCGTCCGGTTGGCGGAGCTGTAGGTACTGGTGGTCAGATAGCAGCCGTAGGCGATCAGCAGCAGCGCCCACCAGCTGGTGTAATAGACAACGCCCAGTAATACGCACACCACACTGATGATGCTTCGCGCCAGGCGGTTCTTCTGGCAGAACAGATCGTACTGCATCCGGGACAAGGCTTCCAGGCTCTCTTCGCTGTGCCGGGTCTCCACGCTGAAGGTCTCCGTGGCGCTCCGCTCCTCTCCTATTTGTAATCAGCCGGATTCTCGGCTCATTTCGTAAAATTTTACGAATCCTGTTTTATGGTAAACTATCTGTCATTTTATCACAAGAAAACCGGAAATGCAAAGGCTTTTTTTCGTGCGGTTTGTTAAATATTAAATTTGTTGAAATATGGCCCCCCCTTTTGTGCAAGTCTATAAAATTACAGAGGGGATACGGCGAAAAGGTTGACAGGAAAAGGGAAAAAGTTCATAATAAGTTCATGTTTGATGGTACCAAGTTGCCATGTGACAAATTTTTTTGTAAGGAGAAACGTAAGAATGAAGAAACTGCTTGCTCTGCTGCTGGCCCTGGTCATGGTTCTCAGCCTGGCCGCCTGCGGCGGAAACTCCAGCACCCCCCCGGCTACTGAAGCCCCTGCCGAGGAAGCCCCCGCGGAAGAGGCTCCCGCCGAGGGCGAAGCCGATCCCGCCGATGATTTCTATCTGGACATCAAGTTCTCCAACGTCTTCAACCCCAAAGAATGGAACTACAAGGCGTCTGAGAACCTGGCCAAGGACATCACCGAGAAGACCGACGGCCACATCACCGTCACCTACTACGGCACCAACGAGCTGGACTGCTATGCCGCCTCTGTGACTCAGGCTGTCAACGGCGCCAACTGGATGGGCCTGGAAGAGCCCTCCCTGTTCGCCGACTATGTGGGCGATGCCGCCATGGTTATCGCTCCCATGCTGTACAGCAGCAACGAGGAGTACAACTACGTGATGGATTCCGACTTTGTGGCTGACCTGATCGACCGCCTGGCCGAGCAGAACATCCACATCCTGGACACTCACTATTCCTTCGGCTTCCGGTCCATTTGCTCCAACCTGGATGTGTATACGCCTGACGACCTGAAGGGCCACGTGTTCCGCGCCACCTCCTCCGCCCTGTTCTCCAAGACCCTGGAGTGCCTGGGCGCCACCCCCCAGCCCATGGACTTCACCGATTGCCTGGCCGCTATCCAGCAGGGCGTCGTGGAAGGCTTTGAGGGCTCCGTGTCCACCCTGGCCGGCGCCGGCGAGCCCTATGAGCTGGTCAAGAAGGTCGCTCTGACCAACCACCTGATCGCCACCCGTTGGCTGTTCATGCCCGAGGACGTGTGGCAGACCATCCCCGAGAAGTATCAGAAGATCATCTCCGACTGCGCCTATGAATGGGGCATGTGGGAGCAGAAGAGCTGCGAGGACGATGAGGCTGTTCAGATCGAGAAGATGAAGACCGAGGACGGCGTGACCTGGAACGAGGTCGATCTGGACGCTTTCTCCGCCGCCTGCGCCCCTGTTATCGACTGGATCGTGGAAGAGTACGGCTCCACCTACGAAGCCTATGATCAGCTGACCGCTCTGGTAGCCGAGTACCGCGCCGCCAACGCCTGATCGTTTGAAAGAAGTCCCGGCACTGTAAAGTTTGATCATCATAGACTGTCCCTGCCGGGGCAGTCTATGATGATGTTCTTAAAAGAGCCAGTTTGAAATCTCGAATTACAGGGTACTTGCTTATGATGAAAACATTAAAAAAGATTCTTTTGAATTTTGACGCGGTCATTACCGGCACTACGCTGACCATCTGCGTGATCCTGGCCAATTTGAACGTGATCATGCGCTACTTCTTCAAAAGTCCGCTTCTGTGGGGCAATGAGGTCATCACGGGGCTCTTCGTGTGGACCGTATTCATCGGCAGCGCCTATGCCCACCGCAAACACGCCCATCTGGGGGTGGACATTGTGGTCAACCTGATGCACGGCAAGACCCGCGCCATCGTGCAGGACATCATCAGCATCTTAGAGCTGTTGATCCTCATCATGCTGACGGTGATCAGCGCCCAGTATGTGTACAATCTGATCTATGTCCGCGGGGTATACAAGCCCACCGTCACCGACGTGCTCCGCATCCCCTCCTGGATCATCGGGGCCGCCGTGCCTGTCGGCTTCGGTCTGTCTACCATTTACTCCATCAAATTCCTGCTGACCGAGCGGTTCCATATCATTAAAACGAAAAAAACGGACCTTGACGCCGGATATCAAGTGGAAGGAGGGAATTTCTGATGACATTGACCTTTATCGATCTGATCCCGATCTTCCTGGTCTTCCTGCTGTACTTTATGGGGATGCCCATCGTGTATTCCCTGTTCGGCGCCACCTTCTTCTACTTCCTGGTGATCGACACCACTTCAAAGCCCTGGCTGATCCTCCAGAAGGTCATGGGTTCCACCCAGTCCTTCTCCATGCTGGCCATCCCCTTCTTTATCATGGCCGGCTCGGTGATGAACTACGGCGGCATCAGTGAAAAGCTGATGGACTTCTGTGAATGTGTCACGGGCCACATGAAAGGCGGCCTGGCCCAGGTCAACGTGCTGCTGAGTATGTTGATGGGCGGCTGCTCCGGTTCCGCCAACGCCGACTGCGCCATGCAGTCCAAGATGCTGGTACCCGAGATGGAGCGCCGGGGTTATTCCAAAGCCTTCTCCGCGGCGGTCACCGCCGCCTCCTCGGCGGCCACGCCGGTCATTCCTCCCGGGGTCAACCTGATTGTGTTCTGCCTGTTGGCCCAGACCTCTCTGGGCCGGGTCTTCGCCGCCGGCTATGTGCCCGGCATCCTGATGGCCATCTCCATGATGATTGTGGTGGCTATCATCGCCCGTAAGCGGCACTATCCCACCACCCGGGACAAGTTCCCCTCCATCTGGGAGATCCTGAAGCAGGCCTTCATCTCCTTCTGGGGCCTGGCCTTCCCCTTCGGCATCATCATCGGTATGCGTCTCGGCATGTTCACCCCCTCCGAGGGCGGCGCCGTGGCCGTGCTGTACTGCTTCATCGTGGGCGGCCTGTTCTACCGGAAGCTGAACCTGAAGAAGCACTTTATCCCCATCCTGCTGGACACCATCGCCGGTACCTCCAGCGTGGTGCTGATCATGGTCTCCGCCAGCGTCTTCGGCAACTATCTGAGCTGGGTCAACATCCCCAAGATCGTCGCCACCGCCATTTTGAACCTGACCAGCAACAAGTATGTGTTCCTGCTGCTGTGCAACGTGGTCCTGCTCATTATGGGCATGTTCCTGGAAGGCGGCGCCTGCCTGATGATCACCACCCCGCTGCTTCTGCCTGTGGCGCTCCAGCTGGGCATTGACCCCATCCACTACGGCCTGGTGGCCATTGTCAACATCATGGTCGGCGGCATCACGCCTCCCTTCGGCTCCATGATGTTCACCACCTGCGGCATCACCGGCTGCCCCATCAGCGAGTTTTTGAAGGAGATCTGGCCCTTCATCCTGAGCCTGATCGCCGTGCTGCTGCTGTGCACCTTCTGCCCCAGGCTCATCACCATCGTGCCCGACCTGCTGTACGGTCCGGGCTGATACGCATCCCCTTATTCTGTTTGTTAGGAGCGCGATCCTCTATGAAAGTAATGGCACACCGCGGTTACAGCGGCGCTTATCCCGAAAACACCATGCTGGCCTTCCGCAAAGCCGTGGAGGCCGGGACGGACGGCATCGAGCTGGACGTGCACGAGAGCAAGGACGGGCAGCTGGTGGTTTTCCACGACGAAGTGCTGGACCGGACCACCGACGGCACCGGGTACCTTCTGGACTACACCCTGGACGAGCTGAAAACCTTCAACGCCGCCAAGCTCTACGAGGGCAAGCTGCCCTTTGAGCCCATCCCCACTTTTGAGGAGTATTGCGCCTGGGCAGCCACCCAGGACATCTTCACCAACATCGAGATCAAGACCGACAACGTCTTTTATCCCGATATCGAGCGCAAGCTCTGGGACATGGTGGTCAAATACGGGCTGGAGCAGAAGGTCCTCTTCTCCTCCTTCAACCACATCTCCCTTGTCCGGATGCAGAAGATCGTTCCGCCGGAGGTCGTGCTGGGCGCCCTGACCCCCCGGGTTGACGGGCTGAAGGTCTATCCCGGCGAGTATTGCCAGGAGACCGGCTTCCAGGCCTATCACCCGCCCCTGTGCATCCTCAACGAGGAGAATGTGCGCAGCTGCAAGGAGCACGGCATCCTCGTCAACGTCTGGACCGTCAACGACATGGAAGGTCTGGAGAAGGTGTGGGCTCTGGGCTGTGACGGGGTCATCACCAACTTCCCCGGCGTGGCCAAGGGCTGGGTGCTGTCCAAAGAGGCGGGCAAGTGATCCGCCTGTGCGCAAAACCGCATAGATCCAAAAAATCCGGCTGCGAAAGCAGCCGGATTTTTGTGCGCGGGTCGCATTTGATCAAAGCAGTGTCACGCCCGCCTCGGCGCAGGTCTGCACCGTGGCCTCGTCCCAGATGGAGGCCTGGACCTCCCCGATATGGGCCTTGCCCAGCAGCAGCATGGACAGCCGCGACTGGCCGATGCCGCCGCCGATGGTCAGGGGCAGCTCCCCGGCCAGCAGGGCCTGGTGATAGGGCAGGGCCCGCCGCTCCTCGTGGCCGGACAGGCGCAGCTGCCGGTCCAGAGACACCGGGTCCACCCGGATGCCCATGGAGGACACCTCAAAGGCGCAGCCCAGCAGCTCGTTATAAAACAGGATATCCCCGTTCAGGGCCCAGTCGTCATAGTCCGGGGCCCGGCCGTCGTGGGGTTTGCCGGAGCCCGTCAGGGCCCCGCCGATGCCGATGATAAAGGCGGTGCCGTGCTCTTTTAAGTAGGCGTTCTCCCGCTGCCGGGGCGTCAGCTCCGGGTACGTATCTTCCAGCTGCTGGGCGGTCACGAAGGAGACCCGCCGCTTCAGCTTGCCCAGAGACTGGAGCTGGGGATAGATGGCCTGCATGGTGTCCTGGGTGTCACAGATGGCGGTGACGATGTCCATCACCGTCAGCTTCAGATAGTCCAAGTTCCGGTTCTCCGGCAGGATCACCTTCTCCCAGTCCCACTGGTCCACATACACCGAGTGCAGATTGTCCAGCTCGTCCTCGTCCCGGCGGATGGCGTTCATATCCGTCACCAGGCCCTTGCCGGGGAAAAAGCCGTAGCGCTTGAGGGCCAGCCGCTTCCACTTGGCCAGGGACTGGACCACTTCGGCCCGCCGGTCCGAGCGGAGAATGTCAAAGCTGACGGGCCGCTCCACGCCGTTGAGGTTGTCGTTCAGGCCCGAGGCCGCGTCCACAAAAAGGGGCGCGGAGACCCGGACCAGGTTCAGCAGCGCCCCCAGCCGGTCCTCAAACAGGCGCTTGAGCAGGCTGATGGCCTTCTGTGTGTCATACATGCCCAGGGGGCTCTGGTAGCCCTGGGGGATGCTCGTTTTCATGGTGCCTCTCTCCTTTATTCTTATTCCGTCATCAGCGCGGCGATCTTCTGGTAGTACCCCTCCGCGTCCCGGCGGAATTTTTTCTCGATCTGCTTGGCCTGCTCCTCCCCGGCGCAGAGGAAGCGCAGGCGGAACACCTCGCCCTTCCCGTCGGCCATAGCCAGCTCCACCAGGCAGCCGGCCTCGGTGTTCTCGTGGCGGGCGGTGAGCATGGCCTCCCGGCGCATCCGCTCCTCCACCGGGGCGATAAGCTTTTGGGCCTTGGCCCGCACCGAGTAGGGCAGGCTGCTCTCCACCGCGTCCGCGTTCCGGGCGCCCTTTTGGGTGATCTGATAGCCGTCCTCGGTCTGGAGCACGTGGCCGTTCTCCACCAGCTCACTGAGGCAGTCGGAATACTCAAAGTAGCCCACGCCGCCGTCACACTGGCACAGCTCCAGCAGCTCCTCCGGCGAAGCCGGGGCGGGGAGCCTGCGCAGTACATAGAGGATCAGGATCTTGATATCCAGGGGATCGTGTATAAAGCCCAGCCGGTCCATGGGGCCGCCTCCTTTGCTCCGTTCTCCCTCTTATTATACGTCAGCCGGACAAATTTTCAAGCAGAAAATCACACAAAAGGGAGCCGGGCGCATACACTGTACTGAAGCCCTTCAATTCAGACAACAGGAGGTATAACTATGCCCGACAAGGTTGTGCCCGGGCCCGTGGAGAGCTCAGCGAGCATCCGCGAGGCCGTGAGCATCAACACCAGGAAGATATTTGACAGCTGCCGCGACAAGGACTGCGTGGACGATCTGCGGGTTTTCCCCACCGTCAGCTCCCAGTCCTACATAGAAAGCGCGCTGAGCATACGCCCGAAGTCTGCGGAGCTTCTGTATGTGGCGGTGCATGTGGAACCGATCAGCTTCAATCGGGGCTACTACACCATTGACTGCACCTACTTTTACAGCGTCACCGGGGAGACCTTCCCCGCCGGAGAGACCGTCAACGGTCTGGCCGTGTTCGACAAGCGGGTCATGCTCTTCGGCAGCGTGGCCAGCTCCAAGACCTTCTCCTCCGAAAGTCCCCTGCCCGGGGCCGGGCCGGACGATCTGCCCATCGCCGTGGTGGACTCGGTGGACCCCATCGCCCTGCACATGAAGTTGGTGGACGCGGACTGCCTGCTCCCCACGGACTTAGAGCAGCGGACCATCCCGCCCTTCATCGCCGCCTCCTTCCCGGAGGCCCTGGTGCTGACGGATACGGCCCGCCGCTGGTTCGTGACCATCGGCCAGTTCAGCATCATCCGCCTGGAGCGGGATACCCAGCTTTTGGTGCCCGCCTACGACTACAGCCTGCCCGACAAAGAGTGCCCCTGCACCACCGAGGACGATCCCTGCACCCTGTTCAGCCGCATCCGCTTCCCGGTGGAGGAGTTCTTCCCGCCGGACAGCATCAGCAGCTGCGACGACTACAGAAGCATGATCTAACAAAGGACCTCCCAAAGGGAGGTCTTTCTTTTGAATCCGGCAGCAAGCGCTTTTGCCAAGGAAACGGCGGTTGGTGCTTGAAACCTGGCAAAAGATGCTGTATACTCTTGGCGAAGAGGTGATGCGGCCTGTGAAGAACGCCGGAGAATACAGCCGGGAGGGCTACCTGAAGGAGAATTACCGCTATTTTCACCTGCGGGACACCGCCGGCCAGGAGCGGGACTTTCATTTCCACGACTTTGACAAGGCGGTGATCCTGCTCTCGGGCCGGGTGGACTACATCGTGGAGGGAGAATCCTATGCGCTCCAGCCCTGGAACGTGCTTCTGGTCAAGCACCACACCATCCACAAGGCCCTTATCGACAAGAGCGAGCCTTATGAGCGGATCATCATCTATCTGGACCGGCGTTTTTTCGACCGGGGCATGCCCGGGGCCCAGCTCATGAACTGCTTTGACGCGGCGGACCGGCCGGGGCGGCACCTGCTGGTGCCCGGGCCGGAGCAGCGCCGGACCATGGAGCGGCTGTTCGCCGCCTACGAGTGGGCCCAGCGGGACGAGGGCTTTGGGGCCCAGACCCTGCGGGACACGCTGATCATCCAGCTGCTGGTGTTCGTCTGCCGGATGGGAGCCGCCCAGCAGGGCAGCGCCGGCCTCTACGATGAGAAGATCGAGCAGGCCCTGTCCTATATCAACGAGCATCTGTCCGGGGAGCTGAGCGTGGAGCTGCTGGCGGAGCAGGTCTACCTGAGCAAGTACCACTTTATGCGCCTGTTCAAGGCCCAGACGGGCAGCACCGTCCACGCCTATGTGCGCCAGAAGCGGCTCATGAGCGCGGCCCGGCTGATCCGGGAGGGGGTGCCGGTGAACAAGGCGGCGGCGGACAGCGGCTTTGCGGATTACTCCTCCTTTCACCGGGCCTTTCGGGAGACCTTCGGCATCAACCCGGGGGCGCTGAAAAAATAAGCTGAGAAAAACCATATACCAAGGAGAACGCTATGGAATACGATTTTACCACCTTTGTGGAGCGCCGGGGGAGAGACTCCCTGGCCGCGGACCAGCTCCCCTTTGAGGGCGTCCGGGTCCGGGAGGGCTTCGAGCCCATCCCCATGTGGGTCGCGGACATGAGCTACCCCACCGCACCGCCGGTCTTGGAGGCGCTGAAGGCCCGGCTGGAGCTGCCCAGCTTCGGGTATTTCCCCATGTCGGAGGCCTATTATGACAGCATTCTCTCCTGGCAGCGGCGGCGCAACGGCGCGGCGGCCCTGGAGAAGGAGCACATCGGCTATGAAAACGGCGTGCTGGGCGGGGTCAGCGCCGCGGTGCAGGCCTTCACCGTCCCCGGGGATAAGATCCTGGTCCACGCGCCCACCTATGTGGGCTTCACCCACACTTTGGAGAATCTGGGCCGCCCCATTGTCCACAGCGCCCTGGTCCGGGATGAAAACGGCGTCTGGCGCATGGACTACGAGGATATGGACCGGAAGCTGAAGGAGCATCGGATCCACCTGGCCATCTTCTGCTCCCCTCACAACCCCACCGGCCGGGTCTGGGAGCGCTGGGAGGTCGAAAAAGCCATGGCGGTCTACGCCGCCAACGACTGTCTGGTCCTCTCCGACGAGATCTGGTCGGACATCATTCTGCCCGGGCACACGCACACCCCCGCCCAACTGGTGTCCGAGGACGCGAAAAACCGGACCATCGCCTTTTACGCCCCCAGCAAGACCTTCAGTTTGGCCGGGCTCATCGGCTCCTATCACATCGTCTATAACCCCTATCTGCGCCACCGGCTCCGCCGCCAGAGCTCTCTGAGCCATTACAACAGCTGCAACGTCCTGTCCATGCACGCCCTGGTGGGGGCCTACAGCCCCGAGGGGGAGGCCTGGGCGGAGCAGATGTGCCGGGCGGTGGACGAAAACGTGACCTACGCGGTGGACTTCATCCGCTCACATTTCCCCGGGGTGTCGGTGTTCCGGCCGGAGGGGACCTACATGCTGTTTCTGGACTGCGCCGGCTGGTGCCGGGCCCGGGGCGAGAGCATCGGGGCCCTGCTGCGCCGGGGCGTGGAAGTGGGCGTTGTGTGGCAGAACGGGGAGGACTTCATCTGGCCAGAGAGCATCCGCATGAACCTGGCCCTGCCCATGGCCAAGCTCCGGGAGGCCATGGAGCGGCTGCAAAAATATGTATTTCTTTGATATCTTTTACCGGGTATTTCTTTGAAATAACTCTTGCACTTTTGCCGCCTATGCTCTACAATAGGCAACGGACAATTTAATAATGGGAGAAGATGACTTTTTGTTGTAACGCCGCCCGCGAAGGCGGCGGAAGGAGAAAAGCAATGAAGTATCGGTCTCTTGCAATTTTCCTGGCGGCGGTTGTTTTGATGTGTTCACTCTGCGGCTGCGGAGGAACAACTTCCGAAACGCCCGCTCCCAGCGACGAAATTGCGCCTTCTTCCCCGGCGGCCCCGGTCAATGAGATCACCGTGGGTATCGCCCAGGACCTGGATGACAGTCTTGACCCCTATCAGATGACGGCGGCAGGAACTCGAGAGGTCATGTTTAACGTCTTTGAAGGGCTGGTAAAGCCCGATTCGGACGGAAATTTTGTCTGTGCGGTCGCTTCCGGCGCCAATGTGTCGGACGACGGGCTGACCTATACCTTCCCCCTGCGGGAGGGCGTGGTCTTCCACAACGGCGCGGCCTGCACAGCGGATGACGTGCTTTACTCGTTTGAGACCTGCGCCGCGACCTCGGTGACTTCCGCCCTGGTCACGGCGCTTTCTGCTGCCCACGTGTCCGCGGAGGGGAACACCGTCACCGTGACGCTGGATGCGCCCAACCCGGATTTCCTGAGCTACGTGTCCAGCGTGTACATCGTGCCCAGGGACTACGCGGACCAGGCCACAGCGCCGGTGGGCACCGGCCCCTTCAAGTACGTGTCCCGCAGCGTCCAGGAGAACGTGATCCTGGAGAAAAACGGGGACTACTACGGGACCCCCGCCAGTCTGGACCGGGTGACTTACCGGATCTTTGAGGACAACAACGCCCTCTTCACCGCCCTCAACGGCGGGGCGCTGGATCTGGTGGCCCACCTGACCATCGACCAGGTGAACAACCTGACCAACGGCTACAAGGTGGAGGAAGGGACCATGAATCTGGTCCAGGCCCTGTACCTGAACAACGCCGTGGCCCCCTTCGACGATGTGCGGGTGCGCCAGGCCCTGTGCTACGCGGTAGATGTGCCCGCCATGATGGAGCTGACCGCCGAGGGCCACGGGACCCGGGTGGGCTCCTCCATGTATCCGGCCTTCGGCAAGTATTTTGACCCCTCCCTGGCCGACGCCTACCCCCATGACGTGGAGAAGGCCAAGGAGCTGCTGACCCAGGCGGGATACCCGGACGGCTTCTCGTTCACCATCACGGTCCCCAGCAACTACGGCCCCCATGTGGACACGGCCCTGGTCCTGGCCGAGCAGCTGAAAGAGGCGGGCATCACGGCCCAGGTGCAGCAGGTGGACTGGAACACCTGGCTCACAGACGTATACGGCGCCCGGAACTTCGAGACCACCGTCTCCGGCTTTGACGCCAGCAGCCTGACCGCCAGCGCCATGCTGGCCCGCTGGGTCTCGGATAACGGCAAGAACATGATCAACTACTCCAATCCGGACTACGACGCGGCCTATGCCCTGGCCCAGGACCCCAGTCTCAGCGAGGCGGAGCAGACAGAGCAGTACATGCGCTGCCTGGAGATCCTCAGCGAGACGGCCGCCAACGTCTATACCCAGGACCTGGCGGACTTCGTGGCCATCAACCCGGCTTTGGAGGGCTTCACGTTCTATCCCCTGTACGTGATCGACATGAGTTTACTGCATTTTGCCGCGTAAGCGTGGCATCCAAGGAGGTGAGGAGATGAAACAGATCCTCAGAAAAATCGCGGCTCTCATTATTACATTGTTCCTTGTTTCTCTCCTCGCCTTTCTGGCCTTTCAGGTCATCCCCGGGGACCCCACCACTAAGCTGCTGGGCACCGAGGCCACGCCGGAGGCCCGGGCGGCCCTGCGCTCCCAGCTGGGGCTGGACCGGCCGGTGCTGGCGCGCTACTTTGCCTGGCTGGCCGGGGTCCTCCGGGGGGATTTCGGCGAGAGCTACAGCTATCATATGCCGGTCTGGGACATGCTCTCGGACAAGCTGCCCCTGACGGGGCTGCTGACGGGGCTGTCCTTCCTCTTTACCCTGCTCCTGTCCATCCCCCTGGGGGTCCTGGCCGGGAGCATCCGCAGCCGCGCGCTGGACAATCTCTTTGCCGCCCTGGACCAGGTCGTGATGAGCGTCCCGCCCTTTTTCATCGGGATGCTGGCCTGCTGGCTCTTCGGGCTGGTGCTGCGGCTGTTTTCCCCGGGGGCCTTTGTCTCCTATGAGGACAGCTGGACCGGGTGCCTGGCCTACCTGGTGTTCCCGGCCCTGTCCATCGCCCTGCCCCGGACGGCCATGACCGTCAAGCTCCTGCGGGGGGCCATCCGCCAGGAGATGGAGCAGGACTATATCCGCACCGCCCGCAGCCGGGGCGGCAGCCGGGCCCGGCAGCTGCTGTGGCACGCCCTGCCCAATGCCCTGATCCCGGTGATCACCTTCATGGCCGTGTCTCTGGCGGAGATCATGACGGCCAGCATCATCATCGAACAGGTGTTCACCGTGCCCGGCATAGGCCGGCTGCTGCTGGCCAGTATCTCCAACCGGGACTTCCCGGTGGCGCAGGCCATCGTGGTGCTGCTGGCGGCCTGGATCGTGCTGGTGAATTTCGCCGCCGACCTGCTCTATCAGCTGGCCGACCCGCGCATTCGCCTGCGCTGAGGAAAAACGTATGAAGAAGAAAACAAAAGGAAATTCCTTTCTCTATAGCGGGGCCGTCCTCAGCGGTGTCATGACGCTGCTGATCCTGTTGGGGGCTTTCTGGACCCCCTACAGTCCCACCGCCATGGACGCCTCCGCCAAGTTCCAGCCCCCCTCCCCGGCCCATCTGCTGGGGACCGACAACTTCGGCCGGGACATTTTCAGCCGGGTGCTCCAGGGGGCGGACAGCAGCTTTCTCATCGCCCTGTGTGTGGTGCTTTTCAGCTGCGTCTTGGGGGTGCTCATCGGCAGCCTCTGCGGCTATTACGGGGGCCTGGCGGACCTGGTGCTCACCCGGATCTGCGACTCTATCACCGCTTTTCCGGCCATTTTGCTGGCCCTGGTGGTGGTGAGCCTCACCGGGCCCGGGGCCGGCAACGTGGTCCTGGCCCTGGGGATCCTGTTCATCCCCAGCTTCGCCCGGCTGACCCGGGGGGAGTTCGCCCGCTGCCGGGACCAGAACTATATCAAGAGCGCCCGGATCATGGGGGTGGGCAGCTTCCGCATCCTCTTCCGGCACATCCTGCCCAACACCTTTCCGGTGCTGCTGCCGGCGGTCACCATCGGCTTCAACAACGCCATTTTGAGCGAGGCCAGCATGAGCTTTCTGGGCATCGGCGTGCAGCCCACTGAGGCCAGCCTGGGCCTGATGCTCAGCGACAGCCAGACCTATCTCCAGAGCGCCCCCTGGTACGCCTTCGGCGCCGGCGGGGCCGTGGTGCTGCTGGTGCTGGGCTTCAGCCTGCTGAGCGAGGGACTCCAGCGGCAAAACGGAGCGTGAACCTATGGAAGAGCTTCTGAAAGTGGAAAATCTGCGGGTGCATTTCCTCTCCGCCGCGCCGGAGCGCTGGGCGGTGGATGGGGTGTCCTTTTCCATGGCCGGCGGGGAGATGCTGGGCCTGGTGGGCGAGAGCGGCAGCGGCAAGACTGTCACCGCCATGAGCGTCAGCGGCCTGCTGCCCCAGGGCCGGACGGAGACCCAGGGCAGCGTCCGGCTCAACGGCCGGGAGATGCTGCGCTGCTCCGAAAAGGAGCTGCGGCGGATCCAGGGAGAGGAATTGGCGGTGGTATTCCAGGAGCCCATGACCAGCCTGAACCCGGTGCGGCGCATCGGCCCCCAGGTGGAAGAGTGCCTGCGGGTACACACCCGGCTCCCGGCGGCAGAGCAGAAGGCCCGGGCTTTGGAGGCCATGGCCTGGGCGGATCTGCCCGAGCCGGAGCTTCTGTATAAAAAATATCCCCACCAGCTCTCCGGCGGGATGCTCCAGCGGGTGATGATCGCGGCGGCGCTGATCGGCCGGCCCAAGCTGCTCCTGGCCGACGAGCCCACCACCGCCCTGGACGTGACCATCCAGGCCCAGATCCTCGCCCTTTTAAAGCGGCTGAACCGGGAGCTGGGCATGGCCGTGCTGTTTATCAGCCACGATCTGAACCTGGTCCGCCGGCTGTGCGGCCGGGTGGTGGTGATGCAGCGGGGGAAAATCGTGGAGGACGGGCCGGCGGAGGAGGTTTTCCTCCATCCCCGGCACGCATATACCAGGCAGCTCATTGCCGCCATCCCCATGCGGCCGAAAACGGACGGACAGTGAGCGGGGAAAGGAGGCGCGCCTTGGAAAACATATTGGAGGTCCGGCACCTGAACGCCTGGTATGAGGAGGGGCGCGCCCTCTTCGGCAGCGGCAAAAAGCAGCAGGTGCTCTTTGACCTGAGCTTTTCCATCGCCCGGGGCGAGATCCTGGGCTTGGTGGGCGAGAGCGGCAGCGGCAAAACCAGCCTCTGCCGGGCCATTTTGGGGCTTCTGCCGGACTACGAGGGGGAGATCCTCCACCGCTCCAAACGGCCCCAAATGGTGTTTCAGGACCCCTTCAGCAGCCTGAACCCGGCCCACACCGTGGGCTGGATCCTCCAGGAGCCTCTCCGGGCCGCCGGCATCCGGGACCCCCGGCAGCGGCAGGAGATGGTGGCGGAGATCCTGGAAAAGACCGGGCTGGACGCGGACTACGCCTCCCGCCGCCCCCGGGAGCTCTCCGGCGGCCAGCGGCAGCGGGTGTCCATCGCCGCCGCGGTGATCACCCGGCCCGCTCTTATCATCGCGGATGAGCCGGTCAGCGCCCTGGACGTGACCATCCAGGCCCAGATCCTCCGGCTGCTGGCCCAGCTGAAGGAGGACTATGACTTAAGCTATCTCTTTATCAGCCACGATCTGAATGTGATCTACCAGATCTGCAGCCGGGTGCTGGTGATGCAGCACGGCCGCATCGTGGAAGAGGGCCCGGTGGAGGAGATCTTCGCCCACCCGAAGCACCCCTACACCCGCCAGCTCTTAGAGGCGGGAGAATAAAGCAAACCCTCCGGCGCCGCAAAACGCAGCGCCGGAGGGTTTGCTTTTATTTACCCAGCTGTTTCAGGGCCTCTCCGGTCAGGCGGTAGACGGTCCAGCCCTCCATGGGCACCGCCCCCAAAGAGCGGTAAAAGCCGATGCTGGGGGTGTTCCAGTCCAGGCAGGACCACTCCAGCCGGCCGCAGCGGCGTTCCACCGCCAGCCGGGCCAAGCGCCCCAAGAGGGCCTTGCCGCAGCCCAGGCCCCGGAACCGGTCGTCCACATACAGGTCCTCCAAATAGAGGCCCGCCCGGCCCAGGAAGGTGGAAAAGTTGTGAAAGAACAGGGCGAAGCCCGCCGGCTCCCCGTCCACATAGGCCAGCAGCACCTCTGCCCGCTGCCGGGTGAAGATCCACTCATCCAGCAGCGCCTCCGTGGCCACCACCTGGTCCTCCAGCTTCTCATAGACCGCCAGCTTTCGGATAAAGTCCAGGATCAGCGGCACGTCGTCCCGCCCGGCGGGGCGGATGGTGATCTCCGGCATGGTTCTCTCTCCTCTCCTGTCCGCGCCGGTCCGGCGCTTATCTCTCTTCTTCAAATTCCCGGATCAGGTTGACCCGGGCCACCGTCCGGCGGGCCTCCCCGTCCAGGCCCTGCCAGGCCGAAAGCAGCCGCCTGCGGGCCACCTCTATGTAGTCGATCTGGTCCTTTTTGAACAGGGCCACATCCTCGTTCTTCTCGATGCCGATAAAATTCCGCCCCTCCAGCAGCGCCGCCACCAGAAAGGAGCCGCTGCCAAAGGTATTATCCAGGACCACGTCCCCCGGGTCGGTGTAGGTCCGGACAAAGTACCGCCCCAGCTCGACGGGCTTCTGGGTCGGGTGCAGGACCTCCCCCTCGTTCTCCGCCGTTTTGATATAGAGAATGTCCGTGGGATACCGCTCCCCGTCGCTGAACACATGGACCGGCTGAAAGTCCCCGTAGCTGCCGCTCAGCTGGTTCTTCCGCACCCCTTTGTCGTAGGGCTCCCCCTTCGTCATCTGGGGATGATAAGTGGGCTGCTTTTTGTAGAAGACGCAGACCTCCTCATGCTTGCGCAGCGGCTGCTTCTTCGCGTTGAGAAAATTGGTGGGCTTGGATTTTTCCCAGATCCATTTATAGCGGTACAGCTTGGGCTGGCTCATGATCAGACGGGCGGTAAACAGGCCCTGGGAGGTCAGCACAATGGCCCCGTTGGGCTTGATGATCCGGGTGTACTGCTCCCACAGCCGGTCCAGAGGGATATAGCTGTCCCACTGGTTCTGGGTCATGCCGTAGGGCAGGTCGCACAGGATCATGTCAATGGACCCGGCGGGGATCCGTTCCATACATGTTAGGCAGTCCTCTTCATACAGCCGGTTCAGCATTTTATATACCGGCCGAGACGCATCAACCATCGTTTGCCGCTCCCTTGGGAAGTGCCGGGCGCTCCCCGTCGTATTTTTTACATCCTAACATAAAACCGGCGGAAAGGCAAGCGCCGGGACAGCAAGCGGAGGCCGCCCCATTTCTGCACAGAAAAAGGCCGGCGGCGGGGCGCGGGTTCGTGCAAAACAGCCTTTGAAAAAAGCGGAGAAAACGTGTAAAATAAAAGTATAAACGTGCGGCGTTCTGCGTAAGTCCAGTTTCGCCGCGCTTTTTTTATTGGCAGGAGAGCGGGCAGAGGCTCCGCGCTCCGGAAAGGAGAGGACATGTACGCGACAGGGACACTGATTCTATACGGCCGCACCGGCGTATGCCGGGTAGAGGGCATTGCGGAGAGGGCGCTGTCCGGGCGAAAGGGCACGGCCCCCTATTATCTCATGCGCCCGCTCTACCAGGACGGCACCATCGGCGCGCCGGTGGAGAAAATGGAGGACGGCACGATCTTTTCCCGGCCGATCATGAACCGGGAGCAGGCCCAGGCCCTGATCCGGGCCCTGCCCTCTCTGTCGGCCGAGCCGTACCACAACCAGAACATGAACCAGCTCAAGGAGCACTACCGGCAGCAGCTGAGCAGCTTTTCCTGCCGGGATATGGCCCGGCTGCTCAGCTCCATTTACGCGAAAAAGCAGGAGGCGGAGGGCCGGAAGCGGAAGTTGGGCGCGGTGGACCAGCGGTTCATGGAGGAGACGGAGGCCCTG
The DNA here is from genome assembly GCA_947630375.1 of uncultured Oscillospiraceae bacterium. Classification (GTDB taxonomy): domain Bacteria; phylum Bacillota; class Clostridia; order Oscillospirales; family Oscillospiraceae; genus Limivicinus. Next base: position 30,223 of record CANRHH010000004.1, on the reverse strand, counting down.
CTCTACGGGGAGTTGGCCGCCGCCCTGGAGATCGACCGGGCAGAAGTCCCGAGCTACATCGCCAGTACCCTGGGCAGACAGTGAGAGAAGGAGCAAAACCGTTCGGAGCGCCGCGGGAGATCCCGCGGCGCTCCGGCCGGTTTTTGTTCAAATTCTCCGGGAAAACACAGGACTACACCGCTGTATCCGGTATATTTTTTGGATATTTGCGCGGATTTGTCACCCAGGAAAATATCATTGCGCCACATTGCGCACAAACTAAATGGTGAATCGCTTCTTGATTTTCCAGAAATCCTGATGCTCCATAAAGTCTGCTATATCCGCTTTGATACCCATATCGAAGGTCCGTCCCTTCGCAATATGGACATGCATGGATCTCAACCCTTCCTATTTTCACGTTCTTTTTCCTCGCTTCTCTTTTTGAAATCTCTATTTTTCTTTCTGTATTTCCCCGAACCCGGAAATTCAAGTTGTTGACAAGAATCGTCGTACCAGGATAACAATTTGCGGAGATCGGGCCGATGCTGTAAGGCGTACTTGTTCCGTTTGGTTAGATTATCCTAAAGAACATCGAAATTTTCCTGGCAAAAAGCTGTCCGCGTGACCAGAGCCAAAATCTGAGCCTCATTCTTTTTACCTGCGGAAAGAAAGTTTACATGAAGTCTATTCTTTATGCCAATGTATCACATTCCAATTTGAGGGAAGAAAGAGTTGAGATCATCTATTATTCTTTCCCACTGTATACTAAGAATGTCATAATAATTCTTATCTTTCTTTAAATAATTTGTAGCTGTTAAGGTCGAATCATGACGGCATTCGTGAGTATAACTTGCAATACCTTCCCTTATGATGATGGAGAAGAGTCTACTTAACGCGCTGTCGTACTGGTCCTTGTTGGCAAATAACTGGGGCGGTAGGAAAAATTGAAGGGTCCCAATATCTCTAAAGGATTCATATAAAATATCAGGTATGCTTTCAGACGAAGAAGAATTAAATAAGGGTGTTAAATCTCTATCTGTTATGTTGCCTTGCCTATACCTTGCTGCAAATGCTACAAAAGCAATGCAAAGTGTACGGGCATTATGAGCAAACGATATTTTGATATCTGCATTGGGTGATGAACTGTTTTTTCGATCAAAGTCTCTCTGATAGACTGTGCGGAAGTAGTAGTCAATGTATAACAGTTCCTTACAAAGTTTTGAAATTTGCGCTTGGTTTCCATTAAAAACAGGAGCGTAATACTTGTCTTGATAGAGTAACGACGGTTTTGATCTACTTGTGCAGGGAATCTGAAAAATTGCCGCTAAACACAGTTTTCCCACCTCCACAAGATCTGTATTTAGATATGGCTGTCTGAATGCCGCAGGAACAGTTTCTCCTCGTTTTGTTTGATAAAAAATTCCAACCTCTCTCATTGCTTGTGCAAATCGTACTTGTTCCGGCGAATTTGCTTTGAGATCAACAGGTTTAATAGCTTTTTGAGAATTGGTCGCTTTTGCTATGGATAAACTAAACAAGTTCTTTTCGTCTTCTGTGTCTCCTGCTATCTTAATAATTTTACATGGAAGGAAAAAATCATGCTCACTATTAATGATAGGGCTTTTGTGTATCATATATGTGGTTTGGCCACCATTGACAATAGAAAAATTTTTTAATTTGACTTCTTTACCATCGATGTCAAAGTCATCACAGATTAGTGTTAGGCCGTTATTTTTCAACCAGAAAGAGTCCGGATCCGTTTGGATGGTTTCTGCAATAGCTTTATCAATATCGCGTCCTGCAATATGGTAACGTAAATTACGGGCCAGCAAATTTGTATTATGCTGGGCATACAGTTGCTTTATCGAATATGCTGAGACATTTACAATAGCAGCGCCATCACCGTAAAGAAGATAATTATCTCTCTCATCGATACGGATTTTCCCTGATTCAACAGCAGGGCGTCTGGATTCCGATTCTTTAATTTCGTCTTCTATATCTGTTGCAAATAGTATTGAAACTTCAATATTGCTAATACCTACAAACTGTTCTCTAAATTTCTTTTCTATCCTATCCCGGCGGATACCTGCCTGCGGAGCACTTGTATAAAACACAAATCGGATCTTCGATTCATCACCTCTTTCTGAGTTCAGGGTTAAAAATCTACGCTGTACTGTAGCATTAACCTGCTCAAATTGTCCTCTAATCATATCTTTATAAAAAAGAGCCATTTTAATCATAGCATTGAGGACTGCTTCGTAATCAATCGTTCTCCAAAATTTAGCCTGTCCAATGACCAGATCTGCACCTTCCGAATTTGGATCATTTAAAAGGATATCAACGCCTCCATCATATTGTCCATCAACCACGATATCTTTTAAATCGTTTTCATTTAATATAAGTGCAGGATTTTTGTAAAAATTCGATTTAACGCAAAGGGCAGAGAAAGCATACTCGTCTGTTTTACTGCGCAGAGTTGGATATGTATCTTTTAATGCTTTTATTTTATCTGTGATGAACTCATACGAAGATGCTGTTATCTGCATATATTTATCTCCTCCGTTTAATCTTATTTGCAATATCTCATAACAATCTACCCTGAACAGCTCAGAAATGCGTAAAAAAGGCGTTTTTATTAAATAATCAAAGGAAAAATGTAAAATTATTTTTGAAAGGTCCCTTAACTCTTTCTTATTCAAATTCGCCGAGTCAAATCGTTTTCTAAACTTTTTTGCTTAGAAAATTTAATATGCCGTGGTTTTTCGTGATACAGATTATACTTATCCTATGGTCTATCCAAATTTTTGCTATCAAAAAACTATCAGATGTAGGCTATCAAAAGCCTAAACGGGCGTCCAGGTTTGTCTCATGCACCCTGATGCACGCAGTCACCAAGGCTGTCCAAAATACTGCTGGTCAATTTCTATCTGCCTTGAAATCTCGGCGAGACAAGCTGCTATTGCCTCTTGATGATACGCTGGGTCAATACTTCTTGCTGCATTACAATAATCCGAAATCGCTTTTACCATATCTGCAATCTTTTTCTGTTGTTCCGCATTATGCTTTTGGATTTGGATCTGTTTTAGATAGTCTGGTGCAACGTATGTTTGATTAAAAATACTATACGGATATTGGTTATAAATCATATTTCCTTATTCCTTACTCTACAAAAATATAACTTTTATCTGTTAAATAGCCGTTTTAATCAATTCTCTCAGCAGATCTGTCACGCCTTGCGCAGCCTGAATCGTGGCGATCATCAGCAAGTCACCGTCGATTTTCGCAAAATTCAGCGTATAGCCCGCGTTCTGTGCCAGCTGAGATAAGAAAGTGCGCTGTGTACGACCGTTGCCCTCCCGGAAAGGGTGGAGCATATTAGTCGCGCAATAAAAATCTACAAGCGCTTCTACAAAAGGTCCTTTTTCCAGTCTGCAAAGGAAATTCTGCTTCTTCAAATAGGCAAATATCCGGTTTGCTTGATCATTTATTTTCTCCGCTGGGCAAAAGGACGTTCCTTTTTTACTGATATTCACGGTGCGGACTTGCCCGGCCCAATCATACAAATCGGAGAAAAGGAAAGAGTGGATCGCTTTGTAATGCGCAAAGTCGAAGGTATTCATTTTCGGCGCACTCAGCCACTGAGTACTTTTAGAAGCGGTAAGTACATCTTCGGCTTCTTCCAAAACGCTCTTGTCCCGAATATTGAATTTGTTGACAAGTGTCGTTGTACCAGGATAGCAATTTGCGGAGATCGGGTCGAGACTATAAGGCATACTTATTCCACCTTCCCCGCAGTGCGGGAGCTGATCTCACGCACCAGTTCTTCAAAAGAAACTTTGCCATCCATTAACCGCAGGCAATCTCTCCGCGTCTGCTCCGTCACATGGAAGCCTTCCATCTTGTTGGAGGCCAGAGAAGATTCCAGCGCAATTTCAGGGGAAAAGTTTTTTTGCATACAAAAGATCTCCTGGGTATAAATTTCACTCAAATTGGTTTTTGCCTCTGTATTCTAAACAAATATGTTTATATGATTTGGTCCGAATTATTTTAGCTATTTTCGAGGTATCGAGCGATAGACTCTCTCGTATTCATTAATTCACTCAAATTCCACCGTGGCGGGGGGTTTGGAGGTGATATCGTACAGGACCCGGTTGACGCCCCGGACCTCGTTGACAATGCGGCTGGAGACCCGGTCCAGCAGCTCATAGGGGATGCGGGCCCAGTCGGCGGTCATGAAATCGCTGGTGAGGACGCCCCGGAGGGCCACCGCGTAGTCATAGCTGCGGCCGTCCCCCATGACGCCCACGGAGCGCATATTGGTCAGAGCGGCAAAATACTGGTCCATGGGGAAGCCGGCCCGGGCTACCTCCTGGCGGAAAATGGCGTCCGCCTCCCGCAGCAGGGCCAGCTTCTCCTCGGTCACCTCGCCGATGATCCGGATGCCCAGGCCCGGCCCCGGGAAGGGCTGGCGGGACACCAGATACTCCGGCAGGCCCAGCTCCCGGCCCAGGGCCCGGACCTCGTCCTTGAACAGCATCCGCAGCGGCTCGATGATCTCTTTGAAATCCACATGCTCCGGCAGGCCGCCCACGTTGTGGTGGCTCTTGATGACGGCGGCGTCCCCCTTGCCGGACTCGATCACATCCGGATAGATGGTGCCCTGGACCAGGAAATCCACCTGGCCGATCTTCTTGGCCTCCGCTTCAAAGACCCGGATAAACTCCTCGCCGATGATGTGCCGCTTCTGCTCCGGCTCCGTGACCCCGGCCAGGCGGCCGAGAAAGCGGTCCTGGGCGTTGACCCGGACAAAATGGATGTCCCAAGGGGCAAAGGCGGCCTCCACCTCGTCCCCCTCGTTTTTGCGCATCAGCCCGTGGTCCACAAAGACGCAGGTCAGCTGGCTGCCCACGGCCTCGGCCAGCAGGGCCGCGGCCACGGAGGAGTCCACCCCGCCGGAGAGGGCCAGCAGCACCTTGCCGCCGCCTACCCGGGCCCGGACGTTCTCGATGGCCTCCTGCTTGTAGCCGGCCATGGTCCAGCCGCCGGCGGCGCCGCAGACGGCATAGAGGAAGTTGCGCAGCATCTGGCTGCCGTACTGGGTGTGGTTCACCTCCGGGTGGAACTGCACCCCGTAAAAGCCCCGGCTCTCGTCGCAGATGCCCACGGTGGGGCAGGCCTCCGACCGGGCGCAGAGGGAAAAGCCCTCGGGCACCTTCGCCAGATAGTCCCCGTGGCTCATCCAGGTGACGCTCTGCTCCGGCAGGCCCCGGAACAGCTTGCAGGACGGGTCAAAAAAGGTGAGGGTCTTGCCGTACTCCCGGGCGGAGTCGGCCTGGGCGGCGGTGACCAGGCCCCCCAGCTCCTGGGCCAGGAGCTGGCAGCCGTAGCAGATGCCCAGAATGGGCAGGCCCAGGGCGAAGACCCCCGGGTCCGGGTGGGGGGACCCGGCGGCGTACACACTGTTGGGTCCGCCGGTGAAGATGATGCCGATGGGGTCAAAGCGGCGGATCTCCTCCAAGGGCAGATCATAGGGCTTGACCTCGCAGTACACCTGCTGCTCCCGCACCCGGCGGGCGATCAGCTGGTTATACTGGCCGCCGAAATCCAGAATCAGAATTTTCTGATGATCCATGGGGTCCTCCAATCCTTATAAGGGCATGGTTTTTGCAGGATTAAAACATGGTGATGTAGGCGTCCCGCTCGGCGCCCACGGAGACGTATTTGATGGGGCAGCCCACGGCCCGCTCGATGTACCGGATGTAGTCCAGCGCGGCCTGGGGCAGATCCTCCGGCTTCCGGCAGGCGCTGATGTCGCAGGCGAAGCCGGGGACCGTCTCATATACGGGCTTGGCGGCCTCCAGCTCGTCGATATCCGAGGGGAAGGTGTCCACCCGCTTGCCGCCGATCTCATAGGCCACGCACACGGGGATCTCCTTCAGGTAGGACAGCACGTCCAGCTTGGTCAGGGCGATATAGTCGCAGCCCTGCATTTTGGCCCCATAGCGGGAGGCCACCACGTCGAAGCCGCCCACCCGCCGGGGGCGCCCGGTGGCCGCGCCGTACTCGCCGCCGGCCCGGCGCAGTTCCTCGGCCCGGTCGCCGAACATCTCACAGGTGAAGGGGCCCTCGCCCACGCAGCTGGAATAGGCCTTCATGATGCCGATGCTCTCATCCAGCCTGGCAAAGGGGACGCCGGAGCCGATGGGGGCATAGGCGGCCAGGGTGGTGGAGGCGGAGGTGTAGGGATAGATGCCGAAATCGATATCCCGCAGGGCCCCCAACTGGGCCTCAAAAAGCACGGATCTGCCCGCCTCGATGGCGGCGCTCAGATACTCGGTGGTGTTGCAGACATAGGGGACGAAGGGCTTGCCGAACTTCTCCAGCCAGGCCATGATCTCCTCTAAGAGCACCGGCGTGTGGCCGTAGCCTTTTTCCACCGTCAGGTTCTTCCATTCGATGATGCCGGCCAGCCGCTCGGGCAGGGTGTCCCAATGGAGCAGGTCGCCCATGCGGATGGTCTTCTTCATGTACTTGTCCGCGTACACCGGGGAGATGCCCCGGCGGGTGGAGCCGAACTTCTTGTCCCCCAGCCGGTCCTCCTCCAGGCCGTCCAGCAGCTTGTGGTAGGGCATGCAGATGGTCGCCCGGTCGCTGATCTTCAGATGCGCGGGGCTGATCTCGATGCCGCCGTCACGCAGGGCCTGGGCCTCCCCGTAGAGATGCTCCAAGTCGATGACGATGCCGGGGCCCAAAATGTTGACCGTCTCCTCCCGGAGGATGCCGGAGGGCATCAGGTTCATGACAAATTTGCCCTTGTCGTTGATGACCGTGTGCCCGGCGTTGTTGCCGCCCTGATAGCGGACCACCACGTCGTATTTCTCGCTGAGCAGGTCCACCATGCGGCCCTTGCCCTCGTCTCCCCAGTTTGTGCCTACGATGGATGTTAGCATAGTTTCGTCTCCGTTTCTGTGTCTTTATGTTGTATGATACACCGCGATGGGGCGGCGTTTGTGCTCGCTGCGGCTGTGGTAACGCTCAATGACCGCCCGATCCCCCGGGCTGACGCGGCCGGTCAGCAGATAATCGTCGATGGCCCGGTAGCTGACGCCCATCTCCTGCTCGTCGGTCTGGCCGTCAAAGAGGCCGGCGGAGGGGGCCTTTTCGATGATGGCCCGGGGCGCGCCCAGATATTCCAGGAACTCGTAGATCTCGGTCACCGTCAGGTCCGCGATGGGGTTGAAGTCGTGGGCCCCGTCGCCCCATTTGGTGAAGTAGCCCATATAGGCCTCGCTCCGGTTGCCGGTGCCCGCCACCAGGCGGTTTTCCGCCGCCGCCACGGCGTACAGCGTGGTCATGCGCAGCCGGGGGGCGATGTTGGCCAGGGCCATGTCCGTCAGCTCCGTCACGCCCCGCAGGGCCTCGATCTCCGCCTGGCGCACCGGCGTCAGGTCCACCAGCCGGGTCTCGATGCCGTACTGCCCGGCCAGGGCCCGGCCGTCGTCCGCGTCCAGGCCGTAGTTGCGCCGGGAGGCGCAGGGCATGAGCAGGCCCACCGTGTCCGGGCAGGCGGTCTTGCACAGGATGCCCACCAGGGCGCTGTCCTTCCCGCCGGAGTTGCCGAAGACGATGCCCCGGGCCCCGCTGCTCTCCACCAGCTGCCGGATAAAGGCCACCCGGCCTTCCAGCTCCGCCTGATAATCTCTCATGCCTCTTTTCCCTCCATCGACGCGGATATGAGCCCTAAAAACAGGGGGTGGGGCCGGTTGGGCCGGCTCTTGAACTCGGGGTGGAACTGGACGCCCACAAAGAAGCGCTTCTCGCTCAGCTCCACGGCCTCGATGATGTGCCCGTCCGGAGAGCTGCCGCAGAGGCAGAGCCCCTTCTGGGACAGCGTCTCCCGGTAGGCGTTGTTGAACTCATAGCGGTGCCGGTGCCGCTCGGAGATGAGCGCCTGCCCGTAGCAGCGCTCCATGGTGCTGCCCGGCAGGATCCTGCAGGGGTAGGCCCCCAGGCGCAGGCTCCCGCCCTTGTCCACCTCGTCGCTCTGGTCGGGCAGAAAGTCGATGACCTTGTGGGGAGAGACCGGGTCAAACTCCCCGGAGTTGGCCCCGGTCAGGCCGCAGACCCGGCGGGCGAACTCGATCACCGCCACCTGCATCCCCAGGCAGATGCCCAGATAGGGCACGTCGTTCTCCCGGGCGTACCGGGCCGCGGCGATCATCCCCTCGATCCCCCGGTCCCCAAAGCCGCCGGGGACGATGAGCCCGTCGCAGCCGGAGAGGGTCTCCGCCGCGTTTTCGTCGTTGAGGGGGACGCTGTCGATCCAGCGGATGTCCACCGCCGCGCCCAGGCTGTAGCCCGCGTGGCGCAGGGCCTCGGCCACGGAGAGGTACGCGTCGTGCAGCTGGACATATTTGCCCACCAGGCCGATGGTCACATGCTTTTCCAGGTGCTTGATCCGGTCCACCAAAGCCCGCCACTCGCTCAGGTCCGGGGCCTTGGTCCAGAGCCCCAGCCCCCGGCAGACGATGAGGGAGAAGTCCTTCTCCTCCAGCATCAGCGGCGCCTCGTACAGGTTGGGCAGGGTGATGTTTTCAATGACGCAGTCCGGCTTCACGTTGCAGAACATGGCCACCTTCCGGAAGATCTCCGGCTCCAGGGGCTCGTCGCAGCGCAGGACGATGATGTCCGGCGAGATGCCCATGCCCTGCAGCTCCTTTACCGAGTGCTGGGTGGGCTTGGTCTTGTGCTCGTCGCTGCCCCGGAGGAAGGGGACCAGTGTCACATGGATGAACAGGGCGTTCTCCCGCCCCTGCTCCAGGCCCACCTGCCGGGCCGCCTCCAAAAAGGGCTGGCTCTCGATGTCGCCGGTGGTGCCGCCGATCTCGGTGATGACCACGTCCGCCCCGGTCTTGCGGCCCACGGAGTAGATAAAGTCCTTGATCTCCTGGGTGATATGGGGGATGATCTGCACCGTCTGGCCCAAATACTCCCCTTTGCGCTCCTTGTTGAGCACGTTCCAGTACACCTTGCCGGTGGTCAGGTTGGAATATTTGTTCAGGTCCTCGTCGATGAAGCGCTCATAGTGCCCCAGGTCCAGATCCGCCTCCGCCCCGTCCTCGGTGACATAGACCTCCCCATGCTGGTAAGGGCTCATGGTGCCCGGGTCCACGTTGATATAGGGGTCCAGCTTCTGGGCGGCCACCTTCAGCCCCCGGCATTTCAAAAGCCGGCCCAGGGAGGCGGCGGTGATGCCCTTGCCCAGGCCCGAAACCACGCCGCCGGTCACGAAAATATACTTTGTCATAAGCCATTTGTCCTTTCAAAAATCCATAAAAAATACGTTCTCCGATGCCTCAAGGGGGCACTCGGCCCCTTACACCAGCGAACGCTTGAAAAACAAATGCTCATGTATTTTACTGGTATACTATACCCTAAAGCGCGGCGTTTGTCAAGACGCCGCGCATAAAAAAGTTCCATCAAAAATCCGGCCGCTCACGACCGCTTCCGGCCCGGATACCATTCCCCGAACACAGCGCCGCCGAGGATCAGGCAGGCCCCCGGCATGTATTCCCTCTCCCACCGCCTGTCCGCTGATAAAGAACGCGCCCAGCAGAGCCGCGGCCAGAGCGGCGCCCAACACCGAGCGCAGCAGGACGATCTCATAGCTGGAAAGATGAATGGAACTTGCGATCACGCCGTTGGAGCCGAAAAGCAGCAGCCCCGCAAGATATTTTATGTAAGATTTTTTCATACCTGCCTCTTTTCCTGTTCCCGCCGTGTCTTGCTTTTGCTTTTGATTTATTGTATCATCGGTTTATAGATTTGAAAATCAAATTTATTAAATACAATACATTCGGAAAACGAATGAGCGATATGGAAATGAATCTTCAAAAAATCCTCTCTTTTGTGAAAACGGCGGAGTGCGGGAGCTTTACAAAGGCGGCGGAATTGCTGAACTATTCCCAGGCCAGTATCAGCCGAATGATCGGAGATCTCGAAAAAGAATGGGGCGTCTTTCTTCTTGAGCGCAGCGCAGGCGGCGTGCGCCTCACCTCAGACGGCATGAAGCTGCTGCCATACGCAAAAAGTCTCGTCGCCGAATCTGAAAAGCTGCAAATGGAGATCGACGATCTGAACGGGCTCCAGTCCGGCCTGATCCGGATCGGCACCTTTTCCAGCGTGGCGACCCACTGGCTGCCCCATATCATCAAGGAATTTCAGAAGGACTACCCGGACATAGATTATGAGCTGCTGCTTGGCGACTATACGGAAATAGAGACGTGGATCTTAGAAGGGCGGGTAGACTGCGGCTTTTTGCGTCTGCCCGCGCACGCCGGGCTTGAGACGGTCTTTTTGCAGCGGGACAAGCTGCTGGCCATCCTGCCCGAAAATCGCCCGCTTGCAGATCGTGAGCGGTTTCCTGTCGCCGCCCTCTGCGAGGAGCCGTTTATGCTGCTGGAAAAGGGCGCGGCCCGCAGGCCGCGCCCTTTTCAACGGTAAATTTATGCGTCCGGGCCGTACATTTTGGCGTAGTAAGCCAGGTAGTCCCCGGAGACCACCCGCTCCACCCAGCCGGGGTTGGCCAGATACCAGGCCACCGTCTCCTCCAGGCCCTGCTCGAAGCTGTGCCGCGGGGCCCAGCCCAATTCCGCCCGCAGCTTGTCGCTGTCCACGGCGTAGCGCCTATCGTGGCCGGGCCGGTCCGGCACGTGGCGGATCAGGTCCTCGCTCTTGCCCAGCTGGGAGAGGAGCAGGCGCACGATCTGCAGGTTGGTCCGCTCGCTGCCGCCGCCCACGTTGTATACCTCGCCCCGCTGCCCCCGCTCCAGCACCGCCAACAGCGCGGCGCAGTGGTCCTCCACATGGAGCCAGTCCCGGATCTGCCGCCCGTCCCCATAGACGGGCAGGGGCCGGTCCTCCAGGGCGTTGTGGAGCATGAGGGGGATCAGTTTTTCGGGGAACTGGTAGGGCCCGTAGTTGTTGGAGCAGCGGGTGATGTTCACCGGCAGGCCGTAGCTCTGCCCGTAGGCCCGGACCAGCATGTCCGCCCCGGCCTTGGAGGCGGAATAGGGGCTGTTGGGCGAGAGGGGGGAGGTCTCGGTGAAAAAGCCGGTGGGGCCCAGGGCGCCGTAGACCTCATCGGTGGACACCTGAAGGTAGACCACCCCGGGCCGGTACGCCCGGGAGTATTTGTTGCCGGGCTCGGTTTTCCAGTGGTCCCTGGCCGCGTCCAGCAGGGACTGGGTGCCCAGCACGTTGGTGCTGACAAAGAGCTCCGGCTCCAACAGGCTCCGGTCCACATGGGACTCCGCCGCGAAGTGGACCACCGTGTCAAAGGTCCAGCGGTCAAAAAGCTCCCGCACCAGGGCCCGGTCCCGGATGTCCCCCCGGACGAAGACATAGCGCCGGTCCCCCTGGACAGGCAGCAGGTTCTCCAGATTTCCCGCGTAGGTCAGCAGATCCAGATTCACCAGCAGCTCTACGTCCTGCCGGTTTTTCAGCACATATTGAATAAAGTTGGAGCCGATGAACCCGGCCCCGCCGGTGACCAGCAGTCTTTTCACAGTTCTCCCTCCGCCACACGCAGCATATACCGGCCGTATTCGGTCTTTAACAGGGGCTGGGCCAGGGCGATGAGCTGCTCCTTGCTGATGGTGCCCTGGCGAAAGGCGATCTCCTCCAGGCAGGCCACATAGGTCCCCTGCCGGCGCTGGATGATGGAGACGAAATTGGCCGCCTCCAGCAGATCCTCCTGGGTGCCGGTGTCCATCCAGGTGAAGCCCCGGCCGAAGAGCCGGCAGCGGAGCTGCCCCCGGCGCAGATATTCGTTGTTGACGGCGGTGATCTCCAGCTCCCCCCGGGGGGAGGGGCGGATGCTTTTGGCAATGTCCACCACCTGGTCGTCATAGAAATACAGGCCCAGCACCGCGTAGTTGGACCGGGGCTTTTCCGGCTTCTCCTCCAGGGACAGCACGTTCCCTGCGCCGTCCAGCTCCACCACGCCGAAGGCGCTGGGATTGGGCACCCCGTAACCGAAGATGAAGGCCCCTTCCCGCAGCTGCGCCGCCTGCTGCACGGCCATACTGATGCCGCCGCCGTAGAGGATGTTGTCCCCCAAAATAAGGCAGACCGGATCGCCGCCGATGAAGTCCTCTCCGATGAGGAAAGCCTCGGCCAGGCCCCGGGGCTGCTCCTGGACGGCGTATTCCAGGTGCAGGCCCAGAGAGGAGCCGTCCCCCAGCAGCTCCCGGAAAGCGCCGATGTCCCGGGGGGTGGAGATGAGGAGGATCTCCCGGATCCCCGCCAGCATCAGCACCGACATGGGGTAATAGATCATGGGCTTGTCGTACACGGGCAGCAGCTGCTTGGAAATAGAGCGGGTGATGGGATAAAGCCGGGTGCCGGAGCCGCCGGCCAGGATGATGCCTTTCATAAGCGCCCCCTCCTGCGTTCTGAAGGCGACTGGCGCCGCCTACAGCCAGTATACCCCAAGAAAAGACACCTTGCAAGGCAATTCCCGGCGGAAAGACTAACGCTTTTCCGCCGGGAACGTACATTTGGCACTTGAAATTTGGCCGGACTTGTACTATACTGTTAAGCACTTTATAAACGCCGGTGTGATGGAATGGTAGACGTAGCGGATTCAAAATCCGCCGCTGGCAACAGCGTGTGGGTTCGAGTCCCACCACCGGCACCAAAAATCGGCAAGGCGTCAGCCTTGCCGGTTTTTGACTTCTTCACTCTTCACTAAAAATCGCCTTGCCGATTTTTGGAGGTAAAAAGTAATCGTGAAGAGTGAAAAAGGTTGTACAATCCATTATAGACAAAAATTAAGTAAGATGTGCTTCGACCCAAAATCGCCTGTCAGCAAGCGGCTGAAGAAAACGCTGGTGCAGATGCTGGAGGACGAGACAAAATGAGAGAAGATCAGCTTCAGCTTTATGAAGACAAACCCATTCGGACTGCCTGGGATGAGGAAAACGAGGAATGGTATTTCTCCGTTGTGGACGTGGTGCGCGTCCTGACAGATCAACCGGACATCCGCCATGCCGCAAAGTATTGGAGCGTTTTGAAGACCCGCATGAAAAAAGAGGGAAGTCAGTTGCCTACACTTTGTAGTCAACTGCGGATGCTCTCTGCCGACGGGAAGCGGTATAAGACGGACGTGGCGGATACAGCGGGGATCTTTCGCATCATTCAGGCCATTCCCTCTCCCAAAGCGGAGCCTTTCAAGCTGTGGCTGGCCCAGGTCGGAAAAGAGAGGGTCGAGGAGACCATCGACCCGGAGCTCTCTATTGACAGAGCCTTGAACACTTACGCGCAGCTCGGCTATTCTGCGGAGTGGATCAATCAGCGCATCCGCACGATCCAGGCCCGCAAGGAACTGACCGACGCTTGGAAAGAACACGGCGTAGAGGAAGGCCGGGAATACGCGATCCTCACAGATGAAGTGACCCGCGCCTGGTCCGGAATGAGTACGAGGCAGTATAAACGGCTAAAGGGACTGAAAAAGCAAAATCTGCGGGACAACATGAGCACGCTGGAGCTGGCTTTGAATATGCTGGCAGAAGCCACAACGACAGAGCTGACGAAGGTGGAGAATCCGCAGGGCCTGGAAGAGAACATAGTCGTTGCCCAGGCAGGGGGAGAAGTGGCCGGAAACGCACGGCGGAGCATCGAGGCCCGCACGGGCCGCCCGGTCATCACCAGCTCCAATGCCGCGCAGCTCAACACTGTTGTCACGGGACTGATCGAGAGTGTTGCAGAGGACGGTGATGAATCATGACCGCCGTACTCTATGCCCGCTATTCCTCCGACAACCAGCGGGAGGAGAGCATCGAGGGCCAGACCAGAGAGTGTACCGCCTTTGCCGAAAAGAACGGCACAACGACCGTCACCTTTGCCGGGCTCAACGCGGCTCTGGCAGAACAGAAAACCGGTTCGGATTTGGATTGCTCAACTGCACCAGGAACGGCCGCCCTCTCGGGCGGCCGTTCCTGGTGCCGCCGCTTCGCTCAATTTGTTGAGAGGGGAAGCCCATCCCCTCTCAAACTCGCCCCATGCAAAGATCTATCTGATGATATGGCTTTCATGGGGACCTGGGAGCAGATCAATGCATGTCCTTTCTGGCATATTCCCAATATGCGGCCGCAATGCCAAGACAGGCAAACAGCATCCCGACTGCGATATATCCTGTATGCAGCCTCCCTTTGTCAAGGATATCCGCGCCCTCGCAATAGCCAAAGGGGGTGATGCATTTCAAAAACTTCGTGTGATCTGTCATGTTGGCGATCAGATTCAGGAAGTACAGCATGGCCGCCAACCCTAACCCGATCCCGGCGCCGCTGCGGCGCAGGAAGGCGGATATTCCAAAGCAAACCCCTGCAAGTTCAAGTTGCAGCAGAAAATAGGCCCCATGCAGCAGCATGACTTCTTTCCAGGGAATGCTCTCTCCGATCAGCCGCATCGACAGCAGAGAGAGAGCAAGGATCGTCAGATTCATCGCTGTGATCTCCATCAGCAATGCCGCCAGTTTTTCTGTGACAACACGCGCTCTTGAGACGGGATGGGTCAGCAGAAACTCCGCTGTTTTATCTTTTTCCTCTTTTGAAAGGATAGACACCCCTGCAAACGCGGCGAAGAATGCGCCGCCAAGCCCGAGAATGTTCCCGCACTCGATGGAGTAAAAACCGATCATCGTTCCGATGTTCAATCGGTCCATGCTGAAAGCGGCCGTAAAGCTGCCCATAGAGGCAAACAATTCCCCCATGGCATCCATATCTCCACGGATCTCAGGGAATATAAAGATACAGATCATGAGTAAAAACCCGATGGCCGCTGTCCATATCAGGAGGGACGCTTTTCCCTGCCGGAGTTCCTGCTTTATAATGGTCATATCGCATCGCCTCGCTCAAAATAGTGGAGAAAGACCTCCTCCAGATCCGGTTCCGTGACGGTGATGTCCTGAATGTCCCCCTTTGAGAGCGTCTGCAGCAGCGCGTTCATATCCCCGCTGTAAAGAAAATCAACGCCCTTCGGCGTACCGTGCAGGTCTTTCACGCCGGCAAGAGAGCCGCAGTCAACAGACCCGCGGACGCGGATCCGTTTGGTTCCCGTTCTTGAAAGCTCCGCCACTGGGCCGCTGGCAAGGATCGCTCCATCCTTGATCATGGCGGCATCCGTACAGTTATGTTGGATCTCGGTCAGTATATGGCTTGACAGAAAGACGGTCGCTCCTTCTTTGTTTCTCTCCCTAAGGATCTCGAAGAGCTCTTTCTGCATCAGCGGGTCAAGTCCGCTCGTCGGTTCGTCAAAAATGAGCAGCTCCGGCTCATGCTGCAAGGCGCATACAATGGCGGTCTTCTTGCGGTTTCCAAGAGAAAGCTCCTCTGCCTTTCGCGTCGTGTCAAGCTGCAGCCGCTCGCATAAAAGCTCGCTCCTTTTCCCGCAGTCGCGCCGGTGCAGATCGGCGGACAGTTTCAGTAGTTCCTTTACCCGCATCCCCGGATAGAAGGAGACCTCCGAGGGCAAGTACCCCACCCGGCCCAGGATCTTTTCCCGTTCCTTTCCCGTGTCCAGCCCAAAAATTTGCGCTCCGCCTCCGCTGGGACGGATCAGACCCAGCAATATGCGGATCGTGGTGGATTTGCCCGCGCCGTTGGGCCCGATGAAGCCATAGAAATCCCCCGGCTGGACCGTCAGGTCGATATGTTCAACGCCCCGGGTCTTTCCATAATATTTCGTCAGATCATGGATTTGAATGGCGTTCATGGCGTTTCCTGCTTTCTAAGATAGATACTCTTCCAAAACGCTATGAGCCCGGTAAAGTCCCGTTCCATCTTTTCCATATCCACATCCCCGCGCTGTACCATCTCCCAGAGGTATCCCTCAGAGGCCCAATACATCTCCTGATACATCATGGGAATATCCAGACCTGGGATAAACTGCGCCGGGTCCAGGTTCATGCGCGTTCCGTCCGCTTTCAGGTTGAAATATTTGTGATAGCTCTCCTGAACGGCAGCGCTGATCTCTGTGTCCTTTTCATAAAAGGCCCGGATTGTAAAATTGGCCATATTGGGAAACTGGCGGATAATCTCCATTTTTGCCCTCATCCCCCGCTCCATACACGCGAAAAGTTCCTCCTGCCCGTAGCACCCATACCGGGTCAGGATCTCGATGGTCATCTCGGCGCATTTGTCCCACAGGAAGAGATACAGCTCCTTTTTGTTTCTGAAGTAGTGAAAAAGCAACGATTTGCTGATCCCCGCCTCTGCCGCTATCTCGCTCATAGGGCTGTTTTTATAAGAATTTTGAGAGAATACACGAAACCCCGCATTGAGGATCGCTTGCTGCCTGTCCTGCGGCAGGGAAAAGAATTTCTCGTTCATGGTCCACCTCCGTTGACCGTCCGGTCGAAGTAATTGTAGTTCCGTTGACCGATTTTGAGAAGACCCCAAAAAAATGATTTTGAAAAAACGCGGGCTGCTGTTTTCTGCCCGGGCCATGCCTTTCCATTTGCCGCGAAAATGTGGACAACGCTATGACAACGCCCTGCCGAAAGGCAGGGCGTTGTCATTTTGATCCCGGTTCTTTATACGGGGCCTCCCGCCGCCTATGCGCCGAGCAGGTATTCCAGGTAGCTGAACACCGCGGGGAGGCAGGGGCTGTTGCCGATAACGCCTAAATAGACGGCGTCGGAAAAGCCGGCGTCCCGGAACAGGGGCAGGGAGGAGACCTCCACGCCGTTTACCGCCTGGGCGGTGACGGCCTCGTAGGTCTCCGCCTCGTTGAGATTATACTCAATGGAATTGTCCTCCAAAATGACGGTGTTCTCCCGCAGATAGGGCTCCAGCCGCCGGGACAGGGCGCCGTCCTGGGGCAGAACGGAGGGGAGATCGTACAGATACCCTTCCTGGGAGAGGTAATCGTAAGACTCCCGGTTCATCAGCACCAGGTCCAACTCCTGGGCCTGGATGGAGGCCATCAGCTTCAGCCGGGAGGCATAGGCGTACTGATGGTTCTCCGAGCCGGGGTCCCGGGACAGATAGAGCTGCCGGTAGACCGGGACCTCGTTCTTTTTCGGCGCGGCCCCGGTATAGGCGACAAAGCCCTCCGTCAGGGCCGTTTCCAGCTCCTCCCCCACGGAGATATTGGTAATGGCCAGGTACACCAGCGGCTCCTTCCTTGTCACCTGCCGGTACACCATGTCGCCTACAAAAATCAGCAGAAACAGGGCGACGGCGATGGGGATCTTATAATAGGTAAAGATATGGTCCAGCTTCTTGGCCGGCGTCATCTGCCGGAAAGCGGCCCGGTGCTCGGCTTTTTCCTGGGGGGACAGCTTCATGTGCCGTCACCGCCCTCTTCGGCCTCCTCCGGCTCATAGGAGCACTGGTCGATGATCCGGTACAGGAAATGGGAGATGATCATGGCGCACATCCCCTGGCCGAAGATCACGGCGGGGCTGAAAAGCCGGACAATGACCACCAGCATGGCAAAGTAGACGCCGAAGATCAAAATCGTGCAGAACAGATAGCGCAGGCCGATGAGCAGGGAGAACTTCAGCATGGCGAAGTTGGTGTTGGAGACGCTGGCCACCAGGGGAAAGACATAGAAGAGCACGATGACATAAGCGATGGCCGCCACGATGAGCAAGGCCAGCATCAGGGTCCAGAACACCGCCAGGGCCCCGGCGGCCGAGGCCCGCAGATGGTAGAGGACATAGCCGTCCCCGGCCAGCAGCAGCCCCACGGCCAGCAGGATCAGCCACAGCACCGTGGCCTGCCGGAAATTTTCCTTAAAGGAGCGGAAAAACATCCTCGTGATGGAGGAGCTCTCCTCCCCCCGGGCCACCTTCAGCGTCACGTAGTACAGCGCCGTGCTGGCGGCGCCTAAAGTAAAGATGGGGAGAGAGCAGATAAACCAGAGCAGGTTCAGATAGCAGCCCTCAAAGAATTTGGTGAAAAACTGGCCGAATTTGCTGTCATAGGAGAGAAAATTCATCCTGAAACCCCCTTAAAACTTGGTGGAGTCCCGGTAGATCAGATCCGCCTGGGTATAGACCGTCCGGTAATCCAGCTCCGGCTCCTCGATGCGGCTGATCAGCAGGTCCGCGGCGGTATAAGCCATGATCTGGGTATGGATATGGACCGTGGTCAGCGCCGGGGTCATGATGCGGGATTCCGGGGAATCGTCAAAGCCGCTGAGCAGCACGTCCCCCGGGACGGATATCCCCAGCTTGCCGAGCGCCTGCAGAACGTCGGCCGCGACAAAGTCATTGGCGCAGATGAACAGCTCCGGCAGCTCGTCCAGCGCGGCGAGCGCCGGGCCGGTCCCCTCGTTGCGCTTTATGATAAATCTCTCGTCCACCGGCGCTCCGGCGAGCAGCATGGCGCCGCGAAAGGCCATATACCGCTCAAAAAAGGACTGGCAGTGCTCATAGTCGCCGATAAAACCGATCTTTCGCCTGCCTCCGGCAAGCATGTCGTTCACCAGCAGCGTAATGCCGCTGACATTCTCCATATATAACTGATCCGCCGGCAGCGGCTCGCCCCTGCCCTTGTGGGGCCCGTCGATAAAGAGGGTGGGCAGGCCCAGGCCGCAGATCTCCCTGGCGTAGTCCAGATCAAAGATCTCGATGCAGACGATCCCAGCGGCCTTTTCCCTGTCAAAGGCGGCCGGAAGGCTCCGGCGGCGCATGTCCTCCTGCTCCACCCTGTATAAGGTCAGCGCGTAGCCCAATTGGGCCAGCTCCACCTTGAGCCGGTCCACCGTGGGCACGGCAAAATGGTTGGTCCAGCGGAGCAGATTGTGGGTCGTGAGCAGGGCGATCTCCCCGTGCTCCTCAGGGTCCGGCCCGCCGGGGAAGAGCGCGGAGTGGGCCGCCACATAGGAGAACTGCTTGTACCCCATCTCCACCGCCTTTTGCAGGATCCTCTCCCGGGTGGCGTCCGCCAGGCCGCCGCTGTTGTTGATGGCCTTGGACACGGTGTTCCTGGAAAGGCCCAGAGAGTCCGCAATGTCCTGAATGGTAACTTTTTTCATGCGTTTTGCTCCTTCTGCCGGCACAGCGTCATGGTGTTATTATAGTATCATAAGGGTGCGGCAGCTGTCAAATCTCTGTCATTTTTTGCGGCGTGACCCGGTATGGTGCAAATGTAAGTTTTTACCTCTGTTTTATGTGCAAATTTGCCATTTTGTGCATATTATACGCTCTGTATTGGGCATAAAATTGGAAGCATCTGGATTTTTTCACCCCTTGTCCGGAAGGATTTTCTTCAAAACTACCAAAAACACAGGGTCAAATCTGTGCAAAGCATCGAAATAACGTGCAAATGTAAATAATTATATTGACTTCCTTTTCACAAAATAGTAAAATTACGTTCGAAAATTTCTGCAAAATACTCCGCACGCAACAGATGAAGTTTTCAATTCTCAGGGGATTAAAAAGGAGGAATACTATGAGCAGACCTGCGGCAGTCGCTGCAAAAAAAGAAAAAGATGTGAACAGCAAGATGCACTACACGCTGGTGTATTTGCGTCAACATTGGCAGCTTTATGTGCTGTTCATGCTGCCAGCCTTTGCGCTGACGATCATCTTCCGTTACATACCGATGGGCGGCGTTCTGATCGCCTTCCAGAACTACAACCCCTTCCGTGGGATCTTGGGCAGTCAATGGGTCGGATTCCAGCATTTCACCCGTTTCCTGTCGTCCCCGGACTTCCTGAGCTACCTGATGAACACCCTGAAGCTGAGCGTATACGGCCTGTTGTGGGGCTTCCCGGCGCCCATCCTGCTGGCCTTCCTCCTCAACCGCATCCTCAGCTCCTCCATCAAACAGAAGATCCAGCTGGTGCTGTATATGCCCAACTTCATCTCTGTCATCGTGCTCTG
Organism: uncultured Oscillospiraceae bacterium; assembly: GCA_947630375.1. GTDB lineage: Bacteria > Bacillota > Clostridia > Oscillospirales > Oscillospiraceae > Limivicinus. The sequence continues at coordinate 10,347 of CANRHH010000004.1, read as the reverse complement.
CGGTATCGTGCGTATCCTGCTCTCTCCCACCGGCATGATCAACATGCTCCTGGGCACCAACTGGAACCTGATGACGATGCCTGAAGCCTTCCGGACCATCTACATTGCCTCCGGTATCTGGCAGGGCGCAGGCTGGGGCTCCATCATCTACACCGCGGCCCTGTCCAACGCCAGCAAGGAACTGAAGGAAGCGGCCGTTATCGACGGCGCCAACATCATCCAGCAGATCCAGGTGGTCGAGTGGCCCGCCATCAAGGACACCGTCATGATCCAGTTCATCATGCAGGTGGGCAACATCATGTCTGTCGGCTTTGAAAAGGCTTACGCCCTCCAGACCGACCTGAACATGGCCTCTTCCGAAATCATCTCCACCTACGTGTACAAGAAGGGCCTGATCGACGGCGACTACGGCTTTTCCACCGCTGTGGGCCTGTTCAACACCGTCATCAACGTTATCCTGCTGATCTCCATGAACTCTCTTGCCAAGAAGATCAACGACGGCAAGGGCATCTATTAAGAGAGGGGGAGCTGAACAATGGAAGCTGTGAAAACCAAGAAAAAGAGCGAGTTTGCCCGCCAGCCTGCGGGTGACAAGGTCCTGCTGGTCATCTGCTATGTCATCCTGGCCCTGTTTATGGTGGCCATCATCGTCCCTATGGTCTATATCATCCTGGCCTCCTTCGTTGACCCCATCACCCTGCAGAACCAGGGCCTGACCTTTGACTTCAGCAAGTGGACCGTGACCGCGTACCAGCGCGTCCTGCAGAACTCCCAGATCTGGGTCGGCTTCGGCAACGCCCTGCTCTACTCCGTCACCTCCACCATTCTCTCCGTGATCGTCACCCTGCTGGCCGCCTACCCCATGTCCCGGGCGGACTTCAAGGGCAAGGGCTTCTTCAACCTGATCTTCATGATCACCATGTTCTTCGGCGGCGGCCTGATCCCCACCTACTTGCTGATCAGCAACCTGCACATGCTGGACACCATCTGGGCCATCATCGTGCCCGGCGCCTTCAGCGTGTGGAACATGATCGTGGCCCGTACCTACTACCAGGGCATCCCCCGGGATCTGGAGGAGGCCGCCTCCATCGACGGCGCCAACGAGATGACTTACTTCTTCCAGATCCTGCTGCCCGTCTGCACCCCCATCATCGCCACCATCGCCATGTGGTGCTTCGTGGGTATGTGGAACAGCTACTTTGACGCCATGATCTATCTGAACAGCGCCTCCAAGCAGCCCCTGCAGCTGGTCCTGCGCGCCATCCTGATCCAGAGCCAGCCCGAGTCCGGCATGATCGCGGATATGCAGTCCGCCGCCGAGCGCGCCCGTCTGGCCGAGCTGCTGAAGTACTCCACCATCATCATCTCCAGCGTACCTCTGCTGATCATGTACCCCTTCTTCCAGCGTTACTTCAGCGGCGGCCTGATGGCCGGCGCCGTGAAGGGCTGATAGACCTCCTGTATTCCCGCGGGCAGCGGCCCGCACGAGATATCCCATAACAAAAATGAAAAGGAGAAAACACGTATGCGCAAAATGACGAAGCTGCTGGCTCTGGTCATGGTCTTGGCGATGACCGCGGGCCTGATGACTGCCTGCGGCGGTTCCGGCTCGCTGGGCAACGCCGGTGAGTTCCAGGAAGTGGACCCCGAGTCTCTGAAGTTCCCCCTGGCGGAGACGGCGACCATCAAGGGTCTGACCACTTTCGACGCCGGCTCCGAGTCCGAGCCCAACAACCGCACCATCTTCAAGCGTCTGGAGGAGCAGACCAACGTCCATGTGGAGTGGCGCTCCATCCAGGGCGACCAGTGGGGCGACAAGAAGCAGCTGGAGATGTCCACCGCTTCCACCCTGCCGGAATTTCTGTTCAACGCCGGCTTCTCCGATGCTGACCTGCTCAAGTACAGCTCCCAGGGCGCCATCATCCCCCTGGAGCAGTATATCGACGCCTATATGCCCAACCTGAAGGGCGTGTTCGACAAGTACCCCGAGTACCGCGCCCTGACCACCGCCCCTGACGGCCACATCTACAGCCTGCCCTGGATCGAGCAGCTGGGCAGCGGCACCACCGCCATCCAGCTCCTGGGCGACATGCCCTTTATCAACAAGGATTGGCTGGACTTCCTGGGCCTGGAAGTGCCCACCACCGTGGAAGACTTTGAGGCCTGCGTCATTGCGTTCCGCGACAACGCCTCCGAGATCCAGAAGCACTTCAACATCGAAGGCTCCATTATCCCCATCGCCTGCATCTTCGGCAGCGGCAACGAGGACCCCTACCGTCTGATCAACAGCTTCGGCGAAGGCTACGGCGATCCGGACAAGGGTCTGCACCTGGCCGTGAGCGACGAGGGCAAGATCATCTGCACCGCCACCACGGAGGGCTTCAAGGAAGGCACTCAGTGGCTGCGCCACCTGAATGAGGAAGGCCTCATTGACCCCGAAGCCTTCACTCAGGAGTGGGCCACCTACATGTCCAAGGGCAAGAGCGGCCGTTACGGCGTCTGCTTCAGCTGGAACTATCAGGACGTGGCCACCATGACCGGCTTCGTTCCCCTGCCCCCGCTGGAGAAGGACGGCAAGGTCAACATCACCCCTGCCACCGCTTCTGACATTTCCGGTTATGACCGCGGCCGCTGCGTGGTCACCGCCAACGCCAAGAACCCCGCCCTCATCTGCGCCTGGCTGGACCAGATGTACGCTCCTCTCCAGAGCCCTCAGAACAACTGGGGCACCTACGGTGAAGACGACGATTTCGATATCTTCAAGGGTCTTGAGGACAACGGCCAGGGCGGCCAGATGCTGGTCCACAACTCCTTGGAGGATGTCCCCTCTCCCGTGGAGGTCCGTCAGGCCGAGATGGTCGGCGGCCCGCTTGCCATCCTCAACGAGTACTATGACGTGTACGTCACCGTCCCGCCCGATGCCCGTGAGCGTCTGGAGTGGATCGCCGATATCTATGCGCCCGCCGTGCACACCAAGTACTGCCTGCCCAGAATGTTCATGACCGACGAGGACAACACCGAGGTCTCCAACATCCTGGCCGACCTGGGCACCTATGTCAACACCACCAAGGCCCAGTGGATCAAAGACGGCTTTACCGATGCCGACTGGGACGCCTACGTTGCCAAGCTGGACGATTACGGCCTGCAGAAGCTGATCGAGATCTACCAGCGCAACTATGACACCTACCTGGCCAACCAGCAGTGACCTGTAAATAAATCATCCACGCGATATCGAATCCCCGCCCCTCTGGGGCGGGGATTTTGAGAGAGAGGGAAATTTTAAAACAGGGGTAGCAATTTCAAAAGAAATGTAGTAAGGTAAGAAAGCCATCTTGGAAAACATTTCACACTTTTATGGAGGACCCTGTGACCAGCAATACATTATTTGAAGCGCGGCGGCATGAGGAGATCTTGGAACAGACCATCCCCGCCTCCACCCGGCCGGCTTTTCACCTGTCCCCCCGGACAGGCTGGATGAATGACCCCAACGGTTTCTCGTATTACAAGGGGCAGTATCATCTCTTTTACCAGTATTATCCCTATTCCTGCAAATGGGGCCCCATGCACTGGGGACACGCGGTCAGCGACGATCTGCTCCACTGGCAGTATCTCCCCGCCGCCCTGGCGCCGGATACCCCCATCGACGGCGCCGGCTGCTTCTCCGGCAGCGCGGTGGAGCTGGACGACGGCCGGCAGCTGCTGCTGTACACCGGCGTGTCCTCCGGCGCGCTGCATCCGGACGGGACGCACCAGGATTTCCAGAACCAGTGTGTGGCCGTAGGGGACGGGCGCGACTATCAGAAATATCCCGGCAACCCGGTGATCCGCCCCGACAATCTGCCCAACGGCGGCAGCATCTATGACTTCCGGGATCCCAAAGCCTGGAAGGAGCCGGACGGCAGCTACCGCTGCGTGGTCGGCAACCGCCCCGCGGACGGCAGCGGCCAGATCCTCCTGTATGCCAGCCCGGACGGCTTCCACTGGCAGCTGGAGAGCGTCCTGGCCGAGAACAAAAACCGCATCGGCTTGATGTGGGAGTGCCCGGACTTCTTCGAGCTGGACGGAAAGCACGTGCTGTTGGTGAGCCCCCAGGACATGGAGCCGGCGGGCTTTGAGTACCACAACGGCAACGGCACCGTGGGCTTTATCGGGACCCTGGACCGGGAGCAGATGCGCTTCGTGGAGGAGCACAACCAGGCCCTGGATTACGGCATCGACTTCTACGCCCCCCAGACCGTGCTGACCCCCGACGGCCGGCGGGTGATGATCGGCTGGATGCAGAACTGGGACACCCTGGCCATCGCCTCCCTGAAGGCCACCTGGTTCGGCCAGATGACCATTCCCCGGGAGCTGAGCATCCGCAACGGCCGGCTGTACCAGTGGCCCATCCGGGAGCTGGACGCCCTGCGCAGCGGCTATGTGCACTACGAGAACGTGCGCGTATCCGGGGAAAAGGTCTTAGAGGGCATCCGGGGCCGGCAGGTGGACTTGACCGTCCGTCTGCGCCCGGGCGATAAGGACAATATCTACAAAAAGTTCGCCGTCTGGTTCGGCCAGAACGAGAAGTACCACACGGGCATCAGCTTCCGGCCCTATGAGTCCATCCTGAAGATCGACCGGAAATTCTCCGGCTCCCGGCGGGCCATCATCCACCAGCGCCGCTGCCTGGTGCCCAAGACGGGCGGCGTGCTGAGCTTCCGCATGATCCTGGACCGCTTCAGCGCGGAGATCTTTATCAACGACGGCGAGCAGACCGTCACCGCCACCGTGCCCACCGACCCGTCTGTGGACGGCATCAAGTTCATCTCCGACGGGGACGTGCTCATGGACATCGAAAAATACGACCTGGATCTGGACCGGGGAGAGGAGGCCGCCAATGGCTGAAAAATGGGATGTGGTAGCGCTGGGCGAGCTGCTCATAGACTTCACCCAGAACGGAACGAGTGAGCAGGGCAACCCGCTCTTAGAGGCCAACCCCGGCGGCGCCCCCTGCAACGTGCTGGCCATGCTGCGCAAGCTGGGCAAGCGCTGCGCCTTCGTGGGCAAGGTGGGGGACGATCTGTTCGGCCGCCGCCTGCGCGCGGTGGTGCAGGAGGCCGGCATCGGCACGGACTATCTGCTGCTGGACCCCAAGGCCCACACCACCCTGGCCTTTGTGGAGACCTTCCCCAACGGGGACCGGGATTTCTCCTTTTACCGGGACCCGGGAGCGGACATGCTACTGCGGGAAGAGGAGCTGCCTCTGGACGCCATCGGCGCGGCCCGCATCTTCCACTTCGGCACCCTCTCCATGACCCATGAGGGCGTGCGGCAGGCCACCAAAAAGGCCGTGGCCTGCGCCAAGGCCGGCGGGGCGCTGATCTCCTTTGACCCCAACCTGCGCCCGCCCCTGTGGAGCAGCTTACAAGAGGCCCGGGAGCAGATCGAATGGGGCCTGTCCCAGTGCGACATTTTAAAGATCGCCGACAACGAGCTGGAGTTCATGACCGGCGAGACCGATTTTTACAAGGGCGCGGCGATCCTGCGGGAGAAGTACCCCCAGATCCAGGTGTTCAACGTGACGGCGGGCCCGGACGGCAGTTTTGGCTTCTATAAGGGCCTGAGCGTGCATGTCCCCGGCTTCACCCTGGGTGGGACCATCGAGACCACCGGCGCGGGGGACACCTTCTGCGCCTGCGTGCTGAACTACGTGCTTGAAAACGGCATCGAGGACCTGACCGAGGAGCAGATCGCCGGGATGCTCCGCTTCGCCAACGCCGCGGCCTATCTGGTCACCACCAAGAAGGGCGCCATCCGGTCTATGCCGGAGCGGGAGCAGGCGGAGGCCCTCTGCCGGAGCGCGGAAGGCTGAAGGAGCGGACCATGGAGATTCTGGCCGAAAACCGCTTTGTGATCTCAAAGGCGGAATTTGTGGAGGCCCGCCTGGCCCTGTCCAGGGACAACTTCCGGGCGGTCGCCAAGAAGCTGGGCCTGCTGATGCTGCTCGTGGTAGCAGCCCTGATCGGGACCTCCCTGCTGCTGGGGATGGGGATCTTCTCCGTGGTGATGGAGCTGCTGATCCTGGGCTTTGTGGCCCTCTGGCTGCTGGTCCTGTTCCCCCGCAGCAGCGCCAAGACGGCGTACAAGGTCCTGGTCAAAAAGGGCGGCGCAGAGCCGGAGCGGATCACCCGCTTTTACGCGGACCACCTGGAGATCGAGGGTCCCGGGGTCCACACGGAGCTGTCCTATGAACAGATCGTGCAGATCCGGCACACCCGGCATCTGCTGATCCTGTTCACCGACGAAAAGGGCGGCGTCCTGCTCAAGCCGGAGGGCTTTACCAAAGGCGGCGAGGCCCTGGTCCGGCAGCTGATCGGGGCGGAAAACGGCCTTTTGGAGGCTTGACGCCAGCCCCTTACATTCAAACAAAAGCACCCTGAAATGGTCCATTTCAGGGTGTTTTTGTTTGGGTATGGTTCATTCCACCGCAAAGGGCAGGCCGCAGCTTCCGCCGGAGCAGACATAAAAGGCGCTTTTGCCCTCTATGGGGCCCATAGACCGGGTATAGGGGGCCAGCCGGTCCAGCACCGGGCTGCCGCCGGGCTTTTTCACCAGCACGCTCAGCTCCGGGGCGTACCGGGCCAGGACGGTCTTCAGGGCCTGGGGCAGCGCCTCCCCCGCCGCCGCGCAGACCAGCTCCCGGGTGGGATAGAGGGCGCTCAGCAGGGCGATGAGGCCGAAGGCGTGCCCCGCCGGGTAGCTCTCCCCGGCCCGGCAGAGAAAGCTCAGCTGCTCCCGGACGGCCTGCCGCCAGCTCTCCTCCCCGGTGAGCCGGGCCAGCGCGTCAAAGAGCACGGCGCAGGCGCCGTTGGAGGAGGGCAGGGCCCCGTCATAGATCTCCATAGGCCGCTTGAGCAGTTCCTCTTCCCCCTGGGCGGTCATATAATAGCCGCCCTCCCGGGCCCCGAAGCGCCGGCGGATCTCCTCCGCCAGAGCCGCGGCCAGGGCCAGGTGCTCTTCGTCAAAGTCCGCCCGGTACAGCTCCAGCAGGCCCAAAGCATAAAAAGCGTAGTCCTCCAGCCGGGCCCGGAACCGGCTCTCGCCGGTGTAGATGCAGGAGCGCAGGGCCTCCAGCCCCGGCCCGGCAAAGGCCCGCCGGCGCAAAAAGGCCGCCAGGCTTTGGGCCCGGTCCAGATAGCGGGGGTCGGAGAAGACCCAGGCCGCCTTGGCCAGGGCCATGAGCATCAGCCCGTTCCAGCCGGTGAGGATCTTGGTGTCGGTCCTCAGGGGCAGCCGCTCCTGCCGGTAGAGCCGGAGCTTCTCCCGGAAATCGTCATAGCCCTCGGGCAGCAGATTCCAGCGCTGGTTCAGCAGCAGATTGGGCACGCTTTTCCCGCTGCGGCCGAAGTTGCCCTCGGGGGTGATGTCATAGCACTCGGCAAAGTGCCGCCCGTCCTCCGGCCCCAGCACCTGCTCCAGCTCGCCGGGCGTCAGCAGATAGTAGGCCCCCTCGGCGCCGCCGCTGTCCGCGTCCTGGCCGCTGTAAAAGCCCCCGTCCGGCCCCTGGAGCTCCCGCAGGCAGTAGTCCAGCGTGGCCTCCGCCACCTGGCGGTACAGAGGCAGATGCCCCTCCTGCCAGGCCTCGGCGTAGGTATAGGCCAGCAGGGCGTTGTCATAGAGCGTCTTTTCAAAATGGGGGATCAGCCATTCCCGGTCTGTGGAGTACCGGGAGAAGCCGCCGCCGAAGTGGTCAAAGAGGCCGCCCCGGAACATCTGCTGCAAGGTCCTCTCCGCCATGTGCCGGGGCTCTTTCTCCCCGGTGAGGGCGGCGGCGCGCAGCAGGAAGAGCAGATTGTGGGCCGCGGGAAATTTGGGCGCACGGCCAAAGCCGCCGTACTCTCCGTCAAAGGAGTCCCCCAGCTGGGAGAGGGCCTTTCGCAGAAAGGCGCTGTCCGGCGCGGCGTCCCCCAAGCTCCGGGGCCGGGCGAGGGCGGCGCTGATCTCCTCCCCGGCGGCAAGCAGCTCCTCCCGGTCCTGCCGCCATTTGGCGGCGATCACCCGCAGCAGGGTCAGCAGGCCCAGGCGGCCGGGGCTGTCCTCCCGGGGGAGATAGGTGGCGGCGAAGAAGGGGCGCTTTTGCGGCGTCAGCAGCAGGGTCAGGGGCCAGCCGCCGCTGCCGGTAAGAGCGGTGCAGACCTCCATATATACCGCGTCCACATCCGGCCGCTCCTCCCGGTCCACCTTCACGCACACATAGCTCCGGTTCAGCACCTGCGCCACCCGCTCGTTTTCAAAGGACTCCCGGGCCATCACGTGGCACCAGTGACAGGTGGAGTACCCGATGCTCAAAAACACCGGCTTGTCCTCCCGCTCCGCCCGCGCAAAGGCCGCCGGGCCCCAGGGCATCCAGTCCACCGGGTTTTCCGCGTGCTGGAGCAGATAGGGGGATTTTTCATGGATCAGGCTGTTGCTCATAAACGCCCTCCCGTTTTTATAGGATCCGTATTATCCTTTTTCAAAACCGGCTCCATTATACACCGGCCCGGCCTTTCCTGGCAAGTGCGCCCGGCGGGCGGAAAAAGTGCCCGGCCGGGCTATTTTGCGCTTTACATGGAAAAAGTTTTGTGATATAACGGGTATATGTGAGATCACATGCACCTGAATACATACAATGGGAGGAAGATTTTATGCAGTATGCAGAAAGAATGAGCCGCTTAAAGGCCTCCGATATACGTGACCTGCTGAAGCTCACCGCCAGGCCGGAGGTCATCTCCTTTGCCGGTGGCCTGCCCGCGCCGGAGCTGTTCCCCGTGGAAGAGCTGAAGGCCGCCACCATCGCCGTGATGGACGAGGCCGGCACCACCGCTCTCCAGTACGGCCAGACCGAGGGCTGGGCCCCTCTGCGCGCCCAGATCGCCCAGCGCCTGGCGAAGAAAAACGAGATCCACACCGACCCGGACAACATTATGCTCACCGCCGGCAGCCAGCAGGGGCTGGACTTCTGCGGCAAGATGCTTCTCAACCCCGGCGATGTGGTGATCATGGAGAGCCCCTCCTATTTGGGCGCCATCAACGCCTTAGAGCCCTACCAGCCCCGTTTTGTGGAGGTCCCCACCGATGAAAACGGCCTGGTGATGGAGGAACTGGACCGGATCCTGGCCACCACCGAGAACGTGAAGCTCATCTATGTCATCCCCGATTTCCAGAACCCCAGCGGCCGCACCTGGCCTTTGGAGCGCCGCAAGCAGTTTATGGAGATCCTGAAGAAGTACCAGGTCCCCGCCATCGAAGACAATCCCTATGGCGACCTGCGTTTCAAGGGCGAGTATCAGCCCGCCCTCAAGAGCATGGACCCGGAGGGCCTCATCATCTACATGGGCACCTTCTCCAAGATCCTGGCCCCCGGCTACCGGCTGGGCTGGATCTGCGCCAACGAGGAGTTCATCACCAAGCTGAACCTGATCGCCCAGGCCGCCGTGCTCCAGACCGCCACCATCACGGCCATGGTCGTGTCCAAGTACCTGGAGATGTTCGACGTGGATGAGCACGTGGAGAAGATCAAGGCCGTGTATAAGCACCGCTGTGAGCTGATGATCGACACCATGCGCAAGACCTTCCCGCCCGAGGCCAAGTTTACCGACCCGGACGGCGGCCTCTTCACCTGGGTGGAGATGCCGGATTACATCAACACCCGGGAGCTGGCGGCCAAGGCCCTGGAGAAAAACGTGGCCTTTGTGCCCGGCTCCGGCTTCTTCCCCAACGGGGGCAACAACTCCTGCTTCCGCCTGAACTACTCCAACCAGCCGGATGACCGGATCGTGAAGGGCATCACCCTGATCGGCGAGGTGCTGAAGGAGGCAATCGCTGAACATGCCGCTAAAACCGGGGCTTAAGGGCTCTGCCTGGGTGGAAGTCACCGCCGCCAACACCGCCGCCGCCATGGCCAGCGGCGCGCTGGAGGTCTTTGCCACCCCGGCGATGGCCGCTCTCATGGAAAAAGCGGCGAGGGACTCGGTGCAGCCCTTTTTAGAGCCCGGTCAGGGCACGGTGGGGGTCAGCCTGCATATCGAACATCTGGCGCCTACGCCCATCGGGATGCAGGTCTGCGCCGAGACCGAGCTGACGGCTGTGGAGGGCCGGATGCTGGATTTCCGGGTGGAGGCCCGGGCCGGGGAAGAGCTCATCGGCCGGGGGACCCACCGGCGCTGCGTGATCGACAACCAGCGCTTCCTGGCCAAGGCCCAGGCCAAGATCAAAAAAGAAAAAGCAGAGTGAAGGTGAAAACCTTCACTCAGACTGTAGACAAAGTACCCATGGATAGAGTGGAAGGCACTATTCATGAGTACTTTGTTATGGTATAATGGGAAG
>CANRHH010000003.1 GCA_947630375.1 uncultured Oscillospiraceae bacterium | reverse complement strand
AAAAACAACACCGGGGTACTGTTTCTTGCAGTCCTCGGTGTTGTTTTTTCTGGGCCGTTTTGCTACAGCCCCTTTTTAGCCCCTTTTTAGTTGGGATCTTATTTCTTATAGATCAGCCGCTGGCGGATGAGATAGTTGTACGCAAAGACCAGGACCGTGGCGATCATCTTGGAGAGCATCTCTCCCACGGAGAAAAACTGCACCAGGACGAACATGATCGCCAGGTTCAGCAGCAGCCCGCCGATGCTGGTCAGATAGATGGCACCGATCTCCTGCAGCAGGGAGCGGCCCTCCGCCTTTTTGAACACCAGCAGGCGCCCAAAGGCCCAGTTGGCAAAGGTGGAGAAGAAGAAGGCGATGGCTGTGGCCAGCAGGTACTGGACATGGAGAGAATAGGTCAGGACCCGAAAAGCCCCCCATTCCACCACCGTGGCCAGGCCGCCCACGATCAGATACAAAAACAGCGGTTTGAACTTTTCCAATACAGCCGGCATTTTCACGGCCTTTTCCCCCTCTGCCGGAGCGTCATTTTTCCTCATGGTATTCCTCTTCGGTGTTGACGCTCCAGATGTTGCTCTTGTCCGCGATGCCGCCGCGGATGTTCTTCACCGTCTCAAAGGCGGTCATCATGGAGTGGTCCATGTTGTTGTACCGGTGCTGGCCGTTGCGGCCCACGCAGAAGAGATTTTCAAAGCCGTTGAGCCAGGCGATCAGCCGGTCGATCTCATAATAGCTGTCAAAGTACGCGGGATAGGCCTTCTTAACGCACTCCTTGTGATAATCCAGCACGTCCTCCCGGCCGGACAGCACGCCCATGCTCACCAGCTCTCCCACGGCGAAGTCCACCCACTCGGCCTCGCTCATGTTCCAGTACCGGTCGCCCTCTTTGCAGAAGTACTCCAGCCCCAGCCACACGGTCTCCTGGGGCTTGGCCACCATGTAGGGGGACCAGTTGTTGAAGATCTGGATGCGGCCTAATTTCACCCCGGCGTCCTGCACGTAGATCCAGCAGTCGGGTACGATGTTTTGCAGGGTTTTCAGCTTGGTCTCGTTTTTCAGGTTCAGCTTTTTGACGCAGAGGCCCACGGTGACAAAATCCCGGTAGGGCAGCTCTTCGGCGATGCGGCGGACCTCGCCGGGCACGCCGTCCATCCCTTCCACCAGATCCTTCAACGGCATGGAGGAGATGAAATAATCCCCCCGGAGGCTTTTGCGCTCCCCGCCTTCCTCGTAGACCAGTTCCGTCACCCGGCTGCCCTCTGTGCGCAGGGCCACCGCCTTGCAGCCCCTTTTCAGCTGGCCGCCCATCCGCTCAAATTCCCGGGCGGCGGTCTCCCACAGCTGCCCCGGACCCAGTTTGGGATACTGGAACTCCTCGATCAGAGAGGTCTCCACATGGGCGTTCTTGGTGTGGGGCAGGGCCTTGCGCAGGATATCCAGCAAAATGGCGGCGATGGACAGGCCCTTCACCCGCTGGGCGCCCCAGTCGGCGGAGATATCCCGGGGATGGCGGCCCCAGAGCTTCTCCGTATAGCCCTCAAAGAACATGGAGTAGAGCTTGCGGCCGAAGCGGTTGATATAGAAGTTCTCCAGCGAGTCCTCCGGCAGCTTATGGACCGTGGAGGCCAGATAGCTGCACCCCGCGTCCACCGTGGTGACCAGACCCATGTTTTTGATGGTGTTCCAGTTCATCTTCACCGGATAGTCGAAGAACTTTTTCCGGTAATAGATGCGGGAGACCCGGTTTCGGGTGAGCATGACCCGGTCGGTCCGCTCCGGGTCCGGGCCGCCGGCCTTAAGGGGCACATCCCGCCCCAGAATTTTGTCGTCCAGGGCGGGAGCGCCCTGGGCGGGGAGAATTTCATCCCACCAATCGGTCACATCCTGGCTCTTGCTGAAGAAGCGGTGGCCGCCGATGTCCATCCGGTTGCCGTGGTGCACCACGGTCCTGGAAATGCCGCCAATGGCCTGGGACTCCTCTAAGAGGACGACCTCAAAGGGCTCGCCGCCCTCCCGGTTTTTCAGCAGCTCGTACCCGGCGGTGATCCCTGCGGGGCCTGCGCCGATGATCACAACTTTTTTCATAGTCTGTTCCTCTTTTTTCGTAGATTCAAATACGAGAAAATAGAATATATGCTATTATATCATACGGACCGGGGACTTTCAAGGACGGAAGCTTTACATATGCGAAATCCGGGGATATAATGGCGAAGGAGGGACGGTATGGAGGGCAACTTCGAGAAAATATACCAGGTGGTCCGGCGCATCCCCTATGGCCGGGTAGCTACCTATGGGCAGATCGCCCGGCTGTTGGGCAATCCCCGCATGAGCCGGATCGTGGGCTGTGCGCTGTATGCCGCTCCGGAGGGCCTGCCCTGCCACCGGGTGGTCAACCGTTTCGGCGGCCTCAGCGATCAGTTCGAGCCCGCCGGGAAAGACAGCCATCGCCTCCTGCTGGAGCTGGAGGGCGTGCCGTTTACGGCGGAGGGAAACGTGGACCTGGGCCGCTGCCAGTGGCCGGAGGGCCTGTGAAAAACAGGCAGCCTTTTCCAGGCAGGCTTTTTCCGCAAAGCGGTTGATTGTCCGGCTGGATTCTGGTATAATAGCCGCAAGGCGGCTATTATAGATTTTATGCCGTTTTTCTCGCCGCTTGCGCGGCAACCGAAAAACATGGCTGAATTATACCGATCGCAAAGCGGTTGTGTATTAAAAACTATCTGTTCCAACGGAGGCGGCTATGGCTCTCGATCAGGCGTACTTTGACGCGATCCATATCGACGTCGTAAAGAAAAAATATTATAACGCCAACAAGGTCAACGCCGTTTTTGAGGATATCCGCCAGCAGGCGGAGGCCCTCAACGCGGAGAATGAGGCGCTGCACCGTCAGCTGGGCGCGCTGAACGACAAGAAGTTCGAGATCGGCGACGCGGTGCTCTCCGCCCAGACGGTGTACCGGGAGGTGGTGGCCAAGGCCAACGAGCGGGCCGCCCAGATCTTAGCGGACGCGGAGCGCAGCCGGAAGGAGATTTTGGAAAAGAGCCTCCGGCAGCAGGAGTACGCCGTGCATCGGGTGCAGGCCTGCTATGACCGGATGCGGCAGCAGCATATGAGCTGCATCGAGGCCATCAACGCCGAATGGCAGGATTTCCTCTGCGGCCTGCTGCCGGAAGAGGAGGAGCCGCCCTTGCCCACCGATGTGACGGAGAAGGTGGACGCCATCGCCAATGAGCTGTTTGCCATCGGCCAGGACGAAGAATAAAAAATAGGAGCTTGAACAGCTCCTATTTTTTTGTCAATTGGGCCAGCAGGCCGGTGCAGGCCTCGGTCAGGTCCTGCCAGGTCCGATCAAAATCCCGGGTATACCAGGGGTCCGCCACCGGCTGGCCGGGCTTGCCGGCGTAGTCCATCATGCAGCGCAGCTTCTCCGCCTGACCCGGCGCGCAGCGGCGGCGCAGCTTGTACAGGTTCTCTTCGTCCATGCCGATGATCAGGTCATAGTAGGCAAAGTCCGCCTTGGTCAACAGCCGGGCCCGCTTGCCCGAGCAGTCGATCCCGTGCCGCTCCAGCAGCCGCCGGGAAGGGGGATAGACCGGGTTGCCCAGCTCGTCGGGGTCCGTGGCGGCGGAGGCGATCTCAAACTCTTTTTCAAGCCCCGCTTTTTTTACCATGTCTTTCAGCATGTACTCCGCCGTGGGACTCCGGCAGATGTTCCCGTGGCACACAAATAGGATTTTTGTCATTTTCTTGGTTCTCCGTTTAACTCCTGTTTTTCTTCTCAAATGCCTGATATTCCGGGCTTTTTCACTGTTCTCGATTCTCAGTGTTTCCGGGATATCTTCTCATATCTTCCCGTATTTTCTCAGGTTTTTTCCCGCAATATTGGTAAGATCGTTGGTAAAAATCTGCTCTTTACCAACGGGCCTCAGGCCTCCGTCACGCGGAGCAGTTCTTCCTTCGCGTCGTCGAACTGCAAGTGCGTATAGGTATTCAACGTCACACTGATATCCGAGTGCCCCATGATATACTGCAAGGTTTTGGGATTCATTCCGGACTTTGCCATGTTGGAACAAAAGGTGTGCCGGCAGACATGAGGGGTAACCTTCGGCATCTGGATGCGATAGATCTTGTTGTACTTCTCGACGATATGCTCCATGTATTTCTCCCAATGCAGGGCAACCATGGGCCTGTCGTTCTTGTCCAGAAACAGAAATCCGGCATATCCGTCTACCGTCGGTTCCACTTTCGGCGCTGTCCGATTGTCGATGATGTGCCGGAAACACTTGGCTACTTCCTCAGTCATCGGCACATACCGGATACCGCTTTCGGTTTTCGGCTCCTGGATTATATATTCCATCTGCGAGGTTCGCTGCAGCTGATGGTCGACCTTGATCCGCATATCGCCAAACTCAATGTCGGGGATCGTCAGTCCGCAGAATTCCGAGATACGCAGCCCCGTATGAAAGAGAATGTAAATTGCCTCGTAGTATCTGCTGAAATGCTTGTCCTCCTGAATGAACTTCAGCAAATCCCGCTCCTGCTTTCTGGAGATTGCCTCCCTGGTCACAGAATCGTTGACGATCACAGAGGCAAGCTCAAACTCAAAGGGATTTTTACGAATCAGATCATCGTCCACGGCCATGCGGAACGCCGGCCTGAGTACGCCCCTGATGGAATGAATGGAACTGTAGCCCCTGCCATCCACCTGTTGAAGTTTAATGAGCCATGCCTTTGCGTCTGACAGGCGAACCTTGTCAATTCTCTGGCGGCCAAAGGCATCTTTCTTCAGAAGATTGGTGACCGTTTTGTACCCGGCAGCGGTGTTGTGCCGTACCCCGGTTTTCAGGGATATATACTTCTCTACCAACTCCAGCACCGTATAATTTCCGCCGTTGGTAACAATATGGTCGAACAAATCGGCCTCGATCTTCCGTTCCTTTTCCCGCAGAGTAAGTTCCCGCCTTTTGCCTTTTGGTGTGGGGTCATTTTTATCCAGACGCCAGCTGTAAACATTGTTCTCGTTGCCGTCCTCGTCAATATAGCGAAACCGATACCTCCCATCCGTGCGCTGGTATTCACCTTCGCGCAAAATTCTGTTTCGATTGTCTCGTCTTTTTTCGCTCATGGAATCTCTCCTTTCAAGAAGGAGAGCCAGACTTGCGTTATCATCATATCACAAATCCGGATCTCCGTACAGTTTAATCATGGGAAATCGGCAAATTGCCGGTTCTTTTTTTGAGAGACTCACACAGCTGTCGCCTGATCCAGAAAGCGTTCAAATTTTTCCCGCTTTATCAGCGCCCGGTTTCCGTTCATGACATAGAAATCCTCGTTGGGATGTTCATCGATCAACGACCGCAGCTTAGCCTCACCGATGTGGTAATATCCGGCAGCCTCCTCAATGGTCAGCGTATATCTGTGCCAGACGGGAATAACATATACATTGTTTTCGTTTCCACAGATTTTGCAATTTGCCATAGGCACGGCCTCCTTACTTTCGTTATTTTTGGTGTCATAAGGCTGGAGGTTTTGTGCTTCAGCCATATCGTTTTTAAACTGAGTTTTTTCTTATGTCCAAGCCGATCATATTTGCCGCCCGCATCCCTGATCGAAAGGGAACATCTCAGCCCACATCCGGTTGATGTGTCACAGGTTCTTTTGCCTCCCCGCGGTTCTCGCCGGGCTGCCCCCATTGCGTGATCCTTCTTTTGTGAAGGGATGTGGCTGGGCAGGAGTATCATTGTACTGTTCAGTTTTCCTTGCGAACGGACCGCACCACACGGCCCGTCTGACTTCTCCGGTGGTCGCTCGCCCCGCGGGGTCATGGCGTCGGGAAGTCTGTCGCTCCATCCTGAACAGAAAGTAACTGAGATGCTGGATATTCAGTTGTCAGGGGGCCTTGGAGGGGAAAAAATATCCCCCTACTTTACAACGCGCTTTTTTTGGCCGAAAATTGCCTATCCCCTTGAAAAAATTATCTGCTGTTGAGAGAAATGATTTATTCCCCTATATCTATAACGCGCTTTTTTGAGTTGAAAATTAACCTTCCCCTTGAAAAAATTTTTTTGAAAAGTTCCGCCGTCCCTTACCGTTCGTCCTGCGCCCGCTTCTGTGCCTGGACTTTCGGCTCCTTTTGACGGCGGAGCACTCCGTCAGTCTTGTGCTGGATATCCCGCAGCTTCTTGAGCTCCGCATAGATCGGCGTCAGCTCCTCGTGAAGCTGCGCGTACTCCTGACCGAGCCGGTCCAATTCAGCCTGCCACGCCTTTGGTGCCAGCTTCTTGTCCGGCAGGGCGTTGTCCAGCTTCCTCTTGACGGCGTAGAACTGGCGGAGCTCGCCGTCATGCTCTGCCATATATTTCTCCCTCCGCTTTCCAAATCCGCCCTTCGGAGGGATGCCGTCTACGACTGGCCGGAGCCGCGCATAGTCCTCCGCCCAGCGGAGCAGATTCTTCAGCTCCTTCATGCGGGCAGCCTTTTCTCTCGCGGCGGTATTGATCTCATGCACCCGGCCGCTCAGATCCGAAACATGAGCCTGAAGCTGTTCCGTGTCCAGGAGCATATGCTCCTTTAAGAAAGCCACGTCCTCCACATAGCGTTTCAAATTTCCCAGCCGGGCTTTCTGGGACCAGGCGTTCTCGTTTCGTATGTCATAATAGCGACCCAGCAGCTCCGCCAGATTGGGGGCCTGCGGCTGACGGAACTCTTTGAGCCAGTCTGTCAGCTCCTCGATCTTTTCCCGGATGCTCCGGATCAGCCGGTTGGTGGCCCTGATCCAGCGGTTGAGATCGCCCTTATCGGTGCGAATGCCCTTTGCCTCCATCTGCCGAACAGCCGGACCCTCATGGACGGTGGGGAGCCGGTCAAGGCCCTGCCGCTCATAGCTGCGGTGGTCGATACGCACATCCAGTCCCTTCTCTTCAAACTTCGCGTTGCAGAGCCTGCACCACGCCTCACGCCAGTGCTCCAGCGTTTCAGGACTGCCCCAGTCGGTGGTAGGGACGGCGTTGAACACATAATTGCCCGCCTCGTCGCGGACTCGGTTGCCGTCCCCGTCCAGTTCGTAGACCCGGTGCTGCTTTGCGCCCCACTGCCCATGCTCATCCAGCGGGCGGATAGGGCACATCACATGGACGTGGGGGTTGGGGATGCCGTCCTTTTTGTCCGGCTGGTGGACGGCAAAATCCACGATCATGCCCCGGCTCACAAACTCGTCCAATAAAAACTGCCTTGCAAGGGCGATGTTCTCCTCCAGGGAAAACTCGTTCTGCAAGGCAAAATCGAAACTGAATGCAAGCTGCGCTTTGGGGTGCTGCTCGGCGTTCTCGACGGCGTTCCACAAGGTCTGCCGGTCGGCGTACTCTGCCGGGGCATGGGCGGGCAAGAGAATTTCGGAACACACCACGCCGCTCTTGTGGGTGTAGTCGCTGTCCTCGCCGTAATACTCACTGTGCAGCTTCTCTCCGGCGCGATAAGCGGCGGAGGCAACGGCGGACTGCCCTTTGCTCCGCCTGATCTGATCCGCGTGAAAATGAAAATCCGCTATGTCATTCACTCCTTTCTTTTACGGCGGCCCTTATGCGGGCAGCGATCTCCGGCAGGCTGAGGATCTCCGACATGAGAGAATAGAAGTCCGTCTCAGTCATGCCCCTGAGCTCCGGCGCGATGCTCTCAATTGCCGCGCCCCGTGTGATAAGCCGGTGCGCCCGCTTTTGCCGCTCGCTCTTCTCGTAATACTGCTTTCGGTTTTGCAGCCGCTGGAGCCGGTGCTCATACTCGGCCAGCTTCGCCTCGGCCGCCGCCTTTTCTGCTCTGAGCTGTTCCAATGATTTGCTTGTCATGCTTCCTCCTTTTTCAAGATAGTAAAAATCCGCCTGTCCTTTTGACAGACGGACATAGTGGGATAGCCGCAGCGCGGCGCAAGGGGCGGGGGCCCGGTGGGCACCTCTGCCGAAGGCAGAAGCGCTGACCGAGGCGACAGCCGAGACACCCTTGTCGTCGCGGAGCGACGGAAAACCGCCCCGGCATTCACCAGCCAGGGCGGTTCAAACTCACCGCGCACGATACGGGGCTACCCCGTATAGAAGTGCGCCCTTTGGGATCATATGCCGGTCTCTTCGGCTTGCCGAAATTCGGATGCGGTGAAAGAATCCCCTCCGATGCCGAAAAACCGCTCAAAAAACGCTTTCAGCCTGTCAATCACGGCCTGCTTTTTCTTTGCCCGCGCTCCGTCGCCGCCAAAGCGGGACACCGGCGGCATAAGGCGGTCGATATCCGTGCCGGTGGTCTTTATCTCACCGTCCCGGAAGGCGTTCTCCAGGAATTTCCGCGTCTCCGGCTCACGGAGCTTTTCATCGTGGATGATCTGCGCAAGCTCCCGCTCCCGCTCTTCGGCCACATAGCTGTTCCACTCGGCTATCACGTCGTCCACATCGTTGATGCCGGAAATAAAGTTTTCGATCAGCGCCTTTTTGCTGCGCAGTTCCGGGCTGGCGTCGATGGCCTTGCGGATGGTGATAAGTACCTCTTTGTCCTGACAGTGGGTGTCGTGGTATTTCTTCACCAGCATCAGGATATAGTCGATGTTGATCTCGACCTGCTTGATCAGCTCAATCTCGAAAACAATATCGTCGATGATGTCTGTGCTCTCTCCGCGCTTACGGCGTTTGTTCCATTCATCCCGCAAATCCTGATACCGGCCGAGATAGTCCTGCATATCCCGCTCGGAGATTAGCTCTTTCCCCTTGAAATCGTCGAAGGAGGAGAGAAGATTGCGCATACGCAGCAGCGCGCCGAACAGCACGATAAAATCTCTCTGCGCCTGCTCCCCGATGATCTGCGGCTCTGAGAGGGGGAATCTCTCGGTCAGCTCCGCCACCATGTCCACATATCCGGGATGCGGCTTGCCGTCCAGGTCAACATATCCCTCATAGTAGTCCTTGAAGCTCTGGAGCAGAACGATGCCCCCGGCGTTCTTGTCTCCAAACAGGGAGATCGCCGCGTCTACCCGCTTTTGCAGATTGCGGAAACAGACGATGTTGCCGAAAGTCTTGATCGAGTTCAGGATGCGGTTTGTCCTTGAAAACGCCTGGATCAGTCCGTGCATTTTCAGGTTCTTGTCCACCCACAGCGTGTTGAGCGTGGTGGCGTCAAAGCCGGTCAGGAACATATTGACCACAATGAGCAGGTCCAGCTCCTTGTTCTTCATCCGGAGAGAGACGTCCTTGTAGTAATTCTGGAACTTGTCGCTGGACGTGTCGTAGTTCGTATGGAACATCCCGTTGTAGTCCCGGATGGCTGCGTCCAGGAAATCCCGCGCCGTCTGGTCGAGGGCGCTGGTGTCCTCTGGGTTTTCCTCGTCCAGAATTCCATCTGCCTCCGCCTCGTTCGCGCCGTAGCTGTATATGACCGCTATGCGCAGCCGCTTTGTCGGGTCCGCCGCCATCTGGCGTTTGAACTCCTGATAATACAGCTTCGCCATGGGCACAGAAGCGACCGCGAAGATGGAATTGAATCCGCTGAGCCGCTGCTTGCGTTTGATTTCTTCCACCGCGTCCTGTTTGCCGGAGGCCACATCGGAGATATTGGTCAGGGCGTTGAACACATAGGTCTTGTCGCCCCGGTAGGTTTTCTGGTCAAAGTGTTCGAGAATATATTTCGTCACAAGGGCGATGCGCTGGGGCGCCTCCAGCGCCTTTTTGCGGTCGATGTCCCAGACTTCTTCATCGTCGATGTCCGCGTCCACATCCATCGTCTTGATGTAGTCCACCCTGAACGGCAGCACGTTTTTATCGTTGATAGCGTCCACGATGGTATAACTGTGGAGCTGGTCGCCAAAGGTCTGCTCCGTTGTGAAGAACTGCGGATTTCGCACCGAGCCTGTGTTCGTGGAAAAGATCGGGGTTCCGGTGAAGCCGAACAGGTGGTATTTCTTAAAGTTCTTCACGATGGCGGCGTGCATATCCCCGAACTGGCTGCGGTGGCACTCGTCGAAGATGATAACAACGTGCCGGTTATATACCTCGTGGTTCTTGTTCCGGTTCACGAAGTTGGAGAGCTTCTGGATCGTGGTGATGATGATACGGTACTCATGGGGGTTGCCTTTTTCGTCCCGGTCCTCCAATTGGCGCTGGAGCACCTTGGTGGAGGTGTTGCTGTTGGCCGCGCCCTTTTCAAAACGGTCGTACTCTTTCATGGTCTGGTAGTCCAGGTCCTTCCGGTCCACCACAAAGAGGACTTTGTCGATATAGGGCAGCCGGGAGGCCAGCTGCGCCGTCTTGAAGGAGGTCAGGGTCTTGCCGGAGCCGGTGGTGTGCCAGATGTAGCCGCCGCCCGCAATATTGCCGTATTTCTTATAGTTGTTGGCGATCTCGATCCGGTTCAAAATGCGCTCCGTGGCGGTGATTTGATACGGGCGCATGACCAGCAGCATTTTCTCCGAGGTAAAGATACAATACTTTGTGAGGATGTTCAGGAGCGTGTGCCGTGCGAAAAACGTCTTTGTAAAGTCGATCAGGTCGGGGATGACCCGGTTGTTGGCGTCCGCCCAAAAGGAAGTGAACTCAAAACTGTTGCTGGTCTTTTCCTTTTTGACCCTGCCGGATGCGGCGTCTTTGATGGCGTTGAACCGGGTGCTGTTGGAGTAATACTTCGTGTTCGTCCCGTTGGAGATCACGAAGATCTGGACGTATTCAAACAGGCCGCTGCCGGCCCAGAAGGAATCCCGCTGATAGCGGTCGATCTGGTTGAAAGCCTCCCGGATGGCGACGCCCCGGCGCTTCAGCTCGATATGTACCATCGGAAAGCCGTTCACAAGGACGGTCACATCGTAGCGGTTGTCGTGCCTTGCGCCCTCGTCGGTGCTGACGGCGTACTGATTGATGACTTGTAGGCTGTTGTTGTGGATGTTCTTCTTGTCGATCAGCGTGATGTTCTTGGTACTGCCGTCGTCACGCCGGAGGACTTGGACATGATCCTCCTGGAGCTTGCGGGTCTTTTCCGTGATGTGCTCGTTGGGGTCCGCCAGCTTCTCCGCGAAAAACCGGCTCCACTCGTCCTCGCTGAACTGAATGCCATTGAGTGCTTCCAGCTTGCGCCGAAGATTAGCCACCAGCTCTTTCTCGCTGTGGATAGGCAGATACTCATAGCCCTGCTCTGTCAGAAGGCGGATAAATTCCCGCTCCAGCGCGGCCTCGCTCTGGTAGCTGTCCGAGCGGGTCTTGACTGGCTCATACTCCGTCACAACGGTGTTTTCATTTGTCGCGGCGACGATATTGAAATAGCTCATAAGGAGTTCGCCTCCATATCTGCTTTTTTATCTTGTAAGACTGTCTCGATAAGTTGAAAATCGTTCTCACTAAGAGGACTTTTTGAAAAGAGCCAATCCTTTGCAACATAAATTACCGATTTTTTAATCCGCTCAATGCCGCCCTGGTCTAAAAGGAACAGCCGATTGTTATCATATTCTTTCTTCTCTTCACCCCCAAAAAGCAGCAAGGCGAAGTTCGAGCTAAGAGGAAATACAATATTTTCAATTTCCCCTTTATCATAGAATGGAGCGTAACAGTAAACAGGGTTATCTGAAGTAAGTAGGCTACCAGTCTTATCAACTCCGATTGCAATAGACATCTCGTCAATTGGCCGGAGGAAGGACGAGAAGGCATTTAAATCATCTGGTTGAAGCTCTTTGAAAAACGGAAGGCATTGCGAAATTGCCGTGTTTCTTTTTTCGTCATCGTTAATGCTGTCCCCAAAGCATTCTGCAATTGCTATCTCCGCCGCCTTTAAAGTGTGTGGAGATCGCATTAGTTGAATAGCTGTGTAGCCCTTCCAGAATGCTTCTTCCTCATTTGAGAAAAGAGGACCAGTTCGATAACTTTTACCGTCTTGTGATTTTTCTTCTAATGTGCGAAAGTGCTTTGCAAATTCTCCTTCAAATGCGCTTAAAATATGCTCAATATAATTCTCAAAAATAATTTGGGTGTCTCTTTTTATTTCATATAAACGGTTTTCCCAACAGACTGATTTTATTGGAACAGGCTGCTTGCTTTGCTTCTTTGAGCGCAAATTAAAAGAATAAACTCGTTTCTTATCCTCGGAAAAGCCCCGAAGATATACCCGAGGAACATAATGCTGTTTTACCGTCTTTTGTAACTGCATTCTGTTTATTCCTTTACTTTAAAAGATAATAGCTTGTCCCGATAGTATTCGTACTGCTTTCTTCGCGCTTCGATCTCTGCGGGCAGACCGCTGCCCAGGTCATTACAGAGAGCGTCAAAATGCCGTATCGTTTTTACAATCTCAGTCTGCTTTTCTAACGACGGCAGCGGGATAAAAATCTGCCTCAACTCTTTCATAGGAAGGCTTTTTACAGTGCCACCTGCTACTTTCTTCATATAAGCTGATTTTATCTTTTCAGTTGTAAGCAGATAACGCAGGTAGTAAGAAAGTATCCAATCTGGATTTGGCTTAATTGAATAAACGCCTTCTTTAATGTTCCAGGTTCGAGGGGATTCTTCGATTACTACAGTTTCTCCAATGGTTCCTGTGCCAGAAAACAGTACATCACCTTTTTCAAGGTTTGACCTGTTGTTGCAGAGATGTAGTGCAGCATTGTTTATGCGATCTGTCTTTTCTGTTATTACTATTTGTCCATTTCTCATTTCTCGTATTGTTACATAAAAGTTCGTTGCGTCATCTGTATTGAGTTTGAAAAACTGACGAGGATTCAGGCCCGTATTTAAAGATAAAATAACCTCATCCAATTCTACAAAAACAAATCCAAAAATATATTGACAAAGCCGGATCAAAGCGTCACGATTGATTGATTAGAGATTGTCGCGCCGCTGGCCGCAAATGTCAAGAGCATATCCCGATAAAATTCGTATTGTTTTTTCCGGGCCTCGATCTCTGCAGGCAGACCGATATTGAGGTCAGAGCAGATTGCGTCGAAATTGTCCAGAACATTCACAAGGCGTTTTTGTACATCAAGCGGCGGCAGAGGCATTTTAATTACTTTAAGTTCATCTACAGAAGGCACATTCTTTATTGCGCCGCCTCTTGCGACACTATTCAATACTTTGCTAATCGTGTTCTCAAAGAAATATTGCAAATAAAATACATCCACATCCTCGTTTGGCGTTAGTTTTAGCAAAGCCTGATTTATTACACCTTCAGGTGCATTTGGAGGAATTACAAATGTTCTCCCAATAGTCCCGGAACAACTAACGATCATTTCTCCAGGATGAACAGAAAATCTTCTAAGCTCTCCAAATTTTTCCTTGTCAATAAAATATCGAAACTCCAGTTTTTTATATATTGCGTTCTGCTGTTCATACACAGCATACCCTGTTGATTGGAATATTTCTTTCTTTAGAGCACCACCAAATGGGCCGCGTACAAATGTGCATACATCTTTTAATTCAACGATTCTATAGTCTGGCACCATCGTCAGCAGTTTGTCCCGGTAATACGCATACAGCTTTTTTCTTGCTTCAAGTTCTTTGGTGAGTTCCGAAGTGAGTTCTGCGGTACGTTCTGTAAAATCGTCCAGAATACGGACGATTTCTTCTTGTACGGGGAGGGGAGGAACGGGAATCTTAATCTTACCAATATCACCTACATTAATCTTAATAGGAACGGCGTTAACTAATATTCTTTTTTGTAACTCTTTTCTGCCAGTTAAACTTTCAATTGAATACTTTAAAAACTTGCTATTTAAAACTTCGTGATTTGGCCTCAGAAGCGCAAGTGAAACATAATATGCTAATGGCTCGGATGATTCGAGTACGGTACATATCCCAACAGAGCCAATTCGAGTCATTAAAACATCGCCTTGTTGAGGTTTTATTTTATATTTTTCAAAGTCTTCATAAGAAATATATTTTTTCGTATCGTATGGATTAGCAATGTTCTCGACGCTTGCAAATTTAACTCCAGAATCAGTATATTTTGGCGTTTGATGTGTGCCATCAAACACTTGACATACAGTATTAAGAACGACATACTCTACCCCGTCCGGGCAAAGTTCCTTTATCAACTGTTCCAGCTTATTCATCCTCTTCGCCGCCTTTTTCCGGGAGTTCGGCCGCGCTCTGCTGGCCCTCCAGCAGTACCCGGTCAAAGTCGCTCTGGTAAAGCCGATCCTGCTTTACCCGGTACTTTTCAAATTCGCTCAGGGCGTACTCCTCCGCGATCCTGGCGGAGATGCTGCCGGCGTTTGTCAGAATCTCTTTTTTGCTCAGGCGCAGGACCCCTTCAAACTGCTCTGCCCAGTCCTCCATGGTCATTGGAACGTGCTCGTTGGCACGCAGCTCCGCCAGGTCCAGATAGGCGTTGACGATCCTGGCCATAGCGGAGAGCTCCTCTTCGGTCAGATAATTCTTGGCGACCACCACATCAAACCTCTGGATCTTGCCGTTGGGCGCGTCCTTCCAGGTGGTTAGCCCCATGTGTTCCTTCTCGCTGTCCGCCCGGTGATAGATCACCTCGGCCGCCGTCTCCCCGTGGATGGCCCAGTGGAGCTGATTTTGCACCCGGGCAAAAAACAGCTTGGTGGTGTACGCGCTGGGGTCATAGTCGATGCTGGTAGCATAAATGTCCGTGATCTTCTGGTAAAATCTCCGTTCAGACAGGCGGATCTCCCGGATGCGCTGAAGCTGCTCCTCAAAATAGTCCTTGGTCAGAACGGTGCCGAAGTTTTTCAGCCGCTCGTCGTCCATGGTGAAGCCCTTGACGGTGAATTCTTCAATAATGCGGTTCGCCCATTTTCTGAATTGAACAGCCCGCGGCGAATCGACCTTGTTCCCGACAGCGATGATCGCGCTCAGATTATAGTGGTTTGCAAGATAGCTTTTCCCGTCGGAGGCAGTTATTCGAAATTTTCGAATAACTGACGCCTCGTCCACCTCGCCGTCCGCAAAGATCTTCTTCAGGTGGTAATTGATCGTATTAGTCTCCACATTGTAGAGCAGACCCATCATCTTCTGGGTGAGCCAGACGTTTTCATCGCAGTAGACCGCGTTGACGTCGCTCTCGCCGGTGGCGGTGATAAAGGTCAAGTATTCAGCCGCAGAGGACCGGACGATGCTGACTTCGTTTTTCTTCTTATTCATGTTTTCCCCTCGATCTCCGCAATGATCCGGTCGATCTCGTCCCGCAGCACCTGCTCACGGGCCACGATCTCCGCGATCTCCGCATTCAGCTTGACGATGTCTATCTTCTCCCGCTTGTCCTCCTGCTCCACATAGCTGCTGACAGAGAGGTTATATTCGTTCTGCGACACTTCCTCCCAGGAGGCCAAGTGCGAGAAGTGCAGTTCCTCCTTGCGGCAGGCATAGGCGTCCACGATCCGGCTGATGTTCTCCGGCGTCAGCTTGTTGTTGTTCGTCACCTTGACAAACTCGCCAGAGGCATCGATGAACAAAACCTTGTTGTCGCTCTTGCCTTTTTTCAGGATCATGATACACGTGGCGATAGGAGTGCCGAAAAACAGGTTGCCGGGCAGTTGGATGATGCAGTCGATGTAGTTGTTGTCTATCAGGTATTTGCGGATCTTCTGCTCCGCGCCGCCCCGGTACAGGATACCTGGGAAGCAGACGATGGCTGCCGTGCCGTTGGAGGCCAGCCAGGAAAGAGAGTGCATGATAAAGGCCATGTCCGCCTTGGATTTGGGGGCCAGCACACCGGCCGGAGAGAAGCGGGGGTCGTTGATCAAGAGCGGGTTGTCGTCGCCCGCCCACTTGATGGAGTAGGGCGGATTGGAGACGATCAGTTCAAAGGGCTCGTCGTCCCAATGCTGGGGAGCGGTGAGCGTGTCTTCGCAGGCGATATTGAATTTGTCAAAGCCCACGTCATGGAGGAACATATTGATGCGGCACAGGTTGTAGGTGGTGATGTTGATCTCCTGCCCGAAAAAGCCGTTGCGTATGGCCTGACGGCCTAACACCTTTTCCGCCTTCAAAAGCAGGGAGCCGGAGCCGCAGGCCGGGTCATAGACCTTGTTGATCTCCGTCTTGCCGACGGTGCCCAGCCGGGTCAGCAGCTCGGAGACGTCGGCCGGGGTAAAGAACTCGCCGCCGGATTTTCCCGCGTTGCTGGCATACATGGTCATCAGGTATTCATAGGCGTCGCCAAAAGCGTCGATGTCATGGTCCTTCACGTCGCCCAGGTTCATCGCCGCCACGCCGTTCAGGAGCTTTACCAGCTTTTCGTTCCGCTTTGCCACGGTGGAGCCCAGCTTGTTGCTGTTCACGTCGTAATCGTCGAACAGGCCGGCAAAGCTGCTCTCGGAAGAACTGCCCTTTGCGGATTCCTCTATATGCCGGAACACGCGCTCCAGCGTCTCGTTCAGGTTGTCATCCTGCGCGGCTCTTGCGCGGACGTTGCAGAACAGCTCGCTGGGCAGAATGAAAAAGCCTTTCTCTTCCACCAGACCCTGGCGGGCTTCCTCTGCGTCCCCGTCCGGCATGGCCGCGTAATCAAAGCCGGGATTCCCGGCCTCCGCCTCGCCGTCGTTTATGTAGCTGCACAGGTTTTCGGAGATGTAACGGTAAAACATCGTGCCGAGGACATAGTTTTTGAAGTCCCAGCCATCGACTGCTCCGCGGAGTTCATCCGCTATCGCCCAAATCGCCCGGTGCAGCTCCTCTCTTTCCATTTCTTTCTTGCTGTCTGTCATATCGGTTGCCTCCTGGCTTTTCTCCCACGCAAGGGCAGCAGCCCGCATTGCAAGCTCAACTTAAGAGCCGCTGTATGGGTATTATATCATGCCGGCAGTTAAAAGGGAACGTATATTTTTTGCTCAAAATGCCCTATCGGTCTCGCGAAAAAGAACATATCCCGAACGCCTGGGATATGTTCTTTCACCATCTGTATTCTCTTTTTCCGAGCTGTTTAGCTGTAGATCAGCTCCCGCAGGATTGTTTCCTCCGCCTGGGCCTTGCAGTTGTTCATCAGGCCGGTCCAGCGCAGCGGGTCCTCCGCTTTCAGCTTCTCCGTGATCCCCGCCGCGCTCATCAGGCCGGGCATCATCTGCTCCATCCAGCGGTTGGCCGCCGTCTCGATCTCCCGCAGATGGGGGTACAGCTTCTCCGACAGGAGCAGGCTGCCAAACAGCACCGGCCGGTGTTCCTCCAGATACCGTCTCCGCATCCGTCCGTATCTGCCAAGTGGGGCCTCTTTTGTCTCGGTCAGGCTCAGGTCAGGGATCAGGTAGTCCCCGTTCCTGACGTAGTTCAGTTCGCTCATAGCTTTCCGTCCTTTCCGCGCAGTTCGTTTTGCGCTGTTCTTTGTTCCAGCATAGTCCTCCAGGCCGGGACCGTCAATCATGCCGCTTGCCCGGTCAAAATGTTGAAAAATAGAACCGGCTTTTCCTGGCCGGAGGTCAAATGATATTCCCCCCTAAAAAGTGGCCTCAAAAAAGCCCGTGTTTTCAAGGCTTTTCGAGGGCCTATTTTTCAACATTCACCCCTCTTTTTTCTCATGTGTCCCCGCTGCTGCTGCCGCTGCACGGTCCGGGCGCAGTTCTCGCAGTATTTTGCCCGGTTGGAGCGCGGGAAGAAAGGCTTGCCACAGACGGCGCAAGCCTTTGTCCGCCTGCGGCTGCCGGAAAGCTCTGTGTGGAGCGGCGCGTCTGTCGGAAGTACGGCCCGGATGAACCACTTGCAGATCAGGGACCGGGTAATGAGCTGGGGACAGGGGCAGTCGAGAGCGATACATTGACCGCCTGCATAGTTGCAGCAGCTTTTCTTTATCAGAGCGCCCACCCGCCGGGCCTGTCCCTCTGTCATTCGGATAATATCCTGCATTTTCTCTCCTTTCTTTGTTTTTTGAGTATGTCTGCTTTGCTCTCGCCCGAATATGGCGGTATCCTTGCGGTTTTCGCGGCAAAATGCGACAATGGAGCCACAAAACAGCCAACGGAAGGAGAGCAAAGCGATGAAAAAGACCTTGAAGATGTTGAGTATGCTGCTTGCGGCAGGCATGGTGGTTTCCGCCAGCTCCTGTGCCATGGCCTCCAGGGAAGAAGTTGTACCAGAGGCCCCTGTCCCGGTAGTCCAGGCAGTTTCTCCGGCAGAAGTCCCCGCGAAAGTCCAGCGTATGGAAACGCCGGTCATTGTCACTCCGGCACCCGCGCCGGTGGAAACGGAAACGCCTGTTGAGCCTGTTCCGATCCCGGAGGTCCCTGCCGAAAGGCAGAGTGTCCCGGAGCCGGAGGCAGCGCCGGTCCCCGCCGCCCCGGTCCATGTCCACGATTGGCAGAACGTCACGCAGACGGTCCACCATGAGGCTGTGACCGAGGAAGTAAAGGTGGTCGATCAACCGGCCACGGAGGGGCACTTTGAGGGCGGGACCTATCCCGTGGTGGTCTGCCGCTGCGGGGCAGAATTTACAAGCGCCGCTGAATACTACGCCCACTCCGAGGTGAGCGGCGAGGGTCATGGAGGCTTCACCGACAGCATCCGGTCTGATCAGGTGTGGGTCGAAGGCAGCCCGGAGATCGCTCACTACGAAACGAGGGTCCTCCGGGACGCCTGGGACGAGGAAATGGTCACCGGCGCGGTGTGCGCCTCCTGCGGAGCAACGAAATAAGGCGCGGAAAAGCAGCAAGGGCGGTCAACTTCGGTTGGCCGCCCTTTTTCACGTTATCTATGTACTTCTGTCAGTCTGTCTATCTTCTATTTTAGGGACAGAAGGAAAGAAAGACAGAAGGATAGATTATATTTATATATATTTTATTATTTAATATTTATATATCTTAGTATTTAATTCTCACGGCATTTCCAGATACGGATTTACCATATACGGGTTTTCCGTATCTGGTAAACCCGTACCCGGTGCAGCAGCTATCTGCTCTGATCTTTCTGCCGTTTCAGCAGCCAGGAATCCAGCAGCTTGAAGATGGTTTTCTCGATCTGCAAGGGGGTGAATGAACGGGGGAAATATTTGCTCAACTTTTCCCCGGACAGGACGATGTTGCTGCTTAGATCCGGCTTTTTCTGCTCTGCCATAACGGAGAGCATGGTGTCCTCATTCAGCCCGCCGAGCTGACTGAGCTTCCGCAAGCGCTGGGCCTGGGAGAGCGAAGGCGTCGCCTGTTCGCTGTCTATGGTTTCCAGCAATAGCTCTTGCTCCTTGGGTTTCAGGTAGGAGAGCTCCACGGCGGGGGTCAGGGCCATCCTGCCGGTGTCCACCATTTCTTGCAGTTCCGGCTTCAGCTCGGTCAAACGGATATACCGCTGCACCTGGCTTTTGCTCTCTCCGGCGTCCTCGGCCACACGTTCAACTGACCATTTTAACTTCTGCCCAACTTGGTCAGAAGTTAAATCGTTCCTGGCTCCTTGCCGCTTGATGGCCTCCAGCTTCATCTTGTATGCCTTGGCCTTCTCGCTGGGCAGAATTATTCTCCCGCTGGAGGTTGCTGTCCACCATGAGGATCGTGGCCGTATCGTCGTCCATATCCCGCACAATGGCGGGCATATCCGGCAGCCCGGCCAGTTCGCAGGCGCGACAGCGCCGGTGCCCGGAGATGATCTCATAGCCGCCCTCAACAGGACGTACGATAGCCGGAGCCAGGACGCCGTAAGTTCTAATGCTCTCGACCGCCTCTCTCATGGCGTCGTCATCCCGGACCTTGAACGGGTGGTCTGGGAAGGGCCGCAGCCGCTCCAGCGGGATACGAACCACCGTTTCTACCGGGGGTACTCCATCGGAGGATAGCAGAGATTGTTCCTGGTTTTGTTTCGTGTCATTGCTTTTCAAATACATTTCTCCTTTCTGTTTACGGTTTTGGATATAAAAAAGGGCGTTCCGTCTTTTAAACGAAACGCTCTTAACGCACAGGATAGTGAGAACAACAAACGCGCATCATGGCCTACTCTACCTGACTTTAGATTGTTTTAATGTTTTAAGTTTCTGCACACCGTCATCTCTATTTCCTGATTGAATTGTTGCAAAATCTACCTATACTACCATAAGGCAGCCAATATTAGCTACAAAACCTCTTGAATAATTAGGGTAAAAATGATAGACTTAATAAGCTAAGTAAGGGAGTGATTCAATGAGCGCTGACAAGCTCACACAAGACGAGGCACAACGATTATTAGATATGGTAAAGCGTTCCCTTATCGACGCAATTACATTTCCAGCTCGTGGAGCAAATAAAGAATTTGATGTAATCGGAGATACAAAAGCTGATATTTTTTCAATAAACATATATCGAGCAAAAATCCAACCGTTTAAATATAATATGGGTGCTCGTATAAAGAAAAATGGAATAATGCTATTGGAATTACATATAAATCCAACAACAGTACATTATAATCCAGATGGAGAAAAAATCACAGGTAGCCATTGGCATATTTATACAGAAGGTTATGGAAGGACATTTGCTTTTCCTGCTGACAATATAGAAGAAGACAAATTTGTTGAAAACACGATTAGTTTTTTAGAAAGATTTAATGTGGTTGAAAAACCGAGTATTTCATGGCAACTTGAAATCATGTAATTGTTTTATTTTTAGTACGGGGGTGATATCGTGGATATTCAAAAATTAGTTGATGAATACGCAACTTGGTTAAAAAGCGAAATCACATTTGAAAAAGTTGGCGAATACTACGAAATTACCACCCCTTATTTGGATAATGCCAATGATTATTTGCAGATATATGTACGGCAAGATGGAGACGATATTTTTTTTACGGATGACAGTGCAACGATTCATTCATTAAAAATGAGTGGTTTTCAGTTTACAGCAAATAGAAAAGCATATCTACAGAGAATATTAAATCAATACGGTGTTAAGTTAAATGGCGATGAACTTATAGCCAAGGCTCCTATTAGAAGTTTCGCGCAAAAAAAGCATCTATTTATTCAAGCAATTTTGAGAATAGATGATATGTTCACCATTACCAAGTCTAAAGTCGCATCGTTATTTCTGGACGATATTCAAGAATTTTTTGAAGAACGAGAGATTTATTATTCCGATAATGTGCAATTTACAGGAACTTCCGGGTTTACCCATAGTTATGACTTTTTATTACAACGAACAAAAACAAAGCCTGAAAGATTGTGTCAAGCTATAAATAATCCAAACAAATCCAGTATGGGCAATATTCTGTTTGCATGGAACGACACAAAACCTTCTCGCAAAAAAGACAGTCAGCTTATAGTAATTCTGAATGATCAGAACAATATAGTCCGCGGAGTTGAAGATGCTTTTATAAATTATGATGCAAAGGTTATCCGTTGGAGCGAAAGAAATAAAGATGCCAATATTGCCCTCATTTCAGCCTGACAAATTCTCTTGCTTTAACGGAAGTAACTTTTTGTCGGCAATTTAATAATCTGTGACATTAATGAAAGAAGCGCCTGCCGGCTACCTCGCATGAGAGGCATACCGCAGACGCTTCTTGATTTGCTATTCAACAACTCCGCTTAGTTGTTGTTTTTTCGTCCTGACTGTAATTTTGCAAGCTCTGGCTCTCCGGAAATATTGGTAAACTGTTGGTAAAACCTGAGTAGGAAACGCAAAAAATGGCGAAGTTTCAGGCTTTTTGACTTTTCCGGAATATTCTCCCGTGGCACACAAATAGGATTTTTGTCATCTTAAACAGTTCCCTTCATAAATCTTTCAAAGCCTGCTTTCCGCAGCCGTTCTTTCGTTTCGCCAATGGCCCTATTCAAACTGAGAGGCGTAGAGCTTATAATACGCGCCGCGGGAGGCCATGAGCTCTTCGTGGGTGCCCTGCTCTACCACGTCTCCGTGGTCCATGACCAGGATCTTGTCGGCGTTCTGGATGGTGGAGAGCCGGTGGGCGATGACAAAGCAGGTCTTGCCCCGCATCAGCTCCCGCATGGCACGCTGCACCTGCTGCTCGGTGTGGGTGTCCACGTTGCTGGTGGCCTCGTCCAGGATGAGCATCCGGGTGTCGTACAGCATGGCCCGGGCGATGGTGAGCAGCTGCTTCTGCCCCTTGCTGATGTTGCCGCCGTCCTCGCTGATGATGGTCTGGTAGCCCTGGGGCAGGCGGACGATGTAGCTGTGGATCCGGGCGGCCTTGGCCGCCGCCACCACCTCGTCCATGGTGGCGTTTTCCTTGCCGTAGGCGATGTTTTCAAACACCGTGCCCCGAAAGAGCCAGGTGTCCTGCAGCACCATGGCGTAGGCCCGGCGGAGGCTCCGGCGCTGGAGGGCGCGGATGTCCTTTCCGTCGGTGAGGATGCGGCCGGCGTCCACATCGTAAAAGCGCATGAGCAGGTTTATAACGGTAGTTTTCCCGGCCCCGGTGTGGCCCACGATGGCCACGGTCTGCCCCGGCTTTGCCTCCAGCTCCAGGTCGTGGAGCACCGGCTTGCCCGGCAGGTAGCCGAAGGACACGTGCTCCGCCTCCACATGGCCCTCGGGCTCCGTGAGGGCTTCCGCCCCGTACAGGTCGGCGGCCTCCTCCGGGTGGTCCAGCAGCTGGAACACCCGCTCGGCCGCGGCCAGGGCAGAGTAGATCTCGTTGATGATGTTGGCGATCTCATTGATGGGCCCGGAGAACTTTCTCGAGTACAGCACGAAGGTGGAGATCTGGCTCAGGTCCACGATGCGCTTTAAGTAGAACACCGCGCCCAGCAGGCCGATCAGGGAGAGCCCTAAGTTGCTGATCATGCCGATGGTGGGGCCCATGGTCATGCCCAGGGAGTCCGCGTCCCGGTAGGCCCGGGCGGCGTCCCGGTTGATCTCGCTGAACTCCTCGCAGACCGCGTCCTCGTGGGCGTAGGCCAGGATGGTCTTCTGCCCGGAGAACATCTCCTCCACAAAGCCGTTCATATGCCCGTAGGCGGCGCTGCGCCGGGAGTATTTGGGCCGGGTCCGCTTGCCCATGGTCCGGGTGTACAGCACCGACAGGGGGATGGTGATGAGCATACAGACGACCAACGGCGGCGACACCACGCACATCATGACGAAGGAGCCCGCCACGGTGACCACGCTGGTGAGGATCTGCACTACGTCGGTAGACAGGCTGGTGCTCACCACGTCCACATCATAGGACACGCGGCTGATGATGTCCCCCGCCTGGTTCCGGTCGAAATACTGCACCGGAAGGGCCATGAGCTTGTCAAACACATCGCTGCGCATTTTCTGCGCCACGCGGCGGCTGACACGCATCATCCCCTGGTTCACGAGGAAAGACAGCACGTTGCTGCCCAGGTAGGCAAAGAGCATCCAGCCGGCATAGTAGAACACCCGCTGGAAATCCACGCTGCCGGGGCCGGCCTCCGCCTCGCCGATGGCCTTTCCCGCGAAGGACGGGCCCAGCAGATTGCCTATGTTGCTGGCAAAGGCGCAGAGCAGCAGCGCGAAGACCACGCCCCGGTACTGGGCCAGATAGCGCAGGATGCGCCTCAGCGTCCCTTTGGCGTCCTTGGGCTTCCCGCGGCCGCCTCTGTCTCCTCTTCCTGGCATATCCTGACACCTCCCCTCAACTCAGCGAGCCCATCTGGGTCTCGTAGATCTCCCGGTATGTGGGGCAGCTCCTTAATAGCGCCTCGTGGCTGCCGTAGCCGATGCAGCGCCCGTCCTCCAGGACCAGGATGTTGGTCATGCTCTGCACGGAGGAGACCCGCTGGGCGATCATGATAATGGCCGCGTTCCGGTGCCGGGCAAAGATGGCGCGGCGCAGGGCGGCGTCCGTCTTATAGTCCAGAGCGGAGGATGAATCGTCCAGGATCAGGATCTCCGGGTCCCCGGCCAGGGCGCGGGCGATCAAGAGCCGCTGCTTCTGCCCGCCGGACAGGTTCGCGCCCTTGATATCCGCCGTGTAGTCCAGCCCCTCCTCCAGCTCGCCGATGAACTCGGCGGCCATGGAGTCTTCCACGGCGTTGAGGATGTCCGCTTCCTCCAGGCCCCGGCCGAAGTCGATGTTCCGGCGGAGGCTGTCGTTGAACACCGTGTCGCTCTGGAACACCACGCCGAAGCGCCGGTGCAGCGCGTCCTTATCTATGCTCCGAACGTCGCGCCCGTCCACGAACACGGCCCCCTGGTCCGCGTCGTAAAAGCGCATGAGCAGGTTTACGATGGTGGTCTTGCCCGCCCCGGTGGAGCCGATGATGCCCAGGCTCTCCCCTTTGTTCAGGGTGAAGCTGATGTCGTCCAGGCACTTCTCCCGGCCGCTGCCGGCGAAGGCCTCATGGGACACGGCGGCGCTCTCCCCGTAGCTGAAAGACACGTGCTCAAAGCGGATGAAGCCCTCTCCCGCTGGGGCCGGGCAGTCCTCTGCCGGGAGAACGGTCTGTCCCTCCTCCGCCTCCAGCACCGAGGCGATACGGTTAGCGGAGGCGGAAGCCTTGCTGAGCATCATGAACACCCGGTTCA
Source organism: uncultured Oscillospiraceae bacterium (assembly GCA_947630375.1). Taxonomy (GTDB): domain Bacteria; phylum Bacillota; class Clostridia; order Oscillospirales; family Oscillospiraceae; genus Limivicinus. Next base: position 72,143 of record CANRHH010000003.1, on the reverse strand, counting down.
GGCCCATCACGCCCATCATGATCATGTTGAAATAGGTGAGAAAGGCCAGGATCACGCCGGGCAGCATCAGCCCCGCGTTCACCCGGTAAGCGCCTAAAATCACCACCACGGTGAGTCCGATGTTCAGCGCCATCTGCATGGCGGGGCCGGGGATGGCCATGATGGTGCTGGCCCGGATATCGCTGACAGCCATATCGTTGTTGGCCGCCGCGAAGCGCTCCTCTTCATACTTCTCTTTGGAGAGGGCCTTGACCACCCGGATGCCCGTGATGGCCTCCCGCATGATGAGGACCACCCGGTCCAGCTTCTCCTGGACCCGGTTATACAGGGGGATGCCCTTGCGGGACACGGTGACGCAGACCAGGATGAGGATGGGCGCCATGACGCACATCACCAGGGCCATATGGGCGTCCATGGTCAGCGCCACGGCGATGCCGCCGAAGAGCATGATCGGCGCCCGGATGCACATAGTCTGGATGGACTGGACGCAGGACTGGACGTTATAGCTGTCGCTGGTCATGCGGCTGATGAGGCTGGGCAGGCCGAAGGCGTCAAACTGGGCGCCGGACAGGTTCACCGTCTTGCGAAACAGCGCCTGCCGCACGTCGTAGGAGATGTTGTGGGCGTTCTCCACCGCCCGCCGGTTGGCTATGACGTTCAGCTGCCTGGTCACCACCGCGGCCAGGACCATCAGGGAGCCCCACAGGATCACCCGGTCCATGCGGCCCAGGGGCACGATATGGTCGATCAGGTGCTCCAGGATGTAGGGCAGCATGAGCTCTGACAGGGTGCCTAAGAGCTTCACCGCCATGACCAGCAGGATGCTGCTCCTGTACCGGCCCAGATAACGAAGGATCAGTTTCATAAAAAGCCTCTTAATACCCGTGGCCGTGCCGCCGGCGCCAAAGGGCAGGCCCTGGCCGCAGGGTAGTTTTTTGCAAACTTTTGCCTATTGTATCAACTTTTTTCCCGAAAGGCAATGGCATAGAGCCGCAGAAAAGACAAATTATTTTCGCAGCCAACAGCGCCGGTCCCCACAGCTGCCGGAAAATGTGAAGTCCGACGCGGGTATTTGCTCCCGGGAATGCCATACTATAAAAGATCCCGAAAAAGGGGTGAAAAGAAAATTTTGAAATTTTCTCAGTTCACAAATTGTTCAGCTTTTTTTCAGCTTCTATTCAGAAAAAGGACCTACACTGTAGACAGTAAAAAAAGAAAAAGAGCCCCCTTCGGGGGGGCACGGCATAAAAGGAGCGCGAAAAAATGAACGAAGAATATTCTTATGATTTTAAACCCAGCGAGGGCGGCTGGCAGCCGCCGGTCAGCCCGGAGCCGCCGAAAAAGCAGCGCGCCTGGGTGCGGACCGTGGCGCTGGCCCTGGTGTTCCTGCTGATCGGCGGGGCCATCGGCGCGGGAGGCTTTGCCCTGGGCAGCGCCTCCGCCGGCAGCCCGGCCGGCCGGACCTCGGTCCAGGTGGGCCAGCGGGAGAACACGGTGCTGGATGTGAAGACCGTGGACACCGGTAAGCTCATGACCGAGGCGGAGGTCTACGCCGCCAACGTCAACTCCACCGTGGGCATCACCACCCTGATCACCACCAACTACTGGGGCTATCAGAGCCAGTCCCCCGCCGCCGGTTCCGGCTTCATCCTCAGCGAGGACGGTTACATTCTCACCAACTACCACGTGATCGAGGACTCCAGCACCATCACCGCCACGCTGTATGACGGCACCAGCTATAACGCCTCCGTGGTGGGCTACGACGAGAGCAACGATGTGGCCGTGCTGAAGGTGGACGCCCAGGGCCTCAGCCCGGTGGTGATCGGCGACTCGGACAACATCAACGTGGGCGACCCGGTGGTGGCCATCGGCAACCCCCTGGGTGAGCTGACCTTCTCTCTCACCGGCGGCCGCGTCAGCGCCCTGAACCGGGAGATCACCCTCTCCGGCGGCGTCACCATGGATCTGCTCCAGACCGACTGCGCCATCAACTCCGGCAACTCCGGCGGCGCCCTGTTCAACCTCTACGGGGAAGTCATCGGCATCACCAACGCCAAATACTCCGGCAGCGGCTCCTCCGGCGCGGCCTCCATCGACAACATCGGCTTTGCCATCCCCATCAACCAGGTGCGGGGCATTGTCCAGAGCATCATTGAGAAGGGCTACATCTCCAAGCCCTATATCGGCGTGCAGGTGCTGACCGTCAGCACCGAGGCCGTGGGCTACGGCCTGCCCGCCGGGGCCTCGGTCCAGAGCGTCACCGAGGACGGCCCCGCCGAGGCCGCCGGGCTTTTGGTCAACGACATCATCACCGCCGTGGACGGGGAGCCGGTCTCCAGCAGCTCCGAGCTGGTGAAGGTGGTCCAGGCCGCCAAGGTGGGGGATGAGATGGTCTTCTCCGTCTACCGGCAGGGCCAGACCCTGGAGCTGACGGTCCGGATCGGCGAACAGGTCCAGTCCGCCCTGCCCCAGGAGGAGGCCCAGCCCCAGCCCAGCAGCAGCCAGATGCAGATCCCCTCGGGCCTGCTGCCCTGGTTCTTCGGCAACTGAATAAATCAAAAAAGCCGGGAGCAATAAGCTCCCGGTTTTTTATTTGTATGAAAGTTCCATGCGGAAGAAGGTCTTTTCCTCGCCCAGGCTGCCGGTGATATAATACCGGTCCCCGTCCTGGCCCCAGTCCAGGGTCATGGTCTCGCCCTCTAAAGCCTCGGCCACATACTCGGTGACGGCCCGGGCCAGGTGCTTGCCCTTCAGGGCCTGGCCTAAGACGGCCTCGGACAGCTGGTAATAGCGGGTGTTGTTCATGTGCCCGTTGCTGTCCAGCACCTCCGGGGTGACGGTGTATTGGGCCCGGTGCTCCAAAGGCAGCCTGGCCGGAGCCGCGGGCAGCTTGGCCTCCTGCCCGGTGACCAGGCCCTGGATCTCCAGCCCGTAGGCCGCCGGGCGGATCATCTTCCGGCTGTCCCGGTCCACCAGGGTCCACAGGGCGCTGCTCTGGCCTAAGAGCTCCCCGGCCGGGGTCTCCAGCCGGTAGAAGCGGGGATAGAACATGTGCCGGGTGTCCCCGGGCCAGGTGAGCAGCCGGAAAGGTTCTCCCGGCGCCGGCCAGCGCTCCATCTCCACCAGCTGCCGCACCACCACCCACATGAGCCGGTTGGGCCCGGTGACGTCCCCGCCCAGGCCGATCTGCTCACAGTGGGCGCCGGCGGCGTCCTGAAGCAGGAACAGCAGCTTTTGAGTGCTGACCGGTTCCTCATAACAGTGTGTTTGTTCCAAAATGTGCATTTTTTCGCCTTTCTACCCCATGGTCGCCAGGGTATAGTTTCCAAAACTCCGGAGGGTGAAGCCCTCGTTTACAAAGGGCGCTTTGTCCGCCCAAAGATCCAGGATATAGGTCCGCTCCCGGTCCGGCGCCGCCGGGTCAAAGCCGAAGACGAAGCGGCCGAAGGACCGGGCCTGCAGATAGGCCGCCGGGTATGCCCGGTATTCCACCGTGGCGCGAAATTCGTCCGCCGGGGTCCGGGTGAAAAAGAGGACCTGGGGATAGTAGACGCTCTCGCTGATACAGACGGTCCCCTCGCAGGTCTCCGCGGCCGCCAGGGCCTGCTCCAGCCCCTCCCCGAAGCTGCGGCCGATCTCCTGCCGGTATCCGGTGAAATAATAGGTCTGGAAGCAGACAAACAGCAGCAGATATACCGCCGCGAAAGGCGCGGCCCAGGCTCTCCGGCGCTCCCAGAGCCAGCCGAGGCCCAGCCCGGCCAGCAGCACCAGCGGGATAAACAGGAGGTTGACGCGGTTCACGTTCACCTCCACCAGCGCCCCTAACAGCAGCGCGGCAAGCAGCTGGGGCAAAACCAGGGCCTCCGGGCGAAAGCCCGCCCCCTTGCGGCACAGCCGCCGGAGCGCCAGGGCCAGGCCGCCCAGGGCGAAGAGCCAGGTGATATGATAGCCCAGGCCGAAGGGCCCGGCGCTGTTCCAGGGCAGGCCGTCCGACTCCCGAAAGAGGATCCGGCAGAGCGCGCGCCATTTGCCCGGCATATTTTTCAGGGAAATCTCCCCGGCGCGCATATAGAGCAGCCGGGGGATGGAGAAGCAGGGCGTCACGATCTCCTCAATCCAGCCGAAGTTCACCGCCAGAAACAGCAGCAGCGGCAGGGCCAGCGCCCCCAACAGCAGCGCCGAGAGCAGCAGCCGCCCGTCCGGCCGCAGCCGCCGGTGCGCGGCGCAATAGAGCATCTGCAACAGCAGCATCAGGGGCACGAGGGGCCAGATGGTGGCGTAGGCATAGAGGGACAGACCGTAGCTCAGGGCGGAGAGGAGGAAAAAGCGGCTGTCCTCCAGGCCCCGCAGAAAGAAATACAGCCCGAAGAGCAGAAAGCCCGGGGCCAGGTTGGACTCCAGCCCCCAGCGGCTCAAAAGCACATGCCAGGGGCAGACGGCCAACAGAAAGGCCGCCGCCAAGCCGGCGCGGGTTCCGGCCATCCGCCGGCCCACGCCGTACAGCGCTCCGATGCTCAAAAGCCCCACCAGCAGCTGGGGCAGGCGGATGACCCAGACCTTCAGGCCGAACAGGGCCACCAGGGGCAGCATCAGATAGGTCTCCAAGGCGTTCATGCCGCTGCCCCAGGCGGTCAGGTACACGGGGAAGGGATAACCCGCCGTGTCCCGCCCGGTGGTCAGCAGGGACCAGGCCTCATACCCGGCAAAGGCCTCGTCCTGGTTCAGGCCCCCCGGCACCCGGCCGAAGAGCCAGACCCGGGCAAAGAGCCCCAGGGCCAGGATCAGCAGGAGCAGAAAGCGCTCCCGCTTTCGTTCACCGGTCTTCACCCTTTACGCGGCCACCCGGGCCTTTTTCTCCCCGTAGGCGTACCAGAGGAGCCCGGCCACCAGCAGCCCGCCCAGGATGTTCCCCAGGGTCACGGGCAGGAGGTTAAACAGGAAGAAGCCCTTCCAGCTGAGGCCGGCCAGGTCAACGCCCGCCTGGGCCGCCGCCGCGCCGGCTTGGGCCTTCATAAAGAGCCCCGCCGGGATGTAATACATATTGGCCACGCAGTGCTCAAAGCCGCAGATCACGAAGAAGCTGATGGGCAGATAGGCCCCCACCGCCCGGCCGGGCACGCTCTTGGCGCAGGAGCCGCACATGACGGCGATGCAGACCAGGATGTTGCAGAACACCCCCAGCAGCAGGGCCTTGCCGAAGGGCAGGGCGCATTTGTTGGCCGCCACCTTCACCGCGTGGACCGCCAAGGCGCCGCCGCCCAGGTCCATCTGCCCGGCCAGACTCATGCACAGGGCCAGGGCCAGGCCGCCCAGCAGATTCCCGCTGTAGACCAGCAGCCAGTTGCGCAGCATCCCCCGCAGGGGCACCCGGCCGGCGAACACGTCCATGGCGATCAGGTTGTTGCCGGTGAAGAGCTCCGCGCCCATCATGGTGATGATAAACAGGTTGAAGGGGAACAGCAGGCCGCTGACGATCCGGGCCGCCGAGGGGTTTTCGATGGCGAAGGTGGCCGTGTTGGATACGCAGGCCCCGCAGCCCACCAGAAAGCCCGCCAGGACCCCTAAGATCAGCAGCCGCAGGGCCGGCGCGTCCGCCTTTTTCTCTCCCAGGTCCAGATAGCTCCGCACAAATTCCGCCGGCGTCAGCATCTCTCCCGCCCCTTTCAAAACCGGATAAAAATAAAAGGATGGTATAACAGCTGTTTTGGGCTATTATACCATTCTTTTCTCTCCCCCGCAAGAGGCAGGTAAGATCAGCCGGGGCAGGCGGGGGCCCAGGCGGCTCAGCAGCTCGTTGGGGATGGTCCCGGCGGCGCGGGCCAGGGCCCAGGCGTCCTGCCGGGCCGGACCGGAGACGCCGATCAGCACTGCCTCGTCCCCCGGAGCGGCGCCGGGGATGTCCGTCACGTCCAGCAGGCACTGGTCCATGCACAGGAGCCCCGCAAAGGGGGCAAAGCGGCCCCGGACCAGGGCGCCGCCCCGGCCCTCGGACAGGGACCGGGGCAGCCCGTCGGCGTAGCCGATGGGGAGCAGGGCCAGGCGGGTCTCCCGCCGGGCCTGAAAGCGCAGGCCGTAGCCGGCGCTCTCGCCCCGCTGCAGCGTCCGTACCGGGCCGAGCCGGGCCTTCAGGGCCAGCACCGGCTCCAGGCCCGCCGCCTCTCCTTCTCCGGCATAGCCGTAGAGGGCCAGGCCCGCCCGGGCGTAGGCCCCGCCCAGCTCCGGGCAGTGCAGCAGGCCGTAGCTGTTCAAAAGGTGGGGCTTGGCAAGGAGAATGCCCCGGGCCCGGAGGGCCGCCACCGCCGCCCAGAACCGCTCTCCCTGGCGGCGGGAAAAGGCTCTGTCCTCGGTGCACAGGTGGGTGAAGGCCCCCTCGATGCGTAAGTTTTTGCACCGGCAGGCGGCCTCCAGCCGCTCGGTCGCCTCCGCCCGCTCTCCGATCCGGCGCATCCCCGTGTCGATGGCCAGATGGGCCCGCAGGGGCAGGCCCCGGGCGTCCATCCGCCGGGCGGCGTCCAGGTCCGGCACCGTCAAAAGCAGCCTGTTCTCCGCCGCCAGGGGCAGCAGGCTCTCCTGGGTCGCGCCCAGGACCAGCAGCTCTCCCCGGACGCCGCCCTGCCGCAGGGCCGCCCCCTCCTCCGCGGTGGCCACGCAGAAGGCCCTCGCCCCCAGGCGCTGGAGCCGGAGGGCCAGGGGCAGGGCCCCGTGGCCGTAGGCGTCGGCCTTCAGCACCGGCATCAGGGCGCAGCCCGGGGGTAAAAGCGCGCGCAGCCGGAAAAAATTTCGCTCCAGGGCCTCTAAATCCAGCTCGATCCAGGCCCTGGCTTTTTCCCGCTCCATGGCTCAGGAGCGGGGGAGGACCCGTGCCGCCGGGGCCACCACCGTGGCCCCCGGGGGCACGTCCCGGGCCACCACGGCCCCGGCTCCGATCCTCGCCCCGTCGCCCACCCGGATGTCCCCCACCAGCACGGCCCCGGCCCCGATGAGGCAGCCGTCGCCGATCCGGGGGGCCTTGCCCCGGACCTCCCCGATGGTCACGTTCTGGTAGATCCGGCAGTGCTTCCCGATGTGGGCGTAGCGGGAGATATACACCCCATGGAGGCCGTGGGGCAGGCTGGGCCGGTCCTCCAGCACCGCGCCGGGGCCGATGTAGCCCCCGTGCCGGTGGGCGGAGCGGTTGAGGAGAAAGCGCAGCGCCCAGCGCAGAGGACGGGACCGGGTCCGCTCCCAGAGCCGGAGCAGCCGCCAGTAGAGCGTCAGGCCGCTGCCGGTGGACCAGTCGGTCAGCTTTTCCAGCGCGCTCATGGCTGCCCGGCCTCCTCCAGAATTTCTGTGAGGGCCTCTTTCAGGTCCAGACCCGCTGCCCGGAGCATCTGGGGGAAGCGGCTGTGGGCGGTGAAGCCGGGGATGGTGTTCACCTCGTTGAAGACCAGCTCCCCGTCGGGGGTCAGGAAAAGGTCCACCCGGGCGAAGCCGGCGCAGTCCAGGGCCCGGTAGACGGTCAGCGCCGCCTCCCGGGCGGCCTGGGCCAGGGCCGGGGAGATCCGGGCGGGGACATGGACCCGGCTGGTGAGGGGGCCGTATTTTTCCCCGTAGTCGAAAAAGCCCCCGGCCAGCTCCACCTCGTCGGGCCCGAAGGCCCGGGGCCGGGCTGTGCCCAACACGGCCACCCCCAACTCCACGCCGGGGATGGCCTCCTCCAGCAGGGCCCGGCTGTCATAGGCCAGGGCCCGCTCCAAGGCCACGGGCAGGTCCTCCGGCCCCTCTGCCCGGGAGACGCCGAAGGAGCTGCCCGCCCGCAGGGGCTTGACGAACACCGGCCAGCCCAGCTCTGCCCCCAAGTCCCTCAGCGTCTCCGGCGGGCAGGCCCGGTCCACCAAAGCGGAGCGGGGCACCCGGAGCCCGGCCCGGGCGGCCAGTTGATGGGCCCGGTCCTTGTCCATGCACAGGGCCGAGGACAGCACCCCGCATCCGGCCAGAGGGATCCCCGCCAGGGTCAGCAGGCCCTGGACGGTGCCGTCCTCCCCGTTTTGGCCGTGGAGCACCGGAAAGGCCAGGTCCACCGCCGTGGACTCCAGCCCCGCCGGGCCCAGGGCCCAGAGGCTCTTTTCGCCCCGGCTGGGGCTCAGCAGGGCCGGGGCGCAGGGGCCGGTCCGCTCCCAGTGGTCCGGGCCGATGGCCCCGCAGGGCCCCTCATAGCGGAGCCAGCGGCCCTGCCGGGTGATGCCCACCGGCAGGGGCCGGAATTTCTCCCGGTCCATGTGCTCCAGCACGCTCTGGGCGGACCGGAGTGAGACCTCATGCTCCGGCGAGCAGCCGCCGAACAGCACCAGTACGTTTTTCATCGTTCTTCCCCTCCTCGATCTCGGCCGTCTCCGGCAGCGGATATCCGATGCGGCAGCGGTTGCGGTACAGAAATTCTTCCCGGCCGCCCTGCCGCCGCCGGACCTCCGCCTCCTCATAGACGGTGCCCTGCTCCCGGACATAGCGGACGGCGCCGTTATACACCCGGCAGGGGGCCGCCGGGCGGGCCCCATAGACGCGGCCCACGATGTCCCCGCCCTCAAAGGCGACGGCCAGCTGGTAGACCTTGGCCGTGTTGTTCGTGCATTTCAGATCCAGCCAGCCCTCCGCCACCGCCGCGTCCACGCCCCGGACCGCGTCGCTCTCCGGCTCCGGGAAATCCTTCTCCCGGTGCCCGTGCCGCTCTAGCACCGTCAGTTCCGTGTGCAGCAGCACCCAGAACAGCAGGTTGGAGAGCATACACAGCCCGCCGCCGTACTCGGTCACCAGCCGGCCGTTGACCTCCGCCAGGCCCTCCCGGTAGGGGGTCTCCCGGTCCGCGCCCCGGAGGGCCTGCCAGAAGGAGAAGGTCTCCCCGGGGCCGATGAGCAGCCCGTCCAGCCGCCTGGCCGCCAGGCGCAGATTGAACACCTTGTTCTCCTGATAGCGCAGGGCAAAGCCCGTGGCCCGGTTCACCATGGGGCAGCGGCTCTCAAAGAGCAGGCAGGGCAGGCGCTCCGCCTGCCGCCGCCGGGCGTAGCGGTTTCGGTCCAGGGCCATTTTCAGATAAAAGCATAAGCGCCTCTGCCGCCGCCGCAGGGGCAGCAGCCGGGGAAAGCGCTCTGTCAGCCGTTTTCGACGCATGGTTTTCCTCCTCTCCGGGCGGATCAGGCAAAAAAATCCCCCGCTCCGGTACGATAAGTGTACCAGAGCGGGGGCGGGAATGCTTTTTCTTGGGCTTTTATTTTCCTTGTGAAGGGCCGGCGTTTTTCTTGCGGATTTCTTACGCCTGGCGCAGAGGCAGCTCCACCGTGAATTGGACGCTCTCCCCGGGGCTCTCGGCCCGGATGGAGCCGCCGTGCTTTTCCACGATCTCTTTGGCGATGGCCAGGCCCAGGCCAGCGCCGCCGGTGGCGCTGGCGCGGGCGCTGTCCAGCCGGAAAAACTGCTCGAACAGCCGCTCTAACTTCTCCGGCGGGATGTTCCGGCCCCGGTTCTGCACCGTGACCACCGCCCGGTCCGCCGTCTTTTCCAGGCACAGGCGGATCTCCGTGTCCGGATAGCTGTAGCTGACGGCGTTGCGAAACAGATTGTCAAACACCCGGGACAGCTTCTCCCCGTCGCCATAGAGCTCCACGCCGCTCTCCAAGGCCAGGTCCCAGCTCAGGCCCTTCTCCTTCAGGGCCGGGTCGAACTCAAAGGCCTTCTGCTCCAGCAGCCGGGTCAGGCTCAGGGTCTCCTTTTCCAGGGAGATCTCGGTGAGGTTGAAGCGGGTGATGTCGAAAAACTCGTTGATGAGCTCCTCCAGCCGCTCCGCCTTCTCCAGGGCCACGCCGGTGTAGCGCGCCCGGAGGGCGGGGGACAGCTCCGGCTCGTCCCGCAGCAGGCTCAGATAGCCGATGACGCTGGTCAGAGGCGTTTTTAGGTCGTGGGCCAGATAGACCACTAAGTCGTTCTTCCGCTGGGCGGCCTCCTTGGCGGCCCGGTTAGCCTGCCAGGCCCGCTCCCGGACCGCCTCCAGCTCCTGCTGCACGTCGCCGATGGCGTGGGGCAGCCGGATGGGGCGGTCCAAGTCCTCCGTCAGCTGCCCGGCGGCGGCCACCACCCGGTCCAGATAGCCCAGGGACCGGCGCAGGAAGAAATAGGTGACAGCCGTCCAGCCCAGCAGCAGCGCCAGGACCAGGAAGGCCGGCAGATAGTCTTCTATGAAACGCAGGACCTGATACAGCGGGTCCTCGCTGTACCAGACACGACTGGAGCACCAGAGCCAGGCCAGGGTCAGGCAGCCGAACAGGGCCGCCACATAGGCCGCCAAAGACAGCAGATATTCCAGCAGCAGCTTCCGGGTCAGGCGGCCGTGCCGGTCCCAGTCCCGCAGCCGGTCTCCCCATTGTTCCCACAGCTTATTCAACGGTGTACCCCACCCCCCACACGGTCTTGACGAACTTGGGCTTCCGGGCCGGTTCCCCCAACTTCTCCCGGAGCCGGGCAATGTGGGACATGACCGTGTTGTTATTGTCCAGGTATTTTTCCTTCCAGACCGCCTCGAACAGCTCCTCCGAGGGCACCACCCGGCCCCGGTTTTCGCACAGGTACCAGAGGATGTCGAACTCCAGGGGCGTCAGGCCCAGCGCCCGGCCGTAGAGGGTACAGTGGTGGCTGTCCCGGTTGATGCACAGGCCCCGCAGCTCGATCTCCCGGCTGACGGGGGAGGGGGCGGCGCTGTTGTAGCGGGTGTAGCGGCGCAGCTGGGTCTTGACCCGGGCCACCAGCTCCAGGGGGTTGAAGGGCTTGGTGATATAGTCGTCCGCCCCTAAGCTCAAGCCGGTGATCTTGTCGGTGCTCTCCACCTTGGCCGTCAGCATCAGGATGGGGAACAGATGCTCCTCCCGGATCTTCCGGCACAGGTCGAAGCCGTTCATGTCCGGCAGCATCACGTCCAGCACCGCCAGCTCCGGCGGCTGCTCCGCGATGAGGGCCAGGGCCTGGGCGGCGGTGCCCGCCGTGCGCACCCGGTAGCCCTCGTTTTCCAGATAGACCTGCACCAGCTGGGCGATCTCCCGCTCGTCGTCTACGATCAACAGTTCCGTGCCCACCGCTTTTCCCCTTTCGTATAGTGTACCACCGGCTATTATAACAAAAATATGCCCCCGAATCCACAAATCTTTCTGCCGAAAAGCTTACGATTTTCTTAAGACAAAAAAGGGGCTGTAGCGAAACTTGCCGTTTCACTACAGTCCCTTTTAGGGGGTGGAGGCGTCAGCCTCCAACAAACACGTGCCGGGTATATACCCGCGCATTGCTTGCCCGTATCCTAAGTTTGACTCTGAAAGGATACGATAGAGCGCGTTGTTTAGCGGCTTATACCTACGCTAAAGGCGATCCGTTCCGCAGTACGCAAACAGCTGCAATACATCCGCCGGGACATTGGACTTTACACAGGATTCGGGATACGACCAAAACAGCCGCTTGAAATTTCAAAACTACAGCTAAGCATATTCCCGCCCCTTATAAATATCCATATAGGGGGAATCTTGTTTCATTTCCGCATAGCTTTCATAGAACAAAGCGGATATATCTTCTCCACAATCTATTTGATTCATGATTTTAGCAAATGTTTCGGAAAAGACGTGGGCACCTTGGTCGCTCATATGCGACAAATCAAAGAATGACTCCTGATCCGACCATAATGCGTATCGCTCTTTCAATAAATTGAAGTCATAGTATTCACAATTGTTCTCTTCCCGAAAATCTTCCATCCAATCGTAGAATACATCCCAATCCTTCCCTCTCCATATGAGCGCGTCAGTCAGCGGAGTTGTAACAATAATAACTCTGCAATGATTCTCTTTACATAAATCAACAAGACGTTGAAAGCTTTCAAGCGCATCTGGTGCAAATTCCGGAATCTCCGAAGTGGTGTTATACATTTCTTCAATTTTTTCTGCCGAAAGCGATTGATCAAAGGCTTCGTTAGGATGATATCCCTTTGCCTTATAATCTACAGCATTTGAAAGATCCCCCTGGACGTAATGCTGCCAATAGTACAGACCCGATATTAAATCTCGGCTATATATATTCATCCAATCATCGAACGGGACAGATTTCATTAAGAAGTCCAGCCGGGTGCGCCATGAACTCAAACGAGCAAAGGTTGTGCTGTCGCCACTACCGTATTCGTTTAAAGTAGAACGCAGTGCGTCATGCGACATTTCCAAAATTACTGTATCAACAGGATTCCTGTGCAGCTCTTGCTCTGTTAAAAAAACGCGAGCTTTCATAGTTGCTAAAGTACTGGACAAATTATAGCTATTACACCCCAGCTTTTTATCCAGAACATCCGGAATGAAGCCTTCTAAACTATGCGAAGCACCCACAATAAGATAATCCAATTGTCCCGCAAGCATATCCCGTAATTTTCCGTCCTGGTAATAATATGTTTCCGAATGCCTCCATGGCTCGATTATAATAGCGGACAATATCGATAAGGCGAGTACAAAACTTATGGACGCGGTGATGATCTTTTTAAAAGTTTGCATACATAAACGCCTCTTTTCCCCAAGATGACAGCACGCCAAATGACGATAGCAGAAAAACCGTGAAAACCAGCAGCATAATACGCAACGGCGCGGGCAGCTTATTAAAATAATAACGAGCTGGAGCTTTTCTTTCTATTAACGAAACAACAAACAGGATAATCGTAAATAATATGCACAGCCCAAATGCAATCTGTTTTGTTGTTATCGACAGATCTACAAACGGAAGCAGTGCGTTCAGACTTCCCGGCATCGTATGCTCGGTAAAAATATGCTTCCACAATCCCAAACCGTCTGATAAGCTTCCAACCTCCGGCAACACCTTTATGAAGGTTACAAGCACAAACGTGCGGATAGTTTGAGAGGCACGCCAAATCCAAAGAGATTCATTAATCCGTAACATCGATTTTGTTTTAGCATAGACCGGCTTTAACCATAAAGAGAGAATAATAAATAACCCGTTTACCCCCCCCCAAACAATATATGCCCAATTTGCACCATGCCATAGACCGGTCGCAAGCCAAGTAACAAGCAGTGCAATGGTAGCAGGAATAGTATTGGCCAGATATTTTCCACAGCGGTTTTTTACCGATTTGGCCAGCTTTCTGCTCCAGTTAGTCATGCCAATGGGATAATATACATATTTTTTGAACCATGCGCCAAGACTTATATGCCATCTGCGCCAATATTCCTCGACGGATTTCGAAAAATACGGACGCTCGAAGTTTTCTGTAAGACAAATTCCCAGCATCTCACAATATCCGCACATAATGTCCATATAACCGGAAAAATCCGCGTATATCTGAATACTGTAGCAAAAGGCCCCGATCATAGTTGAAACGCCCGTGTATCCCGCGTATCCGGTAAAAAGGTTTTTTACCGCATCGGCGAGCACATCGGCAATAAGCAATTTTTTGGTAAACCCCCAAACCATTCTCTGAAAGCCCCAGGAAAAGTTTTTATAACAAAGCGCATGTTCTTTAAAAAGTTCTTTCGATAAGGCTTCATGTTCGCTGATGGGGCCTTGTGTCATCTGCGGGAAAAATGAAACAAATAAAAGGGTCTTAAAATAGTTTCGTTCCGGTTCATAGTGCTCCCAATATACGTCTGCAAGGTATCCAACAGATTGAAAGGTATAAAAAGAGATTCCCAAGGGTGCAATAAGATTCCAAGTGTCTCGAATTTGCTGTCCGCTTCCCAAAAATCTTAAAATACCATTCAACTGCTCCATCGCAAAATGAGAATATTTGAACACACACAGCAGACCGATATTGATGATAATGGTTCCGACCAAGATCGCCTTGCGTCTGCGCTGATAGGCGGCTTTTTTGAGATTTTTTTCCTGCTTGGTTAAAATATCCTTCTGGACCCTTAATTCATTGTCCCGACGAGCGGCAAGTCTATGTAGCCACAGTGTTGCTACGTATACAGTTGATGCGGTAATCAATACATATAAAGTGTTTTTTATGCCGCAAAATGAATAGAAAAATATGCTGGCACATAAAAGTATAACCCATTGTAACTTTTTGGGCGCCAAGTAGTACAAAACGAATACAATTACGATAAAAGCGATAAATGTTAAAGATGTAATTGTCATGATATTCCCCCAACTACTCGTTTTGGATGGATTCTATCATCTTCCACATAGCGCCGATGCTATTAAAATTTTCATTCCGCATCCATTTTGGGCCAATTTCTATATCAAAAGTATCGCAAATTTCCGTAATCAGAGTAAGAATGCTTAATGAATCCAGCAGTTTTCCGTCAATTAAGTTGTTCTCTTTTTTGTAATCAATATCTGGATTGATTTCGTTGAGTATTTCTAATAGTTCTTCCATGTCAACCTTCTCCTTTTATTTGCATTTCCTTTAATTTTGGCCTGTCAATTTTACCGTTTGCATTTAGCGGAAGCTGATCCAAAACCACAACTTTACCCGGTACCATATATGCGGAAAGTTTTTTCCGCAATAGGCTTTGAATTTCTCTTCCACTCAAAGTGCTGTCTCTGGCTATAGAACAAAATAGAACTATTTTTCGACGTTCGCTTTGATAAATACAACAACAGCGCTCGATTTCCGGGAGAGCGCCTGCCACACTTTCAATTTCTCCCAATTCAATCCGATGCCCCATGTGTTTGATTTGTGCATCCTGTCGAGCGGAAAAAATCAAATTTTTGCTTTCGTCGTATTGAGCAAAGTCGCCTGTTTTAAAGCAAAGTTCCGGTCCAAGGCCAAAATCACGCATGACAAATGCCTCTGCGGTCTTTTTGGGATCATGATAATATCCGGTAGCCAAGGCGGTGCTCACAATATAAATCTCTCCGACTTTATGAGATTCCGTAATTTCTTTCCCGTCTGACATAAGATGTATGTGACAATTTGCAAAAGGCTTTCCCATTGGGAGCACCTCATCTGCTGCATATTCACCGATGACCTGGTAAAAGCAACAGACGCCTGCAAGTTCGGATTGTCCGTAAAGGTTTACATACTGTACATGAGGCAGAGCCTCCCGCCATTTATTCAAATGCTTGATGGGCATGACCTCGCCGACAAAGAACATTCGCCGCAAATATTGAGGCTTCACAAGCGAAAAGGGATTTAATTGTGCGACCAGAGAAAGCGCCGTCGGAACCCATGACGCAAAAGTGATTTTTTTCTCATTCAGGTATTCTATCAGCATAGGCGGCATGGAAAACAATTCCGTAGGAATTATTTCCAATGTGGCTCCTGTTTTCAGCATGAGATAGAAATCCTTAGCGGATGCGTCAAAGAAAAACGGAGTTTGGTTCCCGATGACCTCATCCGGCCCTACCGGGAATACATCAAGAAATGCGGCAAGATAACTACACATAGACCTGTGGCTTTTCACTACACCCTTCGGCTCTCCCGTGGAACCAGATGTGTAAACCATATATAAAGGGTCGTCATCTCCTGTAGAAGGAAAAGGACATAACTCCTCACGCATATCCGCCAAAGTAAGAAAATCCCCATCAAATGAAAGCAGATCCATTGTTGCTTTATTTTCTTCCATGCCCAGAATATACGGGAATTCTGTGTCGCAGATAATTGCCTGCAGTTTTTCGATAGGCATGTTTGGATCAAGAGGCACATAAAAATTACCGCTATATACTACCGCCAAAAATTGGACAGCCGGTTCCAGCGTCCGGTTTGCGAAAACTCCAATCGGCCTATGGTTCACTTGACAAAGCAATGTTCCCATACGCCTTGCGTTCGTTTCTAACTGTTGATATGTAATCGTTTTCTCCCGCATAGCCACTGCAGTTTTGTTTGGGTATTGACTGCAAGTCGTCTCAAAATCCCGCAAAATATTAAGCATAATATATTCTCCGTTAAATACATAATGTAGATCATGTTGTAAAATCCGATATAAAAAACGCTTGTATTCTACATTGAAAATGGATGATTGTCAATCTTTCGGACTGCTTTTTCCACGGCGATAGCATTTAGGCAACACCGCACAAAGATAGTGCAAATTCGAGATGGAAGGATGTAAAATAAAGCTATGGATAAGCAAATGACGCTATCGTACTTCAGCGACGAATTGGCGCGAGGACAAACAAAAAGGAGCTGTAGCGAAACTTGCCGTTTCACTACAGCTCCGAGAAAAGCGTGGAAGAAAACAGGAATCAGGGCATGAAGCCCCCGTCCACGGTGAGCACCTGGCCGGTGGTATAGCTGGCCCGGGCCAGATACACCACCGCCTGGGCGATCTCCTCCGGCCGGCCCAGCCGCCCTAAGGGGATCTCCCGGGCCAGCTGCTCCAGAGTCTCCTGGCCCAGCACCTGGATCATATCCGTGTCGATGACCCCGGGGGCCACCGCGTTGACCCGGATGCCGCTGGGGGCCAGCTCCGCCGCCAAAGACCGGGTCAGCCCCACGATGGCGTGCTTGGTGGAGGAATAGGCGCTCTCGCAGGAGGCCCCGTGACAGCCCCAGATAGAGCTGATGTTGACGATGCAGCCGGCGTGCACGTGGAGCATATGGGGCAGCACCGCCTGGACGCAGTGGAAGCAGCCCCCTAAGTTTACCTGGAACATCCGCTGCCAGTCCTCGGCGCTGATATCCTGGATCTGCATCTGCCGGGCGATGCCGGCGTTGTTCACCAGCAGGGTCACCGGCCCCAGCTCCGCCTCGATCTCCCGCACCATGGCGTCCACCGCCGCCCGGTCCGCCACGTCCGCCTGCCGGACCAGCACCCGCCGGCCCAGGGCCCGCAGCCGGGCCGCCAGGGCCTCGGCCTTCTCCCGCTGCTCGATATAATTGATGCACAGATCCCAGCCCTCCCGGGCCAGGGCCTCGGCCACCGCCGCGCCGATCCCCCGGGAGGACCCGGTCACCAGGGCCACGTCTCTCATAGCTGCCCTCCGTCCGCTGGCTGCTCCAGCCAGGCGGCGATCCGGTCCCGGCTGTAGTCGGCCAGCTCGTTGGTGCTCATGGCCTTCACCTGCTCCGGCTCCAGCACCTCTAAGATCTCAAAGACCGCCTTGGTCCGCCGGAAGGGGACGTTTTGCCGGGTGTGCTCCGTGCCCCGGATGGCGGAGATCACCAGGGGCACCCCCGCCCGCTGGGCCGCCTTGAAGCTGCCCGGGTGGAAGGGCAGCATCTCGCCGCTCCTGGTCCGGGTCCCCTCCGGGTACACCGCCATGGAGCAGAGGTCCCGCTTCATGTAGTCCGCCGCCTGCAGAATGGTCCGCAGGGCGTTGCGGTCGTTCTCCCGGTCGATGGCCAGGATCCCCGCCGCGTGGCCGATGCGGCCGATGACAGGCAGGTTCAAAATCGCGGGCTTGGCGATAAAGGACACGTTCCAGCCCCGCAGCTTGTACAGCATCAGGCAGGGGTCGAAGCCCGAGCGGTGGTTGCACACTAAGAAAAAGCGCCGGTCCCTGGGCAGCTTCTCCAGGCCCAGGACCCGGGGCCGGATGCCGCAGTAGACGCACACCAGGCCCAGCACCTGGGCAGTCCCCGCCCGGCAGAGCGGCACCTGCTTTTCCAGGGGCTTGTCCCGGTCCACCGTCAGGGAGGCCAGATAGATCCCCAGCAGACCCAGCGGATGGGCCAGCAGGAAAACCCCCAGCCCCAGCAGCAGCGCCTGCCACCAGGCCGCCTGGGCCAGAAGCAGCAGCAGGACCGCCGCCAGGATCCCTAAGGCCAAAAATGTGAGAATCAGAGCCATACTTGTTCCCGCCTTGTACACTTTTTCTCTATTGTATCACGGGCGTCAAGCCGCGGAAAGGCAGTAGAAAAATTTTTTATTTTTTCTTGCGAAATACCTTGACAGGCGAAGTATCTTATGTTATACTCAAACCATAAGAAATACTTCACCAGTTGAGGTACTTCGAGATCATTAGGGTGGGCTCCGCCGGCCCGCGTGAAAGGGGAGAATGCACATGTCCATCACCGCCGACACCTTGCGCGGCAACACGGATACCATCATTCTCACCCAGCTCATGCGGGGCGACAATTACGGCTACGAGATCAACAAGAGCGTCCAGCAGCGGACCAAAGGGGAGTACGGCTTTAAAGAGGCCACCTTGTACACCGCCTTTAAACGCCTGGAGCAGAACGGGTTCATCCGCTCCTACTGGGGCGAGGACGGGCCCGGCGCCCGCCGCCGGTATTACTCCATCACGGAGGCGGGCCGCCTCCAGTGGGCGGAGAGCGTCAAAGAGTGGGAGGCCACCAAAACCATCCTGGACGCGCTGTTCTGCGTGGATTATGAGGAGGCTGAAAGCGATGGATGAGCTGCAGAGACGGTTTGCCGCCGAGATCGGCAAGCGGTTCTACGCCGCCGCGGAAAGCGACGCCAAAACGGAGCTGATCGAAGAGCTGTCTGACAATCTCTGCCGGCGGTACCGGGAAGCCCTCTCCGAGGGCCTGGATGAGGAAGCGGCCTATGCCGCCGCCCTCAACGGCCTGGGGGATGTGAGCGAGCTGGTGGAGTATCTCAACGGCCTGTCCCCGGAGCGGCCCGGCCAGGTGGACCCGCTGGATGGGCTCCTCAACGATCTGGAGGATATCACCCAGGGCGTCTTCCTCAAGGCCAAGAGCGCCATCGAGGACGTGAAAAAGCGGCTGCGGGAAGAGACCCTCTACGGCAGCGCCGCCCGGCAGGAACCGCCCCGGCGGGACGCGGGCGACAGAGGCAGAAGCGCCGCCCGGCCCTACAGCCGGGAGGGCCTCTCCCCGGAAGCGCCTTTCTCCGCCGATTCTCTGCGGGGCGTGGATGTGCGGATCGCCAACGGCGACGTGCACATCAGCTTCTCGGAGCCGGAAAACGGCAGCGTGCTCTTCTCCGGCAGCGTGGAAGAGCTGGAGCTCAACCGCACGGCCGACGGGGTGCTGCTGATCCGCCAGGGCAGGACGGCCAGTTCCTCCTCCCTGTTTCGCCGGGGCTTAAGCTGCTCCGATGTGGAGCTGTGCCTGCCCTGCCGGGACTGGGAGTTCGTCCAGGTGAGCACCGCCAACGGCGATGTGGAGCTGGAGGGCGGCTGCACGGTGGCCTCCCTCTCCGTCAAGACCGCCACCGGCGATATCGACGGCCGGCTGGCCGGCTGCGGGGAGCTGGCGCTGGAGACCGCCAGCGGCGACATGGAGTGGACCGGCGACGCCGATACCGCCTGTGTGGTGACCATCAGCGGGGACATCTCCCTGAACGGCCGCTTCGGCAGCCTGACCGCCACCAGCGTCAGCGGCGATCTGGACACGGCCGGCTCCGTGCGGGAGGCCCGCTGCGTCACCGTCAGCGGGGAGCTGAACTTAGAGAGCGCCTCTCTGCCGGACAGCCTGAGCCTCTCCTCCAAATCCGGCGACTGCAACCTGCGCCTGCCGGAGGAGCCCTTCACCGTCCGGGCCTCCACCCGCAGCGGCGATGTGGATTCCGCTTTCCCCGTGCAGCGCATCCCCGGCGGCTATCTCTGCGGCCAGGGCGGAGCGGAGTACGCGGTCAGCACCGTCAGCGGCGACGTGTCCGTCGAAAAAATCTGATCCTGTCATAATCCGCGGCAGCGCGGCAAAAATAAAAGCGCCGGCCTGTGCCGGCCCCCAAACGACAACCACATTTTTTGAATAAAAGAAAGGAAAGATTGACCATGAAACGTTCCGTATTCTTTAACAACAACCGTCCCATCAGCACCGACAACTCCCTGATCCGCTGCTTCGGCACCGATCCCACCCTCTTCCGCACCACCACCGCCCTGCGCGGCTGGAGCCCCGAGGTGGATCTGTTCATCGCCGACCCCAGCGACCGGCGCTGAAGGATTTATTTGCCATTTCTCATTCAACTCTCTTCTCATATTTCACCCCGCGAAAAGGGCATGGAAAACCGGGTTCGGTTTTTCCATGTCCTTTTTCTCGCTTTGCGAGAGAGATTTGCGGTCTCCGGGCTGGCATTTTCGCGGATGGGATGGTAGAGTGAGGGTATCATAAGCAGGAGAGGAAGGTTTGGATGGAAAAGAAAAGAATGGGAGCTTTTATCGCGGCCCTGCGCAAAGCCCAGGGCCTGACCCAGCGGGAGCTTGCGGAGCGGTTAGGCGTGTCCGACAAGGCCGTCAGCCGCTGGGAGCGGGAGGAGTGCATGCCGGATTTGAGCCTGATCCCGGCCATAGCGGATCTTTTCGGCGTGACGGCCGACGAGCTGCTCCGGGGCCAGCGTTCTTCCGCTGCCCCGGCGGACCCGGACCGGGAGGCGCAAAAGGCGGAAAGGGAGCTGAAAAATCTCCTGCGCCGCCGGACGGACAGTTTCCTCAGCGGCAGTTTAGCGGCGGCGGGGACAGCGCTGCTGGGCGTACCTGTGGCCGCCTTTTTCAACGCCGCCAACCGGGCGGAGCTGGGATTCTACGCGGCCTGCTTCTTCCTGCTCACGGCGGCTTTCCTGGAGGCTGTGCTCCTGGCGCGCGCCTTCCACTCTATGGGCGAGGAAACTACCGGGGAGGCGGTGGACGCCTGCAAGCGAACACTGGCCTGTTGGGCCGGACGGGTCTTTCTGCTCGTCGCGGCCCTGACCGGGGGCCTGCTGCCCCTGGTGATCCTGCCCGCAAAGACGCCGTTTCTCTCTGTGGGCCTGAAGGGCCTGAGCTGGCCGCTGTACGGGACGCTGTCCGGCGCGGCCTTTCTGGCCCTGGCCGCCGGGGTCAACACCCTGGTCCGGCGCTGCCTGCCCTTCTTCCCCCGCACACAGCGGCAAAAGGAGCGGGACCGGCTGGGGCGGCGCTGCGCCCTCGGCGCCGTTTTTGCCATGCTCTGCACCGTGCCCCTCCACTATATGCTCTCTGCCGATACGGCCCTCTACCGGCAGGATCTGTCCTTTGACAGGTATGAGGACTTCGTGGCGTACATCTCCCGCCGGGAGGAGGGGGACCCGGCCTCCGGGGGCGCGGAAGAGGAGCGCGCGGACTACCGCCTGCGCAGCATCGTCAACAACCAGGGACAGACGGTCTGTACCTACCGGCACCGCAATCAAAACGCGGTCTCGGTCTCCTACCCGAACACAGAGACCTGCCTGCCCATCCGGGTGGGTACGCTGGAGGGGCAGCGCCGGGCAAACGAGATCGCCGGCACGGTGGGCCAGGTCCTTTTCCTGCTGTATCCGCTGGAGGCGGGCGCGGCCGCGCTGGCGTTCTTTCTCCTGGCGAAACGGCCGCAGGCTCCCCGGCGGCGTACCGGCCGAAGCGGGCCGACAAGTTGAACAAGACAGGGCCGCGCGACGGAAGTCCGCCTTTGCTAAGTTCAACAAACATTCAGTAATTATGAATATTATCCCGAATTTCTCTTGACATTCCCGGGGAGAGACCCTATAATGACCGCATAAATATTCATCGCCCCGGGGGCGGATAGGAGAAATGACCATGAATAAAGAAAACATCAAAAAAGTCGTTCTGGCTTATTCCGGCGGCCTGGACACGTCCATTATCATCCCTTGGCTGAAGGAAAACTACAACAACTGTGAAGTCATCGCCGTGTCCGGCAACGTGGGCCAGGCGGACGAGCTGGAGGGCCTGGAGGAAAAGGCCCTGAAGACCGGCGCCTCCAAGCTGTATGTGCTGGACCTGACCGACGAATATGTGGACGATTTCATCATTCCCACCATGAAGGCCGGGGCCGTTTATGAGGAATATCTGCTGGGCACCAGCCACGCCCGGCCCTGCATCGCCAAGAGCCTGGTGGAGATCGCCCTGAAGGAAGGGGCCGACGCCATCGCCCACGGCTGCACCGGCAAGGGCAACGACCAGGTGCGGTTTGAGCTGGCCATCAAGCACTTTGCCCCCAACATGCCCATCATCGCCCCCTGGCGGGAGTGGGACATCAAGAGCCGGGAGCAGGAGATCGACTACGCCGAGGCCCACAACGTGCCCTTGAAGATCAACCGGGAGACCAACTACTCCAAGGATAAGAACCTCTGGCACCTGAGCCATGAGGGCCTGGACCTGGAGGACACCGGCAACGAGCCCCAGTACGAGAAGCCGGGCTTTCTGGAGATGGGCGTATCCCCCATCCAGGCGCCCGACAAGCCCACCTACATCACCCTGGACTTTGAGCAGGGCGTGCCCGTGGCCCTGGACGGGGAGAAGCTCAGCGCCAAGGACATCATCCTCAAGCTCAACAAGCTGGGCGGGGAAAACGGCATCGGCCTGCTGGACATCGTGGAAAACCGGCTGGTGGGCATGAAGTGCCGGGGCGTGTATGAGACCCCGGGCGGCACCATCCTCTACAAGGCCCACAGCGTGCTGGAGAGCATCTGCCTGGATAAAATGACCCTGCACGAGAAGCAGAAGCTGTCCATCACCTTTGCCGAGCTGGTGTATAACGGCCAGTGGTTCACGCCCCTGCGGGAGGCTCTGAGCGCCTTCGTGGACAAGACCCAGGAGAAGGTCACCGGCAAGGTGCGGCTCAAGCTCTACAAGGGCAACATGATCAATGCCGGGGTCTGGAGCCCCTATTCCCTCTACAGCGAGGAGATCGCCACCTTCGGCGAGAGCGATTACAACCAGAAAGACGCCGAGGGCTTCATCAACCTCTTCGGCCTGCCCATCAAGGTCCAGGCAATGGTTGACGGGAAGTAAAAAATGCGGTATGATCACATCCTGCACGGGCAATTTGCCCGTGCAGGAATTGTGCTGAAATTGGAGAAAAACCATGGCGAAACTTTGGGC
Source organism: uncultured Oscillospiraceae bacterium (assembly GCA_947630375.1). GTDB lineage: Bacteria > Bacillota > Clostridia > Oscillospirales > Oscillospiraceae > Limivicinus. Next base: position 49,439 of record CANRHH010000003.1, on the reverse strand, counting down.
CGGGGTCACAGCCGGCATGACCGATCAATTGGCGGACGATTTCAATTCCTCCATCGCCTTTGACTGCCGGATGTTCCGGCAGGATATCCGGGGCAGCATGGCCCACGCGAAGATGCTGGGGGCCACGGGGATCCTGGCCCCGGAGGAGGCGGAGGCTCTGGTACAGGGGCTGGAGGGCGTTTTAAACGACCTGGAGAGCGGCGCGCTGTCCTTTGATCTGCAAAGCGAGGATATCCACATGTTCGTGGAGCAGGAGCTGACCAAGCGCTTAGGGGACCTGGGCAAGAAGCTCCACACCGCCCGCAGCCGGAATGACCAGGTGGCTCTGGATCTGCGGCTGTATCTCCGGGAGGAGATCGGGGCCATCCAGAAGTTGGTGAAAGCCCTGATGGAGGCCCTGCTGGAGCAGGCCAAGGCCCACAAGAGCACCCTCATGCCCGGCTACACCCATCTCCAGCGGGCCCAGCCCATCAGCTTCGGGCACCATCTGCTGGCCTACTGCATGATGCTCCGGCGGGATCTGGGCCGTTTGGAGGACACGCAAAAGCGCATGGACGTGTCGCCCATCGGCTGCTGCGCCCTGGCGGGCACCAGCTACGCCACGGACCGGCGCCTGGAGGCGGAGCTGCTGGGCTTTTCGGACATCGCCCTCAACAGCCTGGACGGGGTGTCGGACCGGGATTTCTGCCTGGAGCTGCTGAGTGCCCTGTCGATTTTGATGATGCATCTGTCCCGCCTGGCGGAGGAGCTGATCCTCTGGTCCAGCTGGGAGTTTAAATTCGTGGAGCTGTCCGACGTCTACACCACCGGCTCCTCCATCATGCCCCAGAAGCGCAACCCGGATATGGCCGAGCTGGCCCGGGGCAAGACGGGCCGGGTCTACGGGGACCTGATGGCCCTGCTGACCACCCTGAAGGGCCTGCCCCTGGCCTACAACAAAGACATGCAGGAGGACAAAGAGGCGGTCTTTGACGCGGTGGACACGGTCAAGCTCTGCCTGGGGGTCTTTGCCCCCATGGTGCGCACCATGCGCGCCCGGGAGGACAACATGCTCGCCGCGGCCCGGGGCGGCTTTATCAACGCCACCGACCTGGCGGATTACTTAGTGAAAAAGGGCCTGCCCTTCCGGGACGCCTACAAGATCTCCGGCCGGATCGTGGCCCGGTGCCTGGCCGGGGGCACGGTGCTGGAGGAGCTGTCCCTGGAGGACTACCGGGCGTACAGCCCTCTGTTTGACAAGGACCTGTTCGAGGAGATCGATATCCGCGCCTGTATGGAGAAGCGGATCTCCGAGGGCGGCACGTCCCTGGCCTCGGTGGAGGCCCAGATCCGGAGTATCGAGGAGTTTTTAGAGAAATGACCAAGATTTTTATTGACGGCAGCGCCGGCACCACCGGCCTGCGGATCCGGGAGCGGCTGGAGAGCCGGCCGGAGCTGGAGCTGATCCGCCTGCCCGAGGAGCGGCGCAAGGACCTGAAAGCCCGGGAGGAGGCCATCAACGCCGCCGATATCGCCTTTTTCTGCCTGCCGGACGCCGCCGCCGTGGAGGCCGCGGCCCTGGTCCACGGGGACACCGCGGTGATCGACACCTCCACCGCCCACCGGACCGCCCCCGGCTGGGAATACGGCTTCCCGGAGTTGGGGGACCGGCGGGCGCGGATCCGCGCCTCCAAGCGCATCGCCAACCCGGGCTGCCACGCCAGCGGCTTCATCTCCTTAGTGGAGCCCCTGGTCCGGGAGGGCCTGGTGGCCAAAGACGCGGCCCTGTGCTGTTTCTCCCTGACGGGGTACTCCGGCGGCGGGAAAAAGATGATCGCCGAGTACGAACAGGCGGAACGCCCCGCCCTCTATGACGCGCCCCGGCAGTACGGCCTGAACCAGGCCCACAAGCATCTGCCCGAGATGGCCGCCGTCTGCGGCCTGGACTGCCCGCCGGTGTTCTGCCCGGTGGTGGCGGATTTTTACAGCGGGATGCAGGTGACGGTGCCCCTCTTCGCCTCCCAGCTGCGGGGGACGGCGGAGGACGTAAAGGCCCTGTACCGGGCCGTCTACGCCGGGCCGGTGGTCCGCTATGAAGACGGCCCGGAGGGGCTGCTGCCCGCCAACGCCCTCAGCGGCCGGGACAGCATGACGGTCACCGTGGCGGGGAATGAGGAGCGGCTGCTGCTCATCTCCAGCTTTGACAACTTGGGCAAGGGCGCCTCCGGGGCGGCCATCCAGAACATGAACATTCTCTTGGGCCTGGACGAGACCACAGGCTTACAGCTTTGATGAGGAGACAACAGCGTATGAAGATCGTTTCCGGCGGTGTGTGCGCCGCCAAGGGATTTCGGGCCGCGGGCATCCACTGCGGCATCCGGCACAACCGGAGCAAGAAGGACCTGGCCCTGATCGTCAGCGAGAAACGGGCCAGCGCCGCCGCCGTATACACCACCAACCTGGTCAAGGGCGCGCCCCTGGTGCTGACCAAAGAGCACCTGGCCGACGGGATGGCCCAGGCCGTGATCTGCAACAGCGGCAACGCCAACACCTGCAACGCCAACGGCCTGGAGATCGCCCGGGGCATGGCGGAGCTGGCCGCCGGGGAGCTGGGCATCGCGCCGGAGGACGTGGTGGTGGCCTCTACGGGGGTCATCGGTCAGCCCCTGAGCCTGGACCCCATCCGGGAAAAGATCGGCGAGCTGGCGGAGGCTCTGTCCGGCCAGGGCAGCGGCGACGCCTGCGAGGCCATCATGACCACCGACACCCGGCGCAAGGAAGTGGCGGTGGAGTTTACGCTGGGGGGCAAGGTCTGCCGCCTGGGCGGCATCGCCAAGGGCAGCGGCATGATCCACCCCAATATGGCCACCATGCTGGTGTTTATCACCACCGACGCGGCCATCTCTCCCGCCATGCTGCAAAAGGCCCTCCGGGGCGACGTGGCCAGCACCTTCAACATGATCAGCGTGGACGGGGACACCTCCACCAATGACATGGTCACCGTTCTGGCCAACGGCCTGGCCGGGAATCCGGAGATCCGGGCCGAAGGGCCGGATCTCGAGGTCTTCATGCAGGCCCTGAACACCGTCACCGTGGCGCTCTGCCGCCGCATTGCCGGAGACGGGGAGGGGGCCACCAAGCTGCTGGAGTGCGCCGTCACCGGGGCCAAGGACGAAAAAGCCGCCAAGACCGCGGCCAAGAGCGTCGTCTGCTCCAACCTGACCAAGGCGGCCATGTTCGGCGCCGACGCCAACTGGGGCCGGGTGCTCTGCGCCCTGGGCTACAGCGGCGCGGACCTGGATGTGCACAAGGTGGGCGTCCGCTTCCGGTCCGCCGCGGGGACTGTGGAGGTCTGCCGGGACGGGGCCGGGGTGCCTTTCTCCGAGGAGGAGGCCAAAAAGGTTCTGACCGAGAGCGAGATCGAGATCCTGGTCTCCCTGGGCGACGGGGACGCCTCCGCCACCGCCTGGGGCTGCGACCTGACCTATGACTATGTGAAGATCAACGGGGACTACAGAACATGAGCGAAGAGTTTTCCAATGCCCAGCGGGCCCGGGTCCTGACCCAGGCCCTGCCCTATATCCGGCAGTATAACGGCAAGATCGTGGTGGTCAAATACGGCGGCAATGCCATGATCAACGAGCAGCTGAAGCAGCAGGTGATGGAGGATATCGTCCTGCTGTCCCTGGTGGGGGTGAAGGTGGTGCTGGTCCACGGGGGCGGCCCGGAGATCAGCGAGCTGATGACCCGGTTGGGGAAGAAGCCCCAATTCGTGGACGGGCTCCGGGTCACGGACCGGGAGACCATGGACATCGTGCAGATGGTCCTGGCCGGGAAGGTGAACAAGACCCTGGTGAGCCTTTTGGAGGCCAAGGGGGGCCGGGCCATGGGCCTGTCCGGCATGGACGGCGGCCTGATCCAGGCCCGGATGAAGGACCCCCAGCTGGGCTATGTGGGCACCATCAGCGCTGTGAACATCCAGCCGGTGCTGGACCTGTTGGAGAAGGGCTATATCCCGGTGATCTCCACCGTGGGCTGTGACAGCGAGGGCAACACCTACAACATCAACGGCGACACGGCGGCGGCCTGCATCGCCGGGGCCCTGAAGGCGGAGAGGCTGATTTTGATGACGGATATCGCCGGCGTCCTGCTGGACAAGGACCGGCCCGAGACCCTTATCAGCCGCCTGACCATCTCCCAGGCCACGGAGCTGTTCAAGCAGAACGTGATCTCCGGGGGGATGATCCCCAAAGTGGACTGCTGCATCGACGCCATTTACCGGGGCGTGGAGAGCGTGATTATTATGGATGGCCGGGTGCCCCACTCCATTTTGATGGAGATCCTCACCGACGAGGGCGCCGGGACCATGGTGATAAAAGGAGAAGAAGATGTCTGATTTAAAAGCGATCGACAAGCAGTATGTGGCCAATACCTACGCCCGGTTCCCGGTGGAGATCGTCTCCGGGCAGGGCTCCCTGGTCTATGACGAGGCCGGGAAGGAGTACATAGATTTAGGCAGCGGCATCGGCGTCACCGCCTTCGGCATCGCGGACCCGGTGTGGCGCGCGGCGGTCACCGAGCAGCTGGGCAAGGTGCAGCACATGTCCAACCTCTATTATACCGAGCCCTGCGCCAAACTGGCCCAGATGCTCTGCCAGCGGACCGGGATGAAAAAGGTGTTCTTCTCCAACTCCGGGGCCGAGGCCAACGAGTGCGCCATCAAGGCGGCGAGAAAATATGCCGCGGAAAAAAAGGGGCCGGAGCACTATACCATTCTGACCCTGGAAAACAGCTTCCACGGCCGGACCCTGACCACCCTGGCCGCCACCGGCCAGGAGCACTACCATGAGCTGTTTCAGCCCCTGACCCCGGGCTTCGTCAGCGTCCCCGCCGGGGACCTGGAGGCCCTGAAGGCCGCCGCTTTAAAGCACAAGGCCGCAGGCGTGCTGATCGAGTGCGTCCAGGGGGAGGGCGGCGTGAACACCCTGGAGAAGGACTATGTGCAGGCCGTGGCCGCCTTCTGCGCGGCGGAGGACATTCTGCTCTTGGTGGACGAGGTGCAGACCGGCAACGGCCGCTCCGGCGCCCTGTACGCCTACATGCGCTACGGCATTACGCCGGACGTGGTCTCCACCGCCAAGGGCCTTGGGGGTGGCCTGCCCTTAGGGGCCACCCTGTTGGGGGAGAAGGCGGAATTTGTCTTAGGGGCCGGGGACCACGGCTCCACCTTCGGTGGCAACCCGGTGTGCTGCGCCGGGGCCCTGAGCATCTTGGAACGCCTGGATGAGGACTTTCTCGCCCAGGTCCGGCGGAAGGGAGAGCTGGTGCGCCAGGCCCTGGAGGGGGCCGAGGGCGTGGAGGCCGTCACCGGTCTGGGGCTGATGATCGGCGTCAAGCCCGCCAAAAAGAGCGCCGGGGACGTGGTCCGGGCCCTGATCGGCCGGGGCGTCCTGTGCCTGACGGCGAAAGACAAGATCCGGCTGCTGCCGGCGCTGAATATCCCGGAGGAGCTGCTGCTGAAGGCGGCGGCGCTGATCAAAGAGGAACTGGCATAAGGAGAGAGCGATGGATTTTAAAGGCGATCTGAATTTCAAAGGCCGCAGCTTTTTGACGCTGCTGGACTATACCCCAGAGGAGATCTCCGCCCTGCTGGCCCTGGCGGCCCTGCTGAAAGCGGAGAAGAAAAAGGGCATCCCCCACCGGCACTTCCCGGGGAAGAACGTGGCCCTGATCTTTGAGAAGACCAGCACCCGCACCCGCTGCAGCTTCGAGGTGGCGGCGGCGGATCTGGGCATGGGGGCCGTGTATCTGGACCCCAAAGCCAGCCAGCTGGGCAAGAAGGAGAGCATCGCGGACACGGCCCGGGTCCTGGGCCGGATGTTCGACGGCATCGAGTACCGGGGCTACGGCCAGGAGCGGGTGGAGACCCTGGCCCGCTACGCCGGAGTGCCCGTGTGGAACGGGCTCACCAACGAGTTCCACCCCACCCAGATCTTGGCGGACTTCCTCACCGTCCAGGAGCACTTCGGCTCCCTGGAGGGCAGGAAGCTGGTCTACCTGGGGGACGCCCGCTACAACATGGGCAACTCCCTGATGGTGGGCTGCGCCAAGATGGGGATGCGCTTTACCGCCTGCGCCCCGGAGAGCTATTTCCCCGACGGGGAGCTGGTCTCCCGCTGCCGGGAGATCGCCGCCGGCACCGGCGCGGAGCTGAACTTTGAGACGGACCCGATGAAGGCGGTGCAGGGCGCGGACGTGCTGTACACCGATGTGTGGGTCTCCATGGGGGAGCCGGAGGAGGTCTGGGCCCAGCGGATCGCGGACCTGCTGCCTTACCGGATCGACGAGAAGCTCATGGCCCAGGCGGGGCCCCAGTGCCGCTTCATGCACTGCCTGCCCGCCTTCCACGACCTGGAGACGGAGACCGGCCGGGCCATCCACGCCAAATTCGGACTGGACTGCATGGAGGTGACCCACGCCGTCTTTGAGGGGCCCCAGTCCATCGTTTTTGACGAGGCGGAGAACCGGATGCACACCATCAAGGCGGTCATGGCGGCCACGCTGTGAGCGGGAGAAACGGGGCAAAGATGGAAAAAGCCTATCTTGTTTTGAATAATGGCGCGATTTTCGAGGGAGAGCGGATCGGCGCGGCGGGCGACAGCCTGGGGGAGCTGGTGTTTACCACCGGCATGGAGGGGTATTTAGAGACCCTGACCGACCCCAGCTACGCCGGGCAGATCATCATGCAGACCTTCCCTCTCATCGGCAACTATGGGGTCATCGAGGAGGATTTCGAGGGCCCCTGTTTAGCGAAAGGCTATGTGGTCCGCCAGCTGTGCGCCCAGCCCTCCAACTTCCGCAGCCAGTATCCCCTGGACCGCTTTTTGAAGGACCGGGGCATCCCCGGCATCTGCGGGGTGGACACCCGGGCCATCACCCGGCTGATCCGCACCCAGGGGGTCATGAATGCCAAGATCTGCTCCCGCATCCCGGAGGACCGGGCGGATATCGCCGCCTATGCGGTCCGGGGCGCGGTGGCGGCGGCCAGCTGCAAGGAGCCCTCTGTCCGGCCCGCCCAGGGGGAGGAGAGGTTCCATGTGGCCCTGCTGGACTACGGCGCCAAGGAGAACATCATCCGCTGCCTCACCAAGCGGGGCTGCCGGGTGACGGTCCTGCCCCAGGACACCTCCGCCGAGGCGGTGCTGGCCCTGCAGCCGGACGGGCTCATGCTCTCCAACGGCCCCGGGGACCCGGAGGAGAACGCCGCCTGTGTGGCGGAGCTGAAAAAGCTGCTGGGCAGGCTCCCGGTCTTCGGCATCTGCCTGGGGCATCAGCTGGCGGCCCTGGCCGCCGGGGGAAAGACCGTCAAGCTCAAATACGGCCACCGGGGGGCCAACCAGCCGGTCCGCTTCCTGGACAGCGGCCGCTGCTTCATCACCAGCCAGAACCACGGCTATGCGGTGCTCAGCGAGAGCATGGAGGGCCTGGCGAAGCTCAGCTGCGTCAACGCCAACGACGGCAGCTGCGAGGGCCTGGACTACCCGGACCTGAACTGCTTTACCGTCCAGTTTCACCCGGAGGCCAGCGGCGGCCCCCACGACACGGAATTTCTGTTTGACCGCTTTCTGGCCATGATGGGAGGGACGAAGCATGCCTAAGGACAAGAGCATCCAGAAGGTCCTGGTCATCGGCTCCGGGCCCATTGTCATCGGCCAGGCGGCGGAGTTTGACTACGCCGGGGCCCAGGCCTGCCGGGTGCTGCGGCAGGAGGGGATCAACACCGTGCTGGTCAACTCCAACCCGGCCACCATCATGACCGACAAGCACCTGGCGGACGAGATCTATTTAGAGCCCCTCACCGCCGACACGGTGCGGCGCATCATCGCCAAGGAGCGGCCCGACGGGCTGCTGGCGGGCCTGGGGGGCCAGACGGGCCTCACCATCGCCATGCAGCTGAGCCGGGACGGAAGCCTGGAGAAATACGGGGTGCGCCTGCTGGGCTCCCCCATCGAGGCCATCGAGCGGGCCGAGGACCGGGAGCTCTTCCGGGAGACCCTGCAGCGCATGGGCCAGCCGGTGATCCCCTCCGCCACGGCCACCGACCTGCCCTCCGCCCTGGAGATTGCCCGGCAGATCGGCTACCCGGTGATCGTCCGCCCGGCCTATACCCTGGGCGGCACCGGCGGCGGCATCGCCCAGAACGAGGCGGAGCTGCGCCAGATCGCCAAAAGCGGGCTGGACCTGTCTCCCATCACCCAGATCTTGGTGGAGCGCTGCATCTCCGGCTGGAAGGAGATCGAGTTTGAGACCATGCGGGACGCCGCCGGCAACGTGATCGCCGTCTGCTCCATGGAGAACCTGGACCCGGTGGGGATCCACACCGGGGACTCCATCGTGGTGGCCCCGGCCCTGACCCTCAGCGACAAGGAGTACCAGATGCTGCGCACGGCGGCGCTGGACATCATCACCGCCATTGGCATCGAGGGCGGCTGCAACTGCCAGTTTGCCCTGAACCCGGACAGCTTTGAGTACGCCGTCATCGAGGTCAACCCCCGGGTGTCCCGGTCCTCGGCCCTGGCCTCCAAGGCCACCGGCTACCCCATTGCCAAGCTGAGTACCCGCATCGCCCTGGGCTATACCCTGGATGAGGTGATCAACGAGGTCACCGGCAAGACCTGCGCCTGCTTTGAGCCCACCCTGGACTATGTGGTGGTAAAGGTGCCCAAGTGGCCCTTTGACAAGTTCGCCGGCTCCAGCCGGAAGCTGGGCACCCAGATGAAGGCCACCGGCGAGGTGATGGCCATTGCCTCCAACTTTGAAATGGCCCTGATGAAGGCCGTCCGGGGGGCGGAGATCAACCTGGACACCCTGAACGCCCCGCCTCTCACCGCCGCCCCGGTACGGGAGCGCCTGGCCCAGCAGAACGACCGGCGGCTCTTCACCGTGTTCGAGGCCCTGAAGGCGGGCGTCTCCGTGGAGGAGATCCACGCCATTACGAAGATCGACCCCTGGTTTCTCTGTAAGATACAAAACTTAGCGGACTATGAGCTGGAGCTGGCCCGGGAGGGCCTGACGGCGGAGCGCTACCGCCGGGGCAAGCTCCTGGGCTATCCGGACGAGGCCCTCCGCCGCCTGAGCGGGGCGGAGACCGTGCCGGGCCTGGCCATGCACTACAAGATGGTGGACACCTGCGGCGCGGAATTTGAGGCCCAGACCCCCTATTTTTACTCCGGCTTTGACGCGGAGTGCGAGGCGGAGAGCTTTAAGCGCAGCGGCAAGCCGGTGGTGATGGTGCTGGGCTCCGGCCCCATCCGCATCGGCCAGGGCATCGAGTTTGACTACAGCTCGGTGCACTGCGTGTGGACCCTGCGGGAACTGGGCTATGACGTGGTCATCGTCAACAACAACCCGGAGACCGTCTCCACCGACTATGACACCGCCGACCGGCTGTATTTTGAGCCTCTGTGCCGGGAGGACGTGCTGAACATCATCCGGGTGGAGAAGCCCATCGGGGTGGTGGTGGCCTTCGGCGGCCAGACCGCCATCAAGCTGACCCAGTTTCTGGACGGCCTGGGCATCCCCATCTTAGGGACTTCCGCCGACAGCATCGACATCGCCGAGGACCGGGCCCGGTTCGACGCCCTGCTGGAGCGCTTCGGCATCAGCCGGCCCAAGGGCCGGGGCGTCAACGGCCTGGAGGGGGCGCTGGCGGCGGCGGAGGAGCTGGGCTACCCGGTGCTGCTGCGGCCCTCCTATGTGATCGGCGGCCAGAACATGACCATCTCCCACGACCGGCTCCAGACCGAGCGCTATATGCGCACCATCCTCTCCGGCGGCATCGAGAATCCGGTGCTGGTGGACAAGTACATGCCCGGCATCGAGCTGGAGGTGGACGTGCTGTCCGACGGGGAGCAGGTGCTGATCCCCGGCATTATGGAGCACATCGAGCGGGCGGGGATCCACAGCGGGGACTCCATCGCCGTCTATCCCCCCTATAACCTGGACGACCGGCAGCTGCACCGGATCTGCGACTGCTCCGAGAAGCTGGCCCTGGCCCTGGGTACCAAGGGTCTGGTGAACATCCAGTACCTGATCTACGACGGGGAGCTGTATGTGATCGAGGTCAACCCCCGGGCCTCCCGGACGGTGCCCTATATCAGCAAGGTGACCAACGTGCCCATGGTGGACCTGGCCTCCCGGATCATGCTGGGGGAGAAGCTGCGGGATCTGGGCTGCGGCACGGGGCTGGCCCCGGTGCCCCCCTATTACGCGGTGAAGGTGCCGGTGTTCTCCTTTGAAAAGCTCAACGATGCCAACTCCATCCTGGGCCCGGAGATGAAATCCACCGGCGAGGTGCTGGGCATCGGCGCCACCCTGGCCGAGGCCATGTTCAAGGGCCTCACCGCCGCCGGGTTCCGGCTCCCGCCCCGGGAGCGCTCCGGCGCCGGGGTGCTCTTAAGCGTGGAAACCGGGGACTACCAGGAGATTTTGACCCTGGCCCGCCGCTTTTATGAGCTGGGCCTGAAGCTCTACGCCACCCCCGGCACGGCGGAGGCCATCGCCTCCCTGGGCGTGGAGGTGGAGTCCGTCCCCAACGCCACCGAGAGCGGAGAGATCCACCGGCTCATGGAGCGGGGCGCTCTGTGTTATATCGTGTACACCGGGGCGGTGAAGGACGCCACCATGGGTGATTACATCGCCCTGCACCGAAAGGCCATGCAGCTGGGCATCCCCTGCCTGACCTCTCTGGACACCGCCAATGCCCTGGCCGACATCATCGCCAGCCGCTTCAACCAGGAGAACACCGAGCTGGTGGACATCAACACCATGCGCCGCGCCCGCCGCCAGGTGCCCTTCACCAAGATGCACAGCTGCGGCAACGACTATATCTTTATCGAGAACTTTGACGGCTCCATCAGCTGCCCCGAGTCCCTCTGCGTCAGCCTCTGCCCGGCCCACTACGGCGTAGGCAGCGATGGGCTGGTGCTCATCGAGAGCTCCGCGGTGGCCGACGCGAAAATGCGCTCCTTCAACCGGGACGGCAGCGAGGGAAAGCTGGCCGGCAACAACCTGCGGTGTGTGGCCAAGGTCCTGTACGACCGGGGCCTGGTGCGCCGGGAGCGGATCACCGTGGAGACCGCCAGCGGCGTCAAGGAGCTGCGGCTTTTCACCCGGGACGGAAAAGTCAGCACCGTGTCTGCGGACATGGGCCGGGTCAGCCTGAAGGCGGAGGAGATCCCCGCCGCCGCGGACTGGGAGCGGATGGTGTGCTATCCGGCCCGGATCGGCGGTCAGGACTACGCCCTGACCTGCGTCAACGTGGGCAACCCCCACTGTGTGGTGTTCTTCCCCTCGGTGGAGCACCTGGACCTGGAGGACCTGGGCCCGGCCTTTGAGTACGCGCCCCTGTTCCCGGAGCGGGTGAACGCGGAGTTCGTGCATGTGGTGAACCGGAGCACCCTGCGGATGCGAGTCTGGGAGCGGGGCATCGGGGAGACCCTGGCCTGCGGCACCGGCGCCTGCGCCGCGGCGGTGGCCGCGGTGGAAAACGGCTTTTGCGACCGGGACCGGGAGATCCGGGTGATCCTCCCCGGCGGGGAGCTCACCGTCCGCTACGACGGAGAGCGGGTCAGCCTCTCCGGCGCGGCAGTAAAAGTCTTTGACGGGACCTTTGAATATTGAGGAGGACGGCCATGAAAAACAGTCTGCGGGAGAAAATGCTCGCCGGGCAGAAGACCTTGGGGACCTTCCTGGAGCTGGGCAGCGCCACGGCGGCGGAGTGCCTGGGTCTGGCGGGGCTGGACTATCTGATCATCGACACGGAGCACGGCCCCTTCGAGCCGGAGAGCGCCCTGGACTTTGTCCGGGCCGCCCGGCTTTACGGCATCACGCCCCTGGCCCGGGTGAAGGAGATCACCCGGCCCGCCATTTTGAAGCTGCTGGATGTGGGGGCCCAGGGCCTCATCATCCCCAACGTGCACAGCGTGGCGGACGCGGAGAAGATCGTGGAGTACGGCAAGTACATGCCCCTGGGCCAGCGGGGCGTGGCTAACTCTGCCGGCTCCGGCTTCTGGTTCGAGGACTACGCCCTGCACGGCCTGCCCCACTACTTTGAGGTCTCCAACCGGGAGACCCTGCTGTTCCCCCAGTGCGAGACCCTGGGCTGCCTGGAGCATATTGGGGAGATCCTGGCTGTGGACGGGATCGACGGGATCTTTGTCGGGCCCTTCGACCTGTCGGCCGCCATGGGCATCCCCGGAGACTTTGACCGGCCGGAGTTCCAGGCGGCGCTGGTCCGGGTGCAGAGAGCCTGCGCCGCGGCGGGCAAGCCCTCCATCCTCTACGCGGCCAACGAGGCCGCCGCCCGGCACGGCTTTGACTTGGGCTACGGCAGCATCACCTACGGCATGGACGCGGTGGCGCTGGTCAACGCCTACAAGGCCGCCCGGCAGCATATTTTAGGAGAATAAGAAAAAACCTTCGGCGCAAGCCGAAGGTTTTTTCTTATCATGCGCTGATATTTTTCTTGATTTGCCGGATGGCGTTTTTCTCCAGCCGGGAGACCTGGGCCTGGGAGATGCCCACCTCTTTGGCCACCTCCATCTGGGTGTGGCCGTCGTAAAAGCGCAGGGACAGGATGCGCTTTTCCCGGGCCGTCAGGCGGCGCATGGCCTCCTCCAAGGCGATCTGCTCCAGCCAGTGCTCGTCGGTGTTGCGGGGGTCGCCGATCTGGTCCATGACGCAGGCGCTCTCTCCCGCGTCGCTGTACACCGGCTCATAGAGGGAGACCGGGTCGCAGATGGCCTCCAAGGCAAAGACCACCTCCTGGCGGGGAATGTCCAGGGTCTTGGCGATGGTCTCCATGTCCGGCTCCCGGCCGGTCTCGGCGGTGAGCTTTTCCTTGGCCTGGAGCACCCGGTAGGCCGTATCCCGCATGGAGCGGGAGACCCGCAGGGCGCTGTGGTCCCGGAGAAAGCGCCGCAGCTCCCCGGCAATCATGGGAACGATTACCGAATGGCGTAATAATATAAAATGTTCTTGAAATTTCGGAATTTCAGGAATTTTCGTTACTTTGCAGATAGCTTTTCAGCTTCAGGTGGACATCGATCGTGCCGTCCTTGTAGATGACGACCCGGTCTATCAGCTCCTGGCAGGCGCTCTGCCGCTCCGCGTCGCTCATATGCGGCCAGGTGGACTGGAGGGTCCGAAGGAGCTTTTTCGCCCGGCGCAGCTTCTTGTCGATGCTGGCCTGGGTCTCCTCGTTGCGGATCTGGGCCTCCAGGCTCAGCATCCGCTTTTTGACCTCCTGGATCTTCTCGAACAGCACATCGTCCGGCTCGTCCTCGTCCTCAAAGTCATACAGGCGGCTCAGGCGTCTGCGCTCGGCGGCCAGCTCTTTCTGCAAGACTCCCACCGGGTCAATGGCCCCCGCCGTCTTTTTGTTGTTCTCCAGGCCCAGGTAGCTCAGGCGGAACAGCTCACTGATGACCGCCTGCTCCACGTCCTCGCTCCGAAACCGCTCACTGTCGCAGCTCTCCGCCGTCCCGAACCGCCTTTTGCTGGAATCCTGGGTAGTATAGCACACCAGCTTATGTCCGTTATTCCCCCAGCGCTGATAGCGCATTTTCGCGCCGCACTCACCGCAATAGAGCAGCCCGGACAGCAGATAGTTGGACGCCGTGCGGTGGACGCTCCGCCGCTCCAGCTCCTCCTGGGCCTGCTCCCAGACGTCCAGCGGGATGATCGCCTCATGGTTTCCCGGATATTCCTCTCCCTTGTAGACGATGCAGCCGGTCAGAGACTTTCGCCGTAGGATCTGCGTAATGGCCTTATCGCCGCTGAAGCCGAAGCGCTCCGCGATCTTCTGGGGGCTCAGCTTCTCCTCGATGTACAGGCGGAATATCTCTTTGACCACCTCCGCCTCCTCCGGGACGACGACCAGGGACGAGCTCTCCCGGTCGTAACGGTAGCCATAGGGCGTGTTCCCGCCGCCCATCCACTTGCCGGAGGCCACCCGCTCTATACGGCCCCGGCTGAGCTTCTCCACGATCTGGTCGCGGTCAAATTCGGCCAGCGTCGCAAACAGCATCAGCAGGAATTTTCCCTGGGGATTGTCCCTGTCTATGCGGCAGTAGTTCTCCGCCACGGACACGAAGTTGATGTCCTCCCGGTTCCGGTTGACCAGGCTGTTCTTGCTGTCCTTGGCGCACACGATGTAATCCTGAATAAACTGCAGCGTCCCCAGCAGCGACCTGCCCAGCCGGTCGATCCTGGCCACCACCATGGCGTTGACCCGGACGCGGGATTTTCCGTCGTTGAAGTCCCGTATCGTCTGGATGATCGCCTGCAGAGCGGGCCGGTCCATGTTGGTGCCGGTGTAGCCGTCATCGATATACAGCACCAGATTCTTATAGCCGTTGGCCGTGCAATAGCGGATGATATCGGCTTCCTGGATATCCAGGCCGAAGCCCTTGTCCGCCTGCCGGTCCGTGGATACGCGCAGATAGCCCACGTTGACCAGATAGGCCCCGTCCTCGCTGACCTCGACCGCGTCGTCGATCACAATCTTCATATTCGACCGCATATCGAGAATGTTTTTCAGATGATAGGTCCTCTCGGTCCTTTTCATTTCCTTCACCGCCTTCTTTTTCAGCAGTATATCACATCTTTTCTCCATTATCAACAGTTTCCTTATTTTTCTTATACGAACCGTGAAACATACGAACAGCGAAAAATCGCCGGGGCACGCATCGCATACCCCGGCGAACCCTCTTATTGCAGGGTGGGGTCTGTCGTCAACTCTATCTCGCTGTAATCGATCTGGTCGTCCATATGATTAACATCGTAGATGTGGTTTACGATCCGGTCGATCACAGGAGATGAGATCTTGATCGTCGGATACTCGGATGGGTCGATGTATCTTTCGTCTAAAAACAATCTTACTTTGAACTCCATAAGTCGCTTCCTTTGTTTTACTCATGATTTTTTCCTCGGCGCGGCAGTCTGAGCCGGCTTTTCTTTTTCTTTCATTATTGACGTCCGCATAGCAGGTTAATCTGTTTCCGCTTTCGCGGGCTTGTGGGTGTTCCATTTTTGTTCCCTTCCTTTCACATTGTTTGCTGCCAATTCGGGCTGTCCTCATGGTCATCCACCTTGTGGCCGAGGGCCAGCCGCTTTTCCCGTTCTTTCTCCCGTTGGCGGCGGTCTGTATGGCCTGTCACTATCACGGGAGCAGGGTCCTCAGCGCGTTCCACAGATCTCCCCAGCTGGACCACAGAGCGAACAAGGCTATCCCAATCGGTAGGAGCCACAACAGTCCCATGGAGAAGTGAAGCCTTGGCAGACTCCAGTGCCATCGCCAGGAATATGGCTCTCTCTTTCTCCCAGCCGGTGCGGGCGGAGCTTCCGTCCGTTTCTCCAGCTTCAGAAGCATCTGCTGTATCTCCGCCAGCCGTGTATTCACGTTCAGCGTCCCAAGCTCTGTCTCTATCCGGCTGACTGACGCCAGCAGACTCTCGGTGATATTCAGCAGCTGGTTCATTAGCTCCGCCGTATCCTCCGACCATTGGACCGCTACGGCGTGCATCACGACCTGTTCTTGTGTGGCCGCTCCGTTGCGGCTCCGGAACTGATCCAGCAAGGAGCTCTGCTCTGATCCTGAACTCATCTTCCATAACCTCCTTCAAATATTTTCTTTCGTGCAGGCGGCAGTCTCTGGCCTTCATGCCGCCCGGCGTGGTGTAGGTGATGTTTTTCCTGTTCTCCGTCCAGCGTACCCCATAGCCCTCGCTCTCCATCAGCCGGATGAACTCTTCCCGGCTCGCCGCGTAGAGCATACATTCATCGATGGCGTTCATCAGACGGAACTTCCAGCTCTCGCCCTTCTCTGCCGAACGGTATTCCCTGGAGCTCATGCTGCCCCTCTGCTCCCTGCGCTTAGGAGGCAGGACAGAGAGCTTGTGTTCCACGCACAGCTCGTCGCTGAGCTGCCGCAGCGTCTCGAGGGTGTTGGGACCTTGCCGGAGCATCTTCCCGGACTCGTAGCAGACGGCGTTCACCAGAAAATGAGAGTGGATGTGTTCCGCGTCGCAGTGCGTTGTGATGAGCACCTCGCTTTCCGGCCACGCTCTGGCCGCGAACTCCTTCGCCAGGGTATGAGCCTGCTGCGGGGTGATGTTTTCCTTCGGATGGAAGGACTGGGTGTAGTGGTAGAACCAGACGGGGCTGTTCTTTCGGTGCGCCTCCCGCGTCGCCACAAATTCACGGAGAGCAAACTGCGGGGAGCAGTTCTGTCCGCTCACCAGCTTTTCTCCTTGTGCGTCCACAGTCTTTTTCTCCTGAGCCACATACGCGGCCACTCTGCCGAGCACGGCCCGGCTCTGAGAGCTGTACTTAATGTAGTTGACGGTCGCCATAGCTACCTGCTTTCCATGGACGCGATCTCGCTGAGCCGAATGTAGACGTGGTCCAGCCGCCTGTCCATTTCCTTCAGGTTGACCTCATGGATGGTTCCGGCGTTGGCCAGCATGGTGAGCTGATTGAGGTTGCGGCCTATGCCTTTCATCTCATGGACCATCTCTTTCAGGCCCGGCACCACACAGACCTTGTGCCGCATAGCTGCCGCTCGGATATATGCGCTGGGTGACATCATGGCAGTCTTTGCTCGAGAGCAGATGCTTTCGTACTGCTCCGGCGTGAGACGTATCGTGATCCGCTTATCCTTGTTTGTGGTTTTCATGTTTCCTCCTTTGCTAAAAGTGATTTTGTTTTTTCTCTGCCACATCATTTGCACCGACGAAGAAGTGGGTTTGGGCTTCTGCCCTTTTGCCGGGGGAGCGGGTTCCCCGGCGAAATGTGGCGACCGACGAAGTCGGACAGACGCTCTGCTTGCCTACGTCGGAAGCGATTACACTCATTCGCTTCCGTCCAGAGGCCGAAAGCTCATTCGTTCCATGCTTCCTCCTTTTCCCGCCAAACCCGCTTCGCTGGGCTTTGGCGGGATGCGAGGAGCGGACCTCCTTGCTTGGCTTCGGATGGCTCTTGGGCGCTTACGGTGGCTTTGTTTCGCTGATGGTCTGCTCCCGGAGCACGTCCCCAGGGCACCGGCAGGAGCGGACACAGCGCCTTGTGCGGCCCTATGCGGGGAAACATTTCCCGCATACCAAATCGAAGCCCAGCGCAGTACCCAAGGGGTACAAGCGGGTTCGATTTGGAGAGGAAGGAGGACAGCGAATCATGGAGCATGGGCGCTTCGCGCCTATGCGAACCATTCGCTGACCTTCTGACGAAGTGACGATTAACCGGCAGCTCTTTTTTAACCGTCATTCGATTTCTCCAGTGTTTTCAACGCTTTCCGGACTCTGTGACGATTCCGCTCCCCCGAGGTAGCTGATCGTCATTGCGTCATAGTCACGGTATGTCAGAGAGAGAAATCTCTGCTGCCCTGTGCGTGAGCTGTGGAAGCTGACGCCCACATTCAGCAGCTCCTGACGGTACTTCCCCAGCTTCCGTGAGAGCACATTCGGCTGCATCTCCACGCCGAGAGTTTCAGTCAGCTGGGAAGCCGTCCCGTGGAAACTGTTTACCGTTTTCAGATACTCCACCAGCTTCAGCAGCGCCGGTTCCTTTTTCAGCGCGTCGCCTATGGCCGTGTCGCAGCTCACCAGGCTCCACTCGTTCAACTCCTTGTCCCGCGCCAGAGTCAGGATGCTCTCCTCCACATCCCGGCCCCTGACGTAGAGCTTCAGCTCCCGGTCACCGATGTGCTCCCGCCGCAGAACGTAGCTGCCATCGGCCGCGCCCACCAGACCTGTCGTGCCGGAGATGGTGACGTGGGGATCGTCCGCTGCCCGCTTGCGCAGATAGTGGACAAGGACGATGGCGATGTCGTGCTCGTCCGCGATAGACTTGAGACGGCTCACGTCCTGATAGTCGCTGGCGTACTGGTTGCTGTCTCCGCTGCCGCCGCCACGGATCATCTGGAGCGTATCGATGATGATCAGATTCGTGTCGTCGTGCTCTTGCAGAAAATCCTCCAGCTGTTCGCAGAGCCCGTCGCTCAGAGTGTGAGAGAGGGTCGCCAGGTAGAGCTGCTCCGGCGGATCGTCCGTGAGGCTGGAGAGTCTCTGCTGGAGACGGGAGCGACTGTCCTCCAGGCAGAGGGAGAGGACAGAGCCCTGTTCTGTTTCCAGACCCCAGAGCGGTTTGCCGGAGGCCACGGCCAGAGCCAACTGGAGCAGCAGCCAGCTCTTGCCGATCTTCGGCGGCCCGGCAAAGACGTGCAGTCCCTGTGGCAGCAGTCCCTGCACCACGAACCGTGTGGGCGGTAGTTTCATGTCAAGCAGTTTTCTTGCGCTTATGGTTTCGATTATATCTTGGATCAAATGATCACCTCCTGAATTGTATTTTTCTGATCTGTTCAACAGGCTTTTTCCATGACAGTCACCTCCCAAAAGAAACAGCTCCCAAAATTTGTGGGAGTAGTATCTATATTGCTTATGCCCGTATTCGACACTACTTCCCCAGGCTTGGGCGGCAGGCTAAACCGCGGCTGGCACCGCGCTCCGGGAATCTCACCCCTCCGAGGATCTCTCCGAGCTGCCCCCATTGCGTGATCCTTCATATTGTGAAGGGCTGTGGCTGGACAGGGGTATCATTGCAGGCAGATAAGTCATGGCGAGACAGCTTGCCAAAGCTGTTTTTGGATGGGGTGAACCGCTTTGCACCTTTTTGCTGTTCACTTTATGCGGTTTCTCTTTCTGTCCCGCACAGGTGGTCTTGGCGTACCCTCCGCATCGCTCGTTCTTCTGCTGATGTTATTTAGCTGCCGGATATTCAGTTTTTGAAGTGAGAACGAGGGGGAGAGAGAACCCCCTCACTATTAAGCCGAGTTCGTGAGGGGGTTGAGCCAAAAATTTTTTGTTCTCTTAACGAGCTCCTATTTGCGGCTGAAAATTCGGCTTTGTAGGCAACAGGTGGCGCCCGGACGGGGTGTTGGCCGTTCCTCCCTCCGGGAATCGCTACAAAGCCGAATTTCAAAAAAACTTATTCACAAAAATAGTGATGGGGAACCGCTGAATCAGCAGTTCTCCATCACTATTTTGATCTGTTCAATTGCAGCAGGGCTGATCGTCCATAGACGGGCTGTCCATGGTGCTCATGACCGCTGCCATAATCTTCACACCCAGGCAGAAGCCGTCCTCGAAGCTCTCCCGCTCCCGCAGGGAGGTCATATCCGCCCGGATATCCTGGCATTTTTCAAACAGCTCCATCTGCTCATTGCTCAGCGTGGCGCAGAGCTTTTCCTCGTTTTGCATGACCTGAGCCTGGATCTTCCTGAGCTTTGAGCCGGGCGGGGCCATCTTGCAGTTCTGATTGATGTTCCCGAAATACAAGTCGTCCAGGATGTTCATTGCCGCAGCCTCCTTCCGTGGCGGCAAAAGGCCCCGACAAGTGAAAGCGTTTCACTCATCGGGGCCGGTGTTTTTGCCGTATTGTTTTGTTGCCTCTGTCGCGTCATTCGCGCTCACCTCCGGCAACAACAAATGCCACAGAATCCGGAGAAAGTCAAGAGAAATAACCGAACAGGAATACTGGATCATCTGCCATGCTGTCCAATCAGTTCTTCACGTTCCGCTGGTCAGTGGAAGTTCAAGAGCGTCTGGCGCGGTCTATCCTATAAGCCGAGTTTATCTTTTTGGAAACAGATATGCGAAAAACATCAAAAGCCTTGTAATACTGCAATAATACATAGTATAATATGGACATAGTATTAAAGGCGCATTGTTAGATAAAGGATAAAATCAATCATGGGTAAAAGAAAGAGCGGAAAGAAGAAAACAAAGAAGACGGTGTCAGTCAAAAATTCGATCCACGAACTGAGTGCTTCTCGCGATGGAGGACAGGTCGCTCTTAGAGGGTATTCATATCAATTTCTTTATTCTTGTTATTTGATTCTTCTGTCAGCAGATGCAAAGACTTCTTTTCGGCTTGAAGGCATTGAAGATATAGATGAAATCCATTATGCGGAAAGCGGTCATGATATCTTGCACATACAATTGAAATACTCTGTCAATAGACAGAATGCAAGTTTTTTACCCACTATCCTTACAAACTTTTTGGAAGCGTATTTGTTGGATCCGCACAGGCAATTTAAACTGGTATATGATTTTCCCGTTGCGGACGGGCATATGAGAAAATTGTTCCAATCCAATTTAGATTGCGCCTCCTGTTCGCATTGGCAGGGAGTGATTGAGAAAATCAAGTCCGACTGTCCCGATTGGAACTGGTCAGCGTATGATTTTGATGATTTTATGTCAAAATTATCATTTGAACATGTTGAAAAAAGCTCTTTGGAAGAAGGAATTGAGAAGGCGCTGGTCAAAATATACGACATTACAACAGACAATGTATCTTTGTTTGCAAACAGTCTTAAAGTGTTTTGCCTTGATAAGATGGAGAAACGTGCTTATATTACAAAGGCGGAAATAGATAAAAGAATCCTTGCAGTTAAAGACGATATCAGCAAGGGCCCTCAGAATCCGGCTCACCGCTGGATCAGAAGGCTGAATTATTCCGTTCCAAGCACAAATCCTGACCTCGGTTTTTACGAAGGGAAAAAAGCGTCACCGACGGATATAGCAAGCGGACTTCCGATTCATCGTCCGGAATTGGAAGCGGAGATTGAAAAATCAATCAACAATTTTGAAGTTACCGTCATAAAGGCGTCAAGTGGTCAAGGTAAAACTACGCTTGCTTTGCAGGCTGCGTACCACCTGCGAAATGACTACACGCCTTATCTGCTGATATGGTGTGACGATATACAGGAGACCGGCAACACGGTCCAGTATTTTAAAACAAGGATACAGCTTGGAGAAAAAGTTCTCATTATTATTGATAACCTGGATGCACATTTTAAAAACTGGACGGATCTTGTGCAGCAGATGCAATTTGAGTTGGCCGACCACTATAGGGTTCTTATTACATCAAGAGAGACCGACTGGTACAACTACAGCGGCGACATCAGCAATATTCGATCCATCCATATAATCAAGCCGGTGCTTACTGAAAATGAGGCTGTTGCTATATTCAATATGTTCAAGGCCGCCAACCGTCTGCATCCAAGCATTACTCGCTGGCAAAATGCGTGGAGTAGGATAGCGGACCGACAGCTTTTGATTGAGTATGTTTACCTTCTTACTCATGGCGAAATGCTGGCGGAAAGGATATCCGCGCAAATGTCTGAAATAGGTCAATCACACGCCGGTAAGGCGAAATTTGAGATCCTGCGCAAGGTGTGTTTCGCTGATGCCTGTGGGATCAGACTTTCCGTCCGGAAGCTTCTGGATAGTCTGGAGGAGCCGACAGATGAAGACTGCGGCGAATTGCTGAAGAGCATGCAGGATGAGTTTCTCGTCCATATCGATGCGGACGGCGGTTATATTGAAGGCCTCCACCCGATTCGCTCCAGGCACGTTGTAGACCGCCTGCACGAGTTTCTTCCGGTCGATGATACAGCGCTTGCTGTCATTGCGGTCGCCGAAGACGCAGATATGGCAGTTTTCTTTTCACATCTGCCGGAGTTCAATGTTACGAGGGATGAGTTCTCTGCCCGCGCAGTAGACACCTTGTGGCATGATGAAGATTTGTCTATTTGTTTAGCTGCGATCCAAGGGCTTTTCTCCGGGAGCGTAATGCAATACTATTTTGCGCAAAAAGATAAGTTTGACGACGCAAACAGACACGGCGGACTTCATATCATTGCAACTGAAGTCTGTCCTTTTGCATGTTTTCCAGAGTTCAACGTCTCGGTAGATACACTCGATAATCTCCGGGAAAACATGCCTGAGAACAAAAACATTCAATACCTTTGCAATCTCCGGGATAATATACCTGCATGCAATCTGCAGGAAACATATGTATATTCTTTCTCCCGGAAGTTGTATGAGAAATTACTTGAAATCAAATTTGCCGATATTCGTGATATCAAATCATATGCTGCAATTGCTGAGTGGTTATATGATATTGATCCTACTTTCAATTTATCTGTTAATTTTTCCTTGGAGGATCTTTGGACTAACGCAGAGAATTTTGCCTTGGACAGCATTTCGTCATTGATGTACTGTTCATTTTGCGGCAGCAGAGAAAAATACATGCATTTTGTCGAGGAAAACCTTGAAACGATCCTTATCTATATCAAACACAGGATTGATTCACAAAAACTGTATCTTGAACCGGAGAGAAAGGCCATCCATACAGAATACATTCTTCGGCTGCGCGACATTAAAAAAGCAAACAATGAAAGCGTTTCCAGACTAAAAGTAATTTGCAAGATTCTTCCCATATTCGACACATATTGCGCCGACGCTATTATGCCTAAGCTGAATATGCTCTCCGCGCATCAAATTCCGAATGATTCTCACAAGGAAATGCCCATTAGGAATATTGTGATTATGTTCCATCAGAACTTAACTTCCTTATGGCTAAAGACTATAATGAGCAATTATGAATCTGGAACGGTCGCAGAGTGGATAGAGTATTGGCTTTGTGTAAGAAAGTTGATTTGCCGACTTGCTGATAAATGCTGCTCCGTCATGCATAAGCTGCTTGCTGGCCGGCCTTTAGGAGAATTAGGAACAGAAATAGATGAACTTCGCAGTGAACTGACGCAACAGATTGTAAGAGAAGTCCGATATCCTCGAGAAGATCGTCCTTTTCAAGCAAAAGCAATGTTACCGGAAGGTTTAGGGAAAATAAAGTCTGAGTTTTTTCATAGCATGGACAACTTTTCCCGGCAGTTTCCTGAATTTCTGCGCAAGGATTCCGAGAATCAACGATTAGCGCTTATCAATATCAAAATAGCAAACAGTTCCTTAAAGAATATGCAGCAGTTCTTTTATTATATTTGCCATAATACTGCATATCAGAAAGTGCATGAGGAGCTTTGCACAACAGAACAGCAGAAAATCAATTCTCTGTTGATAAATTGCAATTACTATATGAACCATTCTGCCAGTAAGTATTTCAACAAATATCAGGTAACGGCATGGAATGAAGCCAACAGCAAGAGAGAGTTAGAAACGGTAGAAGAGGGGTTAGCACCGTTGTGTGCCGATTTCTCCGTTCACTTTCCGAAGACGACCTATTCAATGGGGCTTTTGCGTTGCTACCCCATCATCGCCGACGGTCTGGATGCAACATCTGGTGATGATTTGGCGAAACTGTTTCTCGACAGCATTTCGTTTGCGGATTCGCCCTTTGAATATATGGTCGTACTATTTTCCGATAAGCCGGGAAGAGTAGAACCTTCTGCGCTGCGCTTACCAAGGCAGTTTTTTCGCGATGTAAAAGCAGAAAGCGAATCAAAAGATGAGAATCAATTCCAAAACTTATCCGCCCCGTTTCCCGAGAATGTGACGGAACAAATGCTGGATTGTTTCCCTCAAAAATACGAGTTATCAGTAAAACGTGATCCTGCCCCCGAAAATTCCCAGATTGGGGATGTAGCGGAGGAACTGTGGGTATATTCAAAGTTAAATGAGTTGTTGACGGCCCCGGAGGATAAAGGGTTTCTTAGCACATCTTTAAATCAGGTAAGAGCCAATGTTTCAGCGACCATCGAAACACTGGAAGGAAGCATGCCAACCGAGCATATACATCGACTAAAGGATGAATGTAAAGCTGTTTTTTCCGGTCAGCTTTTTGATAATGACAACCTCAACAAATTTGTTTATGGTTGTATGGCCCAAGAGGCGAGCACCTAACAATTCGTTCCAATGGCTGGTTAAAATGGTTGCGGTGCATATCGATGATAACCTAATCAACATGAGGCGAGACTCTTTTATGGCCGCTACGAGATCATTGCATTTGGGAGTACTGAGCAATACATTCCAAAATGTCCTTGCAATCAGTGTGTTGAGCGTAATACAAATAATTATACGAGGAGGCTTTAATATGCAGCAATTCTATATTCCAGGAAATCAGTTTCAAAACTATATGCTGGCAAAATTTAATGTTGATGTTTATTCAACAATGAAGATCATATCTCATGTCAGAGGAAAAGAAGACCTTGTACACGGTTACATATGCGAGATAGGAACTCTTTTTCAACCAGCAAACTATAATGCAGAAAATCCAGCCGGGCTTTATTCTGATTATGATTCCTTTAGAAAACATTTTGTGAAATATTGGAGGAACGCATTAGGCCTTCCCAGGGAAGACTCAGATGAACTCCAAGGTATTTTTGATGAGGAAATATCCAGTCAGACAGCCTGTAAAAACAGAGCTGAAGCATCGGTGTTTTTTGAAAACGGCAATGGATTAACAGCAACCGATTGCTTAAATGCGATTTATGAGGTGTTCCAAACCTTTGGATAATTCAAGGAACCATCGCCTTTTATCCGGACTAAATCTGCCTTATAACGCACAGCGGATGGCGCAAGGCCACCCGCTGTCGTTTACATTATGATAGATGCCAGTATTTTGCTTCGATTTTGTAAGGAGTTATCAACGCTCGTTTTTTAGGGAAAAGCATCAAGAAGAAAATAAGGCGTTGCTGTACTTTTTGATTGTTTCAACGTCTCTTGCTCTCAGCTCTGTGTCATATTCCCTGTCATTGATCTGCTTCGGGGCCGTCTTTTAAAGAGCCTGGATCTGGTTTTCGGAGCAGCCCTGCTCTGTGTGCAGCAGGACAGTCTGGGACGGGGTATTGGCTGAAACTTTTCCCGCAAGCAACTACAAAGGCGGCATAGGGGACTTTGTAAATCGGCATTTTTCTCTTTTGGTCGATGCGTCTGTCAAAAGTCTGTTCTCTCCATCATTTCGCTTAACAGGAGAGAGGCAGGAACAGGTAATTTCTCATATGGTCAGGAAGAAAGCGGCACAGAAAGGGATCATCATTTCTCCATTTCTGTGCCGTTTTTCTGTTGTATGCTTTCGGATTTGCGGGCTTGCGTACCGTCGGGTCAATGGCCCAGGTGCCGCGCCTCTTTGCGTCAAGCTCCCGTTTCTTCTTTTTCGAGAGCTTCTCGTAAGGGATGAACTTTTCCATGGTACTCCTTTCAGTCGATTGGTGGTTCAAGAGCGTCTGGCACAGTCTAAGATGATCATGATGGGCAAAAGCAAAATAAAGAATACTACCATACATTTCACCCTCCTTTATGGTTATTATACACCGTTCCGAATTTGTGTGCAATAGGTGCAAAATAAACTGTCGGAGAATTGCGACAGCTTATTTCTTTTTTCACCCTTTATCTCCTAATTTTTGGCCAGCGCTTGATTGTAGGGCTGATTTCAAGTATAATTGTCATAGACTATGCAGCGGAGGAGGATGCGAAAATATGATGTCTCAATCCCCAACCAACTTAGCGCAGGGTATTGACATATTGGAGGACTCTGTCCGTTCTTTGGACGGAGAGCTGTTGAACATCCTGCTCCGCGACCGCACAACGGGAAAAAACATTCTGTGGGCGACAACAGACTACGTTTCCTACGGCCCGGAATTTGGAGAGTTTTGTGAGATCACGCCGGAGCTTGTCACGGGAAACTATGCGGCGTTGATCCAGCCCCGCATCACAAAGACCCAGTCCGCCCGTATCGGCAGGACGAGAGACAAGGCGGAGGTGTTTACGCCCTCCTGGATCTGCAACAAGCAGAACAATCTGGTGGACCAGCAGTGGTTCGGGCGGGAGAACGTCTTTAATACTGAAAGCGCGGATAGCTGGGAAGTCACTGCCGGTCCTATCTCCTTTGATGGATGTGAAAAAGACTGGAAAGCCTATGTTGACGCGCAGAGGCTTGAAATAACCTGCGGGGAGGCTCCCTATCTTGTCAGCCGCTATGATACGGTGACAGGGGAAAAGATCCCCCTTGTGCGTCGGATCGGGCTTCTTGACCGCAAAATGCGCATCGTAAGAGAGAATACAGGCACTCCCGAGGACTGGTTAATATGGGCGCAGAGAGCTTTTGAAAGCATCTACGGATTTGAGTATCAGGGAGACAGTCTCCTCTTGGCACGGGAAAATCTGTTGTACTCCTATATAGAGTATTACTGTGAGCGGTTCCGGCAGATGCCCGATGTCCCACTCCTGAGAAAGATTGCCCATATCATTTCGTGGAACATCTGGCAGATGGATGGACTGAAATGCGTGGTCCCAGGGAGCTGCAGGCCGGTGGAAAGCCAGCAGTTTTCTCTGTTTGACAATGATGGATTGTGCGAGGACGGCTCCACGCAATGCCCCGGCTGCGCCACTGGGGATATCCGCCGCCACACCGGCGTCTATTGCAGGATTATGGACTGGCGTTCTGAATGCAGCCAGACCTTTTTATCCATGATGAAAGGAGGCAGACCATGAGCAACGATGTATACGAGGGGACTGTACAGTACAATCTGATATACATTTTCGAGATCCCCGACGAAGCACACAGGGGCTACCTGAAAATCGGAGAACATCGTTTTGACAGCGCCTCCAGTTATAAACAACTCCCTCCAAATTGTGATGAATTGAACAGCCAGGCAAAGCTGCGTATTGACCAGTACACCAAAACAGCGCTCGTCCGTTACAATCTGCTCCACACGGAATTGGCCCGTATACAAGTCCGTTTGGCCGACGGAACGGTGGAGAGCCGCTCGTTCAGCGACCATGACGTGCATGAGGTGCTTGACCGTTCCGGCTTTGACGTACATAAATTCTATGACACGGATAAAGACAGCGAATGGTACAAGGTCGATCTTCCTACCGCAATAGCCGCCATAAAAGCGGTCAAAGACAGGCGCACGTCCCTGACCGCTGCGGAGACGGCCTCCAAGGAGCCCCCAATCACGCTGCGCGAAGAGCAGCGCAGATGCGTGGAAAAGACAAGGGCTGTCTTTTCCCATGGGGACCGTATGCTCTGGGACTGCAAAATGCGCTTCGGCAAGACGGTGACAGCGTACGCACTGGTCAAAAAGATGAACTTTCAAAAGGTGCTTGTCGTCACCCACCGTCCCGCTGTGGTCGACGGCTGGCGGACAGATTTTCATAAGATTTTTGAGGATGACCGCGAGTTTGTCACCAAGAAGAATATTCTGACCGGGGACCGTTTTACCGACGCGGACGCCAGCATTGACGCGGATAATGACCGCAATTTACAGAGACTTGCCCAGAGCGGAAAGCCTTTCGTGTATTTCGCGTCCATGCAGGATTTGCGGGGGTCCGCGCTGGCCGGAGGCGGCTTTAACAAGAACAAATCCGTGTTCGCCATGGATTGGGACCTCATCATCTATGACGAGGCCCACGAAGGAACGCAGACCGAGTTGGGGAAAGCTGTGCAGGACCTGCTGGAGCAGCCGAAGGCCGGAAAAGAGCCGAAGAAGGTGCTCCAACTTTCCGGCACGCCCTACAATCTTCTCAGTCAGTACAGCGACGAAAACGTGTTCCAGTGGGACTATGTCATGGAACAGCAGGCAAAGCTCCGCTGGGAAAAGCAGCATCCCGGCGACCACAACCCCTATGCGGATCTGCCGGAGTTGCGGATCTGCACCTTTGACCTGCGGAACAAGCTGGCAGGGTCCTACCGCTATGAGGACGAAAACATCGCTTTCAATTTCCGGGAGTTCTTCCGCACCTGGACCGGCGACCCAACGCGGGATTTCCAGACGCTGCCCTCCGGCGTGGAAGTGGGCGATTTCGTCCATGCGGGGGATGTGTGGGCGTTCCTCAGCCTGATCTCCGCCGACAGCCCCGACAGCAACTATCCCTTCTCTACCCCTGCGTATCGGGATATGTTCCGCCATACGTTCTGGATCTTGCCCGGCGTGAAAGAGGCGCGGGCCTTCAGCGCCATGCTGAAAAAGCATCCCGGTTTTCAGGGCTATGAGGTGGTCAACGTGGCCGGTGAAGGAGATGTGGAAAAACCCTACGATGACGCTCTGGCGGAAGTACGGGAGGCCATCCAGAACCACGACCGCACTATCACCCTCTCTTGCGGCAAGCTCACCACCGGCGTCACCGTCAAGGAGTGGACGGGCGTGATGCTCCTGTCCGGCTCCTCCAGCACCGGCGCGGCGGGATATATGCAGACGATTTTCCGCGTCCAGTCTGCCGGGAGTATCGACGGCAAGCAGAAGATGGTCTGCTATGCCTTTGACTTTGCCCCGGACCGGGCGCTGAAGGTGCTGTCAGCTGTCCACCAGCTGAAAAGATCCGCTGTGGGAACGGACGATGCGGGCCGGGTGGCGCTGGGTGAATTTCTGAACTTCTGCCCGGTGCTGGCCGAGGCTGAGACCGGCATGGAGCCTTACGACGTGCCGAAGATGATGCGGCAGCTCAAAAAGATCACGGTCGATTCCGCCATCAAGAGCGGCTTTGATGACGACAGTATTTACAAGGCCGACGCCGGGATCGTGATGGACAAAGAGAAGCTGAACCTGGTGGAGCTTCTAAAGAAGCGGCTGACCCCGCAGAAGCAGGCGAAAAAGCAGACTGCGGTGGATGTGAACCGGCAGGGACTGTCGCAGGAGGAATACAAAAAAGCCCAGGACGCCAAACGCAAGCCCAAGCGGGAGCGGACCCCGGAGGAGCAGGCGGCTCTGAACAAGGAAAAGGCGATGAAGAAACAGCAGCAGAGCCTTTTTGACCTGCTGCGCAATGTCTCCATTCGCCTTCCGTTGCTGATCTTCGGCACCGCCGCCGATTTTGACGAGTCCATCCGGCTGGCGGAATTTGTGGATAAGGTGGACGCAGCCTCCTGGCAGGAGTTCATGCCGAAGGAGGTGGACAAAAACCTCTTCCTGAAGCTGCTGGTCTTTTACGACGAGGATGTGATCGAGGGCGCGGGGATGCGTATCCGCCGCATGGCAAAGGCCGCGGACGAGCTGATGCCCACCCGCCGCGTGATGAAGATCGCCGAGATCTTCACCTACTTCAAAAATCCCGCGAAAGAGACCGTCTTGACCCCGTGGCGCGTGGTGAATATGCACATGGGCGATACCATCGGCGGCTACAACTTCTATAAAGAGGGCTACCCGGCGCAGGATGGACTGCTGGAGGTGCCGCGCCTGATCGAGCAGGGCGAGGTCACAAGCGACCTATTTTTGAACGACAAGGTCCGTATTCTGGAGATGAACTCCAAATCCGGCCTCTATCCGCTGTATGTGGCGTACAGCATTTACCGCATGATGCTTCCGAAGGACGAGGAGCAGATGACCTTGGAGGAAGCGCAAGTCTGGTGGCAGCGGGCGCTTCGCGACCATCTGTTTGTCCTGTGCCAGACCACGATGGCCGTAGCCATTACAAAGCGCACGCTGGCGGGCTACACCGGCGCGGAGGTCAATGCGATTTATATTCCCCATTTGCTTGACCGTATGGAGGACAAGCAGCGCCTGGCGCGGAAGCTGACCAATCCGGAGACATGGAAGAAAGAGGGTGAGCGTTTGAAATTTGATGCCGTAGTGGGCAATCCGCCATATCAGCTGATGGATGGAGGCAATAGAAATAGTTCCAGCCCTGTTTATCAGTTGTTTGTAAACCAATCAAAGGAAATGCAGCCTCATTACATTTCCATGATTACGCCATCTCGGTGGTTCGTTGGTGGCAAAGGATTGGATGAATTTCGGGCGGAGATGTTATCCGATTCCCGTATAAGAAAAATAGTTGATTTCCCAGACAGCGCTGAGTGTTTCAAGGGAGCTGATATCGCTGGCGGTGTAAACTATTTTCTGTGGGATATTGACTACGAAGGTACTTGTGAGGTTATTTCTGCTCAAGGAGGAAAGAGAGTTTCAAAGCGCAGAGCGCTAAATGAATTTAATATTTTTATTCGTAATAATGGGTCGATAAACTTATTGCAGCGGATAATTGCAAGTGACGATCAGAAGATGGAGCAGTATGTCTATCCCAGAAATGTGTTTGGAATTACAACTAATGAGCATGGACAAGAAAAACAGGACGAGGCTCATCAATTGGTTTTAGCTTGCAGCCAAAAAGGAAATCAGCTTGCATTGGCATATATCGAAAATGATAAAGTGATTAAAGGGCAAGAGTTTATTAACAAGTATAAGGTCGTTATTGGCCGAAGCGTTCCACGGAATGGTGAAGTTGGCGTAGATATAAATACTGGCTATCGGGCAATTACAACTGTTCATGTTTTCGGACCGGGTGTAGTTTTCACAGATACTTATCTCATGCTCTCCTGCTTTGATACCTTATCAGAAGCAGAAAACTTTGCAAAATACATGACCCTAAAATTCCCGCGCTTTCTTCTGCATGAGACATATACATCCATGGCAATTTCAAAAGACAATTTTCGTTTTGTGCCATACCTGGACTATACAAGAGCATGGACAGATGAGGAGTTATATTTACGCTACAACTGCTCTAATGAAGAAATTCAGATGATTGAAAAAATGATAAGGCCAATGGAGTATGTGGTTCATTGAGGCAATACTTATACCAGAGGAGAGATATGGAAACGGCAATTAAGTATCTTCTTAAATTTGTAAAGGATAAAAAGTATGCCGAACAATTGTTGGATGGCACACTCTATATGCGGCCTGCAGATTATTATCATAAAGAGGAAAAAGGTAAAATCGGGCAAAATGATATAAGAGAAGCGGCGGTTTCTTCAATGATTCAAGTTTATAAGCATGGTCATTGTCCGATATATTGTATGACAGCAGTTAGGGAGGACGATATTGTCGACGGACAATATATAATTTCCGAGAAATGCATACAAGATTTTGAGTGTGAAACCGGATATATTGTTATTCTCAAATTTGATATCTTTGAAGAACGGCTAAGAACTCTGCTGAGCGAGGGCTATTGCGTTTGCGGCGGTCTGGTGGATTATCATATCATCACATTTGACGAAATGGGAAAACTGATGGGGGATGATTCTCCAAAAAATCTGTTTATTAAGCATCCTTACTTTTCATATCAGAAAGAATTCAGAATTGTTGTCTGTAAAGAGCTCTACAACCTCAATGAACCTATGATTGACCACAAGAAATATTTCTTTCCTTCCAGTCTGCGGGATTTCGCCATATACAGATCAATTCCAGAACTATATCATAACGGGCAGCACGTTCTTCCTCTACCGTAAAGATGAAAAACCTAAACGATATAATTATAAAGAGGTGAACTGATATGTACCCAGTCAGACCAACGGTGGGCATTGAGCCGACTGACCCATACGAAAAAGCAAAGCAAGACATCTTTACTGCGCTTAATTCGATTCGGGCGCTCTCTCCTACCCAACAGGAAATGCTGGCAAGAGAACTATTTCAAGCCGTAGATGTCGCTGCGGCGTTACGCCTAATGCAGTATATGCTCTATGGTGGATAAGCTGGCTTTGGTGATACCAGGGAATTGCGCTACTTGCTTATTAATAATGTTTGTATGAAAACCTGACAATCCATGTTTGCTACGCGCAAAAAGAATAATAAGGAGGCATATAATTGGCGACGCAAATTGATGCTTTTTTAAAACGAGTATCTTCAGAACAAGATATTAATTTTCTCGAGGATATATATGAATTATATAGTTTTATTTCCAATGAATATTTAAGAAAAATGCTGGCTTCTTTTCATACCCAATTAAATCGTTGGTTTAATGTCATAAATCAAGATATAAGAATTGAATATGATGAGGACGGAACCGTTCAATATAATGGAGGCTATTTTCATGCGCAGGATAGCAGGTATTTTTTAAGTTTAATTAATGATATAGATCAGTTAAGAAGCAAATTGAAATCTACTGCATATGCTTTTAGATTCTGCAATAGAAATTATGATGATACCATACGGATTTGCAGAAGATTTGTTGCTAAGAGTGGAGGAAGTAATATTCCAGAGGGCTTTGCTCCGATTATGATCGAAGAATTGAAACCTATCTTTGAATTAGAGACAGGTATCGCTTTGCCACAGGATAAGCAAAACATTTACACAAGTTTACAAGCAATTGGCGAGGGTTCTTATGCAACCGTTTTCAGATACACAGATCCAAATTACCAGATTCCTGTGGTGCTTAAACGGGCAAAGCGTGATTTGAATGAAAAAGAATTAGCCAGATTCAGGCAAGAATTTGATGTTTTAAAATCGTTGCACTCACCATACATAGTTGAAGTATATTCTTTCAACGAATCTGAAAGAGAATACACGATGGAAAGTATGGATGAAAACATATATAGGTTTATTCTAAAGAATAATACAAAACTTACCCTTGCTGCCCGGAAGGGATATATTCGTCAGATTTGCCAGGGACTAAAATATATTCATAGCAAAGGATTATTACATAGAGATATTAGTTTAACCAACATATTCATCAAACATTATGATGATGTGGAAGTTATTAAAGTGGGTGACTTTGGCTTAGTAAAGACGCCGGAAAGCACTTTAACAAGTTTGCAGACAGAATTAAAAGGATCATTAAATGATCCTGATTTGATTCATGTTGGATTTGGAAAATATGAAATGTGTCATGAAACTTATGCCTTAACACGGCTGTGCTATTTTATATTAACGGGGAAAACAAATATCAACAAGCAAAAAGATGGCGAAATAAAACAATTCTGGTATAAGGGAACAAATCCTAACCGAAAAGAACGGTTTCAAACTGTTGATGAACTGTTTCTTGCAATACAAAAAATCACAGAAACTAATCAATAATGAAACTCAATGTAAAACTCATCTGGCCATAGGACGCCATACCTATCAGCCGCTTCCCGCAGCTTGATGGTCTTCCGTCTACCCCACCGCAACTTCTACATTTTTCCCGCTGAAAGCGACGCCGTTCTTGTAGACCGTTTCGACGCCTCTTGTTCTCAGCTCCGTGTCATACTCCCTGTCGTTGATCTGTTTCAGGGCTGTCTCTGAAAGAGCCTGGAGCTGGTTTCCGGAACAGCCCTGCTCTGTTTCTTGTTTTCGTTTAACGCAAATCTAACGCATTTAGCGCGTTAGATTTGCGTTAAATGCGTTAGAATCGCTTTAAATATTCAGTTTGTATTTTGCGTATCTGCCTTTGTTGACCGGCAACAGGATGCCCTGATTTACCAGGTCTTTTATCAGACTATACGCTTTCCCCGCGTTGACATGGAGCAAGTTCATAACGTCCGCGCGGGCAATATAATCAGCATTTCTCGCCATGTTGACGATCATTTCCTGATACCGCGCCTCATCTATGTCCTTTTGGCGGACGTAACCTATTTTTTGTGCCTTGTCCTGATAGAGCGTGTGCGACAGCATATAATTCCGGCCACGCCCAGCTCCATAGGCTTCCACGAGGCCGGTTTCAATGGCTTTGTCGAGAACGGCTTTAACGACCGCTTCTGAGAGATTGGCCGCCTCCGCTATTTGCTTCATGCCGCTGCGGGGGAGTTCCTTCAACGTGTTCAGGACCAGCAAAGTGTTGATTGGAAGCGGCCGGCCCAGCCGGTTTTGCTCATTGGAAATGATCCGCGCTAACTGAATGTCGGGCCGGCTGCGCGGGATAAACAAAGACACGGTTTTCGGCGTGGAGTTTGTGTAATCCGGCAGTTGTCTCCCGTAGATCAGGGAGCCTTCGTATATCCTGTCGATACCGCGCCCCGTTTTTTCAGCCAGACCGACCCGTTTCAGGCTGTCCGCCAGCAGTTGATTCCGGCCGTGCGGCTCCGCAGTCAGCAAAGTTTTAACGGTAACGCCTTCAATAAATCCGCCCGGATTCGCGATCGTAAGGCCCTCGTCCGCCACGGCAACGCGAACGCGCCCCATAATAGAATAGTCGCGGTGGCAGAAAGCGTTTACGACAGCCTCGCGTATCGCCCGTTTGTCAAACTCCGGCGCTGCCATTCGGAACAGCCCCATCTCGATCTCCCGCTCCGGGTTCCAGACTTCCAAATGGCCAATGATTTTTTCTATGGCGGCCAACACGGGGAGCATATAATCTTCATTGACCCGAACGCTGGTACCTTCCAGCGCTTGAAACGATGACGCAGCGGTGGGGACAAATCGCTCGATGCTGGGGACCTTCCCGACCATCAGAATTCCCGCGACAGTTGGATATACAACGCCGTTTTGTTCTCTGGTAAATCCAAGGGCCAGCAGCAACTCCTCGTTGCTCAGTTCCAAAAGTGCTTTATCGCCGTCGTAAGCGAGGATGATCTTTCGCAGTCTTTCAAGCTCCAGAGGGTCAATATCCGCCGGGGAGCCCTCCAAGACAAGTACCGTTGAATAGTCCAGCAATCGGAGGTCCGACAGTCTCGTTGCCATTTCCGTGGGATACATGGGGACGTTTTCCGGTGTACCGTCGATTTTCATTCTCCGCCGCAGGATCTTCCCGGAGCGGGTGGCCGCGATCCCGCCGTAGGATTTCGCAACGGCTATTCTTAACACTGGTTTCTCATCTTCTATTATTTCACAGCGGGTGGAAATAGGCGGGACGGTGTTATTCGCGATATAGGCCCCAAGCGTAACAGGATTTGCGTGTTCGGGATGAACGCCGGTTATCGTCCCGTTATCTTCAACGCCTAAATACAGATCTCCGCCTTCCGTGTTGGCAAATGCGACAACATCTTCAAAAAGATTGCTGTCGTTATATTTTTTCAGGTCGCTCTTAAATTCAACTGTGAGCGTTTCCTGACTTGGTATTGATCTGGACACTATTAACACCTCCAACACAATTCTAACACAACTTTGCGTTAGCGTAAACATTTTTAACGCAAAAAATTGCGTTAAAAATGTTTACGCCCGGCTGCTCCTTTAGTCCAGTGGAACACTTCTTTCGGAAGGATGTCACAGAGTTTCGGAAGGATATCGTTATTTTTCGGAAATATATCGATTCAAAATTGATATACTTCCGAATTATATCACATGAAGTGTCCGTATTTCATATTGCTTCGGCCAACACATATTTAACGCAGATCCAACGCATTTTAACGCGTTAGATTTGCGTTAGAGCCTGCTTGATTTCTAAATACCCGAATTCGTGGGGCTCAAAACCTGGCTCGTTGAGTTCTTTCCAATGCTCTAAGACGTTCCGTAACGCATTTAACGCATTATTTTAACGCAATAAATGCGTTAGAGTTAAAATTTTTAACGCAAATTTTTGCGTTAAAAATTTGCGGCTCTGTTCAACTATCTCCAAAGTCTGTGTCCAGGATAATATTCACCTTGAGCTGCGGCTTGGCGTCCGGCACAGACCGGCTGCTGTAAACCGGCAGATTAAGCTTCTCCAGCAGGATGCGCCAGCGGCGGGTGTGGTTATAGCGGGCGATGGCGGACCAACCCATGGAGGGGTGCGCCCGCCGGGCGTTGTAGTCCTCGGCGCTGACCGGCTGGATGCGGAGGTATTCCCTCACGAAAGCCTCTGTCGCCTCCGCGTGCCGCTCGTCCTCGCTGGGCCTTTCGGTGGGATAATTCTCATCCAGCCACTCCTGCAGGGTCTGCCCGAAGCGGCGCTTGATGACAGAGTGGGGCGGCAGGCTCTTTTTCTTGAAGTCCGTGCGCGTGGGCGCCCGCCCATTGTCGAGGATAAACTGCTCAACGGAGTCCCGGATCGCCGCCTCTGTCCAGCGGTTCAGCGGCAGCTCGTCGGATAGGATATGTAAGACCCGGATGGCTTCTTCGTTCTGCCCGGTGGCAGCTAATGCCTGTACAGCGCGGTCGAGCGCCTGTTTGCGTGTCATGGAGAAAGGCTCCTCTCGTTTTTCTCCATCCGTTAACCGTTGGAACGCCGTAGGTGGAAAACTGGACATTTTGGTTCAGATCAAAGCAGTCCACCGCCTTAATGAGGCCGATGACGCCCACCTGGAACAGGTCGTCCATGCTCTCGCCCCGGCCGGCAAACTTCTGCACCACCGACAGCACCAGCCGCAGATTCCCGGCGATCAGCTTCTCCCGGGCCGCCGCGTCCCCCTGCCGGGCCTGCTCCAGCAGCTGCCGGGTCTCGCTGCCCTTCAAAACCGGCAGACTCGCCGTGTTCACGCCGCAGATCTCTACCTTCCCGTGCATCCGATCACGCTCCCACTCGGTTCTTTTTTCGCTGGCCCTATTATTTCCCGGCCCGGGAAATTTGATACGGCGCAAAAAAGGACCGGCGGGGGGGAGAAAAGGCAAAAGTCTTGAGATCCGGGGCAAAAAAGGCTTGACAAATTTTTCTGGATAGGGTATAGTATTTGAGCGCTCCGAAGACAGCAGGTGGCCCAGGCCGTAAATCCTGCCGAGGACATCAACAGATCCTATTGATTGTTTTGGTGCCTTCGCGTCCTTTCGGCGCGGGGCATTTCTTTATGAGCGTAACATCTTTTTCACGGAGGTGAAACACGCACATGCCAAACGCAAAAGTTCTCAGCGAGAAACAGGCGATCGTGGAAGCTCTGGCCGAGCGGATCAAGAGCTCTGACGCGGGCATCTTGGTAGACTACAAGGGAATCACCGTGGCGGAGGACACCGCCCTGCGCACCGAGCTGCGCAAGGATGAGGTGGAGTACACCGTCGTCAAGAACACGCTGGTCCGGAAGGCGCTGGACAAGCTGGGCATGAACGAACTGGATCATGTCCTCAACGGCACCACGTCTCTGGCCACGTCTGTCAAGGACCCCATCGCTCCCTTCCGCATCATCAACGACTACAGCAAGAAGCTGGGCGAGCGCTTCAACATCAAGGCCGCGTACATGGAGGGCAAGATCCTCAACGAGGCCGAGATCGAAGAGCTGTCCGCGCTGCCCTCCAAGGACGCGCTGTATGCCAAGGTCCTGGGCACGATGATCGCCCCCATCACCAGCCTGGCCGTGGTTCTGGGCCAGATTCTCGAGCAGAAGGGCGGCTCTTTGGAGTCCGCCGAAGCCGCCGCCGAATAAGGCGCGCAAAGACAAGAATTTTTAATGGAGGAACATTACAATGAGTGAAAAAATCACTGCTCTGATCGAGGAGATCAAGGGCCTGTCCGTTCTGGAGCTCTCTGAGCTGGTCCACGCCCTGGAGGAGACCTTCGGTGTTTCCGCCGCCGCTGCCGCTGCCCCCGCTGCCGGTGCCGCCGCCCCCGTGGTGGAGGAGAAGACCGAGTTTGACGTGGTCATGACCTCTTTCGGCGCCGAGAAGATCAAGGTCATCAAGGAAGTCCGCGGCATCACCAACCTGGGTCTGGCCGAGGCCAAGAGCCTGGTGGAGAATGTCCCCG
The DNA here is from genome assembly GCA_947630375.1 of uncultured Oscillospiraceae bacterium. Taxonomy (GTDB): domain Bacteria; phylum Bacillota; class Clostridia; order Oscillospirales; family Oscillospiraceae; genus Limivicinus. Next base: position 12,330 of record CANRHH010000003.1, on the reverse strand, counting down.
CCAAGATCAAGGAAGGCGTTTCCAAGGAAGATGCCGAAGCCCTCAAGGCCAAGCTGGAAGCCGTCGGCGCCACCGTCGAGATCAAGTAAGAGCCTGTATAACCGCAAAACTCCCTGGCCCATCGGGCCAGGGAGTTTTGCGTTATTCTTCTTCCATTGCCCACCAGGCGGCGCGGATGGAGGCGGGATTGGTCTCCGGGCTGGCGGCCGCGGCGGCCCCGGCCAAGGCGGCGGCCCGGGCGGCGGCCTCCAAGCTCAGAGCGTGGGTCCCGGCCCAGACGATGGCGGCGGTGGCCGCGTCCCCGGCCCCGTTGGCGTTCACCAGCGGGACCCTTTCCGCCGGCAGGCGCAGAAGAGCGCCCTTTTCGGCGGCCAGCAGGCCCTCCGCCCCCAGGCTGACAAAGACCCGCCCCACGCCCCGCTCCAGCAGGGCGGCGGCCGCTTTTTCCGGCTCCGATTCGCCGGTGAGGGCCTCCGCCTCCAGGGCGTTGGGCTTCAGCGCGGCCAGCCGGGGCAGGATGCCTTCTAAACGGGGCGCCTTGGCAGCGGACACCGGGTCCGCATAGAGGGGCACGGCGCAGCGCTCTGCCAGGAACGAAAGCGTCTCCGTGGGGAGGTTCGCGTCCAGCACCAGCGCGTCATAGCCGTTCAGCCGGGGCAGCAGGGGCTCCAAAAGTGCCGGCGTCAGCCGGGCCATCAGGGCCATGTCCGAAAGGCCCAGGCGCATGTCCCCGGTCTCGTCGGTCATGTAGAGGTAGACGCAGCCGCTCTCCCCGGGGAAGGAAAAGCTCATGTCCATGTCCAGCCCCAGCTCCCGGCAGCTTTGCAGCAGCGCCGCGCTGTTGGCGTCGCCCCCCAGGGCGGTCACCAGGCTCACCTCCAGACCCAGCAGGCGCAGATCGTGGGCGATGTTCCGCCCCACGCCGCCGGGCCGGAAGCTGACCCGGCCCGGGTTGGAGTCCCGGGAGAGGAGGGCCCCGTCCGGGCGGCCCCCCACGTCCATATTCAGGCCGCCGATCACGGCGGCCCTTTTGCTTTTCAGAGGATGTGCCATATATCCCGGGCGTACTCGGCAATGGCCCGGTCCGCGGCGAAGACGCCGCTCTCGGCGGTGTTCACGATGGCCAGGCGGGAGCGCTCCTCCGGGTCGGCAATGCGCTGATAGAGCTTCTTCTGGCAGTCCGCATAGGCCCGGTAGTCGGCGATGAGCATATACGGGTCGCCCCCGTACAGCAGGCCGGAGACCAGGTCCGAGTAGCTCTTGCCGTCGGCAAAGCCGTTGCGGAAGCGGTTGATGACCCGCTTGAGCTCCTCGTCCGCCTCCGCGATGGCCGCCGGGTTGTACCCCTTGGCCTTCATCTCGGCGATCTCGTCGGTGTGCAGGCCGAAGAGGAACATGTTCTCGTCCCCCAGCCGCTCGTACATCTCCACATTGGCCCCGTCCAGGGTGCCGATGGTCACCGCGCCGTTCATCATCAGCTTCATGCAGCCGGTGCCGGAGGCCTCTTTGCCGGCGGTGGAGATCTGCTCGGACACCTGGGCCGCGGGGATGATGGCCTCGGCGGCGGAGACCCGGTAATTCTCCACAAACAGGATCTGGAGCTTATCCTTGCACAGGGGGTCGCTGTTGATGTCCGCCGCCATGGACAGCAGCAGCTCGATGATGCGCTTGGCGGTCTTGTAGCCCGCGGCGGCCTTGGCGCCAAAGACGAAGGTCCGGGGCAAAAAGTCCATATCCGGCTTGTCGTGGAGCTGGAGCTGGAGGCTGGCGATGTTCATGGCGCACAGCAGCTGCCGCTTGTACTCATGAAGCCGCTTGACCTGCACATCCATGATGGCGTCGGTGTTGAGGGTGAAGCGGTCGTTCTTCTGGGCAAAACGGGCAAAGCGGATCTTGTTTTCCAGCTTGATCCGGTTGACTTGGCGGCGCACCTCGCTGTCAGAGGCAAAATCCTTCAGCTTCAGCAGCTCCTCGGGCTGGGACAGGTACTGGTCGCCCCCCAGCAGCTCGCAGATCAGGCTGTGCAGGCCCGGGTTGATCTGGGCCAGCCAGCGCCGGTGGTCGATGCCGTTGGTCACATGGGTGAAGCGCTCGGGCCGGAGGGTGTAAATATCGTTGAACAGGTCCTTTTTCAGAATATCCCCGTGGAGCCGGGACACGCCGTTGACCCGGTAGCAGGCGGCCAGGCACAGGTTTGCCATGTGCACCTGGTTGTCGCCGATGATCAGGTTCCGGCCCACCCGCTGGTCGTGGCCGAAGTTCTCGGTCAGATAATTGCTCCAGCGGCGGTTGATCTCGCAGAGGATCTCCCAGATCCGGGGCATCAGCTGCTGCACTAAGTTCTGGGGCCATTTCTCCAGGGCCTCGCTCATGACCGTGTGGTTGGTGTAAGCCACGCTCCCCTTGACGATGGTCCAGGACTCATCCCAGCCCAGGCCGTGCTCATCCATGAAGATGCGCATGAGCTCGGGGATGATGAGGGTGGGGTGGGTGTCGTTGATCTGGATCACGTGGTGTTGGGCAAAGTTGCGCACGTCGCCCCACTTCTTCAGGTGCTTGCGCACGATGTCCTGGGCGGTGGCGGAGACGAAGAAATACTGCTGCTTCAGGCGCAGGGTCTTGCCCTCGATGTGGTCGTCCGCCGGGTAGAGCACCTTGGTGATGACCTCGGCCATGGTGCGCTGCTCCAGGCTCTGGACATACTTGCCCTCGGAGAACAGGTACATGTTCAGGTGGTTGGGGCTCTCGGACTGCCACAGGCGCAGGGTGTTGATCTCGTTGGCGCCGTAGCCGGCGATGAGCATATCCCGGGGCACGGCGATTACCGCGTCATAGCCGGTGTGCTCGGCCCGGTAGTGGCCGTATTCGTCCCAGTGGGGAGAGATCTGCCCGCCGAAGCGGACCTCCACCGCGTCCTCATAGCGGGGGATCAGCCAGCTCTCGGCGGCGCTGCGCCAGTTGTCGGCCGTCTCGGTCTGGACGCCGTTGGCAAAGACCTGCTTGAAAATACCCAGCTCATAGCAGATGGAGTACCCGGTGGCCTCCAGGCCCAGGGAGGCCATGCTGTCCATATAGCAGGCGGCCAGGCGGCCTAAACCGCCGTTGCCCAGGCCCGCGTCCGGCTCGGCCTCAAAAATGTCCGCCGCACTGCGCCCCATATCCGACAGGGCCCCTTCCAGGGCCTCATATACGCCCAGGTTGAATGCGTTCTTCGTCAGGCTTCTGCCCATGAGGAACTCCATGGACATATAGTGGACTTCTTTTTCGGCGCGGCGCGGGTTCTCCGCCGCCAGGAGCCGGCTCATGATCTCCCGGATCACGATGGCCGAGGCCTGGAAAATTTGATCGTCGGTGGCGTTCTCGCCGGTCACGCTGAAGTGGGCGCAGAGCTTATCCTCTATGGCGCTGCGCATTTCGTCGCGGGAAATTTCTCCGTTCATCTGGGAAAGATACCTCCGTTAAATTTGGGAATTTTTAGGGATCACCATGGGCAGCTTGGGGCTGCCCATCAGCTTGGCGCCGGGGGAGAAGGAGCAGTGCTTATCCGCGATCACGTTTTCAAGATCCACACCCTCGCCGATCTGGCAGCCGCGCATGAGAATGCTGCTTTTGATCTTCGCCCCCTGGGCGATACGGACCCCGGGGAAGACGATGCAGTTTTCAATCTCGCCTTCGATGATGCAGTCGTCCGCCACTAAACTCCGGCGGGAGACGGCGTGCTCTCCGTAGTAGGAGCTGACCTCCTCATGGGCCTTGGCCCGGACCGGCCGGTCCGCCGGGAAGATGCTGCGGCGGTTTTCCGAGCGGAGCATATCCATGTTGGCAGTGTAGTAGTCCTCCACGGTGCTGATGATCTGGGCATAGCCGTGGTGGACATATACGTCCATCCTGCCGCCCTCGGCAAAGAACATGGGCAGAGCGTCCTGGTGGAACATGGGCAGGCGCTCGGCCCGGCAGCGGTCCATCAGGTCCAGCAGCTGGTCCTTATGGACCACATAGGCCTCCAAAGAGGCCAACCCCTCGCCGGGTCCCTCCCGGTACAGCAGCATCTTCTGCACAAAGCCGTCGGGCCCTACCACAAAGCGGTGGTGCCTGCCGGCGGGGGTGTGGTCAGCGCAGACGGCGGTGATGTCCGCCCCGGAGCGGGCGTGCTGACGGATGACCTCCATCAGGTCGATGTTGGCGCAGAGATTGCCCAGCAGCAGCACGATGTGCTCCTGGGGAAGGCTGCGCACATACTCGGCCACGGTGTTCAGCGCCTCCATGGTGCCGTTGTATTCACCGGTGTGATACTGGGGCAGGCCGAAGGGGGGCAGCATCCGCAGCCCGCCGCTGCGGCGGCTCATATCCCAGGCCTTGCCGCTGCCGATATGGTCCAGCAGGGACTGATAGTCCCGCTGCATGATGACGCCCACATCCAAGATGCCGGCGTTGCGCATGGAGGACAGGGCCAGGTCGATGAGCCGGTACCGGCCGCAGAAGGGCAGGGACGCGGCGGTGCGGACGCTGACCAGCTCCCGCAGCTCCGGGTTGGCGTTATAGGCAAAAATCAGACCCCGATAGTCTCTCATCTCTTCATACCTCCTCGCCTGTGTAGATCATGGCCCCGGCGGGCACCTGGGCCCCGCCCCGAATGACGATGTCCGGCCCGCAGGTGGCCACGCCCCAGCTGTCCGACCCGTCGGGGGGCGCGCCCACGTGGGCCCCGGACTCGATGACGGTGTTCTCCCCTACAATAGCGTATTCCACCACGGCGCCCTCTTTGACTACGGCGCCGGGCATCAGCACGCTGTAGACCACGCTGGCCCCCTCTTCCACCGTGACCGCGGTGGACAGCACGGAGTTTTCCACATGGCCGTCTACCTCGCAGCCCTCGGTGACGATGGAGTGGATGATCTCCGCATGGTCGCCGGTGAAGTGGGGCGGGCAGATGGGACTCCGGGCCCCGATGGGCCAGGAGGGGTCGTAGAGATTGATGAGGGTGGTGGAGAGCATGTCCATGTTGGCGTCCCACAGGCTGGTGATGGTGCCCACGTCCCGCCAATAGCCCTCAAAGCGGTAGGGCCAGAGCTTCTCCCCGGCGGCGAGCATGTTGGGGATGATGTTCTTGCCGAAGTCCTTGCTGGAGTTGGGATCCTGCTCATCGGCCATCAGATAGGCTTTCAGCTTGGCCCAGTTGAATATGTAGATCCCCATGGAGGCCAGGTCGCTCTTGGGATGCTTGGGTTTCTCCTCAAATTCGCACACGTACCCGTCCTCGCCCACGTTCATGATGCCGAAGCGGGTGGCCTCTTCCATGGACACCTGGAGCACCGCGATGGTGCAGGCCGCGTCCTTGAGCAGATGCTCCCGGAGCATGGCGGCGTAGTCCATCTTGTAAATATGGTCCCCGGAGAGGATGAGCACGTTCTCCGGGTCATAGCTCTCGATGAAGCCGATGTTCTGATAGATGGCGTTGGCGGTGCCGGAAAACCAGGAGCCCTTTTCTCCGGCGCTCTGATAGGGCGGCAGGATGAACACGCCGCCGTCCGAGGAGTCCAGATCCCAAGGCTGGCCGTTGCCGATGTAGCTGTTGAGCTGCCGGGGCCGGTACTGGGTCAGCACGCCCACGGTATCGATGCCGGAGTTGGCGCAGTTGGACAGAGGAAAGTCGATAATGCGGTACTTGCCCCCAAAGGGCACGCTGGGCTTGGCCTCGTTCTGGGTCAGAGCGTAGAGCCGGGAGCCCTGACCGCCCGCGAGAAGCATGGCGATGCATTTTTTCTTCATATACGAACTCCTTCCTGCACGTATGATCCGCTGGTGGAAAACAAAATAAGATATTCTACATTATTGTACAAATTTTTCAATCTGTCAATAGCTTAGCGCGAGGGCTTTGCGTCTGGCTATGGGCGCTTTTCACTTGTTGTTGAACTTGTTCATGGCCGCATCGGGACCTTCTGTAATGTAGCACTCCACGGCGGCGGCGGCTTTCTGGGCGGCGGCGGCCATGTCCTCCGCATCCTTGTCCCTGAAGGCGGAGAGCACCCAGTCGATCATCGGATAGTCCGGGTGGGGCGGCGCCCCTACGCCGATGCGGATCCGGGGGAAGTCCTCCGAGCCCAGCTGGGCGATGATGTTTTTCAGCCCGTTGTGGCCCCCGGCGGAGCCCTTGCGCCGGATGCGCAGCATCCCTACCGGCAGCGACACCTCGTCCGATACCACCAGCACCCGCTCCGGGGGGATCTTATAGAACCGGGCGGCCTGGGCGGCGGCCTCGCCGGACAGATTCATAAAGGTCTGGGGCTTCATGAGCAGCACCCGCTGCCCGCCGATCTGAGCCTGGGCGGTCAGGGCCCGGAAACGGGCCCGGTTGATGCTCACCCCTAATTTTTTTGCCAGGGCGTCGGCCGCCATGAAGCCGGCGTTGTGCCGGGTCCCCTCATATTTGAGCCCGGGGTTGCCCAGAAACACCAGCAGCCAGGCCACGCCCCCGGTGGATGGAAAGAACATAGGATCGCTCCCTCCGGCCCGGTGCCGCCGCGCACAAAACCGAAGCCTGGCGCTTCGGTTTTGAGGGACGGACAGAGCCTTGAAATATAGCGCAGGGAAAAACACTTCAAATGCGAGCCCAGCGCAGCGGGGCGCATTTGAAGTGTTTTGTTTTAATCGAACATGTTGGAGATGGAGACCTCTTCATAGATCCGCCGGATGGCCTCGGCAAAGACCGGGGCGGTGGTCAGGTACTGGATCTTGGAGCAGGCGGGCTTGTCCTTGGGGTAAGGGATGGTGTCCAGCAGCAGCAGCTCCTGGATGCAGCTTTCGTCGATGCGGCTGATGGAGTCGGCGGAGAGGACCCCGTGGGTGGCGCAGGCGTAGACCTCCTTGGCCCCGCCGATCTCCTTGATGGCCTTGGCCGCCCCGCAGAGGGAGCCGGCGGTGTCCACGATATCGTCCAGCAGGATGCAGGTCTTACCCTCCACGTTGCCGATGATGTTCATGACTTCGGACTGGTTGGCCCGCTCCCGGCGCTTGTCCACGATGGCCATGTTGACGCCTAACTTCATGGAGAAGGCCCGGGCCCGGGCGGTGCTGCCCACGTCGGGGGAGACTACCATCACGTCCTCGTTGCCCTTGCCGAATTTCTTGACAAAGTACTTGACAAAGAGGTTGGCCCCGGCCAGATTGTCCACCGGGATGTCAAAAAAGCCCTGGATCTGGGCGGCGTGCAGGTCCATGGTCAGGACCCGGTCCGCCCCGGCGGCGGTGATCAGGTTGGCCACGAGCTTTGCGGAGATGGGATCCCGGCTCTTGGCCTTCCGGTCCTGCCGGGCATAGCCGAAATAGGGGATGACCGCCGTGACCCGGCCGGCGGAGGCCCGGCGCATGGCGTCGATCATGATCAGCAGTTCCATCAGATTGTCGTTGACATGGTTGCAGGTAGACTGGACGATGAATACATCTTTGCCGCGGACCGGTTCATAGACCGAGATGGAGCACTCCCCGTCGGCAAACTGAGAGGCGGCGGCGTTGCCCAGCCCCATATACAGCTCAGAGCAGATGTCCCTGGCCAGGGCGATGTTGGAGTTGCCGGAGAAAACTTTGATCTCTTTGCCGTGTGAAATCATTGTAATTTATACCCTCCGATCATGTTTTTCATCAATCTTCTTTCATCTTTATCCCATATAAGTCCCTTAGGACAGAAGCATTGTAACATATGGAAACAGAAATGAAAAGAGGAGAATGTTTTATTTCCCGGAGCAATCCCCGAAAAAAATTCAATTTACAAGCGCGGCTTTTTTGTGTATAATAACGTTTTGACATGAAATAAGAACGGGGGAGACCCATTTATGCTGGAATTTGAAGAATATAAGGGCCGGCTCAACAGCCTCAAGCCCACCCTGGAGACGCTGAAGGGCGCGCTGAACCTGGAAGCGGCGGGCAAAGAGATCGAGGAGCTGGAGGCCGCCAGCGAGCGGGAGGGCTTCTGGAACGACGTGGCCAACTCCCAGCGGGTGCAGAAGCGGCTCAAGCAGCTCAAGGACAAGTGCGAGAATTACCGGAAGCTCTGCGCGGCCTGGGAGGACCTGTATACCCTGTGCGAAATGGCCATCGAGGAGAACGACGGCTCCATGCTCCCGGAGCTGGAGAGCGAGTTTGCCGTATTCAAGGAGGAGGTGGAGTCCGCCCGGCTCAGCACCCTGCTCACCGGGGAGTATGACGCCAACAACGCCATCTTGACCTTCCATGCCGGGGCCGGCGGCACGGAGGCCCAGGACTGGGCCTCCATGCTCTACCGGATGTACAACATGTGGGCCGACCGGCACGGTTACAAGGTCCGGGTCATGGACTACCTGGACGGGGACGAGGCCGGCATCAAGAGCGCCACCATCATGCTGGAGGGGGAGAACGCCTACGGCTTTCTCAAAAGCGAGCACGGCATCCACCGGCTGGTCCGGGTCTCGCCCTTTGACGCTGCCGGCCGGCGGCACACCTCCTTTGCCGCGGTGGAGGTCATGCCCGAGATCAGCGACGACAAGGAGATCGAGCTGCGGGACGAGGACATCAAGATGGACGTGTACCGCTCCTCCGGCGCCGGCGGCCAGAAGGTGAACAAGACCTCCTCCGCCGTCCGCCTGACCCATATCCCCACGGGGATCGTGGTGTCCAGCCAGGTGGAGCGGAGCCACTTCCAGAACCTGGAAAACTGCAAGAACATGCTCCGGGCCCGGCTGGCCGAGATCAAGGAGCGGGAGCACCTGGAGAAGATCAGCGACATCAAGGGGGTCCAGATGAAGATCGAGTGGGGCAGCCAGATCCGCTCCTATGTGTTCATGCCCTACCAGCTGGTGAAGGACCACCGGACCGAATATGAAAACGGCAACATCCAGAACGTGATGGACGGGGACCTGGACGGCTTTATCAACGCCTACCTGTCCATGAAGGCGGCCCAGTAAGGGGGCGCGGATATGAGCTTTCCCCTGCTGGACAGCCCGGAGGCCATCGCCGCCCTGGTGGACGAGATCGGGTTCCTGCCCTTCTTCCGCTGCCGGATCCCCGGCTTCTCCATCGAGGAGCACTGCCCCTGGGAGCGCTGGTTTTCCGACACGCTGGACGGCCCCTGGGAGTGGAAGGGGCCAGTGCTGCGGCTGGGCGGCGGCGCTTACGGGAAGTTCTTCCAGAACAAGGCGGGCTTCGTGAGCCGGGAGTGGATCTATGACTTTGCCAACCTCCGGCGGGACGGCTATGATTTTGACGCCCGCTATGAGGACGGTCTGGCCGGCCGCCGGGATCTGCTGGTGGTCCAGGCCCTGGAGAAGCTGGGTCCCTCCCTGTCCCGGGCCCTGAAGCGGGAGGCGGGCTTCGGCGGCGGAGACGGCCTCAAGGGCTTTGACACGGTGATCACCCGCCTGCAGATGCAGACCTATGTGATCACGGCGGACTTTGAGTACAGCACCGACCGGGCCGGCCGGACCTACGGCTGGGGCGTCTGCCGCTACGCCACGCCGGAGCAGCGCTATGGGGCGGATTTCGGCGACCGGGCCTACGGCCGCGAGCCGGAGGAATCCCGGGCGCGGATCCTGGAGCAGCTGCGCCGCTGCCTCCCCGATGCGCCGGAGAGCGAGCTGCGGCTGCTGATCGGGTAAAAAAGCTGTCCCGGGCGTTTTCGCCCGGGACAGCTTTCAGCCTGTCAAAAAAGCTCGCCGAAAGGCGGGCTTTTTGGTATAATGGAGGAGGGGGGTAGAAAAGATGGATGAATGGAAGAAAGACGCACGGCGGGATGTAGTGATGGTAGACATAGATGCGCTGGTGCCGGCAGATCACCTATTGAGGAAGATAGAGAAGGTCATGGACTACGACTGGCTGTATGAACGCCTGGACCCGTACTACTGTCACGACAACGGCCGACCGGGAACAGACCCGGTGGTACTCATAAAAATGGTGCTGATCCAGCATCTGTATGGGATACCCTCTCTGAGGCAGACGTATGAGAGAATCGGAGATACGGTATCGTATCGGTGGTTTCTGGGATATGGGCTGCTGGAAAAGATCCCACACTTTGCGACGGTAAGTTATGCGTTTTGCAGAAGATTTCCAGCGGAGCTGAGCGAAGAGATCTTTGAGTACATACTGAACAAAGCGATCAACCATCGGATGGTAGACCCCAGCGCGATCTTCATAGACGGGACACACATCAAAGCCTCGGCAAACAAGAAGAAATACCAGAAGGAACAAGTGCGGAAAGCGGCGAAGATCTATGTCATCTCGTGTTCCCTCCTGGCCTGCGGCCTGTCGTTGCGTGTGGCTCTTGCTTACGTTAGACATTATAGCTGAATAAACGTAAGCTGTCAATAGGTTTTGGTAATTTATTTTTGATTTTGCGTAAAATTTATTTTTGAGAGGGCGAAACATACATTATAATATAGTAAATCGGTGGCACGTTCCCGCCGCATTATCCTGACTATACACAAGCACAATTAAATGATACCAGAGGGGGTTGCATACAATTGAATTTAGGTTTGGTTAACCCTTTCCCCAGCGAAAGCAACAAAAAGCCATATTTCCAAAAATCAGCAATACAAAAAGCGCGAAAAAAGGATGAAAAATCATGTTGACAAAAATCATCTAACGACATATACTAAAGATGCAGGAAGTCCTGCGCCGGGGATGACGGAGAGAGTATCATCCATTCGTATGTTTATCTTCCGCGGATGACGGGGAGCGCGAGCGTAGAATATCATCCATTCGTATGAAAGGCCCCGCATTTCGGTTTTCCGGGTGCGGGACTTTTACTGTAATGGCGAAGGAAAGACAGAGATGAAATTTGTCACAGTTTCCCAGGATTACTATAAATTGTGCCAGGATGGTGAATTACTGCAAAAAGGGACAAACAGGCCCCATGTAATGGTAGTAAACCTAAAGTACAAAGGTAAGAATGTGAATTTTGCTGTTCCGCTGCGCTCAAACATTCCTCCGTCTGCGCCGAAAGACACATATTTTCCTTTGCCTCCAAGGAAAACAACGAAACCAGGGCACAGACACGGTTTACATTACATAAAAATGTTTCCGATAGAAAAACAGTATCAGCAGAAGTTTTGGACCGGGAAAAAGCCGGAATATTTACTTTACCAAAACATAATAAACAAGAACGAGAAACAAATCGTACAGGAGTGCCAAGCACACTTATCAAATTATGAAGCTGGGAACAGGCCACAGTTTTCAGTCGATATAGACAAAGCCCTTGCTGCGTTGAGTAAAGCGAAAGCACAGACACAGCAGAAGAAAAATTGACAGTCAGCCCGTGCCATAAGGTGACGGGCTTTTTCTGTGCCTGGGTAATTTAAAGGCCCATTCAGAAAAATTGCGCAAGGCAAAAAAGAATAGCGCAAAAACACAAAAAGCATAATTTACATATTGGCAAGTAAACGTAAATTTGCTATATTAGTATTGTCAAGGAGGGAGCGAAAATGAAAAGAGCAGTTGCATATTGCAGAGTGTCAACAGACGGACAAGTTGGCGAAGATAAATTTGGAATTGAAGCCCAGAGAGAGCAGATTAAGGAATACTGCGAAAAGAACGACATTGAGGTTTCACAGTGGTTTATTGACGAGGGCGTAAGCGGAACAGCAAAAAAGCGACCTGCATTTGACAAGATACTAGGCGGGGAGGTAACCAATCCTCCCGTGCAATACATCATCGTTGCAAAAGCTGACCGCATAGCAAGGGACATAAATCTTTATTACGCATATAAGAGTATGCTGAAAGATTTGGACCTTGAAATATTGAGCGTAGCAGAGGATTGGTCTGCGCAAGACAAATTGACCGCTATGATAATAGAAAACTTCATGGCTGTTGCTGCTGAAATTGAACGTGAGAATATCAGGATTAGAACATCTGGCGGCAGATGGATAAAGGCCAACAAGGGCGGTTATTCTGGTGGACGTGCGCCGATGGGCTATCGGATTGAGAACAAGAGGCTTGTCATTAACGAGGCAGAAGCCGAAATAGTCCGTTTCATATTTGACCGCAAGGCGCAGGGCATGAGTATGTTAAGCACTGTCAAGGCGCTCAACGAGGCTGGCTACAAAACGAGGGGCGGCAAGCCGTTTGTCATTTCAACTGTGCAGAGCATTTGGAATAATGAGCGGACGTACAGGGGCGAATACAGGTACGGAAAAGATGGCGAGTGGGTAAAAGGAGAACACGAGCCGATTTTGAAAGATGACGAATAAGGTTGTGTTTGCATAATCCAACCGCCCTCCAAATCGGAGGGCGAGACCGCGCGAAATTTTGTGTAAACGACAGGAAATGACCGTATAAAAAGCTTCGTCAAAGTCAAGAATGGAGACA
>CANRHH010000002.1 GCA_947630375.1 uncultured Oscillospiraceae bacterium | reverse complement strand
CAAGGCCGCCGAGCAGAACTTCCCCCGGGCCATGTGCTATCTGGGCGAGTGCTGTGAGCGGGGCCGGGGCGTGGAACAGGACGAGAAAAAAGCGGCGGCGCTGTACCGCCGGGCCTGGGAGGAGGAGGCGTATCCCCCCGCCGCCTGTTCCCTGGGCCTGTGCTATGAGATGGGCGCCGGCGTGGCGGAGGACAAGGAAAAAGCCGCCGAACTGTACCGGGAGGCGGCGGAGCGGGGTTACGCCCCCGCCCAGTGCAACCTGGCCTGATTCTACTACTGGGGCGTGGGCGTGGAACAGGACGACCGGCAGAGAGGAGGCGGGCAATGAAACTGCCCATGGAGCTGAGAAAGACCAGGCGCACCGGCTTCTTCCCGGCCTTTCTGGCGGGCGGCCTGCTGGCCTCGGCCTTCCCGCTGGCAAACACCGCCCTGCGCCCAGAGCGGCTGGGCGCCCTGTCCGGGCCGCCCTTGGCGTGGCTGCTGGCGGAAAACTGGGGCGTGATGGCTATGGTACATTTGCTGCTGCTCCTCGCCGGCACCTGCACCCTCTATCACACGGAGCACGCCGGCAGTATGCTGGAGCGGACGCGGGGCCTGCCGATCCGGGAGAACCGCCTGTTTTTCGGCAAGGCCGCCGTCACCGCCGCCGCTTTTCTGCCGGTGCTGGGCATGGAGGCCGCCTGCCTGTTCTTCTGCTGCCGGCACTGGCTGGCCCCGGGGGCCCTCCCCTGGCCGGAGCTGCTGGGCTGCTTCGGCTTTGCCTTTCTGCTCTCCCTGCCCGCGCTGCTGCTGGCCCTGCTGACGGCCTCGCTGTTTCAAAACATGTGGACCGCCCTAGGCCTGGGCGTCATAGGCGTGTTCCTGGCCTCCATGCTGCCGGAACGCCCCTTTGTCCTCTCCCTGTTTCCCTATGCCCTGCCCTTCCGGACGCTGCCGGGCTGCGGCGGGGACGCCTGGAAACTCCTGATCGCCGCCGCAGTGGAAAGCGCGGGCATTACCGGGGCAGAGCTGGTCTGGATCAAAAGCAGGAGGTGGTTTACATAAATATTTTTGCTTTACTGAGCTTGGAGCGCAAAAAAACGCGCCGCAGCGGCATTCTGCCCCTGCTGGCGTTGGCGGTGGTCATCCTATGGCTGCCTATGGTATACAACGCGGGTCTGAACTTCAACATGGACGCGGAGGGCATTTCCCCGGAAAACAGCTTCTTCATCCAGGGGATGCTGGGCATGGCCTGGTTCATGTATCCGGCCAGCATGGTGGTAGTGACGGTCCTGCTGATCCAGACAGAGCGGAGCGGCCAGGGGCTTCACAAAATGCTGGCTCTTCCGGTCTCCCCGGCGGCACTGTGCCTGGCGAAATTCTGCCTGCTGCCGGGCTTTGCCGCGGCGCAGCTGCTGCTCTGCGCCGCCGTGTACGGCCTCAGCGCGGCCGCCGCCTCCCGGCTGTTTGCCTATTCCTTCCTGCTCCCGCCCCTGTTCGTTTTGCAGGAAATCGGGCTGCTGTGGCTCTCCTCCCTGCCTATGCTGGCCCTGTTCTGGCTGCTGGCCGTCTGGTTCCAGACGCCGGTTTACGCGGTGGGGCTGGGCTTTGCCTCCATCGTCCCCTCGGTGCTGCTGATCAACACCCGCGTCTGGTTTGCCTGGCCGCCCTGTTACCCCTTCTTTGTGCTCAGGTGGGAGTACGGCAAGCTGGCGGAGCATCTGAACATGGCCCGGCCGGAGCTGCTACCCTGGCTGCCTGCTGCAGCCGCTGCCGGCCTCTTATGCCTGCTTGTGGCCTGCCTCCGCTTCGGCCGGGCAGAGAGGAGGTGAAGCGGCATGAAAGAGAAAATCTGTTCCGCCCTTGCGGCTTTGCTGAGCCTGCTGCCCTGGGGCCTCCTGCTCGTCCGACGGTATCCCTGGGCGCTGGAATCCCCGGCGGCGGAGCTGCTGATCGGCGGGACCGCGGTCCTTATGATCCTGCTGGGCGTTTTCACGGCCCTGTGCTGCATCAAAGGAAAGATGCGCGGCATTTTGATCCGGTTTTGCTTCGCGGTAGACCTGCTGTACGCCGCCTTTGGCGCAGCGGTCCTGCTGATGATGCTGTCTCAGAAATAAAAGAACCCGGATGGAGCGTCCAATAAAACAAGTTCACAAAGTTTTGGAAGTGCGGCATGATTTCGGTCATGCCGCAGTTCCATTCAGAAGAATAGCAAATAAATCCTCTGTCCGTACACAGCGGAAAATGAGCGCGAGAGCTGCAAGGCCGAAACGCTCATTTTATTTTGCTGAAAGTACCCAAATCCCGGATGATATAAAATTTCCGATTGATCTATGTCATAATTTAATTGTAGATATTTTTCTGAACGCATTGACTTTAATCGTAATTTTACGTATAATATTATTGAATTATATCTCCGAGGTGAGCAAATGGATTTTTTGACTGAACTCGCCGTCATTGCGAAAGAGCATGGCGGTATTATTGAAACGAAAATTGCAGCGCAGAATGGCATCTCCAAAGCGATGCTTTATAAGCTGTGCAAAGAAGATAAAATCCATCGCATCGTAAAAGGTCAGTACATTCTTCCAAACGATATGCAAGATGAGCTGTTGTCCATCAGCAAGCGTTCTGAGAGAATTATTTTCTCTCACGAAACAGCCTTATATCTTCACGGCATTTCTGATCGGACGCCTTTTGAGCATACCATTACCGCACCATCCGGCTGTATTCCTTCTTCGGCGATCAAGTCAGAGTGCAAGGTATACTACATTAAACCAGAGCTGTTTGATCTCGGTAAGAGTACACTGAAAACTCCAGCCGGGAATGATGTTCCCGCATACGATCTTGAGCGCACAATCTGCGATGTGATCCGTAGCCGCAATAAACTGGGAACAGAAACGTTTCTCGCTGCGTTAAAACTGTATGCGGCTAACCCTAAAAAAGATTTGAATAAACTGAACTTTTACGCTAAAAAAATGCGCGTAGCAAATGTTCTGCGTCAGTATTTGGAGGTGCTTCTGTGAGCAACGCAATTTCTCTGAAATATTTGACGATGAGAAAACCTATGAGTTGTGGGCATACAATATTGAAACTGTCATGGCTAAAAAGATAGAAACCATTCTACGGTGGGGCGTGTTCAACACCCGCCCCAGAGATTTTTACGATGCCTATATACTGACCACAACTCAGAAATTCGATAAGGCGGTGTTTGCTGATGCATTGAGGGCAACTGCAAACCACCGTGGCACTACTCAGCAGATTGCAGATGTTCCTTCTATTCTTCGCAACATCGAAGAAAGCCCTGAACTCAAAACTATGTGGAATAAATACCGTAAACAATTTGCCTATGCAAAGGACATTACTTATGAGCAAATGATGGATTCCGTAAAAACTTTGCTCAAACATAGAGCGTTTAGATAATATTTAGAGGAGAATAGCATGAATAACGATCTTCTTAAAAGATATATTGACGATCAGCCTACCAAGATTGTAACAAAGCTCGATTTTGTAACAGGCAAACTTTCCTATGACAAGATTATTCAATGCCAGAAAAGGACGGATGCTAAATCTGAAGAACTTTGCCGTGCATATCTGTTGACCAAGCTTGTAAATGAGCTTGGTTACGATCCCGCTAAAATAGAGATTGAGCATGAATATACGGCCGGCCGGCCACACACAATTACCAGCCGTATTGATGTAATTGTAAGAGATGTAAATGGGGATGCATTCTTATTTATTGAAGTGAAAAACGAAGAAGAGTATGCAACCATTGACAAGGACAATGTTATTGAGGAGCAGCTCTTCAAGTTGGCAGGCATGGAACGCACAGACGGTCACCGTGTAAAATATCTGGTTCTGTATACCACCAATGACGCAACAGGTACGCTTACTGATGAGTGCATAATCATTGACAACCAAAAATATCCAACCTATGCCGATTGGGAAGCTGTCCGTGATTACACAAACACAATCCCTGCCCGTTATGGCAAGGCACAGAAAAAACCATATATAAAAGGCTCCGAAAAAGACCTGGAAACAAATTTTTCTTACGGTATGCTTTTGCAGCTTCAAAAAGATTTGCACAATGTACTTTGGGGCGGAGGCGGAACCGATGACAACGATGTCTTCTCTTCTTTGACAAATCTGATCCTTTCCAAAATACAGGACGAAGACGAGAAAGAAGACGGCGACACTTACGATTTTCAGTCTATGACATTCGCTAAAGATGGCGATGAGGAATTTGAAACAAACGAGAAGCTCTTTGACCGTATCAACGCGCTTTATCGTCGTGCGCTCAAATCCAAGCTTTATATTTTGGATGAAAAGGAACTCGGAAAATCCTATGTGGTAGACACCAAAAAGTTCTCTTTATCAAAGCTCAAATATGCGGTTCAGAAGTTAGAAAGACTTTCTTTTGTAGACGGCAAAAACAGCTTAAGCGGCAAAGATATATTAGGCGGCTTCTTTGAAGGCATTATTCGAGATGGATTCAAACAGAGCAAAGGACAATTTTTTACCCATACCAATATCGTGCGGTTCATGCTCTACGCTATTCAAGCAGACAAGCTTGCGATTAAACGTATCAAGGATGACAAAGAAATTCCATATATGATTGACCCCTCAGCGGGCAGCGGAACATTTCTAATCGAATACATGAAGTTTATTACGGAAAATATGAAATACCGTAATCGCAATGCTTTGGGTTATAACAATGAATTGGGTACTTCAAGAGCTGTCCAAGACAAGGTTACATCTGATTGGTTTTACCCTGATCACAGAGAAAATAAGTGGGCACAAACTTATATTTACGGTTCTGAGATAAACTTTAATCTTGGTACGGCAACGAAGGTTAACATGATCCTTCATGGAGACGGCTCCACCAATATTTTTGTGAAAGACGGTTTGCTCCCGTTTGCTAAGTACGAAAAGGAAACCGCTCCAAATGCTTTGAATGGAAGTGTTAAAGATACGCTTTACCAAGATCGTGAAGTCAATGGACAATTCGATTTAATTCTAACAAATCCTCCGTTTAGTGTTGAACTGGACAATGATACCAAGAAAACTATTAAGCATAACTTTATGTTTGGCGAAAAAAAGAACTCAGAGAACCTGTTCATCGAGCGCTGGTATCAGCTTCTAAGGGAAAATGGTCGTGTAGCAGCGGTATTGCCGGAAAGCGTGTTTGATACAACCGAAAACAAATACATCCGCCTATTCCTCTATAAATATTTCAAAGTAAAAGCAGTTGTATCCTTGCCGCAGTTGGCATTTGAACCCTATACATCAACAAAAACAAGTATTCTCTTTGCACAAAAGAAAACGAAAGAAGAAATTGCTGCTTGGAGCGAGGCATGGGATACCGCATCGAAGGACTATTCACAACTTAAAACTCGTGTGGACAATCTGATTTCTGTGTATGATGGCAAAAAGTTGAAAGCAAAACTTCCGTCTATCAAAAAATTGACCCCTGATGAAGAAGTTGTATTGCTACGCAAAATGCTGAAACACTATATTTCTGATGCAGATGATTGCTTAGATACAAATGGTTTGATCAGCAAATATCGTGAAGAGTTGGAACTTCTTTGTAAGCCTGACAAAGATACAAAAGAAACTTTTGGACACGTAAATACCTGGTGGGTATTTAGTGAAGTTGCTGCAAATCTTGATTACAGCATTTTCATGGCAGAAGCCGATGCAATCGGATATAAACGCACCAAACGAGGAGAGCGCCCGATGCAAAACGAATTGTATAGGACGAACACGGCAGGGGAGATTTTAATTGATGATGGCAATGAGACTACAATTTTGGATGCAATGCGCAAAATTGTTTGGGATTGAGGTGTATTTATGCGATTGACAAACAATACCATGCGCTCCATATCGGAATCCTCAAATATACGAATGGGACTATCTTATGCCAAAGAAAGTCATGCGGAGTTCTTCAATCAATTTTCTATATGTCAGGACCGGATTAAGGATTTTTTTGAAATAGAAAAAGGAACCAGTATAACGGAAGCGCAGGCTGTTGAAGGAGATATTCCCGTTGTTGCGGGCGGTAAAGATTATGCGTATTTGCACAACGAAAGCAACCGACCTCGGGGTTGCATTACCATTAGTGCTTCTGGTGCAAATTCCGGGTTTGTGAATTACTGGGATGTTCCTATTTGGGCCTCGGACTGCGTAACATTAAAATCAAAAAATGAGGACGAGTATTTGACGAAATTTTTGTACTATGCTCTTCGTTTAATTCAGAATGACATTCATTTGCTTCAAAAAGGTTCTGATCAGCCACATGTTTATGCGAGCGACATCCAATATATCAAGGTGCCTGCTGTTTCTGTTTCCATCCAAAGAAAGGCGTTGGAAGCAGCACACGCTATAGAGAAAGAGATTAAAACGATTGAATCCTCAATCAAGAAGAACAGCGAAATTATTGACGATGTATTTAATCGTGAATTTCGTTTTGCAATGGATGAGTTTAACAGAATCAAACAGGTAAAAAGATTTTCTGCAAATTATAGAACACTATCCAACAATGAGGATTTGCGTTTTAGTGCAAAGTTTCATAGGGATTCTGGAAATTTTGTTATGCAAGAGTTAATAAGCCGCACAGACAAGAAAATAAAGTATTACCTTGCAGAACCGATTGTATTGGGGGCAAGTGTATCCCCGTCGGATTACTCTGATGATGGCGAATTTTGCTACATTTCTATGGCAACAATTAAGAATTGGAAGTTTGATTTAGAAAGTGCAAGCACAGTGTCAAAAGAGTACTCTGATTCCAAGCAAGCCAAAACCGTGCGGAAAAACGATATTATTCTTGCTCGTTCCGGTGAAGGAACCATTGGAAAAGTCGCCTTGATTGATGACAATGAGCTTCAGGGAGTTTTCGCTGATTTTACAATGCGCATTCGGTTTAAAGACTACAATCCAGAGTTCGCTTATTACTATTTCAGAACAACCTATTTTCAGTATCTGATTGAGATCTATAAAAAGGGATTAGGCAACAACACAAATATTTTCCCAATAGTAGTGAGGGAATTTCCAATATTGGATATTTCCCTGAAAGAACAGCAACGCATTGTTGATAAAATACATACTGAAATTGCAAAACAAGATGAAATTAAAAAGCAAATAGAATCCTTGCGCGGACAGATTGATGTTATGATTCAAGCTGTGCTTACCGAAAACTTCAGCTAAGAATTATTGCTTATTCCGGAAAAATAATGCAGTTGCCAAGGTGGCACCCAAAAGAATCAGACATACTCGGTCTGTAAACCGGATATGTCTGTTCTCATTTGTTGCACCCCTGTTTGGCAGCTACCCAATGTCAGTATTGTTTTGATGCTGTCTTATTGGAAGCTGCTCGGATGGGGGATTTTTATTTCAGCTCTTCCTGATATCGGGCGCGTTCGCCGCCGATGAAGCGGGGGCGGGTCCGGGCGCAGACCAGAGAGGCCCGGCCGATCTGTCTGACGCTTAGACGAAGCGGCACCGCCACTTCTTTCAGATGCATCCCGATGAGCGTGTCGCCAATATCCATGCCCGCCTTGGCTCGGATATGCTCCACCGCCGTGGGATGCGTGAAGCTCTCAAAGGCTACCGTGGCAAAGGAGCCGCCCGCGTGCTCCCAGGGCCGCACGTTGACCGGTTCATAGCCGAATTTTTCCGCCGCCTCCCGCTCTAAGATCAGGGCCCGGTTCAGATGCTCACAGCACTGGGCCGCCAGAAAGATCCCCCGCTCCCGCAGCGGCGGGTAGATGGCGGAAAAGACGGCCTGGGCAGCCTCCCGGCTGGAACCCTTACCGATGTGCTGCCCCACGATCTCGCTGGAGGAGCAGCCCACCACCATCAGGTCCCCGGCCTTCAGCCCGGCGGCCTCGATCAATTCTCCCACGGCCTGGGCGGCCTGAGCAGATATCTCTTCAAACATCGCGCTCTCCTTCTTCATCTGGCTGCGTTTCTCACCGAGGGGAAGGCCCGCAGCGCCTGATATACCGCCACGGCGGCCACCAGGCCCACCAGGCCCTGGATTCCGTTGCCCGGGATGCTGGCCGCGGCGGCCAGCCCATAGCCCAGGACCGTGCTCTCATAGAGGAAATAGCCGAAGACCATCACCAGCTCCCCGGTCAGGCCGCCCACGACGCTCCCGGCCAAAGGCTTATTCTTCAGGGCGCCCAGCACCAGCGCGGCGCAGAGGGCCATCAAGCCCTTGATGAGCAGGGTCCCCGGCGCGTAGACTGCATAACCCAGCAGCAGATCCGCCAGCATGGAGCCCAAAGCCCCGGCGGCCGCGCCGTAGCCCGGCCCCAGCAGGAAGGCCCCTAAAAGCACCGCCCCATCCCCTAAGTTGATGTATCCGTTGGTGGCGGGCATGGGAATGCTGATAAGCATGGTAGCCACACAGCTCAGCGCGGCAAAAATGGCCGCCAGCACTAATTTTACCAGTTTATCCTGTTTCATATCTGACACTTCCCTTTCCTCTGTCTGGTTTCACAGTTTACACCTATCCCGAGGCAGATGCAAGAGGAAAAAGCGCCAAACTTTATTCCGATAAACCTATTTATTTTGTAGGTTTAATCTGAAAGAAACCGGCCGGGCCAAAAGGCCCGGCCGGAAACGGAAAAGCTTACTGCATGTCCTTGATGGCAGCCTGAGCGGCGGCCAGACGGGCGATGGGAACGCGGAAGGGGCTGCAGGACACATAGTCCAGACCCACCCGGTGGAAGAACTCCACGGAGCTGGGATCGCCGCCGTGTTCACCGCAGACGCCCAGATGCAGCTCGGGACGGGTAGCCCGGCCCAGCTTGGCAGCCATGGCCACCAGTTTGCCCACACCGGTCTGGTCCACGCGGGCGAAGGGATCGCTCTCGTAGATCTTCTTGTCGTAGTAGGCGCCCAGGAACTTGCCGGCGTCGTCACGGCTGAAGCCGAAGGTCATCTGGGTCAGGTCGTTGGTGCCGAAGGAGAAGAACTCGGCCTCCTTGGCGATCTCGTCGGCCGTCAGAGCGGCTCTGGGGATCTCGATCATGGTGCCCACCAGGTACTTCATGTCGGAACCGGCCTCGGCGATGAGGGCGTCGGCAGCCTTGACCACCACATCCTTGACGTACTTGAGCTCCTTGACCTCGCCCACCAGGGGGATCATGATCTCGGGGACCATCTTCCACTCGGGGTGACGGGCCTGGACGGCCAGCGCAGCCTTGATGACGGCGCGGGTCTGCATCTCGGCGATTTCGGGATAGGTGACGGCCAGACGGCAGCCACGGTGGCCCATCATGGGGTTGAACTCATGCAGGGCGGCGATGATGTTCTTAATCTCGGTCACGCTCTTGTGCTGGGCCTCGGCCAGAGCCTCGATGTCGGCCTCCTCGGTGGGGACGAACTCGTGCAGCGGGGGATCCAGGAAGCGGATGGTGACCGGGCAGCCTTCCATGGCCTCGTAGATGCCCTCGAAGTCGGCCTGCTGCATGGGCTCCAGCTTGGCCAGAGCGGCCACGCGCTCCTCCACGGTGTCGGAGCAGATCATCTCACGAAAAGCAGCGATACGGTCGCTGTTGAAGAACATGTGCTCGGTACGGGTCAGGCCAATGCCCTCGGCGCCCAGCTCACGGGCCTTGGCAGCGTCCCGGGGGGTGTCGGCGTTGGTGCGCACACCCAGGCGGCGGTACTTGTCGGCCCAGGCCATGATGCGGCCGAACTCGCCGGCGATGGTGGCGTCCACGGTGGGGATGATGCCGTCATAGATGTTACCGGTGGAGCCGTCGATGGAGATGCAGTCGCCCTCGTGGAAGGTCTTGCCGGCCAGGACGAACTGCTTGTTCTCCTCGTCCATCTTGATATCACCGCAGCCGGAGACGCAGCAGGTGCCCATACCGCGGGCCACAACAGCCGCGTGGCTGGTCATGCCGCCGCGGACGGTCAGAATGCCCTGGGAGGCCTTCATGCCCTCGATGTCCTCGGGGCTGGTCTCCAGACGGACCAGGACCACTTTCTCCTTGCGGGCCTTCCAGGCCTTGGCGTCCTCCGCGGTGAAGACGATCTTGCCGCAGGCAGCGCCGGGGGAAGCGCCCAGGCCCTTGCCGATGGGCGTGGCGGCCTTGAGCTTCTCGGCGTCAAACTGGGGATGCAGCAGGGTGTCCAGGTTGCGGGGGTCGATCATGGCGACGGCTTTCTTCTCGTCGATCATGCCCTCGTCCACCAGGTCGCAGGCGATCTTCAGCGCGGCCTGAGCGGTGCGCTTGCCGTTGCGGCACTGGAGCATGTAGAGCTTGCCGTTCTCCACGGTGAACTCCATGTCCTGCATGTCGCGGTAGTGCTCTTCCAGAACGCCGCAGACCTTCACGAACTCGGCATAGGCCTCGGGGAACTGCTCGGCCATCTGGGCAATGGGCATGGGGGTACGCACGCCGGCCACCACGTCTTCGCCCTGGGCGTTGACCAGGAACTCGCCCATCAGCTTCTTCTCGCCGGTGGCGGGGTCACGGGTGAAGGCGACGCCGGTACCGGAGTTGTTGTTCAGGTTGCCGAACACCATGGGCATCACGTTGACAGCGGTACCCCAAGAATAGGGGATGTCGTTGTCGCGGCGGTACACATTGGCGCGGGGGTTGTCCCAGGAGCGGAACACGGCACGGATGGCCTCATACAGCTGCACCTTCGGGTCGGAGGGGAAGTCCTGGCCGATCTGCTGCTTGTACTCGGCCTTGAACTCCTCGGCCAGCTCCTTCAGGTCGGCAGCGGTCAGGTCAATGTCGTACACGACGCCCTTCTTGGCCTTCATGGCGTCGATCAGCTGCTCGAAATACTTCTTGCCCACTTCCATGACCACGTCGGAGAACATCTGGATGAAGCGGCGATAGGAGTCATACACGAAGCGCTCGAACTTGGGGTCCGGGTTGCCCTTGATCATGGCGGCGACCACGTCGTCATTCAAGCCCAGGTTCAGGATGGTGTCCATCATGCCGGGCATGGAGGCCCGGGCGCCGGAACGGACGGAGACCAGCAGAGGATTCTCCAGATCGCCGAACTTCTTGCCGTTGATCTTCTCCATGGTCTCCACGTTTTTCATGATCTCGGCCATGATCTCGTCATTGATCTGGCGGCCGTCTTCATAGTACTGGGTGCAGGCCTCGGTGGTGATGGTGAAGCCCTGGGGGACCGGCAGGCCGATGTTGGTCATCTCGGCCAGGTTGGCGCCCTTACCGCCCAGGAGCTCGCGCATGTTGGCGTTGCCCTCGGTAAACAGATACACGTACTTTTTGCTCATGTTGCGCTTATCGTTCCTTTCTATAGTAAATAAAATATTGACATTTTTGCCACTGTTTAGATTACCACAAAGTACAGGAAAGAATCAATGCATTTTCCTTACAAATCCGGCTTTAATATCTTCCCGATTTCATCGGCAATTTTTGCAAATCCACCAATTTCCAGAGCTTCGCCCCGTATTTTGGGGTCAAAGCCGGCCTTTTTTACAACATATTCCGCCTCTTCCTTGGTCACTTCCCCTATGCCGGCGCACAGGGCGTTGACCAGGGTCTTCCGCCGCTGGTTGAAGGCGGCGCGGATCACGCGAAACAGCAGCGCCTCGTCCTCCACCGGCGCGGGAAGGCTCTCCCGCCGCCGCAGGCGGACCACCGCGGAGTGCACCTTCGGCCGGGGGACGAAGCAGTCTGGCGGCACCGTGAACAGCAGCTCCGGCTCCGTGTGCCACTGGACAAGGAGGCTGAACGCCCCGTACTCCGCCGACCCGGCCCGGGCGCAGAGCCGCTGGGCCACCTCCTTCTGCACCATCACTGTCACGCTCTCAAAGCAGCCGGCCGTCAGAAAAGCCGTCAGCAGGGGGCTGGTCACGTTGTAGGGCAGGTTGGCGCAGACCACCGGCCGCAGCCCCGGCAGCCGCTCCCGGACCAGCTGCGCCAGGTCCAGCTTCAAAACGTCGGCAAAAAGCAGCTCCACGTTGTCCGCTCCGGCCAAAGTCTCGGCCAGGATAGGCTTCAACGCCCGGTCCAGCTCCACGGCCAGCACCTTCCCCGCCCGTCTGGACAGCTCCGCCGTCAGGCAGCCGATGCCGGGCCCCACTTCCAGCACGCCGGTGTTCTCCTCCAGGCCGGCGCTCTCCGCGATCCGCTCCGGCACCCAGGCGGCGGTGAGAAAATTCTGGCCCAGAGATCTGGAGAAGCGGAAGCCGTGCCGCTCCAGCAGCGGGCGGATCTGGTTCAAATCGGTCAGGTTCATTTCTTGTCCTTCAAAATCTTCTCATAGGCCTGGCGGGCCGGGTCATGCCCCGGGTCGGTCCGGATCACCAGATTGCCCCGGTAGCGAAAGCCGCCGTCCGTCAGCAGCTGGCGCATGGCCTTGTTCTTCCGGTGGGTGTCCACCCGGATGCAGCGCAGCCCGTAGGCCCGGGCCTGGTCTTGCACCAGCTCCAGCATCCGCCGGGCCAGCTCCCCGCCCCGGTATTTCTCCGCCACCGCCGCCCGGTGCAGCACACAGTAGGGCATGTCCGCGCTCCACTTTCCGTCTGTGATGTGCTCATAGCTCTCCTCCGGCAGCCGGGACAGGACGAAGAAGCCCGCCAGCTCCCCCTCGTGGGTCACCGCGAAGCACTCGCCCCGCTCCATATCCTCCAGAAAGCTGTCCGGCGTGGGATAGATGCCCTGCCACTGGTCCACCCCGTGCTCTTTCAGGCTCTTTTTGGCGTAGGAGACAATCTCCATGATTCCCGGCAGATCTGCCGGCTCCGCCGGCCGGGATGTCACCGGCCCGGTGAGCCGGGCCCGGCCCCGATCCCGGGAGATCTGCCGCAGCAGCTCCCGGTCCTCCGGGTCCGTCAGCTTCAGCTTGCCGAACAGATCC
This sequence comes from uncultured Oscillospiraceae bacterium, assembly GCA_947630375.1. Lineage (GTDB taxonomy): Bacteria > Bacillota > Clostridia > Oscillospirales > Oscillospiraceae > Limivicinus. The sequence goes on along the minus strand of CANRHH010000002.1, from coordinate 118,244 downwards.
GGCCGCCGGGCCATGGTCCGCTCCAGCTGCTGCCTGCGCCGCCAGCGCCGGATCCGGTCGTGGTTCCCCTCCAACAGCACCTGGGGCACGCGCCGCCCCTCCCAGCACTCGGGCCGGGTGTACTGGGGGTATTCCAGCAGCCCGTCCCAGTGGCTCTCGCCGGTGTAACAGGCCTCGTCGGCCAGCACGCCGGGCACCAGGCGGCACACCGCGTCCGCCACCGCCATCGCGGCGATCTCTCCACCGGTGAGCACAAAGTCCCCCAGGGAGATCTCCTCATCCACGCAGGCCTCGATAAATCGCTCGTCCACCCCCTCATAGTGGCCGCAGACCAGCACCAGATGCTCATAGTCCCGCTTCAGGCGCTTGGCAGTCTCCTGGGTGAAGGGCGCCCCCTGGGGGGACAGATAGATCACCCGGCTGGGGCCGGAAGAAGTGGACAGCACATGCTCCAGGCAGGATCTCAGGGGCTGGGCCATCATCACGCAGCCCCAGCCGCCCCCGTAGGGATAGTCGTCCACCTGGCGCTGCTTGTTCTCGGTGTAGTCCCGGATCTGGACGCAGTTGATCTCGATGAGGCCTTTTTTGGCGGCCCGGCCCAGGATGCTCTCGTGGAGAAAAGCGTACACCGTGTCCGGGAAAAGAGTCATAATGTCGATCCGCATACTACATCCCCTCGATCAGCCGCACGGTGACCAGACCGGCCTCCGGGTCGGTAGACAGGACAAACGCGGGCACGGCGGGGATCAGATGCTCCCTCTCCCCTCTCACCACATAGACCCGGTTGGCCGGGGTCTCCAGGATCTCCTCCAGGATCCCCACCGGCTCCCCGGCCTCGGTCTCCACCCGGGCGCCTATAATGTCCTGGAGGAAGAAGCTGCCCGCGGGCAGCCTGGCCTCCGCCCGGTCCACCCGGACCGGGCGGCCCTTCAGGGTCATGGCGGCGTTTACATCCTCCACCCCCTCCAGGGCAGCCAGCAGGAAGCCTTTCTGCTCCCGGGCTGACAGGACCCGGTAAGGCCGCCCGTCGATGTACAGGGTTCTGAAGCGGCGCATAAAGGCGGGGCCGTCCAGCCAGACCTCGATCTTCACTTCTCCCCGGACGCCGTGGGTGTTCACCACGCGCCCGGCCTCGATATACGGTTCTTTTGCCATGGTTTTTCCCCAATCAGAAAACGCAAATAGCCGAGACTCCCGCCTCGGCTATTTTCTCCCTATCAGTCGAGAATCTCGACGGATATTTTTTTGCCCTTTCTCTGGGCGACGGCCCGCATGAGGATCCGGATCTGCTTGACGATCCGCCCCTGCCGGCCAATGACCTTGCCCATATCGCCGTCGGCTACGCGGACCTCATACACGGTCTCCCCGTCGGCTTTGCGCTCGGTCACAGAGACCTGGTCCGGATGGTCCACAAGGCTCTGTATAATGTAGGTCAAAAGTTCTTTCATGCCGGTAGAAACTCCTTATCAGGCCTCGGCCTTTTTCAGCAGGCCGCGGACAGTGTCGGTGGGCTGGGCGCCGTTGGAAACCCAGTACTTGACGCGCTCCATATCGACTTTGAGCTTTCCGGCTTCAGCCATCGGGTCATAAGTGCCCAGCTCCTCGATAAAGCGGCCGTCTCTGGGGCTGCGGGAATCCGCCACCACAATGCGGTAGTAGGGGGCCTTCTTGGCGCCCATTCTGCGCAGTCTGATCTTTACCATCGTATATTCACCTCCAACTTGGTAAAATTCGAAATGTTTATATTACAGCGCCTGCGGCGCGTGTAATCCTTTAAACCCGGTCAGAACCGGAAGCCGCCGGGCATCCCCGGCATCCCGGGCATTCCGGGGAACCCGCCCCGGCCGCCCATACGGCCCATGCGCTTTTGCATCTTGCGCCCCTTCTTGCCGTTGAGCTGCTTGACCAGCTGCTGCATGGTCTCAAACTGCTTCAAAAGCCGGTTCACATCCACTACCGCGGTGCCGCTGCCGGCGGCAATGCGCTTTTTGCGGCTGCTGTTGATGATGGAGGGGTTGTCCCGCTCGGCCTGGGTCATGGAGAGGATGATGGCCTCCTGCCGGGCCATCAGCTTATCGTCCACCTTGGCGCTGCTGAGGGCCTTGGCGTCGATCCCGGGCATCATGCCCAGCAGAGACTGGATGTCCCCCATGTTCTTGAGCTGGGCCATCTGGTCCAGATAATCGCTGAGGGTGAAGCGGTTGGCCCGCAGCTTTTCCGCCGTCTCCAGGGCCTTCTTCTCGTCAAAGCTCTGCTCGGCCTTTTCTATGAGGGTCAGCACATCGCCCATACCTAAGATCCGGGAAGCCATCCGGTCCGGGTGGAAGGGCTCGATCATGTCCAGCTTCTCGCCCACGCCGATGAACTTGATGGGCTTGCCGGTGGCCGCCCGGATGGACAGAGCCGCGCCGCCCCGGGCGTCGCCGTCCAGCTTGGTGAGCATCACGCCGGTGATCCCTAAAGCCTCGTCAAACGCCGTGGCCGCGTTCACCGCGTCCTGCCCGGTCATAGCGTCCACCACCAGGAGGATCTCCGCCGGCTGTACCGCGTCCCGGATGCGGCGCAGCTCCTCCATCAGGGCCTCGTCGATATGCAGGCGGCCGGCGGTATCCAGAAAGACCAGGTCATTCCCATGCTGCCTGGCGTGCTCCACCGCAGCCCTGGCGATCTCCACCGGGTCTGTCTGCCCCATCTGGAACACCGGGATATCCAGCTGCTTGCCCACGGTCTCCAGCTGCTTGATGGCGGCGGGCCGGTAGATATCGCAGGCCGCCAGCAGCGGCCGCTTGCCCTGCCGGCGCATATACCCCGCCAGCTTTGCGCCGTTGGTGGTCTTGCCTGCGCCCTGCAGGCCCACCAGCATCACCACCGCCGGGCTTTTGGAGCCCAGCTCCAGCTTCTTGTTCTCTCCGCCCATCAGGGCGCACAGCTCCTGATTGACGATTTTGATGACCATCTGGGCCGGAGACAGGGCCTCCAGCACCTCGGAGCCGCTGGCCTTCTCGGTGACGGACTTGGTAAAGTCCTTTACCACCTTATAGCTCACATCCGCCTCTAAAAGCGCCATGCGCACCTCGCGCATGGCCTCCTTCACATCGGCCTGGGTAAGACGGCCCTTGCCCCGCAGCCGCTTAAAGACGGCGTTCAGTTTTTCAGATAAGCTCTCAAATGCCATGCGTCAAACCTCAACCGATCAGCGCTTCGATCCCCCGCAGCAGCTTCTCCGCCAGCTCTCCGGCCTCGCCCCGGGTCAGAGCGGCCAGGGCGGCCGCCTGCTCCCGCAGCTTTTCCAGCGCGGCCTGCTGCCCGGTCAGGCGGCGGACCAGCCCCGTCTTTTCCTCCGTCTCCCGCAGCGCCGCCTCCGCCCGGCGGATGTTGTCCCACACGCCCTGGCGGGAGACCCCGCACTGCTCCGCGATCTCTGACAGGGACAGATCCTCGTTATAATATAGCTCGCAGCACTCTCTCTGCTTGTCTGTCAGAAGGGCGCCGTAATAATCCAGCAGCACCGTCTGAAGCAGTCTGCCGTCCTCCACAGCCAGGCCCCCTGTCAAGTATTTTTCCTTAACACTTTGCAGAGTATACCACATTTTCTCCCTGCTGTCAAGTCTTTTTTCTTGACTGCGCCGCCCCTGCATACTTTTGCGATCCCTGGGAAAAATGTACAGTATCACATTCGGCCCGGCCGCAGGGCGGGCCGTTCCCGACAGGAGGGGCTCATGGAACAAGCACGATCCGGTCTGTATATTGAAAACGACCGGCTTTTTGATTACGCGGCGGCCTCTGCCCGGCTGTTGACCCCGGTGCGGGCATGCTCCGGCCGCCGGGCGGCGGCCCGGCTGCGCCGCTGCATGGAGGAGCTGCGCCGGATCCACGAGGCGGTGGACCGGCGCTACGGGCAGCTTCCCTCTCCGCCCGCCGCCTGCGAGTGGCTGCTGGACAACTGGTATATGGCCCAGCGGGAATACGCCGCGGCGGCCTCCGCTCTGCGCGCCGCCGGGCAGCTGCGCTGGTGCCGGGAGGAACCGCTGATCCTCCGGCTGGCCGGTCAGCTGCTGGAAGCGGGCCAGGGCGCTGTCACCGAGGAGCGCTGCCGGCTGTTTCTGGACGGCTTTCAGACCGTCACCGTGCTGCGCCGGGGCGAGCTGGACCTCTTCCCCGCCGCGGTCCGCGCCGCGGCTTTGGAGAATATCGCCCGGGTCTGCCGCTCCATGCAGTACGCCGCCGACACAGCGGAGCACGCCGCGGCCCTGGAGGCGCTCTTTACCACCCTGCGCCTGTTTTCCGTCCTGGATCTGGAAAGGCTTCTCAACGCCGCAGACGTGACCGGGGCCGTTTTAGCCGCCGACCCCACCGGGGACTACGCCCGGATGGACAGCGCCACCCGGCGCTCCTATCTGCGCCGGGTGGAACAGCTGGCCAGGCGGGAAGGGATCGAGGAGCATGTGCTGGCCAGGCGGCTGGTCCAAAACGCCCGGGCGAAGGGCGAGCACATAGGCTTCGCGCTCTTTTCCCAGCCCTCGCCCTTAGGCGGGCGGCTCTATATCGCCGCCAATCTGCTGGCCACGCTGTTTATCTCGCTGCTGCTGGCCTTTGCCTTTGAAAGCGCCCTGGCCGCGCTGCTGCTGCTCCTGCCCGTATCCGAGCTGGTAAAGAGCCTGCTGGACTTTGTGCTGCTGCGCCTGGTGCCCCCGAAGCGCCTGCCCCGGATGGATACGGAGGACGGCGTTCCTCCCGAGGGCCGGACCGTCTGCGTCATCTCCGCCCTTCTCACCGGGCCAGAGGCGGCGGAAACATGCAGCCGCCGTCTGGAGGAGCTGCGCCAGGTCTGCAAGAGCGAAGGGCCCAACCTGCTCTTCGGCCTGCTGGCAGATCTGCCCGAGGCGGACACGGAGACCACCGAGGCAGACGAAGTCACGCTCCGGGCCGCCCGGTCCGGCGTGGCGGCCTTAAACCGGAAGTACGGCGGCGGCTTCTATCTCTTTGAGCGGCCCCGGGTCCCCGCCGTGGACCGCTGGAGCGGCTGGGAGCGGAAGCGGGGCGCCATCACGGAGCTGGCCCGGCTGCTCTGCGGCCAGGACAACGCCCTGCGCGTCACCGGGGAGCGGGACGCGCTGAAGGACGTCCGCTACATCCTCACCCTGGACGGGGACACCCGGGTCTATCCCGGCGCGGCAGGGGAACTGATCGGCGCCATGCTCCACCCGCTGAACCGGCCTGTCGTGGACGGACAGCGCCGGGTGGTGACCCGGGGGCACGCCGTCATCCACCCCCGGATGGACACGGAGCTCTTCAGCGCCAACGCCACGGACTTCGCCCTCATCTTTGCCGGGGCCGGGGGCTGCGACCCCTACGGCGGCCTCTGCGGAGAGCTGTATATGGACGCCTTCGGCAACGGCGGCTTTGCCGGCAAAGGGATCCTGGACGCCCGCGTTTTTCTAAGCTGCACCGAGGGCCGGTTCCCGGAGGGGCACATTCTCTCCCACGACGCCCTGGAGGGGGCCTGTCTCCGGGGCGCTTTCATGGGGGATACGGAATTTTCCGACAGCTTCCCCGCCCGTCCCCTGTCCTATTACAAGCGGCTGCACCGCTGGATCCGGGGCGACTGGCAGAACCTGCCCTGGGTCTTCTGCCGGGATTTTACAGACCTCGACCGCTGGCGGCTTTTTGACAGCCTCCGGCGCAGTCTGCTGGCCCCGCTGACCCTGGCCGCCATCCTGTCCGGCTTTTTCCTGCCGGGCCGGGGCCTGGCCGTGGCCGCCTGGGCGGCGCTGCTGGCCCTTTTGAGCCGGCTCCTGCTCGCTCTGGCCGAGAGCAGCGTCCGGCGGCGGGAGAAGGTGCGTCTGCGGCGCACCACCCGGCTTTTGACTGGGGTAGGCGGCTCCATCGTCCAGACCTTTATCCGGCTCTGGCTGCTGCCCTACGAGGCCTGGGTCAGTCTGTCCGCCATCGGCACGTCCCTCTGGCGGATGCTGGTCAGCCACAAAAGGCTGCTCCAGTGGCAGACCGCCGCCCAGAGCGAGGGCGGCAGCCTGGGCCTGTGGGCCCACATCAGGGCCATGTGGTTCCCCATGCTGCTGGGGCTGGGCCTGCTGCTTTTCTCCCCGGCCATCATCGGCCGCTCGGCGGGGCTCATGTGGCTGCTCTCTCCCCTGGCGGCGGCCGCCCTGGCCCTGCCCGCCTATAAGGAGGATCCCCTCTCTGCCGTGGACAGGGACTATCTGCGCAAGGCGGCCGGGGCCAACTACCGCTATCTGCAAAAGCTCTGCACCCGGGAGGACAACTTCCTGCCTCCGGACAATTTCCAGGAGCAGCCGCCCACCGGCGCGGCGCACCGGACCTCCCCCACCAACATCGGCTTGGCTCTGGTCTCGGCGGTGGCGGCCATGGACATGGAGCTGATCCGGGCCCCGGAGGCGCTGGAGCGCATCCGCCGCATCGTCTCCACCTTGGAGCGGATGCCCCGGCACCTGGGCCACTACTATAACTGGTATGACACCCGCACCCTCGCCCCTCTCAGCCCCGCCTATATCTCCACCGTGGACAGCGGCAACCTCTGCGCCTGCCTGATCACCGTCCGGCAGGCCGTGGCGGAGCTGGACCCGGCCCTGGCGGAGCGCCTGCGGGCCATCGAGGCGCCTATGCGCTTCACGCCCCTGTACGACAGGGAGCGGAACCTGTTCTATATCTGCTATGACGTCTCCCGGGACCGGGGCGCCGGCGGCTGGTACGACCTGATGGCCAGCGAGGCCATGCTCACCAGCTATCTGGCCGTGGCCCGGGGGGATGTGCCCGTCAAGCACTGGCGGCGCTTAAGCCGGGCCCAGCTGCAAAAGGACGGCTACCGGGGCCTGGCCAGCTGGACCGGCACCATGTTTGAGTACCTGATGCCGGCCCTGTTCCTGCCTCTCTACCGGGGCAGCCTGCTGTACGAGAGCGGCCGCTTCTGTCTCTACGTCCAGAAACACCGGACCGCGCCCGGGAAACCCTGGGGCGTGTCCGAGAGCGCCTTCTATTCCCTGGACCCCTCTCTCAGCTACCGCTACAAGGCCAACGGCTGCGCCGCCCTGGCCCTGAAGCGGGGCCAGGACGCGGACCTGGTGATCTCCCCATACAGCAGCTTTCTGGCCCTGGCGGTGGACCCCCAGGGGGCCGTGCGGAATCTGCGCCGGCTGGAGCGCCTGGGGGCCTGGAACCGCTTCGGCTTTATCGAGGCGGTGGACTTCACCCCCTCCCGCTGCCGGAGCGGCCAGGGGGAAAAAGTGCGCTGCACCATGGCCCACCATGTGGGCATGAGCGTACTGGCCGCGGCCAACGCCGTCTGCGGCGGCAGCATCCGGCAGCGCTTCCTGTCAGACCCCGCCATGGGGTCCGCCAGCCTGCTGCTCCAGGAGCGGCTCCCGGCGGACGGCGTGGTCCTTCGCCGGGACCTGGCCGAGCCCGGCGATAAGCCCCCGCGGAGCACCGGCCGCCTCTGGCAGCGCCGGGGCGGCCCGGAGGATCCGGAGCCGCGCCGCTGCCTGCTCTCCAACGGCGCATATAATATTATGTCAACCAATCAAGGCCACAGCGCCGCCTCTCTCCGGGACATGGCCGTCTATGGGGACCCCTATGCCTTGGAGCAGAGCTCTCCGGTCCTGGAGCTGAAAGCGGAGGGCGGACGAAGCCTGCGCTTCCCCTGCCCCCGGCCGGCGCTGTGGGAGCTGGGAGAGGATGAGGCCCGCTGCGCGGCGTCTTTGGAGGGGATCGACTGCTCGGTGTCCCTCTGGGCCGCGGGCGGGGATTTGGGGGAACTGCGGGAGATCCGCCTGTGCTGCACAGAGGACCGGCAGCTTCAGCTGAGTCTGTCCTTTGTGCCCCTTCTGGCCCGCCCGGAGGACTACCGGAGCCACCCGGCCTTCTGGGCCCTGGGCCTGTGGGCAGAGCAGACAGACAACGCGCTGCTGCTCCGGCGGCTTCCCCGGGGCAGTACCCCGGAGCTGTGGCTCTGCCTGGCCTGCGGCGGCCCCGCCCGCTATGAGGGGCAGCCTGGCCAGCGGGAGGGCTGGCTGTCCGCCCCCAAGGTCACGGCCAGGCTGGATCTGTCCCTCCGGGCCGGGGACGAGGAGACGGTCCGCTTCGCTCTCTGCCTGGGGCGCAGCCGGGAGGCCGCCCTGGAGGGGGCCGGGCGCATCCTCCACATGCCCGGCAAAGGGAACATGGCCGGGGCCGCGGCGGCCCATCTGGGCATGAGCGCCCAGGAGACCGACGCAGCCATGGCCCTGCTGGACCGGCTTTACCGGCCTCTGGCCGGGGCCGTCCCCCGCCGGGACCTGTGGCCTTACGGCGTCTCGGGGGACCTGCCCCTGCTCTGCTGCGACGGCCGGGCCCTGGAGCTGCTGCCGCTGCTGCGCCAATACTGCCTGCTGAAAAGCTGCGGGGCGGAGCTGGAGCTGGTGATCTTCAGCGACGAGCAGGGGGAATATCACAGCCCTGTCTACCGCCGTGTCAGCGAGGCTCTGGCCCAGGTAGGGCTGGAGCCCCTCATCGGCAGCCGGGGCGGGGTCCATTTCGTCCCCCTTGCCGCGGCGGACACCTTTGCCGGCCGGGCCTCGGTATGCATCGGCCGGGAGACGCCGGCGGCGGAGCCCCTGCCCCTGCCGGATCTCAGCCTCCCCCGGTCCCCCGGCAGCGTGCCTCTCCACGCCTGGAACCGGGAATGCTTTGAGTTTTATGTAAACTCAAGCCTCCCGCCCCGGGCCTGGCAGCAGCTGCTCACCAACGGCCGCTTCGGCGCCATTGTCACCGAGACGGGGCCGGCGGGTATGTGGCTGACGTACGCCCGGGAGCTGCGCGTCACCAAAGCCCCCTCCCCCTGGCAGGCCCTGGGCCGGGAGCGGATCTGGACAGAGAAGGGCGGCCAGTGCGTCAGCCTCTTTGCCGCAGACGACGGCCTCCCCTGCCGGGTGCGCTACGGCCCCGGCTGGGCGGTCTGGGAGAAGGATTTAGGCGGCCGGACCATACGCAGCACCGCCTTTATCCCCTCGGGCCTGGACGCCCGGGTCCTGCTCATCCAAGGCGCGGCGGGCCTGCGGCTGCACTGGGCGCTGGAGCCGGTACTCAGCGGCGGCGACGCCTCCTCTCTCCGCTGCCGCTTTGAGGGTGGGATCTTCCGGGCGGAAAATCCGGAGTCCTGCCTGCCGGGCACGGAGCTGCTGGCCGCCTGCGGCCTGCCCTGCTCCTGCCGGACGGACTTTTCCCCCGCCGCCATGCTGCTGAGCCTGGCAGCGGACGAAAGTCTGGTCCTGGCCTGCGGCTGCTGTACAGAGGAGGAAATAATCAAATTATGTAAACCTGAATGGGCGGAGGCCGCCTTGGAGGAGACCCGGCGGCGCTGGCTGCGGATCCTGGCCCGGCTGGAACTCCGGAGCGGCGACGCCTCTCTGGACCACTATCTGCGCTTCTGGGCCGCCTATCAGAGCATCGCCTGCCGTCTGGTGGGCCGCTCCAGCCTGTACCAGGACGGCGGCGCTTACGGCTTCCGGGATCAGCTCCAGGACGCGGTAAATCTCCTGCTGCTGACGCCCCGCTACGCCAAAGAGCAGATCCTGCTCTGCTGCGCCCATCAATACGTGGAGGGGGATGTGATGCACTGGTGGCACCCCCTGCCGGAGGGGGACCGGGGCATCCGCAGCCGCTGCTCAGACGATTTGCTCTGGCTGCCCTGGGCCCTGTGCGAATATGTGGACGCCACCGGGGACACGGACCTGTGCGCCGCGGAGGTCCCGTATATCAGCTCCCCGCCCCTGCGGGAGGGCGAGCGGGACCGGTATGAGACGCCGGAGCCCTCCGGCGCCTCCGCCTCGGTGCTCTTTCACGCCCGGGCCGCGCTGGACTGCTGTATTGCCCGGGGCTTCGGCCCCCACGGCCTGCCCTTCATGGGCAGCGGCGACTGGAACGACGGCCTGGACCGCTCCGGTGGAGAGAGCGTGTGGCTGGGCTGGTTCTTTGCCGGCTGCGCCTCCCGCTTTGCCGGGCTTCTTCAAATGTTATGTAAACCTAACGCCTCCCGCTACGCGGACTACGCACGCCGGGTGGGCCAGGCGGCGGACGCGGCCTGGAACGGCCGCTGGTACCGCCGGGGCTACACGCCCCAGGGTGAGCCCTTAGGCGGGGACAGCCGCATCGACTCCCTGCCCCAGAGCTGGGCCGCCATGAGTCCCTTTGCCGCGCCGGAGCGGGCGGCCCGGGGGCTGGACGAAGCGCTCCGCCGCCTGTTGGATGAGCGGCAGGGCCTGGTGCGCCTCTTTGACCCGCCCTTTTCTCCCGATGAGACCTTTGACCCGGGCTATATCGTCAGCTACGGGGAGGGCTTCCGGGAAAACGGCGGGCAGTACACCCATGCCGCCCTCTGGCTGGCCATGGCCCTGCTGGAGCAGGCCCGGCCCGACGATGCCTGGGCGGTACTCCGCCTGCTTCTGCCGGAAAACCACGACCTGGGCCGTTACCAGGCGGAGCCCTTTGTCCTGGCCGCGGATGTCTACACCGCCCCCGGCCACGAGGGTGAGGCGGGCTGGACCTGGTACACCGGCTCCGCCGCCTGGTTCTTCCGGGTCGCTGCCCGGGAAATGCTGGGTTTAAAGCTGCGGGACGGCCGGCTGACCGTGGAGCCCCGGCTCCCCGCCGCCCTACCGGGCTACCGGGCCCGCTGGACCGACGGGGCGGGCGCGGTTCACGAGATCACCGTACAGGAGGGGGAAATATGGGTGGACGGCGAAAAATACGCCGGAAATCCTATCGGTGACCCGAAATAGGGCTACCAATTTACGCCGGTCTGTGCTATAATAATAAAAATGAATTTTGATTTTGGCCTTTCAGCCGCTTTGCCCGCCGCCGGCCCGCGCGCAGGCCGTAAGCGGAGCCCAAAGGAACTTTCCCCTTCGGAGGTGCCCATGGAACTGTCACGGACAGAGCTCATGCCCGGCGTATGGCTGAGCTATCTCCCCTCGAAGAAATTCAAGACCGCCTGTCTGAGCCTCTCCCTGCTGACCCAGCTCAGCCGGGAGACCGCCGCCATGAACGCGCTCATCCCCTATGTGCTCCGCCGGGGGACCGCCCGGTACGGGGATATGGAGGCCCTCTCCACCCGGCTGGATGAGCTGTACGGCACGGCGATCGAGCCGGTGGTGCGGCGCATCGGCGAGATCCAGTGCACCGGCTTTTACGTCAGCTTTCCGGAAGCGGCCTTTCTGCCCGGCGGGCAGGATGTGCTGCGCCCCGTGGCCTCGCTGCTGGGAGAGCTGCTCCTCTCCCCCGCCACCCGGGGCGGCCTGCTGCTGCCCGGCTATGTGGACAGTGAGCGGGAGAAGCTGCTGGACATCATCCGGGGCCGGATCAATGAAAAGCGGAGCTACGCGCTGTTTCGCTGCATCGAGGAGATGTGCTGCTGTGAGGACTTTGCCGTGGGCCGCTTGGGCGGGGAGGCGGAATGCCAGGCCATTCATTATCAGAAGCTGACCAAGCACTACCGCAAGCTCCTGCAGACCTGCCCCATCGAGCTGTTTTACTGCGGCCGCGCGCCGGAGAAGCAGGTGATCTCCGCCTTGAAGGACGCGCTGGTGCCCCTGCCCCGGGGCGAGATCGACGACGGCATCGGCACCGAGATCCGCATGAACGCCCTGGAGGCCCAGCCCCGGTTCGTAGAGGAGGCTCTGGACGTGGCCCAGGGCAAGCTGGTGATCGGGTTCCGGCTGGGCGAGTGCATGGAGGAGCCGGACCTAGCCTCGCTGTACGTGTTCAACGCCGCCTTCGGCGCCGGCACCACCTCCAAGCTGTTTGTGAACGTGCGGGAAAAGCTGTCCCTGTGCTACTACGCCAGTTCTCTGCTGGATGTACACAAGGGCCTGCTGCTGGTGTCCTCGGGCATTGAGTTTGATAAGTTTGAGGCCGCCAAGGCCGAGATCTTTGCCCAGCTGGAGGCCCTGCGTCATGGTGATCTGACCAAAGAGGAGCTGGCCGCGGCCCGCTCCGGGGTGGCGTCGGATCTGCGCTCTCTGACAGACAGCCAGGGCGAGCTGGAGGGCTATTACCTGGCCCAGGCCCTGGACGGGGACGGCTGTTCCCCCCTGGAGCTGGCGGAATTGGCGGAAAACGTCACCAAAGAGGACGTGGTGCGCATCGCCAACAGTCTGGAATGCGACCTGATCTATTTTCTGAAAAACGGCGGCGAACAGGAGGGCGAGAGCGATGCAGAGTAAACAGTATCCCGGTATCGGCGAGACTCTTTTTTCCGCGGTCCTCCCCAACGGCCTGCAGCTGCAGGTGGTGCCCAAGGAGGGCTTCAGCAGCTATTATGCCGTCTTTGCCACCGATTACGGCGGCGCGCACCGGCGCTTTGTCCTGGACGGGCGCACGGTGGACACCCCTGCCGGCGTGGCCCATTTTTTAGAGCACAAGATGTTCGATCTGCCCAGCGGGGACAATGCCCTGAATCTGCTCTCCGCCAACGGAGCGGACCCCAACGCCTTTACCTCCGGCGGCATCACCTGTTATTACTTCCAGTGCACCGACCGTTTTGAGGAAAATCTGCGCCTGCTGCTGCACTTTGTCTCCACCCCCTATTTCACGGCGGAGACGGTGCAGAAAGAGCAGGGCATCATCGGCCAGGAGATCCGCATGGGGGATGACGATCCCGGCACCGCCATCTACTATAATCTGCTGGGCCTTTTATACGCGCATCACCCCATTCGGGATAAGGTGGCCGGCACGGTGGAGAGTATCGCCCGGATCACGGACCGGACCCTCTATGACTGCCACAAGGCCTTCTACGCCCCCAGCAACATGTGCCTGGTGGTGGAGGGGGACGTGGACCCGGAACGGATCTTCGCCATTGCCCAGGAGGAGCTGCCCCAGGAGAAGGCAGAGCCCCCTAAGGCAGACTTTGGCCCCCCGGAGGGCCCGCTGCCGGTAGGCGCCGTCCGGCGGGAGGCCATGGCCGTCTCCGCTCCCCAGTTCTATATCGGGGCCAAGATCGTCCCCGCCGTGGGAGACAGGGTCCTGCGCCAGAGGCTGGTGGCCCAGCTGGCCCTGCGTATGCTGGCGGGGCACTCCTCCCCCTTTTATGCCCGGCTCTATGCCCAGGGCCTCCTGAACCGGGACTTTGACTATGAGGCGGATTTTACCGCCGGTACCGGCACCCTGATCCTGGGCGGCGAGAGCGCCGAGCCCCTGCAGGTTCTGGAGGAGCTGAAGCGGGAGGTGGCGCGGATCTGCGCCGAAGGGCTGGACGAAAAGCGCTTTGAGCGGGCCAAGCGGGCCTCCTTAGGCGCCCGGCTCCGGGGCCTGGAGGACTTTGACAACGTGTGTATCTCTCTGGCCATGGGCCTTTTTGACGGCTACTGCGCCTTGGACGCCGCCGGGCTGCTGGAGAGCGTCACCGCCGAAGAATGCCGCGCCTTTCTCTGCGAGAACCTGGCCCCGGAGCGCCTGGCCATCTCTATCATCGATCCCATAGACACAAAGAGGACCTGATCATGTTTTCATTTCTGCTGCAAACTATCCAGCGGGATTCCGCCATCTGCTTCCCCATGCTGGGGGACCTGACGGTAAATCCCCCCTCGTATTTCACCGTATTTGGCCGGAACATATACTTTTATGGGGTTTTCATCGCCCTGGGCTTCCTTTTGGCCGGGTTCTACTGTGTTAAAACCTGCCGGCGCTTCGGCCTGCAGCCGGACGATATCTATGACTTTCTCATCTGGCTGATCCCCACGGCCATCATCGGCGCCCGGCTGTACTATGTGCTCTTTCGGCTGGACTACTACCTTCAGAACCCGGGCGAGATCATCGCCGTCTGGGAAGGCGGCCTGGCCATATACGGCGGCGTTCTGGCCGGGATCCTCACCGCCTGGCTTCTCTGCCGGCATAAAAAGATCCCTCTCCCCGCCCTGCTGGACTGCGTGGTGTACGGGCTGCTGATCGGCCAGATTCTGGGCCGCTGGGGCAACTTTATGAACCGGGAGGCTTTCGGCGCCGAGACCAGCATTTTCTGCCGCATGGGCCTGATTGCGCCGGACGGCAGCACCATCTATGTCCACCCCACTTTTTTATATGAGAGCCTCTGGAATCTGGCAGGGCTGCTTCTGCTGATCCTTTTCGAGCGGAAGGGCCGCCGCCGTTACGACGGCCAGTGCACCCTGCTCTATTTCCTGTGGTACGGCCTGGGCCGGGCCTGGATCGAGGGTCTGCGCACCGACAGCCTGTATATCGGCGCCAGCTCCATCCGGGTATCCCAGGCGCTTTCCATCGCGCTTGTTTTGATCTCGTCCGTCCTGCTCTTCCTCCAGAGCCGCCGGGACCATCCGGCGGAGAGCCTGTATGTGAACCGGGCCGCCCGGGAGAGCGAAGAGACGGGATCTGAAACAGAAGCCGCCCCGGCAGAGCCGGCCGCGGCGGAACCCGCTGCAGAGGCCGCCCCGGCAGAAAACGCCTCGGCGGAACAGACACAGAACTGAATAAAAGGAGGAACGGAACCATGGCAGATTATAAGGACATCATCAACGGCACCCTCGGCAATTTAGTGAGCAAGGTCAAGGAAGTCGCCAACAGCGAGACCGTGAAAAACGTGTACGAGCAGGGGGCCAGCCGGGCCAAGTCCTACGGCCGCATCGCCAAGCTGAGCTTAGAGAGCAACGGGGACGCCGAGGAGCTCAAGCGGGTCTATATTGAGATCGGCAAGCTCTATTATGAGCAGGCCAAGGACGCGCCGGAGGGCTTTTTCGCCCCGCTTTTCGCCCAGGCCGGGGAGCTGATCGCCAAGCTGGACGCCAAAGAGGCGGAGATCGAGGCTCTTAAGGCGGAGCTGATGCCGGAGGAGCCGGACATCCATGTGGAGATCGAGGAAGTGCCGGCAGATCCCTTTGAGGAGGTCGTCTCCGCCACGGAGGACGCCGCCGAGGCCCCTCCCGCAGATCCCGACAACGATTAAAGTTAAAACCTCCGGCTAAGCCGGAGGTTTTGGCTTTGAAAACAGTTGCAAAAAGGGGAATCGGATAGTATACTGGGGAACAGATCCCGTATACCATCATTTTCTTAAAAATCTGAGGAAACGCCATGCTTTCCGTCATTATTCCCGCTTATAATGAAGAAAAAATGATCGCCGCCGCCAGCGAGGTCATCCATCGGATCCTGGATGAGGCGGAGATCGGCCACGAGCTCCTGTTTGTGGACGACGGCTCCCGGGACAGGACCTGGGCGGAGATCAACGCCGCGGCGGAGCGGCTGCCCTGTGTCCGCGGTCTCCATTTCAGCCGCAACTTCGGCAAAGAGTCCGCCATGTTCGCGGGTCTGGAGTGCGCCGGGGGGGACTGCTGCGTGGTGATCGACTGCGATCTGCAGCATCCGCCGGAGAAGATCGTGGAGATGTACCGGCTCTGGGAGCAGGGCTATGAGGTGATCGAGGGCATCAAGGAGGACCGGGGGGAAGAGAGCGGCCTGCACAAATTTGCCGCCAACAGCTTCTACCGGCTCATCAGCCTGGCCACCGGGATGGATATGGCCTCCTCGTCGGACTTCAAGCTGCTGGACCGGAAGGTGGTGGATTCCCTCAACGCCATGCCCGAGCGGAACATGTTCTTCCGGGCCCTGTCCTTCTGGGTGGGCTTCAAGCGGGCGGAGGTCAGTTACCGGGTCCGGGAGCGGGTGGCCGGCGAGAGCAAGTGGTCCACCGGGTCCCTGGTCAAATACGCCATCACCAACATCAGCTCCTTCTCCTCCGCGCCGCTGCACATCATCACCCTGCTGGGCTTTGTGATGCTGGCCGTGTCGGCGGTGCTGGGTGTCATCGCCCTGGTCCAGAAGCTGACAGGCCGGGCCTTAGGCGGCTTTACCACCGTGATCCTCCTGCTGCTGTTCTCCAGCAGCCTGATCATGATCTCTTTAGGCATCATCGGGTATTATCTGGCCCGGATCTATGATGAGATCAAGGGCCGTCCCCGCTACATCATTTCCGAGACCTGCGGAGGTGAGCATTCGTGAACTCTCCCTCTCTCTTTGAGAAACTGAAAGCCTTTGCCGCGCGCTTTTTTGATATCACTTTCTGGAAATTCATCTTAGTGGGCGTGGCCAACACCCTGTTTGGCACGGGGATCATGTTCCTGTTCTACAACGTGTTTCACTTCAGCTATTGGGTGTCCTCCGCCTCCAATTACATATTTGGCAGCATCTTAAGTTATTTTCTCAACAAGTATTTCACCTTCAAAAGCAAGACCAACACCGGCAAGACCATGCTCCGCTTTGTGCTGAACATCTCCGTCTGTTATCTGCTGGCCTACGGCGGGGCCAAGCCTCTGGCCCGCTGGATCTTCTCCGGGGCCTCTGTCTCGGTGCAGGATAACCTGGCCATGCTGGCGGGCATGTGCTTCTTTGTGGCCCTCAACTATATCGGCCAGCGCTTCTTCGTGTTTAAGGAAAAAGACGACTAAAAATCATACAGCGGCGGCCAAGTCCTTTCGGACTTGGCCGCCGCCGTTGTTTCCTGGGCTTTGCTATCTCCCGCGGAAGAGCTTTTTTATCCGCCCGGCCAGGCCATGGGGGAGCGTGCCGTCCTCCGCCAGGCCCAGCAGAACGCCGGTATAATCCTCCGGCAGCTGCCGCAGCTCTTCATCAGACATTTGCAGCAGCATGCCATACAGCTCCTCCAGCTCTTCGTCGTTGAGGTCGTCCTCGTCTTCCGGTACATGCTCCAGCAGATCCGCCAGAGCGTCGTCCAGGAGCTCAAACACGTCCGTCCGCACGAGCCGGATCCCGGTCTTTTCGCACAGATCCTTCAAAATGGCAAAGCAGCGGTCGTCCCCGCAGCGGATGGTCTTCGGCGCCGCGGCCGCCTCCATCAGCTGCTGGGCGAAACCGTTCATCGTCTCCGCCGCGTCCTCCCCATCGGTTATGACTGGCTGCAGCACCCGGCCGGTCTCCAAATTTGCGCACACCAGCACCAGCGGGAAGTAGGGCGCTTCCTCTTTCTGCCCCTCCTCCTGCACCGCGCCGGGGAAACGGATCGTTCCGCACTCCCAGACGCCTTTTTTCTTTTTCCGCTGGATGTGGGCGGTCAGCACCTCGTTGGCAAACACCGGCTCCGGGTAGCGGATCTCGGCAGAGGGCAGCCGTGTGTACTGAATGACCCAGCGCCCGTTGGCATAGGCCAGCATCGGGATCTTCTGGACCGATTCCTGCAGGGAGCGCAGGCCCAGCTCCTCCTTCCCTGTTTTCAGCAAGATCCTTTTCAGGGCGACAGCGGCGGAAAGCGCGTCGCAGATCCGCTGCTCATCCAGCCGGGAGTCGTATCTCCACGGATACCTTCCCGGGCGGAATTTGGTAAACTGCGGGAAGGCATTGCTCCCGCCCAGCTTCTTATTATGGGCCTTAGCATATTGCCGCACCTCCTCCAGCTCCCCGGTGGAGAGCATGTCCTTGTTTTCAAAGGAGCACTGCAGGCAGCTCTGGGAGGTCATCATTTCACTCACCGCAGCATTATCCAGTTCCTCGCTGTCCGCATCAAGCAGCAAGCGGTAGCTTTTATATCCCTCTTCCCCTACATACAGGCCCAGCGCAAAGTGATCTCCCATCCGGCCCATGACGCTGCAATAGCCGATCTCGCCGTCCGCCAATTTGACCGCAAACGCCTCGTCGTCGTACAGCTGCTGCCACAGCTTGGCCCCCTTAAACCGGAAAGCCAGCTCATACATTTTCTCTGTCGCCATCATCTCACGCCCCTTTTGCGCTATAATGGTCTTGTTCGAGCCAAACGTATCATATTCAGCAGCATATTGCAAGAGGATCCCGAAAATTTTTTACATCTTGAGGCAAAATTTTCTTATGACAGCCGTCCGCATTCTTCAGCCGATAGCGGGTTGACAAGGGCCCAGTCCGTGGGGTAATATAATGATAACGAACTGTAAAGGGGGCGCTTCGATGGGGGACAAACTGCGCAAACTGATGGACCGCTATTGCAGCACAATGGAGGTCGTGCTGGCCATCCTGACAGGGCTGATCTTGTTGTTTGCCACGGTGACCTATGTGCTCTCCGCCTGCGGCCTCATCCCCCCGCGTCAGACGGCGGAAGATTTCACCGCATTTTTAAACGACATCTTCGCTCTGGTAGTGGGGATCGAGTTCATTCAGATGCTGCTCCGGCCCTCGGTGGACAATGTGATCGAGGTCCTGGTTTTCCTGGTCACCCGGCACATGATCCTCAGTCACAACTCCGCGCTGGATATTTTAGGCTGCGTGATCAGCATCCTGCTGCTGTATGCCTTCCACTTTTTCATTCACTATCTCAAAACCCGGTATGCGGAGCTCTCCCGCTCCATCGACAAAGACAGCTCCCACATCGGCAGCTTAGACGAAAAATGACCCGCCCGGCGGCTGTTTTGATGCGTGAAATCCCGGTTCGTATGATTTCCTATCCCTGTCATGCTATGCCGCCGACTATCAGAAAGGAGTACCATGGAAAAGTTTATCCCTTATGAAAAGCTCTCTAAAAAGAAGAAGCGGGAGCTTGACGCAAAGAGGCGCGGCACCTGGGCCATTGACCCGACGGTGCGCAAGCCCGCGAATCCGAAAGCATACAACAGAAAAACGGCACAGAAATGGAGAGACGACGATCCCGCTTCTGTGCCGGTTTCTTTTGGTTTCGCCCCTGTCTTTTTCATCATTTATGCCGCCATTGACGAGAAAGGGCAGGCTGTGACGGGATAACGCCTGTTCTTTCCGCTCATTCGGCAAGTCCTTATCCTCTCGCCGGACCCGCTCCTCTCATATCTCCCCCTCCCCGGCCATATACATGGAGTACGAGAAAACGGGGAGTGGTGTCTGTGCGTACTAATATTGAGGAGCGGGCCTGTGACCTGGCCGCTTACATCATCGACAACAAGGCGACCGTCCGCGCCGCGGCCACCCAGTTTGGCATCTCCAAGTCTACCGTACATAAGGACCTGACCGACCGGCTGCCGAGGCTGAATCCGGCGCTCTACCGGCAGGTGCGGCAGCTGCTGGATATAAACAAGGCCGAACGGCATATCCGGGGCGGCCTTGCCACACGGCGTAAATACAAAGGCGACGAGGCATAAATCAAAAATCTCCGGCTGATTTGCAGCCGGAGATTTTGTATATTTCCTTTTGTCCGTATTACACCTCGCCGGACTTTTTGGCGGCTTCCTTTTCCCGCAGATCCCGGATCAGCCCGATGCCTACCGGCAGAGAGATCGCCAGGGCCAGCAGATCCGCCGCCGGCTGGGCCAGCTCCAGGCCCAGCAGGGGCGCCAGGCCCATCTTTCCCATCAGATACGGCAGCAAAAGCACGGTAGGGGCAAAGGTGAGCCCTTGACGGGCCAGGGCGATGAGGGTAGCCTTGGCGGTGTAGCCGATGTTCTGCAGGGCCATATTCACCAGCGTCACCCAGGCCAGCAGCGGCAGGGTGACCAGCTGGGCCCGGAAGGCGATCAGGGCGATCTCTGCCGCCTTGGGGCTGGCCCCGGCCACCAGGCTCGTGATGGGCCGGGCAAAGCCGAAGGCCGCCGCAGCGATGAGGATGAGCCCCACCGTGGCCCGCTTCACACAGAAGCGAAAGCCCTCCAGCACCCGGTCATACCGCCCGGCGCCGTAGTTGAAGCCGCAGACCGGCTGATAGCCCTGGCCGAAGCCCAGCAGCGCCGAGAAGAAGAAGTTCATGATCTTGCTGACGCCGGTCATGGCGGCCTGGGCCGCGTCGATCATCAGATCGGAATCCAGATAGATGCCCACCGAATGGTTCAGGCAGGCAGAGGCCAGGCCGGCCATGCTCTGCCGGGCCAGGGAGGGCAGCCCGCCCTGGACGATGCTGCGGATATAATAGGGCTTGAAGGAGAAGTTTTTCAGCCGGATCTTTACATTGTCGCTCCGGTAGATACCGATGAGCAGCAACGCGAATCCCACGACCTGGCTGATCCCGGTGGCCAGAGCCGCCCCGGCCACGCCCATACCGGCCCCAAAGGGGACCGTCAACCGGCCATAAAAGATCACATCTCCCGGCGCGTAAATGAGCAGCGGGTCCAGCACCAGGTTGAGTATGGCCCCGGAGGTAAGGCCGATCATGGCAAAAAAGGCGTTGCCCTGGAGCCGGAGCTGGTTGTTCATCACCAAAGAACTGGTCATGAACGGAGCGGCCAGAAGAATATAGGTCATATAGCTGACGGTGTTTTGCAGCGTGGCCTCGGTTTTGGCCCCCAGCAGTACCGCGAAGGGGCGGCGAAAGCTCATCCCCAATACCGTCAGCAGCAGGCCCATAAAGAAGGCGTAGAAAAAGCCGGTGGCGGCCATGACTTCCGCATCCTGATAGTCCTGGCGGCCAAAGGCGCGGGAAATATAGTTTCCGGAGCCGTGACCGTGGTAAAAGCCGATAGCCTGGATAATGGTCATGAGCGGCAGCACCACGCCCACCGCGGCCACCATACTGTCGTTCTCCAACTGCCGGACAAAGAAGGTATCCGCCAGATTATAAAAGGAAGTGACCAGCATACTGATAATGGTGGGCACCGCCAGGTGCAAAATCAGCTTATCCACCGGGTCCTCGGTCATATGCCTGTATTTCTCTTCCACTCCGCTCATGCTCCCGCTCCCTCTCGCGCGTGTCTATGCGTTTTCATGTGTTTGTATTATAGCGCAGAACCTCCGTCAGGGCAAGCGTCCTACCGGAGTTTTTTATTTTACCACGCGCTTCCCGGTTTGTGAAGTCTGCCCGGCCTCTTTTTCAGGTCGTACCCGCCGGACAGAGGCCCCCGCCGCAGTCCAGCGGCACCGGGCATTTTTCCCGGCGTTTGCTCCGCTTTTCAATTTATCTTGCATTTTTTCCCATCTTCCGGTATGATAAAAGTATCACAAATCGGGATCTCCCGGCCCTTGCGGCCGGGAAACCTGCGGGGCCAGATCTGCCCTGCCTATATGAGGAGGCATGCCTATGAATCCAGCGAAGAAAGCTTATTACCGTTCCTATCAGGCCGTGTTCAACGTGGGGGCCCGCTGCCTGCCCTGGCGGCGTCCCATCCCCGTTTCCGGCATCGGCAGCACGGCGAAGATCCCTGAGCTGCTGCAAAAAGAGAAGGTCAAAAAGGTGCTGATCGTCACGGGCCCCACCGTGGGCAAACGGCTGGGCCCCAGGATCTATACAGAGCTGGACCGGGCCGGGATCGCCTATACCGTCTTTGACCAGGTGGAGGCCAACCCCTCGGTGCGCACGGTCGAGGAGATCCGGAAGCAGTACCTGGAAAACGGCTGCCAGGGCTTTATCGCTTTGGGCGGCGGCTCCCCCATGGACGCGGCCAAGGCCGCCGCGGCCCGGGTGGTGCGGCCCAAGACGCCGGTGGGGCAGATGGCGGGGCTGCTGCGGGTGCATAAAAAGCTCCCGCCCTTCATCGCGGTGCCCACCACGGCGGGCACTGGCTCAGAGACCACCATCGCCGCCGTTATTACTGACAGCGAGACCCACCACAAATACGCGCTGATGGACCTGTGCCTGGTGCCCAAATACGCGGTGCTGGACCCGGAAATGACCCGGGAGCTGCCGCCCAAGGTCACCGCTGCCACGGGCATGGACGCCCTGACCCACGCGGTGGAGGCCTACATCTGCTGGACCTACAACACCGAGGAGAGCATCCGTCTGGCCGAGGAGGCCGTCTGCGGCGTGTTCCGGTATCTGGAGCGGGCCTACCGGGACGGGAACGACATGGAGGCCCGGACCCAGATGCTCCTGGCCTCTTACAAGGCGGGCTTTGCCTTTACCCGGGCCGGCGTGGGCAACGTCCACGCCATTGCCCATACCCTGGGCGGCCTGTACAACACGCCCCACGGCCTGGCCAATGCCGTGATCCTGCCCATCGTCCTGGAGGACTACGGCGCAGCGGTGCAGGAGAAGCTGGCCCACCTGGCCGAGCTGGTGGGCCTGGCCCCCTCCGGCAGTGAGGCGGAGAAAGCCAGGGCCTTTGTGGACGAGATCCGGGCCATGAACAAGCGTATGGAGATCCCCACCGGCTTTGACTTTATCCAGGAGAAGGACATCCCCCAGATGATCACCTGGGCCTTAGAGGAGGCCAACCCCATCTATCCGGTACCGGTGGTCTATGACCGGAAGCGCTGCGAGAAGCTGATCCGCCGGATCATCGCGGAAGCGTAAGGGGGCCGGCCATGAAGGATCTAAAACACATCCGATTTTATGAAAGTCTCTTAGAAGAGGCCAACAACCCTCTGGTCCGCCAGGCCAAAGAGGAAGGCGGCGTGGCCGTAGGCTACACCTGCTACTACGTGCCGGAGCCGCTTTTAAACTGCGGCAGGGCCTTTTCCGTGCGCCTGCGGGCCCCCAACACCGGATCCCTGGATATCAGCCAGTATTACATGTCCAGCTTCATCTGCGGCTATACCCGGGCCCTGTTCGAGCGGGCCTTTGAGGGCGGGTACAATTTCCTGGATTTCTACGCCTCCTCGGACACATGCCAGCAGATGGTCCGGGTTGTAGAGAACATCCACGAGCTGAAGCTCATCGACAACCCCCGCTTCGGCTACGGCATCATCGACGCGCCGCTGAAGGTCAGCCCCCACGGGACCAGGTTCTACACCGACCAGATCCGGCGGCAGTTCATGGAGCCCCTGGCGCGGGACTACGGCGTGGATGTGTCGGAGGAAGCGATCCGGGCGGCGGTGGCGGAGCACAACGAGCTGTGCGCCATTTTTGAGGAGATGTCGGCGCTCCGCAAGGAGACCATCCCCCGCATCACCCCCCGGGAATTTCACATTCTCTCCCTGGTCAGCTACGCCTGCCCCACGGCTTTGCTGCTGCCCTACCTGCGGGAGACCTTAGAGGATCTGCGGAGCCGGGAGCCCGACGCCGTGGACCCCTGGCGGGCCCGGGTCATTGTCGTGGGCAGCGAGCTGGACGACTACGCCTTCTCCGAAATTTTAGAGAACTGCCGCTGCTACGTGGCGGCGGACCGGTACTGCTTCGGCTCCATCCCCGGCCGGCAGCCTGTTCCGCTGACGGAGGACGAGCCGGCTCTGGACCAGGTATGCCGCTTTTATCTGGAGACGAACCAGTGCCCCCGCTTCATGTCCCAGGAAAAGGTGCAGGAGCGGCGGGAGCTGGTGGCACGGCTGGCAAAGGAGTACCGGGCGGACGGCATCATCTACGAGCAGGCCAAGTTCTGCGACTTTTGGGGCTATGAGCGGACGCTGAACACCCAGGTGCTGCGGGAGGAATACGGCATCCCCACCCTGGGCATCGACCGGGAATATGTGGTCCAGGGCTCCGGCCAGCTGGCCACGCGTATCCAGGCCTTTGTGGAGAGCCTGGAGATCAAAAAGATTCGAGAGGGAGGGAACGGAAAATGAGCAAAGGCATCGCGGAAAATCTGCATCCGGGCACGGCCATCGAAAAGCACCGCCGCTGGCGTGGCCTGAAGGACACGGCCTACGACTACGGCCAGTGGTGTCGGCTCTGGGGCATCCTGCTCAAATGGGCCCTGGCCCACCCGGCCCAGAATGTGAAGGCGGTGTTCCGTTACCGCTGGATGTTCTCCTATCTGACGGTCCCCTCTTTCTTTGACCGGCTCTGCGCCGGGCAGCGGGGGGCGGGCCTGCGGGCGGCCCGCAACAACCTCAACTACCTGGCCAGCGACGTGACCGAGACCCTGACCACCATCTTCTCCGCCGATCTGCACCTGCACCCGGGCAGCAAGAAGGCGGAGGCGCTGAACAAGCAAATCATTTGCGTGGACGAGCTGCTCCCGGCGCTGATCGGCAAAGGCTTTCCCAACTGCAAGACCATCCTGCTCCAGGAGTACCCCATGTATCTGCCCTCCCTCATCAACCAGCACAGCCCGGTACACTACATCGGCCAGACCGAACTCCACGGCCTGCCGGCGGACGTGTGTCCCCTGCCCTCTTTTGAAGCGGGCCTGGCCATTGAGGACGACTTTCCCAAGATTGGCTGCTGTATGCTCACCAGCAACATGCCCTGCGACGGCAGCATCATGACCTCCATGCTCCAAGACCGGCGCATCGGCCTGCCTACTCAGCCGCTGAACATCCCCCTGCGTTGGAAGCGGGAGGAGGTCCAGGAGTACGCGGTAGCGGAGCTGCTGTCCGCCATCGAATTTTTGGAGAAGTACACCGGCGAAAAGTACGACTGGGACGCGCTGAAAGAGGCCTGCGAGATCTGGAACGAGCAGAACAAGGCCAAATTTGAAAAGTGGGAGCTGAACCGGACCCAGCTCCCGCCTCACACCGGCTCCTCCGCCTGGCTGTACCGGATCTTTGAGCATCAGGCCGTCTGTGGCGAGCCGAAGGCTTTGAAAAACGACCGGAAGGTGAATAAGCTGCTGCAAAAGCAGGTGGCGGCAGGCATCTGTCCCAAGACCATCCGGCACCGGGCGGTCCTCTGGAACACACCCTGCAACAACTACGCCAATTTCAACAACTGGCTGCTGGAGTGCTGGGGCATCGACTCCGTGTGCGAGATGATCGACCTGCACGGCACGGAGCTCATCGACACCGGCACCCATGAATCCATGCTCTATGGCATCGCCCGGATGTACCAGACCTCCACCATGCGGGCCCACACCAAGGGCGGCTACGAGCTGATGCTGGACGGTCTCTGGGAGAAATACGACGAGTTCAACGCCGACATGGTCATTCTCTTTGACCAGATCTCCTGCAAGGGCGTGGGCGCCATCAGCGGCCTGTTCGAGGAGGGGGCCCGGCAGCGGAACATCCGCCTGTGCACGGTCCGTCAGGACCTGATGGACCCCACCTCCATCTCCCGGCGGGAGATGCGAAACGACGTGAACATCTTCATGCAGACGGTCATGAACGAGACGCCGTTAGACCCGTCTTTAGTGACCTTCGACGATGACGAGAGCTGGTAAGGGGGAAGAAACATGAAGGCTCTGAGAAATCTTCTGCTGCTGTTGGCGGCGCTCTTTCTGGCCACCGTGGCCGTCTATTGGTTCAACCTGGACACGAAGCTGGTCAAGCTCATTGAAAAGCCCATGATGAAGCACTATGACGAGATGGAGCGGGACCACCGGCTCTGACCGATGAAAATCGAAAAAGGAGCCGCGGCTTTGCTTGGCTGCGGCTCCTTGTTTTCTCGGCAGACTTTTTTTGAAAAAACCTGTCCGGCCCGGCAGCCATGATCCATTCCCCAACTGATTCCCTGCCCGCTGGACTTGACAGCCGTGGCTGGATCGTGCTATATTACAGTTAGAGTTATCTAACATTTAATTTTAAACTGCCGGCCGCGGATCCAACTCCGGGCCCTCACCGGCGGACGCCCGGCGGCGGAGAAAGGACAGATGCACCATGAATAAGATAACTGTGAAAATCGACGGCATGATGTGCGGGATGTGCGAGGCCCACATCAACGACGCCATTCGCCGGGCGTTCCCGGTGAAAAAGGTCGCGTCCTCCCACGCAAAGGGCGAGACGATCATCCTGACGGAAGAGCCCATCGGCGAAGCGGCCCTCCGCTCGGCCATCGACGCTACGGGGTACCGGGTGCTGTCCGTGGAGAGCGGGCCCTATGAGAAGAAGGGGCTTTTCGGCTTCCTGAAATAGGAGCGGGCAAGGAGACCCTCCCCCTTCTCCGGCCCCTTGGCCCGCAGGTACACAAAAAAATTACAGGGTGACAGCTGTCATCCTGTAATTTTTTATGGGTGGCTTTCGCTTACTTCATGCCGTTCTCGTAGGACTCGATCATCTTCTTGAACGTGTGACCCGCAGAAGCGGCGAGTTCGGGAACCCTTGCGGCGTCCGGGTTTTCCGCCTGTTCGGTCACATCCCGGGTGATGATACCCGCACGGCTTTTGAACTTTTGCAGCAGCTTTTCCGTGGTCTCGCCGGTGAAGATCTTGATCTGGAGCTGCAAGGTGCTTTCGTCCACCGGGGTCACAAAGATCTTGTCGATATACTTCTCCACGAACTCCTTGGAGATCACGCCGCCGGCGGCGTCCCGCTGGGCGTTGGCCAGGACCTTTCGGATCTCCTCGATCTTCTTCCGAAAGCCCTCGCCCTCCAGAGCGGCGGCCTCCAGCTCGGCGATCTCGGACTCCGCCGCTTTGATTTCTTCATTGCAGGCGGCGGACATGGCCTTGAAGTCGGCATTTGTGATGCTGTCGTCGGCAGCCAGCTGGAGGAGCTTGTTCTTCTTCCGGTTGGCCTGGTCGATGATCTTCTGCTGCTCCTCGATCTTCTGGGGCAGCGCCCCATTCTCGGTCAGCGCCCGGTACATCCGCACATATTCCTCTACCATGGCGTCGGCGTCAGCCTTCGTGTCCCGGAACACCTCATACAGAACGGGCTTGATCTCCTCCTCGTAGATGGCGAAGGAGCCGCAGGAGTCCGCGCCGTTTTTGATCTTGCCGGAGCAGACCCATTTGCTGTTTTTCCGGCCGCTTTTGTCGGTGGACTCCCGGCGGTAGTAGGGCTGGCCGCAACAGGTACACCAGAGCTTCCCGGTCAGGAGATTGGCATGGTTGCAGATGCCCTGCCGCCCCTTCACGTCCTCGCTGCGCCGCTTCAACACCTCGTTTGCCCGGTCCCACAGCTCCTCGGACACCAGGGCCGGGACGATCTCTCCCGTCTCGTCCTTGAACATGACCCATTCCTCCGGCGGGAGAAACTTCTGCTTCTTGGTGAACATATCCACCACCTTGACCTTGTTGCCCACATAGTAGCCCTTGTATTTGGGGTTGGCGATCATGTTGGCCATGGTGGAGTGGGCGATCTTGTTGCCGTTTAGGTTCCGGTAGCCCTTCTCCCAAAAGAGCTTCTCGATCTGCTTCATGGAGTAGCTGCCGGAGGCGTACAGCTCAAACAGCTCCCGGACCATGGGGGCCTCCGTCTCGTCGATCACCAGCTTTTTCTGGTCCTTCCGGTAGCCGAAGATCCGGCTGTTGCCCAGGACCACGCTCTGCTTGATGGCCTGCTGGTGCCCGAACTTCACCCGGCTGGACAGCTTGCGCAGCTCGTCCTGGGCGATGGAGGACATGATGGACAGGCGCAGCTCGCTGTCCTCGTCCAAGGTGTTGATGTTGTCGTTCTGGAAAAAGACCCCCACGCCGTAGCCCAGCAGCTGCCGGGTGAACTGGATGGAGTCCAGGGTATTTCTGGCAAAACGGGAGATCTCCTTTGTGATGATCAGGTCGAAACGGTCCTCTGCCGCCTCCTCCACCATGCGGTTGAAGTTTTCCCGCTTCTTGGTGGAGATACCGGACAGACCCTCGTCGATGTAGCCGGGCACGAAGGTCCAGGCCCGGTTCTTGCGGATCAGGTCCTCGTAGTAGTGGATCTGGTTGTCCAGGGAATTGAGCTGTTCGTCCGACTCCGAGGACACGCGGGCGTAATACGTCACCCGCAGGGGAATGTCATAGATGCTTTTTGTGCGGAGCTGCTGCCTGACGGCGTGTATGTCCATGGTTGATCTCCTTTATTTATTTCGTAAAATCATTATCTATATTATATTATAAGCGAAAACGAAAAGCAAGGGGCAAAAAACAGCGCCCGGATTTTGCCTGCTAAAAGGACGGCGCAGCTGCTTTGACTGCGCCGTCCTTTGCACCGGTATGAACGTCTGGCAAAACTGCTGAAATATGCTATAATAGATCAGCAAATGAAGGGAGGGAGTTATTATGACGATCTCTATCGCTACAGCGACGGAAATACAAAATAACTTCGACTATTATCTGAACATGGTGATGAACGGTAATGAGGTCGTTGTAACAAAAGACGGCCTGGAAGTAGGCCGCTTTATCCCCAAGGCAGCAACACCCTCTTGCCTGACCGATTCTCTTACCGGTATTTTGAAGGGCGAGTATGATCTAAAAGCAGCGCGGGCAGAGAGGCTTGAAGCTGCCGATAGATAAAACCGTCCTTTCCCCGATTTATCTGGACAGACTCTTGGCGGTCCTGGCGTCGATCTTGTTGCTCATCAGGTTTCGCTCCCGCTCGGTAATCAGGCCCTTTTCAAAGAGGACCTTGTTATAGTATTTCAGCCACATCTCCTCGGCGGCCGCTCTTTTCTGCTGCTCGGGACTGATTTTGCTCGTTTTTCCTGCCATTCAATTCCTCCTTTATATGGTGTATGATTCCCTTATAATTCCTGTTTCAAACGGCTGTGCCGCTGTTTTTCCACCGCGGAGCAGACCCGGAGGATCTCGTCGGGGATACTGTCCACCGTGCGGCGCAGCTCGTCCAGTTCGCTGAGCTTGCGCTGGATCTCCAGCTTCTTCTGGACGCTCTCCCTGGAGGCGGTATTCAGCTTCTTTTCAAGCGCCGCGTTTTCAGCGCTGAGTTCTCTGTACGCCTTGTCGTACTTTTTGAGCCTCGTCCGCATGGCCCCCACGCCGGGGATATACTTGTCCAGCAGGGCCTCCAGTTCCTCCGTCTTGGCCTTCTTGTTGAGCAGATTGGTGTCCGCCACCAGCGCCAGGATCTGCTCTTTCATCCGGTTCAGATGCACGGCCTCTTTGAACAGCCTCGGCGGGATATGGGTGCGCCCGGTCTCGCTGGCGCTCTCGCCCCGTTCCAGATCGGGATATTTCCTGACCATGTGTTTCCAGAACTCGTCCTGCCACCATGTCAGCTTTTTCCGATTGCCTACGATCTCCTTCGCGCACAGCCGGCCGTCCTCCGTCAGCGGGACAAAAGAGAGGTGCATATGGGGCGTTTTCTCGTCCATATGCACCACGGCAGATATGATCGTCTCTTTGGGCTGAACTTTTTCGATGAAGGCCAGCGCCTCGGCAAAGTAGGCGCGGATCTCGCTGCGCTTCTTCCCGTTGAAGAACTCCGGGCTGGCGGTGACAAGGGCCTCCACCACGCGCACACTGTCCGAACGGGTACGGCAGCCGGCCTCCGCAATCTGCTTTTCCGCCTCCGCCCGGTATTTGCGCTGGGGCTCCACCAGATGGAAGTTGAGGTGACTGCGGGAGAGGTCCACATCAGGATTGCTGGCGTAGGTCTCTTTCGTGCGCTCGTTGTGGGCCTCAATGCGCCCGATCTCCGGACCCTTGTATTTGGCGAAACGCAGGATGGCGTATTGTGCTTTCATGCGTCCCTCCTCCGCTGCCAGACCAGCTCATAGCCCAGCACGTCGGCCAGCTCAATGACCTCTTTGTACCGGATGCTCTCTCTTTGCAGCTTGGCGGACAGATTGGAGACGCTGCCGCTCCAGCCGTAGTCGTCAGAGAGCCGGTCAACCAGCTCTTGCATGGTAAATCCGGCCCGGACGATCTGGGCCTTGATCTCGTTTCTTATACTCACTTTAAATCCTCCTGTTATGTTGTGTTTCGGGCAGCGAAGCCCGTGCGCTCTCCGGCGGCCCGGCTTCGTTGCCCGGTGAAAATTGTGCTTGCCTGATGATCCACTGCATTTTGGCGGTGCGATGTCCTGTCCGCAGGGGAGAGGTTTCGACTTTACGAATCCGCATGACCTTTCCCGAAGCCGCGCAAAGACACACGGTTTCGCAGATCCGGTGCGCGGTTTCGAGAAGCGCGGTTTCGTGCCGTTTCTCCGCCCGGAAGGAAAAAACTTTGCGGTTTCCAATACCTTTGAAAAAAGTGCCAGGTTTTAACAGGGAAATCCGTTGGCACGGCAACGCCGCCCAAGTCAAAAACATCCATCCCATCCGCCCAACTATCCCGTTTGGGATGCCTGGGATGGATGGGATAGACCGTTTCCAGTTCAGCATCAACCATTGGGCGGCGTCACAAGGGCCTCAATGCCCCAAAAGCCGTTGACCCGCTTGCCTGAAGAATTGGTGATGTGGTTGTCATGCTCCAGCCCAAACTCAACGGCGACCTTTTTCAGCGTCATGCTCACCGTCCGCGCCGCCAGGGGCTTGTAGGCGTTGTCGCTGCACCACATGGTATAGATGGCATACAGGTCTGCGGAGGTGATGGTGCTGTCCGCCTTCAGGCGGATATAGCCCTCAGAGCGGAGAAACAGCAGCACGTTGTCGGCCTCCCGCCTGGCCTCTTCCCGGTTCCCCTTGGTGCGGCTGCTCTCTGTAAAGCGGTAATTGTTGCCGATCAGCCGTCTGAGCCCGTCCAGACACCAGAGGAAGATCCCCTCGATCTCCGTGCATAGCTTGTCCGCCAGGAACGGGTCGTCCTCCCGGCCGGGCGCCTTTTTCCTGACGGACAGGATGAGCTGCCGCCGGTAAAAGCCCTCCGAGCGGTCGTAGAGGGATTCCAGGTCCCCGTTGGAGAAGGCCAGGAAGCGGACATACATCTGCCCCTGGTAGCTCTGTTCACCTTTGCGCTCCAGGTCCATGGGCATTTCGGCGGTGATGAGGGATTTCAGATAATGGGTGGATTTAAGCGCCTCCAGCTTCATGTCGTCGTCCACCATCAAAAGCTCGTTTTCCAGGTCGGCTCTGGCGAAGGGGCTGCGCTCCACCTTGGCGATGCTGCCGTTCTTCAGATTACTGCCCAGCAGCTTTTGCATCACCACTCCGATGCGGCTTTTCCCCTCGCCGCCGCTGCCCTTGAGCAGCATCATGGTTTGTCCCCGGTTGGTGGGGAGCAGGCAGTAACCCAGGTATTCCTGCAAGGTTGGAATATCTTCGGCATCCAGCAGCTCCGACAAAAAATGCAGCCATGTCACAGGCTGCGGCGCATCTGGGTTATACTTTACAGGGAGGCGGTTCCGGCAGAAGTCTTTCCGTTCGTCAAATGTACCGCTCAGAAACAGCGTCCCATTGGCGACGTGGAGCCGGTCCTCATAGATCGGTAGGCTCGGCGCGTAGGCTTCCAGCTTGAGCATCTCAAAAATGCCGGCGGTCCTTTTGGCGAGGCCGCTGTTCAGGTAAGGCCGGAGCATTTCGTAGATCTCTTTCCGTATGATCTCCTCGTCGGAGATGCGCCCTTCCTTTGAGAAAAAGCTGCCGCCCACGCGGATCATCGGGTGCTCTTCCAGAAACGCCTCGCAAAAGCCCACCTCGTCCAGTGCTTTTCCATCGAACCAGGGCGGATTCCCGCCTGGGTCACGTCTGCTCATGGGCGTCCTCCCTGATCTCATCCAGACGCTCCTGCAAAAGCGCGATCTTGCCGTCCTTCATCATGTCCTCCACGATACCGGCACGCTCATTGGGAGGACTGAGCTCCAGCAGGTCCACCATGTACTGCGTACACTCCAGCATATGGCAAGCCTCCACAAACCGGAGGTCCGGCTCTGCATCCGGCGACGGCGGGGCGTAAGCTGTTTTCCAGTCCTTCAGGATACGCAGATACTCCCGCAACACCTGAGAACAGTGTTTCTCGTCATCTGCCCGGGCTTTGTAAGCGTGCAGCTTTGCCATCACGGAGGGCTTGACCTCCCGGATGCCGAAGTCCGCGGCCAGCTTTTGGGCAGCCTCCTTTTCGGTCAATCCCAGGAGC
This sequence comes from uncultured Oscillospiraceae bacterium, assembly GCA_947630375.1. GTDB lineage: Bacteria > Bacillota > Clostridia > Oscillospirales > Oscillospiraceae > Limivicinus. The sequence continues at coordinate 86,808 of CANRHH010000002.1, read as the reverse complement.
CGTGAGGTGAAGTCGATCACGTCCCCCTTGGCCCCGCAGCCGAAGCAGTAGAAGTAATCCTCATTCAGCTTCAGGCTTGGGTGCCGGTCCTCGTGGAACGGGCAGCAAATCATTCCGTTCCGGCCCACCATCAAACCCCAGTGCTCCGCCGCCATTCTCGGCGTGACCTGGGACTTGACAGCTTCAAAAATTGTCATTGGCATCTCTCCTTCGTATATTTTTCCGGCAATTTCTTTTGCCGTTTGAATATACGAAGAAAAAGTCTTAGACCTAAAAAATCCGGCATAAATGCAAGAAAATTAAAAGAGCCCTCCTGAAATCTTGCAAAAATGCAAGACCCAGGAGGGCAGGGCATACGGTGAAGGTTAAAATCAAGCTTTTTCAGGTAACGCCGGCCAATGCAGGTAATTAGATGTTTACATCCTCGTTTTCCTTCATAGCCCGCATTATATCCTGATAGCTCACCAGCGTCACATTACCCATCTCGCTTGCCTTATCGACACAGCCTTTGGTAAAACCGGACTTGGCAAATAGGTAAAAGTGTTTTTCTTGATAAGGAAACAGATTACTGCGCTTTATGAGTGTTTCCAGAATGCCGAGATCGACCTTTTCATTTGTCCATTTGCACTCGCCAAAAAGGGCAGTGTTTTTGTCCTGCTCGCCGAGAATATCGATTTCCTCCTGCCGCCTTTCTGTCGGGTTGTTGCCCCACCAGCGGCCGAGCGAGGAAAACTGCACTGGGCATTTTCCGGCAAGCAGCAGTTTCCAAAGGTGCTGTTTGCATATTTCCTCAAACACATTGCCCATATAGTCGGACAGAAACGGTTCTATTCGCTTATAGGCGAGGTCGGCCGCGCCGCGGGCAATGATGGAATTGTTCTCCGGCACGAAGCGATACCAGAAGCGAAACATATTGTCCTCTATGGAATAAAGTGCCTTTCTGGATGTTCTTTCGCCGTAGGGTATCTCTTTTCGGATGAGACCCAGAGAGACAAGGTTTTTCACATAGGTGGAGCACACATTGGTGTCCTCACCGACCTTGTTGGAGATTTCCGACATCCGGGCAGCGCCGGTGGCAATCGCCGTGATGATGGCGTTATAAAGCGAAGGCTCTCGCACCTCCTGCTTGAGCAGATTTTCCGGCTCCTCAAACAGCGCAGACGTGGGGTTCAAAAAGGTGTTTTTAATATTTTCCTCGACACTCAGTTCGTCATTCATTTGCAGCAGATATTGAGGCGTTCCGCCGACAATTCCGTAAATCAGCGCCTTGTCTTCATCGGAAAAATGCCGAAAATATCGGCAAGTCTCCTCAAAGTCGAAGGGAACGATCTTCATTTGCGCTGTCCGCCGGCCGTACAGCGGTGCTTTGTAGGCGAGAACGTGATCCTCCATGTAGGACATAGACGAGCCGCAGAGGATCAGCATCAGCTTTGAACTGTCTTTATACTTATCGATGAGCAGTTGAAATGTGGAGGCGAGGCTGCCCTCTGACCGGGCCACATAGGGGTATTCATCGACAGCGAGTATGAGCCGCTCGTTTTCGGACAGCTTAAACACATATTCCAGGGCGGCCTGAAAGGACTGAAAAGAACTTTCTGCCTCGATCCCGGTATGGTACTCTAAAATGTTTTTACTGAAGTTTTTGAGGTTTTGCTTGGCGTTACTTTCAACGCCCATAAAATAGATGGCGTTTTTACCCCTGATAAACTGATTGATCAGCGCGGTCTTCCCGACACGGCGGCGTCCGTAAATGACCACAAATTCAAACTTGTTCGACATATACAACCGGTCCAACGCCTGCAATTCCCGCTCTCTGCCAATGAACATGACTTTACCTCCAACTTAGAGTGGTTATAGTATAGCAAATTATAAGAATTTAGTCAAGTACGATTTGTCAAATCGTACTTGACTAATTATGAGAGCTGCTTATATGGTTTTGAGATTATGATTTTCTGTCAAAAGATTTTTATTGACATCATGTAAATAATGAAAACGACTTGGCTTATAATCATAATAGGAAAACCTACGACAGCGTAATTAAATAAGTTCTCTTTATGGATTCGTAATGTCGTAACAAACCCACCAATTGTTCCTCCGAGCGCACCTAATAACAATAGAAATGTATGGACTAAACTATACTCTTTCAAGTGCCGTTTTCTAAAATAATAGAATGCAAATGCGCTCAAGAGATTTATTCCAACCAAGTAAACAAAAAGTGGAATATGTTTAATGGACAGCCAAGTAATTGGAAAAATCGTAGTGCCGAAGGGATTACAAATATAACAATATATTGTTAACCAGAATAAAACGCTGGCATAGCAAAAGGAGCACCAATTACCGTTATATCCAGACGGGTAACGGAGATGAATTAATAAGGCAACGAGCATACCTATACCGCCACCTATGAAAACTAAAAAGTCCAGAACCCATACTTCAAACTCCAGAACTATTCTTTGACTTTTGTCTTCTTCTCGTTCGCGCAACTTCCAATTTCGCTGAAACCCCAAAAAAGTAATAATATTAATGAAAATCAAATATAACTGAAGTGCATTTACTCCAAAGAAGTTTGCCTTATGTATATTTGAAATAAGCATTGAATTATCAGGAGAATTAACCATTGCGGTAGCAAAGAAAAAACTCCCAGCCAGAACATCCAACCCCAAAGCAACCCAAAACAATACTTTGTTTGCGGTTCCATTTGATAAACACAAATTCAGACAGATTCTACTCTTAACAGGGTACAGTATCTGTATACCCTTTTTGTTAAATAAATCTGCTACCAGATGGGATGTATAGCCTATAACGAACGAAATTGCTATTGGCCTACAGAAAAAATACATAGTTATTCCGAACAAGAGCATTGCAAATAATGAGTGAGTGAATGTTCTGTGCGTTGTATTAAACCCAATTAATAGTAAAACAATAAATCCAATCAATGCCCCCCATATCTGAAATCCCCAATTACTCAGGATGTATTGGCATATTCCATTGTCAAGGAGACAGTCCACCATAATGAGTGCCCCGATAAATAACCCATCAATTATAGAATCAAAAATCTTTTCTTGATCTGCATCTGTTTTTTTGCAGTCAACATCAACGATCCAACCACCTAAGGCACCCCCAACCATTGCACCGATAACACCAGATACAGTTTCCGGTTGGGTTAGAATCAATGATGATGCTATTCCCAGAGTAATATGTGTTTTTCCTAACATTTATGTACCTCTTTTCGTAGAATAGTCAGCTATAGTAAAGTTAACAACTATTTTTCCTCTATAATACAAATTGGTTTGTTCTAATGTATCTTGAGACAGCACCAACGGGGATGAGGCAATTTTCCCAGGTGAATTTGCCCGGATGCCAAAATCAGTTTACCCTGTAATAGCAAGTATTCTTCCCTGCCCCTTCCCGCTTCAGTTCACCGGAGGCCACCAGCTTTCGCAGCGCACCCTCAACGGAACTGACACTAAGCGCAGGGCACAGTTCCCGAATGTCCTGCTTTGTAAAACGGCCGACTTTGTTCGTGGCAGCGCGTCTGACTGTTTCCAGCGCGGGCAGCTTTGTCTCTACCAGGGCAAACCGCTCCCCAAAGTCCTTATAGGCGGCGAGGACCGTGCCCAGCAGATATTTGATGAAGGGAACGGCGTCCTCTTTGCCCTCATGCCAACCGATCTGCGCTTGGCCGAGCGCGTCATAATACAGGTCTTTATCCTTTGCGATCTTCGCTTCCAGGGAGATATATTTGCCGACATAAAAGCCGCTTCGGTAGAGCAGCAGTGTGGTCAGCAGTCGGCTCATTCTGCCGTTTCCATCATTGAAGGGGTGAATACAGAGAAAGTCGTGGATGAAAACGGGTATAGCGATCAGCGGCTCGACCTCCATGTTCCCGATGACGCGGTTATACTCTGCGCAGATCCTGTCCAGCGCTTCCGGCGTCTCATAGGGGGCCAGCGGCGTAAATAAGATTTCCACATGACCGTCGGGATAGGTCGCGCTGATATAGTTCTGCACATTTTTCGTCCTGCCAGCCATGGGGTTATTCATATGACTGTACAGAATCTTATGGAGCTGCAAAATATAGTTCTGTGTGACCGGAATCACATCGAAACTTTCGTGGATTAGATTGAGAACGTCCCGGTAGCCGGCAATCTCCTGCTCGTCCCGGTTCCTTGGCGTCGTCTTTTCCTCCACCAGCTGCCGGATGCGCGTATTGGTCGTAACGATGCCCTCTATCGCGTTGGAAGCCTCGGTGCTCTGTATCTTTGCGATCTCGACCAGCTTTTCAAGCTCCTCCGGGCGCTGCTTCAGGTACATCTCCTGCTTCCCGGCCTCTTTATATATCGCGGCAATTAGACCGAGAATATCCGAATCCCATTTTTGATTTCTGATCTCCGAATAGTTGAAATCTCTCATTTCCCTCACCTCAAAGTCTTTCCCTTAAATTATACCAAATAATAAGGGAAAGGCAAGACTTTCCTTGCGTGCTTTTCAGCAAATTTTCGACAACACGAACACTTTTTTGCTAAAGCGCATTGACAGGCATATACGTTTTTGATACAATAACCACATCCAAGACAAGAAAATATTTTGCTGTGCTGTGGAGCCGCTGACAAGGCGAAGTCTTCCCAAGAGCCGCGAAAGTGAGTTGTCCGTATGAGGAGAACTCTTGACCGGCATTGGGTTTTTCTTTACCGGTCAAGCGGTTCCTTTCGTTGACCTCCTCTTGCCGAGCTTCTCCGGGCAGCAAGAAAAAACGGAGGGTTTGAAATGAGCAAAGGTAAACAAGAAAAAGATGAGGTGTGGTCCATGAGCGATGAGAGTGTGTTCCTCTCCGGGAAGGTCCGAGACCGTGTACAGGATCTGATGAAATACCATAAGATCTCGCAGGCAGAGCTTGCCGACCGGATCGGCTGCTCGGAGAGCCTGTTGAGCCGGTTTATCAGCGGCAAAACAGACAAGCTGGGCGATGAGAATGTCATTCGCATTGCCCGCGTGTTTGATGTCTCCACCGACTTCCTCCTAGGCGAGACAGACATCCCCGACCGGGTGAACTACGATATTTCCGAGCTGGGCCTGTCGGTACAGGCGGCGAAAAATCTCTATACGCATAAGGTCGATCCACGGGTCGTCAACGCGCTGCTTGAGACTCCGGAGTTTGCCAATACCACAAATCTGATCTCCGGCTATCTGGATGACGAGATGGCAAAGGGCTTCGCCGTGCAAAACCAGCTGTTTGCTATGGTGGCCGGAATGCTCAGAAACGAGCCTGCCGCCGCTGCCGATGTAAAGAAGCTGCAAAGGCCGGTGTATCAGGCAGACCTGGACGCCATACAAAATTCGTTTATGACCGCGGTGAAGGCTGTGAAAAAAGAAGCGGACAGCAAGCAGGCGGATTCTCGCAAGCTGACAGATTCTCGCAAACTGACCTCCGAGGCCATGAAGAAGATCGTTGCCGAACTGCCAAACGGAAAGATCAGCCGCCATGTCACAGAGGAGCAGCTGGCCGATGCAGTCGCAAAGTCTGTTTCTGATCTCCGCGGCGTTGACCCGGAGCAGGTCAAGAAACTTTTCCTCGCTATGATCAGCAGGAAAAAGCGCAAGGACAGGAGCGGCCATGACAAATGAACAGCTCTGTGTTCAGGCAAAGGCAGGGGATTCCCAAGCGCGGGAACAGCTCATTGAAAAGAATATCTCTTTTATAAAAAAGACCGCCTACGAGCTTTGGAACGCCCAGCCAGAACTGAACACTGCCTTGCAGATCGACCCGGACGATCTTGTACAGGAGGGCTCCCTGGGGCTGTACGGCTGCATCGAAAGTTATGATCCTGAAAGCGGGAATCTGTTTCTGACCTATGCGGGGCCGGCAGTAAAAAACGCTATGCTGGATTACATCCGTTTGCAGAGCGCGTCCTTTGAGGGGAAGAAGCTGAATGAGCTGATTTCTCTGGACGATGCCGTAAAGGGTGAGGCCGAAAGCAGCGAACACATCTCCTCTGAAGGTTCCGTCAGGCGAGAACCGGAGGAGATCTATCTGGCGAAAGAGCGGATTGAAGAGATCCACCGGGCGCTGGGAGAGATCGAGGCCAGAAACGAAAAGTATCTGCGGTATCGCTTCGGCTTTGACGACGACACAGAGCATCCGCTGGCGGAAACTGCAAAGCATTTTCATCTCACGGAGAGCAGAGCGAAGTCCACGGAGAAGGCGGCTTTAGAAGATATATCGCTGGAGCTGCACTTGTAGTTTTTTGAAGAACGGGGCACGTCGTTTCGGCGGGTTTTATATACCTCTTGCGGCGCGGCGCTGCAGCTCCGCTCCCGGTCTCCGACCTCCGCTCTGCCGCAGCACCTCCACTCGAAGGGCGAATATTTGCAGGCATACCCGGCTTGCAAATATTCGCCCTTCTGTCGTCTCCAGAAACGGTCTGTCCGGCACGGTGACAGCCCCTTTCCGGCGACGGCGGCCGCAAAAGGTATAACACACTAGACTTTGCAAGCAAAATCGTGTGCCACGAAACCTCCGGTTTCTTTGGATTCTTCCGGGCAAGGGGAACGCCGTTCCCCTCTGGACACCCCATGCCAACAGGGGCTTCTCACCCCTATTGGAAACCCCGAGCTGAGGGGATGCTCCCCTCAGAACACCCTGCCATTTTCTCCGTCCACTGGAGCACCAAACTGCAAAACCCGTTTGGCTCCAGGGCGGAGAAAATGAAAAACAAGAACAGCGCGCAGGGTCCTGCTATGCAAAACTGTTCTTGTTTTGAGGGGACACCGAGAGCAACGAAGAGAGAAAAGAGCGGGACGCGAAATCTGTCAATATCTCTTGCCTTCACTTGCTTTTTTGAGTATAATTTTGTAAAATGGCAATGTATAGCAGACAGAAACAGCCAAAGAATTGAAGGAGATAAGTAATGGCCAACAAACTTGAACTGACATGGTTCGGCAAAGAAGAACCTATCAAAATAGAGCCACGTCTCTTGATCGAGCAGCCGGAGCTATCTAATACCGGTGCCGACCCCGATACCACAAATATGCTGATCCACGGGGACAACCTGTTGGCACTGAAAGCGCTGGAAAACAAGTTTGCCGGGCAAGTTAAATGTATCTATATTGAATCCGCCATACAATGTGTGAGAGGCCCTTTGCACAGTTGGAGAGATTCAGCGCATTATTTCAGGCAGTAGCTGAGTTCAATGTAGGGTAGAAAAGCGAACATAGGTTTTTCAAAAAACTGTTTTTTCGGCAGAAGTCTCAAATGATAGAATGGGTATACCTTAGCGCTTGTGGGTTGCTATGTACAAAATTTAAGAAAAAGTTAAGGAGAACTAAGATGAAATTAAAAAAAGAATTTTCTGACTTTTATAAAGCGATTAGAATAAGTTCAGAAACAAACGCATTGCGTGAAAAGCGAAGAGTACTTCAAGAAGATATTGAATCGAAACTTCCGGATATTCTAAAAAAGCATGATATAAGCATAACAAAAAGTGATATAAAAATGATTGATCAAGGGAGCTATAAATATAACACCACAATAATTGATGACGTTGTTGATCGTGATGTAGCTGTAATTATCCCTTTAGATATAACAAAGAATGATGATCCGCGAAAAATTAAAGGGTACCTAAGAGATTCAATCAACATAGCATCTCGTACAGTATATATTAAGGAACCGTGTGTAAGAGCATCGTATTATGAAAACGAAAGAGAATGGCTCCATATTGATTTGCCTTTATATGCACGATATGATGAAAAGCTATATTTGGCAAGAGGCAAAGAAACCAGTAGTAATTTCTCATGGGAAAATGCTGATCCAGTTGGCCTGAATGATTACTTGTGCGAAAAAATTAATGGGAATGCCCAACTGCGTAGAATTATTTGTTATATAAAAAAGTGGAGAAATGAAAAGTATTCTTCTACAGAAAATGATCATGAGATCCCACCGAGTATTGGATTGACGCTATTAGCATGTGATTGCTTTTCTGCACTGTCAACTGACGATAGTGATGATGATTTGCGGTCTTTACAAAAGACAATGAAATCAATATTGAATAAATTCAGCATTAAAAAAGATCAAAATGGCGAAATTATTTCAGCATCTCTGAACTGTTATTTACCTGTAAGTCCATACACAGATGTGTTTATAAAGATGAAAGAAAGCAAAACGCACATGATAACATTTTACAAGAGATTTTCAAAGGCAGTCGCTAACTTAACGAGTGCAGTTCAGCTTGAATCAGAGCATGATGCAGGAGAATATGTCCAGAAAGTGTTGGGTCCTGTATTTATAGTACCAGCGAAAGAAGCAGTTGCAGCGGCAGCACAAAACAGACGTGAGCATAGTTTTGGGGATTAAAAATGACAGTCAGGGAAGTTTTAGAAACATACAATGAGATTTCTATAGATAAAGAAATAACAGAGGAAATCATTATTTTCACATTATATAGACGGCAATTTCTCATTTTTCCTCCTTCTAAAGATAATCCTGCGTCAACAGCTTTACTGTTCCTTTGCAACGATGACGGCGCGGATTTTCCGCATATAATGTTAAATAATGAAACTCTTTTAGATAGCCCGCTTATCCCAAAGGGAAAGTATCGATGGGTGTGTCTATATGAACAGGAAAGTTTAGTTAACTCAATTGTATCCTATGAAGATAAGATTTCTGATTCTATTGAGCGCCTGATTGAATTACTTTCCATGAATGAAATTGAAAAGGAGAGAGAGTTCCAGAAGGAATTTATGCTCTATTGGAATGCAAATTCTGTAGAAAAAAAGCCCTATTCTGTGTATTTAACCCAAGAAGATGAATTTGCTGAAATGGATGTGTACTTTGGAGAGAGCAATGTACGAATAATAGAAAAAGGTTTGTATCTTTCTGATATAAATGATAGAGATAATGATAAACGCAAATGGGTTCGTCATGTTGAAAATGATGTTTTTTTTATTCCAATATCTGATAATAGAGGCATTTATCCTCCACGGGGTGGAAATAACTGGGCCTCACAGGAGATTAAGAATATAGTTTTTTCTCAGCAAGTTGAGCATATAAGCGATAGTGTTTTTAAACAGATAAATTGTACTATTCCAAAAACTCAAAATATAATTCTTGTTTTTGGAATGAAATCAGAGTGGTCAAATGTTACTTTTGCGGTAAAGATCAAGTGCAAAAATAACGTGAGGCATTCTCTCTTGAAAAAGATCCTATATGATATAGTTGCTATTAATCCCCTGACTACAGAAAGGAAAGATTATTTGTATTTTAATGAACAATTGGGAAATGACATTGGATTGTTAAAGAAAAAAGTCCTGGTGGTAGGAGCTGGGTCATTGGGCAGTTATGTAGCATTTGAGCTGGTTAAAAATGGTGCTGCTCATTTGAAGCTCTATGATAGGGAAATGCTTGAAGATGATAATATTCTTCGATGGGCTTATGGTGGCGTTGGGGTAGGATCAAATAAAGCCAAAATTATTTCTACTTTATTAGGCCTTCTACACCCTGAAATAGAGGTCATAGCGGAGCCTAAAAATATTGACGAGAGATCTCTAATAGAGGAAACATCTTGTTCGGATTTGATAATATTCACAATCGGGAATAGTGATGAACAACTCAAATTTAACCGTATTCTTAAAGCTTCTCAGTGTGCTATACCTGTAATATATACTTGGCTTGAGGCAGGTGGAAAATATAGCCATATCCTTTATGTAAATTATCAAAAAAAGGGTTGCTTTGAATGCCTTTACACAAACGAGAATGGTGATTTAATTAATAATAGAGCAAGAATGAACTCGGACGATATTATGGATACAGCTATCATCAGAAACGGTTGTGGAGGAACGAGAGCAGCTTATGGAACGACAAGTCTTTTACGAACAACTGCTGCACTTCTAGATATTATACAGAAAGTCCAAATGAATGAACTTACAGAAAGCGTTCTAGTAGATGTTTCACCAGAATCTGTATGTATTTCGTGCACTACATTTCCAATGGAGGCGTGTAAATGCTGTGGAAATTAAAGCAAATAATACATGTGTAAAAGTTAAACTTCCAAATGGCAAGATAGCAGATATATTAACTCCTGTTTTGGACGAAATCGGAAAGTGGTTGCAGCTTGAAAGAGAGACGCCAGAAAGCGGAGGATACATTGTTGGTTATGAACACAATAAAACAGGAAACATATCGTTAGAGGCTGTTTCTCAGCCACATTTTCTTGATATAAAGAATCGTAGTCGGTTTGTTATACGTGACCCAAGACATAAAATCTTTCTGAAAAAAGCGCAGAGACAAAAAAGTTATTATATGGGGGTGTGGCATACTCACCCCCAACCGACTCCTATTCCCTCGTGCATTGACTGGGAAGATTGGAATGCAACAATGAAGTCTGACAAGACAGGTTGTCAATATGCGTTTTTTATCATCGCAGGAACGGAAGAATGGAGGCTATGGGTTGGAGATTTTGTAACTAAAGAAATTCGAGAAGTCTTTGAGTGCGCAAAAGATTCCGAAGGCCTTTATTTTAAAGAAAGAAGATAAAAGATGAAAAAGGCTTATAGCTTTGTTAAAAGTAATATAAGACAGTTATTAGAAATTATTATACTAATAATTTCAATTATAATTCCTTTTGTTGTTGATTTACAAAATTTATTTAGGGAATATCTGAAAGACAATTCTCTTTCACCGGATAACCTGATATATCATATCACAATTTCACGTGGAGGCTATATTGCTTCTGTAATACTTTTGATTACTGCTCTGCACGTAATATGGAAGATTAATGCAAATTATATCATGAATAGTAAAAGAGTGTATCATAAATACTGGTACGAATGGTATTGGTTTTGCGCCAAGATTCTAAGGATAAAGAAATGCGATCTTGTCCTTGTTCCCATTTATTTGCAGTTTAAGCTTGTAATAAAAGGAACTTTTGTTGAGTATCCTCTGAATAATGAAGATTATCCAATTCTTGATAACGAACCGGAATGTATAATTGCGAAGCATAATATAGATGAGGGCCTCCAGGAAATCAATTTAATCTTGGAGGATACATATGTAATTGAAGATGATCAAATACCAATGCCGAAAAGAAAGCTTTTTACTATTAAGATTAGTCGTAACAATGGTGAAGATGTTGGAAGACATTATAGTGAAAAGCTAATTGAAGCTACTATTAACCAAGTGAGAAAACTCAATAAGGTTCCGGTAATGAATGTTTTTGCTTCAACAAATCCATTGAATACAAAGAATATAGCCAAAAGAGTATTTGCTTTAGGTGATAGGGGAAACGTAGAACATCTGTATGTCTTTCAACAAGAGGAGGATGGGAAAAGACTTTTTAATCCTAAAGGTCACCAGATATATTAAATATGAAATGCGAAACTAACACCGAAATAGTATTATTTTTTGCAATGTTACTATGCAGAAAAATGATAGAATTACACGTTCAGTTTGAAATTGTTTTGCGAGACCAAATGAGCCGCTGCGCAATAGGGGCTGTGCAGCGGCTCGTTCATAAGATCTTGCTTCATATCATCTGTGTTTCCTCTTGCTTTTTTCAGCGTTCCAGCATATAATGATATAAAAATGTGAAAAATTAACACTGATAGTTGTATAAAAGTGTGATGAGGTGCGCGATGGAACGATTGATTTTGAACGAGCTGTTGAAGTGGAAAAACTCCAAGTACCGTAAGCCGCTGATTCTGAAGGGCGTGCGGCAGGTGGGCAAGACCTGGGTGCTGAAGGAGTTTGGCAAGCGGTACTATGACAACGTGGCCTACTTCAACTTCGATGAAAACGAGGAATACAAGCAATTTTTTGAAACCACCAAGGACGTAGAGCGCATCCTGCAAAACCTCATGTTGGCCAGCGGGCAGCGCATTCTGCCGGAAAAGACGCTGATTATCTTTGACGAGGTACAGGACAGCCCGAAAGTCATCAATTCGATGAAATATTTTTGTGAGAACGCGCCGCAGTATCACATCGCCTGCGCCGGGTCGCTGCTGGGGATCGCTCTGGCAAAGCCATCCTCATTTCCGGTGGGCAAGGTCAACTTCATGCAGATTGATCCGATGACCTTCACGGAGTTTTTGATGGCCAACGGGGACGGAAATCTGGCAGAGTACCTGAACACAGTAGACAGCATCGAGCCTATCCCGGACGCCTTTTATAATCCCTTGACGGAAAAGCTCAAGATGTACTATGTCACCGGCGGGATGCCGGAGCCGGTGCTGATGTGGACCCAGGAGCGGGATGTGCAGGCCATGCAGGAGGCCCTCTCCGGCATCATCGGGGCCTATGAGCGGGATTTTGCCAAGCACCCGGATATCAAGGAGTTTCCGAAGATCTCTCTGGTCTGGAAGTCAGTGCCCTCCCAGCTTGCCCGGGAGAACAAAAAGTTTATCTACAAGGTCGTGAAGGATGGCGCGCGGGCGCGGGAGTATGAGGACGCGCTGCAATGGCTGGTAGACGCCCGGCTGGTGCATAAGGTCTACCGCAGCACCGCACCGCGGCTGCCGGTGGCCGCATACGACGATTTATCCGCCTTCAAGATCTATCTGGTGGATGTGGGCCTTTTGCGGCGTCTGGCTCAACTGGCTCCTACCGCCTTCGGCGAGGGCAACCGGCTTTTTACGGAGTTCAAGGGAGCATTGACGGAAAATTATGTGTTGCAAACGCTCGTCACACAGTTCGAGGTGCTGCCTCGCTACTGGAGCCAGAACAACCCGCCCTATGAGGTGGACTTCCTCATTCAGCGGGAAAATGACATCTTCCCGGTAGAAGTCAAGTCCGAAACCAACATTGCCAGCAAGAGCCTGAGAAAGTTCAAGGAACTGTTTCCGGAAGAAGTCAATCTCCGCATTCGCTTTTCCTTGGACAACCTGAAGCTGGATGGAGATGTACTGAACATCCCGCTGTTTATGGCAGATCAGGCAGATCGACTGATTGAGCTGGCGTTGGAGCACAACCACGGATGAGCAAAGGAGAATAACTATGAATAGATTTGAAATAATTAACAGAATCGGTGACAAGTATCGTGTTGGGAACACCGAAACCGGCGAATTCAGCTACGCTCAAGCGCTAAAATCTGTTGGCAAGGACATCAAAGATTATCAAAAGGCCACCACCGGAACACAGCACAAATTTCTTGACCTCCGTTTTGAAAATGAACGGTTGGCAGTTCTTGTGGAATGTAAAAACAAATTCAGCCGCTGGGATAAAGCCAAAATCCAAGGTCAGTTACAGGACTATGTTCGCTTCGAAAAAGCATACTCGGATAAAAAGATCGTTGCTATTCTTGCAGAAACTGATGGCGATGATGTGTGGGTTTGGTACGGGCAATCTGTCATTATTGACGACGAACATCGTATGGAAGAAGAAACCGTTCTTTGCACATTTGAAGAGTACGAAAACTTGTGTTTCGGTAGAGTAAACGACAAAATCAAAGTTGTTGATTCTATTAAAACACTTAATGAAAAACTTCATTCGGATGGCATCAACGAAAAACTGCGCAGCCAGTTTGTTGGCACTTGTCTTTTGGCTCTCAAGAACGGCCTTGTTTATAAGAACGTAAAAGAAACACTCGACCCCAGAACTGGAAAGAAGTTTGCTCCCGAACGAGTCATTTTGAAGAGTATCAAAGATATTCTGGAAGGATTGCTCACTCGTGGCGGTAGTTTGAATAAAGCAGGAAAGCTTGCTGTTCTGAACAGTAAGGTTCTCGATGATCAGGATGTTACAAGTTTAACCTATAAAGAACTTGAGGATATTTTACAATTCATTGATGATAATGTTGTGCCCTATATTAACGACAAGAGCACCGCTGGACAAGACTTATTAAACCTGTTCTTCACTACATTCAATAAATATGTCGGGAAGTCCGATAAGAACCAAGCATTTACTCCTGATCACATCTGTGATTTTATGAGCAAAGCGGTTGGTGTAAACAAAAACTCCCGTGTATTAGATCCTTGTTGCGGAAGTGGTGCTTTTCTTGTTAGAGCTATGACAGATGCAATGGATGATTGCGATACTGAAGAAGAGCGTGAAGAAGTCAAGAAGAACCAAATATTCGGCATTGAATATGAGGAGGGAGCATTTGGCCTTTCCTCTACCAACATGTTGATTCATGGTGACGGCAATTCAAATGTTGTTCAGGATTCTATGTTTAAGCGGGCCAAATGGATTGCAGAGAACAATATTAATGTTGTTTTGATGAACCCCCCTTATAACGCTACTAAAAAGTGTTGTGATCCAGACTATACCAAGGGGTGGAATGCCAAGAAAAAGGAAGATCCATCTAAAGGATTGCATTTTGTAGAGTGGGTAGCTCGCCATGTCCCGTCTACTTGTAAAATGGCAGTATTACTCCCTATGCAAGCTGCTATTGGCAACAGTGGCGATGTAAAAGCATTCAAAAAGAAAATGCTCGATAACTATACTCTCGATGCCGTATTTTCGCTTCCTACAGAAATGTTCTATCCCGGAGCGGCAGCGGTTGCTTGTTGTATGATTTTTGATCTTTCCCAAAAACATGAAAAAGCAAATAAAGAAACCTTCTTCGGTTATTACAAAGATGACAAGTTCATCAAACGTAAAGGATTGGGTCGTGTTGAACGTACCGATGCAGACGGCAATAGCCTATGGAATAAAACGGAAGAAATCTGGCTTAATCTGTACAAGAACAAAAAAGTAGTGCCAGGATTATCTGTTATGCATCGCGTTTCGTGGAAAGACGAATGGCTTGCTGAGGCATATATGGAAACGGATTATTCAACACTTGTTGCTGAAGATTTTCAGAAAACAATAAATGACTATCTTTCGTACTTAGTCAAAGAGGGCTACATATATGAAACTTAATATTTCTGATTGGAAGCCGTTTTCTGCATCTGATATTTTCTTTCTGTATAATGGCATCGGAATTACTAAGGAGGAAATCGAAGATAATCCTGGTAATTTTCCTGCTGTTCAAAGTGGAGCTGATAATAATGGGTGCATTGGCTATATAAGCAAAGATTATTGTAAAGCGATGAATTACACCTATGTAGAAGAACCTTGCCTTACTGTTGCAAGGACTGGCTCCGCTGGATTTGTAGCATTTCAGCCCCATGGATGTGTCGTGGGCGATTCAGCGAAGATTCTTTTACTAAAAAATACCGAATACAGAAAACCTGCAGTTTATTTGTTCCTCAGAACCATCTTGATGTCAAATCAATATAAGTACACATACGGAAGGAAAGTAACGGAAGATAAATATTTATCTGACACCCTTTTACTTCCAAGTATTGATTCCATAACTCCAGATTGGGCGTTTATGGAAAAGTACATTTTATCTCTTCACCATAAACCCATAAAAACAGCCGTTACTGAGCAAATACCGCCAGAACTGAACACAAAAACATGGCACGAGTTTTTTCTGCATCGCATTTTGGTTTGTAGCATGGGAAATGGAATCGATGCAGTCATTACTACGAGTGATGAGCCCAAATACAACTATGTTTCCCGCGATAGTAATGGCAATGGGGTTGTAGACTTCGTGGATGAAATAGAAGGAGAAAAACCGTTTCCTGCAGGAGCAATGTCTTTAGCTTTGGGAGGTAGCTTTTTAGGTTCTTGCTTCATTCAAAAGAGACCTTTCTATACTGCGCAAAATGTAGCTGTATTACAGGAAAAAGTTCCCTTGTCAGTTCACACCAAACTATTCATTGCTACGCTCATTCGAAATGAATGTAAGATCAAATATCAAGCGTTTGGACGTGAATTGAATGCCCATTTCAGAAAAGACTTTACTATAAAGCTTCCTGTTAAACGCGATGCTGATGGTATTTTGTTTGATGAAACACACGAATTTTCTGATGATGGCTATATTCCCGATTGGGAATGGATGGATAGTTATATGAGATCATTGCCATACAGCGATAGATTATAATTATTTGTTTCTCGTAGCATGAGCAAAAACGCTCAGTAACAACTGGAGATAAGACAAAGTCCAAAGCTAAAAAGGCATGGATTTCTATCAAAATTATTTGTCCTGATGAAGGTTCAGCAGCAGATTTGATCTATATCCTCAGTAACTGAAAAAGTACCAATAAGGAAGAAAAATGATATGGTAGCTACAAACGATTGACAGTTTACTACAGATAAAAACGGAGGCAAATATGCAATTATCAGAAATTAGAATCAAAAATTATAGATTGCTTATTGATGCTAAACTGGATGTCGATGCAAAAACAACTCTCATTGTTGGTAGGAACAATACCGCCAAGACTTCCTGTAGTAGCTGCATCAATACTGTGCTGCAAGGTAGCGATTTTTCTTACAATGATTATCCTCTGTCAAAGAGAAAAGGTCTCCACAACTTGTTTTTGCAGTTCATGGAGAAAAAGTTGAGTTATGAGGATCTCTGCAAAAATATAGAAACTATTTCTATAGAATTTTTAGTTGATTATTCATTGGATGATCCGAATGTAAAATTGGGAGCGTTATCGCCTTTCATTATCGATGTTGACGTTGATACTACTACAGCGTTAATTCGGGTGGAATATCAGTTGAAAATTGACGAAAACAAACTGTGGGAACTGTTTAAGGATAGTTGCTATAGCGAGGGCAAGTTTAATCCCAAAACAGAGGAAATGCATGATGTACTTGTAAGCAATTTTACGAAGTTGTTTGGATTAACCATCTATGCGGTTAATCCGAAGAATTTAGAAGATCGGCAAGTTAAGAACCACAGAGAACTTGAAGACCTTTTTCCTTATTATCCGATTCCTGCAGAACGCATACTTGGCGAAGATGGTACTCAAAAGAATGAGTCCCTTAGTTCATTGATTTCAGAGTATTTCAGTTTGAACGAGGAAGAATTGACTCCGGACATAGCGGAAAAGGTCAAGGAGCTCCGCTCAGTAGTTGATAGTGCAAACAAAAATGTGCAAAAAGAAAGCGATCGAATACTCAGTGACTTGGTTAACAAAGCAGTTGGTTTTGGCTATCCTAATGTTGAAGAATTACAGCTTGGCGTTATTACTGAGTTAAAGATCGACGATCAGATAAAAAACCAGACACATCTTTCATATCACTCTGGCACCGGAGACGAACGCCTGCCCAGCTCTCATAATGGACTCGGATACAAGAATTTAATTAAAATGGAATTCCTCTTAGCTGCGTTTGCACGAGATGTTGAGAAGAAGGGAGAAGCCTGCATTCCGTTGTTGTTTATTGAAGAACCAGAGTCACATATGCATCCTCAAATGCAACATGCGTTTGCTGAACATTTAGAAAACTTTCTTGCAAAAATTACAACCATTCATATCCAGACGTTTTTAACTACACACTCTGCACATATAGCAAATACTATGGATTTTTCAAAAATCCGATATGCACAAAAATCCAAATCTGGAGTTGTATATAAGAACCTTGATGTTTTTGCTAAAGAAAATGCCGACAATATGGATTTCATCAAGAAATACCTTACGCTTAGCAGATGCGATTTGTTCTTTGCAGATAAAATTATTTTTGTTGAAGGTGCTTCAGAGCGGCTGATGTTGCCGGACATTATAGAAAAATGTGAGAAAGAAAAACTGTTTGATTCAGAAAAGTATAAACTGCCTGCACAGTATTATGCTTTGATTGAAATTGGAGGGGCATACGCATATAAATTCATACCTTTTGCAGACTTCCTTGGCTTACCTTGCTTAATTCTTACAGATATAGATTCTATGATAGATGGCAGAACAAAGGCAGTTGTCAGCAAAGGTAAGACCACCTCCAATGCAACGATAAAATGGTGGATGCGTGAAATTAAGGGTATTCCGCAGAATAGCAAAGATATGATTTCACTTGCTGATATTACCTCAGCAACAGATGCGGAAAAGACTTTGGGGAAATGTCATATCGAATATCAAACTTTGGAAAATGGGATATGCGGCAGATCCCTGGAAGAAGCTGTAATGAATGTGAATCGTAATCATTATGGACTCGTGGAACCTGTTGCGGAAGAAGACTTGGAGTTTACCGAGAAAAGCAAGACTGACTTTGCACTGAACCTGATTTGCAATAACCCCAACTATTCTATTCCCCAATATATTAAAAATGGTTTGATCTGGCTTAATAAGCAACGAGTACTTGAGTAAGGAGGTGTTGAGAATTGTCCAAGAATTGCGACCTTTCAAATTATGAAATAGCTAAAGCAGAAGCAGACAAGGTCGACGAACAAATTATTGCTACACTCAAGGCTGGGCGTAGCTTTCGTGTGGAAGCAGGCGCTGGCTCTGGAAAAACCTACTCACTAAACCGTGTTATCGAATGGATTCAAGCAAATAAGTGGAAGGATTATCGCCGAAAAAAACAAAATGTAATATGTATTACATATACAAATGCAGCTGTTGATGTAATCGCAGAGAGGTTATCCCAAGATTCATTTATTCTTCCGTCGACAATTCATTCCTTTGCTTGGAGTGCAATCAAGCAGTACCAAAGTACTCTTATGCGCATTATCGATAACGATGAGTCGTTAACACCGACGGAAACAGACTTCAGCAAGGTATTGGAGATTCGTTATACCTTAGGACACCGTTATGTGTCCCAAGGAGTACATTACTTGCACCATAATGATGTTTTGAAACTTTTCTGTACTCTGTTGGATAATGCAAAATTCCGTCGTGTTTTCTCTGACAATTACCCTTTGATTTTAATTGATGAATACCAGGATTCCTATAAGCCGATTATCACACGTTTTGTAAACTTCTTTATTGCTGAAGGAATAGGACCACAATTTGGCTTTTTCGGAGATGCGTGGCAAACTATTTACCAAAGCAATAATGCCTGCGGTGCGATAGAGCATAGCAATCTTGTAGAAATCAAAAAAGGCTCAAACTTTAGATCAGCCCCCAGAATTGTGAATCTCTTGAATGAAATTCGCCCAGATTTGCCACAACAATCTGCAATAGATAATTTCGAAGGCGAAGTAGTTGTTGTAACCTGCGATGATTTTTCCGGAGTACGTCGATTAGATCGCACATTCAAAGACGATCTCCCAGCAGAAGAACTGAAATCCAGACTGTACCAACTTTCAGAATGCATTAAGAAAAATGTGCCAAAGGATGAAAATTTAAAGATTTTGATGATAACTCATAAAGTTCTGGCCACTCAGCAAGGATATGAGCAGCTATTAGCTATTATTGATGATGGACTTCGAGATAAACAAGATCCATTTTTGCTGTTCTTCATGAATACCGTTGAACCGATATACGAAGCACTCAGCACATCAAATATGCAGCTTCTGTTTGATACGCTTGGAATTAGGCGTTATCCTATCACAAAAAAATCTGAGAAGATGAAGTGGAAAGAGTTTGAAGCGCAACTAAAGAAAGCTCGTGATGGAAAAGCCATTGATGTTATTAATACCATCGTAGAGACAAAGTTGGTTCCTGTTCCATCATTGATTGATGGATACTATCATCTGTATTTTGATGCTCCTAATACGCTCTATGGCTTGGATGCAACAATCCGTGATGTTTTAGATTTGGATTACAACCAATTTCGGGCCGCAATTGAATTTCTATATCCTGAAGCAGAATTTTCGACGGATCACGGCGTTAAGGGCGAGGAATACGATAATGTTGTCTTTGTTATCAGTAAAGGATGGAATCAATATCAATTTGAAACCTATGCGCCGATGATAACAGGACGTACCCCTATACCAAATGGGAAGCAGACTTCCTTTGAAAGGAATCGAAATCTGTTTTATGTGTGTTGTTCAAGACCAAGAAAAAGATTATTTTTCTTTGTGTCCGTACCAATAGATGCTTCATTTAGAGCTTTTCTGGTTGATTTGGTTGGAGCTGAAAATATTTATACCTATGGTCAATATCTTGAAGCGAACCAATAACATAGCAGCACCCGTTGATTGACTATGATCAACAGGTGCTGTCGTTTAAGAACTATCTGTCTTGCATAATCTCCAGTATCATCCTGGCACCGAGCCTGAAGCAGTTCTGGAACAGCAGACACTCTGCCATAGTCTGATATTCACGAACAGCGTCCGTATACTGAGAGAACAGCTCCTTCTGCTCATCCGTCATGGTAGCCTGATGCTTTTCTTCGTTTTGGGTAATCAGGCGAAACACTTCCCTATATTCCTCGCAGGCGTTTGTGTCATATTCAGTCGGTTCAATGTTGCCATACCAAAATTCTTCCAGAAGGTTCATACGGCATTCTCCCCATAAATCAGTTCCTGGAAGATGACCTCCTCTGCCGCATTTCGGATATTATTCATAAGCTCCTGCTCACTACGCGGCCATTGGAACCGTCCGTTGCTCAATCGCTTGTATAGCAGCACATATCCGTCTCCAGCCCAGTACAGAGCCTTGATCCTGTCCGTTCGCCGGCCACAAAACAGAAACAGGCTGTCCTCCTGTAGTTCCTGCCGTATTGGGTCATGACAAGCGCTGCCAGACCGTCAATCCCAAGCCGCAGGTCCGTATACTCGCAGGCCACATAGTAGTTCGTTAGAGTCTACTGGAGATTTTCTCATTTTTTCCCTTTTTGGGTAGGCGGGTCCTTATTTAGCGCTTACGATAAAAAACGCACCTTGCTGGTATTATTTCGCCAACAAGGTGTTCTTCAACGTTCTTAATTCGCCAGCCTGTGCTCTGGTACCTCTCGTATATACTCCTCTAGCCCGCCGCCCAGGACAAGCTGGGCGTATTCCAGCGGCTTGTTGTAGAGCAGCCAGTCCAGCTCTGAGCGCTGGTACAGATTGGCGGCGAACTCGTTCTCGACGGCGACAGTATCAATGGCGATTCGGGTGCGGTCAGAAAAGAGCAATTCCACGCAAAGCGTATCCATGCTATAAGTGCAGGAAATCAACTGTTTCATTCAAAATCCCCCTTAAACAGTAATCAAAGATATGTATTTTACCTCGGTATCGTGCCCCATGGCGGTGCGGTCATTTCGGTGGAAACTCGTAAATCGTATGGTAGTCATCTTCTTGACCATCTGGCCACCGATGGAACCGGCCTGGCGGCTGGTCAGATCGCCGTTGTAACCGTTCTTCAGGTTCACGCCAACCTCAGAGGCGGCCTCCATCTTGAACTTATCCATCGCGTCGCGAGCGGAGGGGTTCACAAGATGATTGCTGTTTCTGGTAGACATAGTTTGCATCTCCTTTTTCTCGAATTGGGTTTTTGCCCGTGCTTATCTTTTGCGTCTGCCGCGGAGATATGCAAGAAAAAAGATGCAATTTTTGCTAAACGGTCTCTCCTCCGGGACTCAGGCCCGCTCCCCTATCCCCCGCCGGTCGTAAAGTTCCGCGGCGCGCAGGCAGATCCGCGCGCACAGCTCGATACAGTCAGGGTCTATGTTATCTGCGGTATCCAGCCGGGTGTGGTAATAGGGCTTCGGATCATGGTCCACGCCGCACAGCCCGCAGGCGAGCAGCCCGGCCTGGGCAAACGCGTCGGAGTCCACCGCCCCGGGATAGGGCTTGGCCAGCCTGAGCTCCGCCCCGCAATCCCGAGCCGCCCTTAAGACCAGGTCCCCCACGGCTTCGCTGGATCTCTGCATACCGAGCATGCCGTTCGTGTATACCTGCAATTGGCCGGTCTCCCGCAGGGTATCCATGGCGATAAAAACGGTCTCCACCTCGGTCAGCTCCTGCCGGTGTCTTTTGGCGAAGGCCTTCGCGCCGCGGAGCCCGGCCTCTTCGGAGCCGGTGATCAGGCAGCAGACCTCCGTGTTTTTAAAGCGGATCCTGTGCTCTTCCAGGTGCCGCATCACGGCAAACGCCGCGTAGCAGGCCGAAAGGTTGTCATTGGCTCCGTCGGTGACGCACTTCCAGTTGGTGAAAAACAAAAACAGCACGAATACCGGCGCGAAGGCTGTCGCCACGATGGCCGCCCCGGTCCGGATCCTTCTGGAGAGGGAGGATTTTTTCCAGGCAGCGCCGGTCGATACGGCGGAGGCGGCCAGCAGGCAGATGACCCCTGTGACGGACAGCACGATCAGCGGCACGCAGAGCGTGCCGTTTGCTTTGCGTACAAAGGTGAACTCGTAGGCCGCGTCGGCATGGCCGCCGAAGATGATCCGCCGTTTCGGGGCCTCCTCGCTCTCACGGACGGCATACACATTGTGGGAGGTGGCCGCCGGAAACAGGAAATCAATAAATTCCCGGTACCGAAAAAACTCGAACCACGCCAGGCAGGCAGAAAACGCCGTCAGCAGCAGCGCCGTACACAGCACGCCCTTCCGGCCTGAAACTGCGCCGATCCAGAGAAGCACGATCGCCAGCAGCTCCGCCGACGCGCAGAGGAGGATCCACCCTAAGAACGCCTTCGGATGGAGCCGAAACGCCTCTGTTTCCACGCGGTCGCTCCATTTCTGAAGCTCCCGGGCAAAATATTTCTGGCAGGCATACTCGCTTTTTGAGCCGGCCGCCCTACCTTTGAACCGGCCGCAGACCGTCTCGATGCCGTCTTTTATAAAGTCTCTCATTGTTTTCATACAGGATCTGTCAGACAGCCGCTCCCAGCAGCACCCGGCCGGTCAGATAGTCATAAATAACCTGGGCGGAATTTTTATTTTCCAGGGCATCATAGTTCTGTTCCAGTTTCATGCGCTCCTCCTCGCCCCGCAGGAGAGCCAGGCACTGTTCGGACAGAGCGGCTATATTATTGTCTGAAACCGCGCAGCCCTTATTCACAAAAAACCGGCAGTTATATTCTTCACAGCCAGCTACCGCGTTCAGGCAGATCATCGGGAGATGCTTTTGCTTGGCCTCGGTCACGCTGATGCCGCCGGGCTTTGTCAGGTAGAGATCCGCGCTGTCCATCAGGCAGGGGACATCTGCGGCATATCCCCGGATGTGGATGTTCGGCGTCTTGCGGTACCTTCTGCTGAGCTTTTTCCGCATATGCCGGTTGGTCCCGCAGATGACGGTGATCTCCTCATCCTCCCACAGGGCGTCCGAGAGCCGGTCCAGAAGACGGTCCAGCCGGCCGCAGCCCATGCTCCCGCCCATGACCAACAGGTGTTTATGGGTCCGGCCGACCCCTTCCGCCGTTTTGGCGGCAGCCTTCTCCATATCCTCATAAAACATCTGCCGTATGGGGATCCCGCTGGGGATCAGCTTCGACTCCGGGATGCCGTAATCCGTGTATTCCTTTTTCAGCGCGCCGTCGGGGATGAAGTATACATCCATGTCGCAGATCTCCGTGGTGGGGCTGCATGTATAATCCGTCCCCACAAAGGCGGTGTAAAAATCCGTTTTGCACGCCTTTTTCGCCCCGGTCAAAATGATCCCGGCAAAGGTATGGGTACAGATCACCACATCAAAATCCTCGGAATCGATATATTCTGTGAGGCGCTGCCTGCCGGAGCAGAAAAACCGGTTCAGAAAAGAACCGCCGCCATATGTCGCCGGGTGTTTTTCGGCAAAGGCGTATCCCCGGCGAAACAGGCCGGGAAAATACCGGTAGATCAGGGTATGGCCCCGGGAGATCACCCGGGACGCAAAGGGGGAAATAAAGGTAAGGGCGTCCTCTATGACGCAATAATGCCCTTTGCCGTCAAAGAGCTCCTTCAAAGCCTTGGCACAGGAGTTATGCCCCTCGCCGGTGTTGCAGCTCAAGATCAAAACACGCATAAACGCTCTTCCTCTCTTCTCTGTTTTTGTCATGCGCAAGGCGCGCTATACGCTCCCCACCGTCTGGAGCCTCGCTCGCCTGGCCGGGGTATGAAAGCAGAAGACATAGGCCAGCAGGCAGACCGGGATGGCCGCCGCCACGTCGATCAGGGAGTGCTGCTTCAGAAAAACCGTCGAGATACACATCAAAAAGGCCAGAACGGCAAGCGCCGCTTTGGACGCCGGGCCCAGTCCCCGGCAGTGGAGGGCCGTAAACAGGACCGCCAGCGACCCTATCACATGGATCGAGGGGCACACGTTGGTGTTGGTGTCGAACCGATAGAACGCCGCCATGAACCGGGTCAGCAGATTGTCCCGCGCAAACGTGGCCGGGCGCAGCTCCTGACAGGTCGGATACAGCAGATATACCAGGATCGCAAAAGAATAGGTGATCATGATAAAGCGCATCATCCGCTTAAAATTCCGGATATCATAGAGCAGTGTATAGAGGTGTATCCCCACCAGGCAGACGAACCAGAGCAGATACGGGATCAGAAAAAGCTCGCAAAACGGGATCCAGTCGTCCGCCCGGCAGTGCATCACATGGTAGCTGCCCACGGAATAGAACCGCTCCACGAACAGGAACAGCAGGCCGTATACCGGCCAATACAGCAAATACCACACATGCCGGTACTCCTCGCTGTTGATGTTGCTGAAGCGGAGCCTGCGGTAATCGACCATTGGCTTTGAAAAAATTTTCTTGCTTGTCATAGAATACCTCGGACATTTATGGTATGATAGAAGCCGTTCCACGGGGAGCGCTCACCTCCCGGTACAGTTTCAGCAGCCGCGGGCGGTTGTACCGCTGGATCAGGATGAAGGGCATGTTCAGGATGAAGATGTTGATCCCCGCGATCACGATCCCGCCGGCACCGGGCCACAGCCTGATACAGTACAGGCCGGCCAGGCAGAGTAGCGCGTGGGTCAGTTCGGCCACGCAGGTCTCCTGCAGCATCCGCGGCAGCCGCTCCCGGAAATTGCCGGACAGGCTCTTGGGCGGGATGCACTTGGGGAGGATCCTGCTCATATCGGGGACTTTGTTCTGCCAGACATGGATCCTGAACCTGTTGTAGAACCGGCCCTCGTCTTCAAAGGGATAGCTCCGGTAGGGAAACCGCTCCGGGTGGAACCACCTCTTCGGAATGATCCGCCCCGCTGGGAAAGAGAGAATCCCGATCAAAGCAAGGTAACAGGCGCATTTCAGAAAACCCATTTCACATCTCCCTCTGTCCGGCGGAGGCCGCCTTTATCAGGGCCTCCGGCTTCAGGTTGGGGGAAGTTTAGCACCCTTTTCTAAACTGAAAAGAAACTTTTTCACGCCGGGCGAAAAAATTTCAGCATTCCGTGTCCCGGCAAGAGAACGGAGGCGTGATCCATGTTTCATATTCTTGTGGTGGACGACGACAAGCACACCCGCAAGCTCCTCTGCGCGCTTTTGCAAAACGCCAATTACACCGTCACCACCGCCAACGACGGTGAAGAGGCGCTGGAAGCGCTGGACCATGAACACATTGACCTGGTGGTGCTGGACGTGATGATGCCAAAAATGGACGGCTATGAGTTCACCCGGCGGATCCGGGAGACCGACGCGACCCTGCCGATCCTGATGGTGACCGCCAAGCATCTGCCGGCCGATGAGAAGAAGGGCTTTCTCGTAGGCACGGACGATTACATCACCAAGCCCATCGACGAGGAGAAGCTGCTGCTGCGGATCAAGGCGCTGCTCCGCCGCGCGCAGATTGTCAGTGAGCAGAAGATCGTGATCGGCGATGTGACGCTGGACTACAATTCCCATACCGTGACGCGGCGGGGTGAGCGGCAGGAGCTACCGCAAAAGGAATTTCTGCTTTTATATAAGCTCCTGTCCTACCCGGACCAGATCTTTACCCGCATCCAGCTGATGGATGAGATCTGGGGCGCCGACAGCGACACCGGCTGGGAAACCGTCACGGTCCATGTGGGGCGGCTGCGCCGGCGGTTTGAGGGCTGGGATGAGTTTGCCATCGAGTCCGTGCGCGGGCTGGGCTATAAGGCGGTAAAAAAGGTATGAAAAAAGAAGGACATAAACAGCGCTTTGAGCTTACCCTGCTCTTATCCCTCTTCGTATTTGTCATTATCACCGTGGCTATTCTGCTGGCGGTCGCCATTATTTATGTGCTGGTCAAATTTGATGTGCTCCGCCCCACGGAGGGGCAGCCCGGCATAAGCGAGCTCCTCCTTTTTATTCTACTGATCAGCACGGTGATCGGTTTTTTGCTGACTCTGCCCGCCAGCAAGATCTACCTGAAGCCCTTTAACCGGGTCATTGATCAGCTCAACCGCCTGTCAAAAGGGGACTTTCGGGCGCGGCTGGAGTTTGGCAGGCCCATCAGCGATTACCCGGCTTTTCAGGAGATCCAGCGGAGCTTCAACCGGGCCGCCGAGGAATTGGAGCACACCGAGGCCCTGCGGAACGATTTCATCAACAACTTCTCCCATGAGTTCAAGACCCCCATCGTCTCCATCGCCGGCTTTGCCAAGCTCCTGCGCCACGGAAGCCTGACCGAGGGGGAGAGGCAGGAGTACCTGACCGTCATCGAAGAGGAATCCCTGCGCCTGTCCTCTCTGGCCAGCAACGTTTTGAATCTGACCAAGGTGGAAAACCAGACCATCCTCACCGACGTCTCCAAATTCAACCTCTCCGAGCAAATACGCGGCGCGATCCTGATCTTGGCGGACAAATGGTCCCAGAAAGCCCTGGACATGGACATCGACTTTGGGGAGCACCTGATCTGCGCCAACGAGGAGCTGTTAAAGCAGGTCTGGATCAATCTGCTGGACAACGCCGTGAAATTCTCCGAACCGGGCGGGAAAATCAAAGTGGAGATCACCGAGGGCGAAAAAGAGATCTGCGTCGCCGTCTCCAACACCGGGAAGGACATCCCGGCGGACCGCCTGACCCAGATCTTTTATAAATTCTACCAGGCGGACGAATCCCACTCCGCCGAGGGCAACGGGATCGGCCTGGCGATCGTAAAGAAAGTGGTGGACCTCCACAACGGGGAGGTAACAGCCGCAAGCGGCGGCGGATCGACGACCTTTACAGTCAGGCTGCCGCGAAAACAGGGCTGACCGTCCCCAAAAACGCATCCTGAGCAAAAACAGGCGCAGCTTTCGCTGCGCCTGTTTGCATTTTGCAATTCTTACTTGATGTTTTTCAGCGGGGTGATCGCCAGATACTCCTCCAGGGAGCCGTCGTTGAGGCAGATCTCGATGATCTGGCGGCCGATGGGGTCCAGATCGTCGGTCAGGAACTCCTGGATCTGCTCCTTGAAGAAATCGGTGAGGATCTTAGCGCCGGCGTCGTAGCCCTGAAAGCCCAGCTTGGACTGGAGCTCCGGCCGGAGGAAGGTCTGACGGACATACTGGCTGTCGATCTTCATCTCATCCAGCGAGTAGCCGAACAGGGGGCAGCGGGCCGGGACCAGATGCTTGAGACGGACGGTGCCGTTGCGGCGGGCCAGATACTCCCGGGTCAGCCACTCGCCCATGAAGCCCACGTGATACGCGCCGATGTGTTGGTTGGGGATGAGGATGTTCAAAGTCTCCGGCGTGTCGATCAGCTGGTGCAGCAGCATGTTGGCCTGGGTCACCTTCAGGCCCGTGGAGAAGGGCCAGTAGGAGCCCACGCCCTCGCTCTTCAGGCCGCTGCCGGCGTTGCTGTCGGCGATGGAGGGGTTTTTAAAGCCCCGGGGAGAGACCAGCCGCCAGAGCCAGGCGATGGAGGCGGGCACGAACTGGACCATGCCCATCACGCCGTAGTTGGGGGCTTCCAGGGTGGAGGGCGGCATCCGCACGCCGAAGGAGCGGACATTGACCTCCTGGGGCTGGTTGCCGGGGACAATGTTCTCGATCATCTCCCGGGGGATGATGACCCGGGGGTTGGTGCAACGCTTGCCGGTGGACTCCAGCACGTGCTCCCAGATCAGGCAGGTGGCGCCGGGGATGCCGTCCATGTTGAAGAACTCCAGGGGCTCCTCCGGGTGGATGCTGATGCGCTCATAGATGGGGCTGTTGCCATAGTAGTTGTCCCCGTCCATGCGCAGGAACCAGCCGTCCTCCGCGTCGGCAATGACCAGGTGGCCGGAGCCGTCCTGGAAATCCTTGTGGGAGAGGATCATATCATCGGCAATGGGGTAGATCTTGCAGGTCTCGCGGAGGTTCAGGTAATATTTTTCGCCGGAGACCGTGTGGGTGCCCAGCAAAACTTTGCCGTCCTCCTCCTTGTGGACCTCCTCCAGCATCTCGCTCTTGCCGCCGCCGGAAGCGCCCTCATGCATGAAGACGATCTCGTTTTCATAGGGGGATTCCAGCAACGCCGCGGAGGCGTGGTTGGTGATCCAGCCCTCCTTCTCCCCCACGTCCAGCAGGATGGAGAACACGCCCTTCTTGGCGGAGGGGCCGGGATACAGGTTATAGGAAAAGACCTCGTGCATCTGCTCGCTGCGCTGGTGGACCACCACCTGGCGCCCGTCAAAGTGGGTGTGCCGGAAGGGCGGGGCCACATAGATGATGGACCGGGGCTTGTAGCCGTCCTGCACGTCGTAAATGCTGACGAAGCCGGACATATTGGCTACCGACAGGGCAAAGAAGGCCGCGTTCATGGGGCAGATCATCAAACTGTCATAGCCGTAATACTTTCCGCCCGCTTTAAAGGGCAGGAGGATCACCTGCTGGGTAGAGAGCCAGTCCATGGTCTCCGCCCGGAGCTTGCTGAACTCGTAACCGTACACGTCTTTGAAGCGGGGCTTGTCGGTGGGCAGCTCGTCTCCAATGCGCATGCAGTCCGGGTCCCGGCGGCGCATGTAGTCCTCCATAAAGTTGACAACGGGGCCGTTCTTGCAGCGGACCACCTCCGCCTCCTTCACGGTGCCCCGGCCGGCGATGGGATAGGTCACATCGTAGCGGGAGCTGTGGGTGGGGCCGAAGCACATCTCCATCAGCTGGTCCTTGCTCTCGGGATAGCAGTGGTAGCGGCTCTTCTTCAGGGCCTCCGTCAGATCCTCAGGCAAAATAAAACGGTCAAAATACGGGTCTGTATACATGGTAAAGCTCCTCTCTCTTAGAGAAATTCCAAAATTGGCTATGTTAATATTTTACCATACTCGCGTCCATTCTTCAACAAAAAATAGTCACGGAAATTGCCGCCGCCGGCCCAAATATTTTGCCCAAAATTGTGAACAATCCACAATTTTGGGCAAAAGGGAAAAAAGATCCGTTCAATCTCTCCGGCACCGGGCTATGTACAGCGCCGCCACGGCCACGCCTAAGGCCACCGTCAGAAAGATGTAAATTTTCGAGACGCCGCTGGTGAGAAAATTCATCAGCGGGTTATACTCGTCTAAGATCGCAATGACCAGCAGGCCCAGCAGCATGGCGATGGCCAGATGCGGCAACAGGTTTTTCAAAGCTCTCATTCTCCCTCTCCCTCAAACGGCGTGTCCGGCTCCGCGATATAGAGCATATCCCCCAAGTTCCGGCCTCCGTGGCTGGGCCGGTTGTACTCGGCGCCGTTGAACACCATCACGGCCGAGTCCCCCCCGTCCATGTTATAGGCGGCGGCGCAGCCCAGGTCCGAAAAGATCTTAGCGAAGCCCTCCATCGGCATCCCGTAGGAGTAGCCCTCCTGCCGCCCGTCCAGCACCACAAAGCAGTAGTGCCCCGGCTCATAATAGCCCAGTCCGGTCCGGGGGTTGCGGCTGACGATGGCATAGGTGGTGTTGAACTCCGTCTTGGGCGAGCCGTCGCTCTCCAGCAGCTCCGGGCCGAATTTCCAGCTCTGGTACACATCCCGGCTCAGGATCTCCTCCGCCCGGTATTCCTCCGGCCCGTAGGTCTCCATGCTGCCGTCATAATACAGCACGCAGATATCGTTCTCGGTCTGCTCTTCCATATAGATCTGGCCGTTTCGCACCAGCAGGCCGTAGCTCTGGTTGGTGGCGTAGTCCCCGTTGATCGCCAAGATCGCCCCATATTGTTGGGCCAGGCTCTCGCCGGACTCGTGGTAACGGGGGTTGGAGAAACAGGTCCTGAAGCCGGAGATATCCGCCAGATAGATATCCGCCACATAATAGGTGGTGGGCTGGCCGTTGTCCATGGTCACCACATGGGTGGAGATCTCCACAGAGAGGTTGGGACTGGTATAGCTGTTTTCCGTCACCACCGTCTCCTCCGTGAACCGGCCGGCAAACTTGGCTCGCCAGTCGTTAGGGTCCGGCGTGACCTCCGGAGACGCCTCCGCCGCCGCGGTCTCCACCGGCGGGGCCAGAGGCGTCACCGTGGCGATCGGCGTCATGGGGCCGTTCAGGCGGCGCTGCACACTGGGGAGCACGTGGTGAAACAGGGCAAACACGCACAGCACCAGCCCGGTCAACGCCAGATCCAGCAGGATCAGCTGCCAGGCCGGGCGGGGCCTCTTTCCGCCCGCCGGGTTTGTATGTCTCTCCTCATAGCCCATCGCTTTTCCTCCCTGCCGCCTCGCGGCCGGCCAAACGGTCTCTCCGCGCTGTCAAAGCCCGGAGGAGTAAATTATACCCCCTTTCCCCCCGGCCTGTCAATCCGGCACCGGGTCCCGGCAGCCGGTGAAAAAAAAGATTTTATGCGAAGTTTTTTCTCTTGACAGAACAGGTGAATATTGTTAGAATAAGTCGTCTCAATTGGATCCCACTATATCCAAAGCAAGATGCGACCGCTGCTTTCACGCAGCCAAGGCCACACGGACAGCCGGGTCGAATGCCGATAAACCGCAGGCGCGGTGGCAACTTCTGTTGCCTTATTGATTGAGTTAAAAGCTCAAGTTTTATAAGTTGGTAACTATAAACCAGTGCTTCATAGCATACAAACTTGTGAAATGGTCAATAAGAGTAGTAAAAGTAATCTTTCTTTGCTGTATAGACTCTAAACCCATTGGGATCCGGCGGCGGTGTAAGGGCGCCGCGCTGTGATGTTTTCCAGGTGACGTATGCTGACGGCATACGTCATTTTTCTTTTTCCGGAGGAACCGCCATGAAGAAGATCATCGAGCTGAAAAACGTCACCAAATCCTTTGACGGCGAGGTGGTGCTGGACGATATCTGTCTGGATATCTACGACAACGAGTTTTTAACGCTTTTAGGTCCCTCCGGCTGCGGCAAAACCACCACCCTGCGCCTGATCGGCGGCTTTGAGACGGCCGACAAGGGGGACATTCTCTTTATGGGGGAGCGGATCAACGACGTGCCGCCCCACAAGCGGAACGTGAACACCGTCTTTCAGCGCTATGCCCTGTTCCCCCACCTGAACGTGTTTGAAAACGTGGCTTTCGCCCTGCGGGAACAACGGGTGAACAAGGCGGAGATCAACCAGAAGGTCCGGGAGATGCTGGAGCTGGTGGCCCTCACCGGCTTTGAAAAGCGCAGCGTCACCAGCCTTTCCGGCGGGCAGCAGCAGCGGGTGGCCATCGCCCGGGCCCTGATCAGCCGGCCCAAGGTCCTGCTGTTGGATGAGCCCCTGGCGGCGCTGGACCTGAAGCTGCGGAAGGATATGCAGCAGGAGCTGAAAAAGATCCAGAAGGCCACCGGCATCACCTTCGTGTTCGTGACCCACGACCAGGAGGAGGCCCTCTCCATGTCTGACACGGTGGTGGTCATGTCCGAGGGCCGCATCCAGCAGATCGGCACCCCGGTGGATATCTACAACGAGCCCAACAACGCCTTCGTGGCGGACTTCATCGGCGAGAGCAACATCGTGGACGGGGTCATGCTCCGGGACCGGCGGGTCTCCTTCTCCGGCCAGGAGTTTGACTGTGTGGACGGGGGCTTTGGGGCCGACGAGGCCGTGGACGTGGTGGTCCGGCCGGAGGATGTGGACATCGTGCCCGAAGACCGGGGCCAGCTCCGGGGGGTGGTCACCTCGGTGACCTTCTTAGGGGTCCACTATGAGATCATCGTGGACATCGGCGGCTTCAAGTGGATGATCCAGACCACGGATTTCGTGGACGTGGACGAGTACATCGGCCTTTATATCGAGCCCGACGCCATCCATATCATGAAGAAGTCGGAATACTCCGGCATGTACGGGGACTACTCCTCCTTCTCCAACGAGCTGGATGAGCTGTCCAACGCGGAAAGCGGGGAGGACGAATGAAAAAAGAGACTGTCCGCCGCCGGACGGGCCTGTGGGAAAGCCTGACCCTGGCCCCCTATTCCATCTGGGCGCTGCTGTTTATCGTGGTGCCGCTGCTGTTTGTGGCCTACTACGCCTTTACGGACAACGATTTCCGCTTTACCTTTGAAAACGTCAGCCGCTTCTTCACCGCCACCTCCAACGTCTCCGGGGAGGACGGCGCTGTCCGGGAAGTGCGCACCTATCTGCTGATCTTCGCCCGCTCTCTGAAATTGGCAGTGCTGTCCACCCTGATCTGCCTGCTGATGGGCTATCCGGCGGCCTATATCATCGCCCGCTCCTCCGCCCGGACCCAGAAAGTCCTCATCACGCTGATCATGATCCCCATGTGGATGAACTTCCTGATCCGCACCTACGCCTGGATGACTATTCTGCAGGACACCGGCATCATCAACGGCATCCTGGGCCTGCTGCATCTGGGGCAGATCCATGTGATCGGCACGGAGGCCGCCGTGGTCATCGGCATGGTGTATGACTACTTCCCCTATATGATCCTGCCCATCTACTCGGTGATGGCCAAGCTGGACATCAAGCTCCTGGAGGCGGCCCGGGATCTGGGCTGCGGCAGCCTGAGCGTCCTGCGCCGGGTGATCTTCCCCCTGAGCCTGCCCGGTGTGGTCTCCGGGATCATCATGGTGCTTATCCCCTCGATCAGCACCTTCTACATCTCCCAGAAGCTGGGCAACGGCAAGTTCTACCTGATCGGCGACGCCATTGAGAGCCAGTACGCCGCCAACAATCTGCATTTTGCCGCCGCGATGGCCTTCATTTTGATGGTGGTGCTGCTGGTGTGCATGGCGTTCATGCAGCGCTTTGCCAACCGGCGCGCCGCGGTTTGAGAAAGGAGACGGAACCATGAAGCCTGCCGCCAAGGTCTATACGGCGTTGATCATGCTCTTTCTCTTTGCCCCCATTGCCATTTTGCTGGTCTTTTCTTTCAACGAGGCCAAAAGCCTGTCGGTGTTCTCCGGCTTCTCCCTGTATTGGTATAAGGAGCTGCTGCGGGATTACGAGACGCTCAACTCCGTGCGCAACACCCTGCTGCTGGCCTTCAGTGCCGCGGTGATCTCCACCGTCATGGGCACCGCCGCCGCCGTGGGCATCGACAAGCTCCGCAGCCGGGCCCTCCGGGCCGCCATGGACACGGTGACCAACATCCCCATGATCAACCCGGACATCATCACCGGCATCTCCCTGATGCTCATGTTCGTGTTCGTGGGCCGGCTGTTCGGCGCGGCCACCAGCCTCAGCTTCTGGACCATGCTGATCTCCCATGTGACCTTCTGCCTGCCCTATGTGATCCTGCAGGTGCTGCCCAAGCTCCGGCAGATGGACCGGTCCCTGCCCGAGGCGGCCATGGACCTGGGCTGCACGCCCCTGCGGGCCTTCTTCAAGGTGGAGGTGCCGGAGATCCTGCCCGGCATCGTCACCGGGCTCATCATGGCCTTCACCCTCTCTCTGGACGACTTTGTCATCAGCTACTTTACCGCCGGCAACGGCTTCCAGACCCTGCCCATCCGCATCTACAACATGACAAAGAAGACCGTTACGCCCAAGATGTACGCTCTGGCCACCATTATCTTCTTCGTGATCCTGGCCCTGCTGCTGATCTCCAACCTGTCCGACAAGGACGCGGAGCCCGGCAGCGCGGTCTGAAAAATATAGCAAGACAATATAACAAGACACAGGAGGTAGCTATCTTGAAAAAATTTGTCTCTCTTCTCGCCGCCGCGGCGCTGCTCTGCGCCCTGGCGCTGACCGGCTGCGGCTCCTCTTCCGAAACGCTGACCCTGAACGTCTATAACTGGGGAGAGTACATCTCCGACGGCTCCGAAGGGAGTTTTGACACCGTCCGGGAGTTTGAAGCCTGGTATAAGGAGACCTACGGCCAGACTCTGCACGTCAATTACGACACCTTTGCCAGCAACGAGGACATGTACAACAAGCTCTCCAAAGGCGCCGTCAGCTATGATGTGATCATCCCCTCGGACTATATGATCGCCCGGATGATCGAGGAAGACATGCTGCTGCCTCTGGATTTTGACAACATCCCCAACTACCAGTACATCGACGAGAATTTCCGGGGCCTGTACTATGACCCGGACAACCAGTACTCCGTGCCCTATACCTACGGCGTGGTGGGCGTCATCTACAACGCCAACGTGGTGGACGAGGCCGACGCCGGGGACTGGGACCTGATGTGGAACGAGAAGTACGCCGGGAACATCGTCCAGTTCAACAACCCCCGGGACGCTTTCGGCACCGCCCAGTATAAGCTGGGCCTGGACGTGAACGACACGGACAAGGCCCTCTGGGATCAGGCCCTGGCTGAGCTGAAGACCCAGGCCCCGCTGATCAAGAGCTGGGTCATGGACGAGATCTTTAACATGATGGAGAGCGGCGAGGCCGCCGTAGGCGCCTACTACGCCGGGGATTACTTCACCATGCTGGACAACCAGGCGGACAACGTGGACCTGCGCTTTTATTATCCGGAGCGCACCAACTACTATGTGGACGCCATGTGCATCCCCTCCTGCTGCCAGAGCAAGGAGCTGGCGGAGATCTTCATCAACTACATGCTCTCCGCCGAGCCCGCCATTGCCAACGCCGAATACACCTATTACGCCTCCCCCAACTCCCTGGTGTATAACGACGAGGGCTATCTGGACGACTTAGGCGAGGAGACGGTGGAGATTCTCTACCCCGGCATCGAGAATTTCAGCGAGCTGTACAACCGCTTCGCCTACCGGAATCTGGACGCCGACGCCCTGGCCTATATGACCACCCTCTGGGAAGAGCTGAAGATCAGCTGAAGATCGCGCTGCTTCGACCGCCGCACGGAAAACCGTGCGGCGGTCGTTTACTTCTTAACTTTTCTTAAATCTTCCCCCGCCGTGTAGACATTCCCCGGGGGATGCGTTATAATTTTCAGGAAAATACGCTTTGCCGCCGTTTGCCCTGCCGGGCCCGGGAGGTTTGCTTTGCACAGAGCCGCTGCGAAAACACAGGCCGGGGTCCCCAGCCGCCGGCCCCATAGAGAAAGAAGAAGCCGCCGGGACCGGCGGCTCTTCGCTGTGGGCGGGGTGCTGCTGGCCCTGGCCGGGCTGGCGGCCGCCGCTTTTTTCTCCGTAAACGGCCGGGCCAGACAGGTGGAGGCCGCCGCCCCGCCTGCGGCAGAGCTCCGGTCCCAGCCGGTGGACCGGGACGCGCTGAACGCCCAGGCGGATGAGATTCTGGCGGAGATCCTCACCGAGGACATGAGCGGCCTGGACAAGGTCAACGCCATCTATGACTATGTGACCGGCACCGTCGTCTACCTGGACCGCTCGGTCAAAGGGGACTGGATCAAGGCCGCCTACGACGGCCTCAACCTCCACGAGGGGGACTGCTATGTCTTTGCCTGTACCTCCCGGCTGCTGCTGACCCGGGCCGGGATCCCCAACATGGACATCGCCAAATCCACCGCCTCCGGCACTCATTACTGGAACCTGGTGGACCTGGGCGAGGGCTGGTATCACTTCGACGCCACGCCCCATGTGACCCGCCCCCGGATTGTCCTGTGGACCGACGCCCAGCTCATGTTTTTCTCCTCCAACCACGGCAACACCCACGACTACGACCACAGCCAATACCCCGATGTAAACTGAAAACCGTGAGGTCCGCTATGCAGAATCATGTTCTGGATTATCTGGAAGAGACCGCCCGCCGCCTGCCGGACAAGATCGCCTTTGCCGGAGAGGGCGAGGCCCTCAGCTTTGGGCAGCTGCGGGAGCTGGCCCGCTCCGTGGGCAGTTTTTTGAGCGCCCGGGGCGTCTGCCGCCGGCCGGTGGCCGTGTTCATGGACAAGAGCCCCCGGGAGATCGCCGCCTTTTTCGGCGTGATCGCCGGCGGCTGTTTCTACGTGCCCATCGACGCGGAGATGCCCGAGAGCCGCATCCGGCTCATTTTAGAGACCATACAGACCCCTCTGATCCTCTGCGACGGGGCAAACCTCCCCAGGGCCCGGGCCCTGGCCGGGAACGCCGAAGCGGTTTTGTTTGACGATATCTGCCATATCCCTGTCGACGAGGCGGCGCTGAAGCGGATCTATGACCGGACCCTTGACACCGACCCGGTTTACATCGTCTTCACCTCCGGCTCCACCGGGGTGCCCAAGGGGGTCGCCGCCTGCCACCGGTCTGTGCTGGACTATGTGGAGCAGCTCTCCCAGGTGCTGGAGATCGGGGAGGACACCGTCTTTGGCAGCCAGACCCCTCTGTATGTGGACGCCTGCCTCAAGGAGCTGTACCCCACGCTGAAATACGGCGCCACTACCTGGCTCATTCCCCGGGAGCTGTTTCTCTTCCCGGTCCGGCTGGTGGAATATCTGAACGGGCACAGGATCAACACCATCTGCTGGGTGGTCTCGGCGCTGACCATGGTCTCCGCCCTGGGCACCTTCCGCACCGTCCGGCCGGAGTCCCTGCGCACCGTGGCCTTCGGTAGCGAAGTCTTCCCCCTCCGTCAGTTTCAGCTCTGGCGGGAGGCTCTGCCCCAGGCCCGGTTCATCAACCTGTACGGCCCCACCGAGGGAACCGGCATGTGCTGCTATTACATCGTGGACCGGGACCTTGCCCCCGGTGAGCCCATCCCCATCGGCCGCCCCTTTCGAAATACGGACATCCTGCTTCTGACCGGGGACGGCCGGGAGGCGGCGCCCGGGGAGACCGGGGAGATCTGCATCCGGGGCGCCTCCCTGGCCCTGGGCTATTACAACGACTTTGCCCGCACCGATCGGGCTTTCGTCCAGAACCCCCTCAACCGGGCCTACCCGGAGCGGATCTACCGCACCGGGGACCTGGGCCGCCTGAATGAGCGGGGGGAGCTGGTTTTCGTCTCCCGGCTGGATGATCAGATCAAGCACATGGGCCACCGCATAGAGTTGGGGGAGATCGAGGCCAATGTGAACAGCCTCCCCGGCGTGGGGCTCTCGGCCTGCGTCTATGACGCGGAGCGGGGCCGGATCACGCTGTTTTATATGGGCGAGACCGGCGAGGGCGAGCTGATGGAGGGGCTGCGGGAGAAGCTGCCCCGGTATATGCTCCCCAACCGGATCCTCCGTCTGGAGCGGCTGCCCTTCACCCCCAACGGCAAGCTGGACCGGGCCGCGCTGCGGCGGCTGCTCCCCGCCCGCTGAAGAGGGCCCGCTTATGCTCTTTACCTCTTACGAATTTCTCGGCTTTCTGCTGCTCCTCTTCCCCCTGTACTATCTCTGCCCGGCCCGGCACCAGTGGAAGCTGCTGCTGGCAGGCAGCATCCTTTTCTATTTTTCGGCGGGGCCCTCCTGCCTGCTGTACATGCTGGGGGTCACCGCCGCGGTGTACCTGGCCGCGGTAAGGATCGGGGACCTGGCCCGGGAACAGGAGGAGCTGTTAAAGGCCGGCGGGGCCGAAACGGACCGGGAGGCCCGCAGGGCCTGCAAAGCCGCTTACAGGAAACGGCAGAAGCGGGTACTCTT
This sequence comes from uncultured Oscillospiraceae bacterium, assembly GCA_947630375.1. GTDB lineage: Bacteria > Bacillota > Clostridia > Oscillospirales > Oscillospiraceae > Limivicinus. Next base: position 49,443 of record CANRHH010000002.1, on the reverse strand, counting down.
GGCCGCGCTGCTGCTAAGCCTGGGCATTCTGGCCGCCGCCAAGTACGTAAACTTTCTCATCGGCAATATAAACAGCCTGGTCCGGGCCTTCGGCGGGCAGCGGCAGCTGGGTTTTTGGGACCTGGCCCTGCCCATGGGGATCTCCTTCTATACCTTCCAGGCCATCGGCTATCTGATCGACGTATACCGGGGCGTGGTGCCGCCGGAGCGGAATTTCTTCAAATTTGCCCTCTTTGTGTCCTTCTTCCCCCAGCTGGTGCAGGGGCCGATCAGCCGCTTCCGGGCCCTGTCCCAGGGGCTCTACGCCGGGCACCGCTTTGACGCCGCCGTCTTTTCCCGGGGCCTGCAGCGGATGCTCTGGGGCTTTTTCAAAAAGCTGGTCCTTGCCGACCGGATGCTGGTGGCCGTCAACGCCATCGTCCGCGACAGCGGCCGGTATACGGGGGCCTATGTCCTGGCGGGGATGCTGTTCTACGCTCTGGAGCTGTATGCTGACTTTACCGGCGGCATCGACATCACCATCGGCGTGTCGGAGGCCCTGGGCATCCGGGTCCGGGAAAACTTCCTCCGCCCCTATTTCTCCAAATCCATCAAGGAATATTGGCGGCGCTGGCACATCTCCATGGGTGCCTGGTTCACGGACTACGTCTTTTACCCTGTCTCCGTCTCCAGGCCCATGCTCCGCCTGTCCCGCTTTGCCCGGAGCCATCTGGGCCAGGCGCTGGGCAGGCGCCTGCCGGTGTACCTCTCCTCCTTTGCCGTCTGGCTGGCCACCGGCGTGTGGCACGGCGCCAGCTGGAACTTTGTGGCCTGGGGCCTGGCCAACTGGGCGGTGCTGATGGCCTCCCAGGAGCTGGAGCCTCTGTACCGGCGCTTTCACCGGCGCTTTGCCGTCCGGGAGCGGAGTTGGTTCAAGGGCTTCCAGGTGGTCCGGACCGTGCTGCTCATGAGCGCGCTGCGCCTGTTCGACTGCTACCGGGACGTGCCTGCGACTTTCCGCATGTTCGGCAGCCTGCTGACGGCCCGCAACTGGGCCGTCCTGCTGGACGGCTCCCTGCTGAACCTGGGTCTAAGTCCGCTGGATTTCGGCATCTTAGCGGCGGGGCTGGCGCTGCTGCTGGCGGTGAGCCTGATCCAGCGCCGGGGCAGCGTCCGGGACCGGATCGCCGCCTGGCCCTATCCGCTCCGCGCTCTGCTCTGGTTTGGTCTGTTTCTTGTAGTTCTTTTCATGGGGTTCTACGGAATAGGTTATGATAAGAGCCAGTTTATCTACAACCAGTTTTAGTTTTGAAGGGAGCGCCCTATGAAAAAGCAGATCCTACACAGATATGCCGCCCTGTGCCTGGCCGCCCTGGCCGTCCTCTCCCTGGCCGGCTGCGGCAGCGGGGAAAACGTCATCGACCGGCCCGCCCAGACGCCGGCCCCCGGCCTCTCCGACGGGTCCGTCACCTCCCGGACCGCCAGGGCCGAGGCCGCCGAGAGCGGCTACGCCTTTATCCACAACGGCGTCCGGGTGGACGTGGACGCGGAGGCCGCCGCCATCGTGGAGGCCCTGGGAGAGCCCGTATCCTATTACGAGGCTCCCAGCTGCGTCTTTGAGGGCATCGACCGGATGTATACCTACAGCGGCTTTGAGCTGGACACCTATCCCACCAACGGCAAGGACTATGTATCCGCCGTCATTTTCCGGGACGGCTCCGTGGCCACCCCGGAGGGGCTTATGATCGGCGACAGCGCGGAAAAGATCCGGCAGACCTACGGGGAGCCCGGCTTGGAAGAGAAGAACCTGCTCACCTATACCGCCGGAAACATGCAGCTGCGCTTTATTTTGGAAGACGGGACCGTGGCCGCCATCGAATACATCTCTCTGGCCCTGGTCAACGGATAAGATAAAAAGTATGCGGTATGCGCGCGAAAGGATAAACGCCATGGAAGCTTTACTGGAGATCCTCCGTTCCCTCCACCCGGAGGTGGACTTTGAGACCTGCGGCCGATTGATCGACGGCCGCATTCTGGACTCCTTCGACCTCGTCTCCATCATCGCGGAGGTCGAGGACCGGTTCGGCGTGGTCATCACCGCCGAAAAGATCACCCCGGAGCGCTTCAACTCCGCCCAGGCCCTCTATGCTCTCATCCGGGAGCTGGAGGACAAGGACTGACGATGGCCGCCGAAAAGACCCGGTCCCGGGCCTGGGCCCGCCTCCTGCTCACGGCGGTGCCGGTGCTGCTGTGCCTGTTCCTGCTGCAGCGGCTGGTGGTGCCCAAATACGCCGATACGCTGCCGGAAGGGGCCCTCATCGGCGCCTACTACCGGGAGGAAAAGGACCATGACCTGATTTTTTTGGGGGACTGCGAGGTCTACGAGAACTTCTCCCCCAAGGTACTCTGGGAGGAGTACGGCATCAACAGCTATATCCGGGGCAGCGCCCAGCAGCTCATCTGGCAGTCCTATTATCTCTTAGAGGATACTCTTCGCTACGAGACCCCCGATGCGGTGGTTTTCAACGTCCTGGCCATGCAGTATGACGAGCCCCAGCGGGAGGCTTACAACCGGATGACCCTGGAGGGGATGCGCTGGTCCCCGGCCAAGGTCCGCTCCATCCTGGCCTCCATGACGGAGGAGGAGCACTTTCTGGACTATGTATTCCCCCTGCTGCGCTATCACAGCCGCTGGAGCGAGCTTGGCGTCGAGGACCTGCAATATATGTTCCGCTCCAAGAGCGTCTCTCACAACGGCTTCACCATGCGGGTGGAGGCCCGGCCGGCGGAAAACGTGCCCCAGGGCCGCGTCCTGCCGGACTACTGCTTTGGGGACCGGGCCTGGGCCTATCTGGAGAAGCTCACCGCCCTCTGCCGGGAAAAAGGGATCCAACTGGTCCTGGTCAAGGCCCCCAGCCTGTACCCATACTGGTACCCCCAGTGGGAGGAGCAGATCGAGGCATATGCCCGGGAGCAGGGTCTGCTCTATATCAATTTCCTGGAACTGACAGAGGAGACCGGCCTGGATTACGCCACCGACACCTATGACGCCGGGCTGCACCTGAACCTGCCCGGCGCGGAGAAGATCAGCCGCTGGCTGGGCCGGACCCTGCAGGAGCAGCTAAGCCTGGAGGACCGGCGGGGCGAGGAGGCGCTGGCGCGGCGCTGGGTAGAGAAGATCGCCGCCTACGAGGCGGAACGGGATACCCAGTATGCGGCACTGGCTGCGGCATAAGTTAACATAACTTTATTAACATAAAATTCATACCGCAAAGCGGTATGAATTTTATGTTCTTATATTTCCTTTTCGTAGACCCACTGGCCGTTGTCCAGCTGGCCGCCGGTTTGGGTATAGCCGCAGGCCTCCCAGAAGGTCCCGGCGTTTTTCGTGGTCAGATACAGCCTCCGGGCCCCCATCTCCCGCAAGGTCTCTTCGGCCCGGGCGGCCAGCAGGCGGCCTATCCCCTCCCGCCGGACCAGCTTCTCCACATAAAACTCCCGGATAAAGCCCCAGCCCGGCCTTTTGCACCAGTCGCTCCCGGGCCGGTCGATCTGAAAGACCGCAAAGCCCAGGGCGATCCCGCCATCTACGGCGATGCGGATCTCCGAGAGTCCCCGTTCCGCCTGGCGCAGGAAAAAAGGGGCGATCTTCTCCCGGATCAGCGGAGCCGTGAGGCGCGGATCCTCTTCCTGCATCCTGAGGTCATCCACAGAGTAGCTGACAAACATGTCCGTAAAAGCGGCCCGGTACTCCCCGCCGCATCTCTCGATCTGCACCATGGCGCTGCCTGTCCTTTCCCTGTTTTTTTTCTTTATTTTAACATGGCCGCTGCCGCCGCGCAAGTTTTGCGGGAACATTTTCCCCGCCTCCGCCGTCTAACTCTCGAAAGCGGCCAAAAGCCCCGGTCTCCCGGTGTTTTTCTTAAGGGAAGATTAAGAAATAATCTGTCGCGGCGGCTTTTCATTTAGAACCTTTTGTTGTATAATGGTTTACAGAATACTTTTTTCTGTACCGGGAGGGCCGACTTATGAAAAAGCCTGTCAAAATCTTCTTTGGGATCCTGTGTGTGGTCTTTGTCTGCATCTTTGCCTACAGCGCCTACCGGCTTTACGGCATCATGCACGAGTATCACGTGTCTGACGAAATGAACAAGGACATACGCAGCCAGTTCGTCACCTCCGTGACCGCTCTGAACCAGAGCGCCGCCAATCCCTCCGCCAACGCCGCCTCTACGGAGCAATCCCCGATTTCCGTGGATTTTGACGCGCTGCTGGAGCAGTGTGCCGACGTGGTGGGCTGGATCTACTGCGAGGACACCCGCATCAACTATCCCGTCGCCCAGAGTACAGATAACGACTACTATCTGCACCGCTTCCTGGACGGGAGCTACAGCGGCAGCGGCACCATCTTTTTGGACTGGATCTGCCCCGGCGATTTCTCCGGCAGGCACTCCATTTTGTACGGCCACAACATGAACGACGGCTCCATGTTCGCAGGGATCCGGAAGTATACCGACCAGTCCTACTACGACGAGCACCCGGTCATGTATCTGAACACCCCCACCCAGGACTACCGGATCGATCTCTTCTCCGGTTATGTCACCGGCGCCCTGGACAACACTACATACAACATCGGCTTCGTGGATGACGCCGATTTCCAGGCTTTTCTCGACCAGGCCTCTTCCCGCTCCAATTTCCGCAGCGACGTGGAAGTGACCGCCCAGGACCATGTCATTACCCTTTCTACCTGCACCTATGAGTACGACAACGCCCGCTATGTGCTGGTGGGCAAGCTGGTGCCCTTAGGCGGGCAGACGGTGGAGGCCCAGGTGAACGAGACGCCTGCCGGCTGAAACCTGGCCATCTATTCTGAACACAAGAGGTGAACCCTATGAAAAGAACTGTCAAAGCCCTGTTCTGTTTCCTGCTGGTGCTGACGCTGGCCGCCCAATTTCCCGCTGTCAGCGCTTCGGCGGCCGCTTCGGACCCCGGCCAGGAAACACCGTCGTATCTGGTCTATGAGCTGTATACCAGCGTCCCGGAGGAGCTCCCCCAGGACGCCCCGCCGGATACGCCCCCCACGTTCACGGTCCGGGAGGTCGCCGCGGAGGACGAGGGCAAACTGCTGGGCGGTGAGCCCTGCGCGGTCTTCTTCGGCGAAACGGAGATCACCCGCAGCCAGGGCGGCGGCTTCCTGCTGGAGCAGCTGCTGGACAAGGAAAAGGCCCTGGAGATCACGCCGCCGAAGGGATATTACGTGTCCGTGCTCTATCTCTGCGGCCAGCCTCTGACCGGCAAGCCGGTGGATCTGCTCTGCCATGCTCAGGCCGATCTCTCCGCCCCCAAGTCCGCCAAGATCAGCATTCCCGGCGAGACCTTTATCCAGGAGACGGAGGCCGGCCCCGTATTCGACCAGAAGCTTCTCTCCTCCCCCGCCGGGGAGGACGGGAAATATACCCTCCATATCCAGATCGACAAGATCCCCGAGGCGGAGCTGCAGGTCAGCTATTCCTTAGGCGAGAACGCCCCTGTCCAGTCGTCTGAAGTCCCGGCCGCCGCCGCGCCCGGCCCGGATGGCAGCGTCCAGGCCCAGGCTTTAAGTCCCGCCCTGTTGGAGCAGGCCCAGGCCGCCGGCGCGAACTTTACCGGCTGGCTGCTCACCTATTCCAACGGTTCCTCTGCCCTGATCCAGCCCGGGGCCACATTCAGCCCCTATGAGAGCGTCCAGCTCTGCGCCCAGTGGTACAGCATTCCGTCCCTCTCCGTAAAGGTCCGGGATGCCCAGACCGTCTATGGGGAGGAGCTGCCCCAAAACGAGCTGGAATATGACCTGTCGTCCTTAGGCGAAGGCTGCCTGCTGGACACCACCGGCGCCAGCTATCAGTATCTGAAAGACGGGGAACCGGTGGAGGCCGGGTCCCGGCTGGGAGCCGGGGAATATACCGTCCAGGTCCAGGGGCTCCAGCTTCTCTTTGCCGAGGGCATACAGGCGGTGGAAGCCCGGCTGGACTGCCAGGCCGGCAAGCTGACCGTGGCCAAACGCCCCGTCACCGTCACCGCCAATGCCCCGGAGGGCGGCGTAGCCGCCGGATACGAGGTCTCCGGCCTGCTGGATGGGGACAGCCTGGAGGCCAGTCTGTCCGAAGTGGGTCAGAGCGAGGGCAAGTATACGGTCAGCGTCTCCAACGCTGTCATTAAAAACGGCGAGACAGACGTGACGGCCAACTATGAGATCAGCTACGTCCCGGGAGAGGCGGCTGTCCCTGCGCCTACGCCGACCCCCACGCCGACTCCTACCCCGACTCCCACTCCTACGCCTGCCCCCACTCAGCCGGCCCTCACCGGCATCACCGTGAAGGCCAAGGACCGGACCGCGGAATATAACGGAACGCTCATTACCGCCAACGACTATGAGATCACCGCCGGGGCCCTGGCCCAGGGGGACAAGATCACTTCCATCCGCTATGAAGGCGGCTCTGTCAATGTGACAAACCGCGCCTCCAGCCGGCCCACCGGGATCGTCATCCAGGACAGCGCCGGCAACGACGTGACCGGCCGCTATCAGATCAGCGCCGCCTCCGGCAGTGTCACGGTCACCGCCAAGGCTATGACCGTCACCGCCAAGGACATCTCCCGGGACTATGACGGCAAGGCCTTCACCCTCAGCGCCTCCAACCTGGACATTGAGGGCCGCATCAACGGCAACGGCGTCAAGCACGAGGTCCGTGTCTCCTTCCAGACCCTGAAGAACGGCAAACGCACCGCCGCCATCGAGGCCGGGACCTATACCATTGACCTGACCTCTGTCACCGTGACGGATGCCGACGGGAACGACGTCTCCGGCAACTACAGCATCACCATGAAGGACGGCACACTCGTCATCAAGGGTGCCGCGCCCACGCCGACGCCCACACCTACCCCCACGCCGACTCCCACGCCAGCTCCCTCCGCCAGCAGCCGCCCCAGCGGGAGCGGCACTCCTGCCGGCTCCGTGAAGCTCACCGTCACCGCCGACTCCGGGACCTGGGTCTATGACGGCACTGCCCACACGGTGAGCACCTACACGGCCACCGGCCTGCAGCCCGGCGACCGGATCAGCTCTGTCACCTTCGCCCAGGACAGCAACACCATCACCGACGCGGGCACTCAGAGCAGCACCATCGCCTCCGTCTCCATCGTGGACAGCAACAATGTCTCCGCCAATTATAAGTATGACATTCAGCTCCAGCCGGGCACGCTGACGGTGGCCAAAGCGCCTCTGACCCTCACCGCCGAATCCGACAGCAAGACCTACGACGGCACGGAGCTGGACAACAAGAACGTCAGCTCCACGAAGCTGGCCAACAGCCAGCACAGCCTCTCCGTCCGCTTCGACGTGGTGGACACCAACGGCAACTCCACCAAAGCCATCGAGCCGGGCACCTACACCAAGGAGATCACCGCCTATACCATCACCGACGGGAATACCGACGTGAGCGCCAACTACGAGGTGACACGGGTAGACGGCACCCTGACCGTCCGCCCCGCCTCCGGTTCTGTGGACCTGCCCGGTGAGGATGCCGGCGGCGGCAGCAGCGCCGGGCTCTGGGTCGGCGTTCTGCTGGGCTCCGCCGTCCTGCTGGGCGCCGGTGCGGTGTTCTACCTGGTGAAAGTCAAAAAGATCGACCTGCGCGCCCTGCTGCACAAACGGTAACAGCGCCAAAAACCTCCGGCTTGAGCGTGTCGACAAAGTCGACACGCTTCAAATGCGACCCGCTACGCTGGGCTCGCATTTGATACTCGCGCTTATCGCCCTTCGGTTGGTCGGCGCGAGGGCCGCATTTCATGCGGCTCAGGGTGTTTTTGAGGCGGCAAAGCTGCCTCAAAAACAAATCAAATTCTTTTCGCCGCTCTGCGGCGAAAGCGACAAACCTTTGTCTACAATCTGAAACCTCCGGCTTGATAAGCCGGAGGTTTTTTTCTTGTCTATGGCAGGGCCGGATCAGTCCACCCGCTCCGCGATGGCGCGGATCTGTCTGACCAGACCGCCCTGGCGCAGATCGTCCAGATCCAGGATGTCGATCCCCAGGGCCGCGGCCCGGTGCCGGGTGACGCTGCGGCAGCGCTGGGTGGTGACGGCGGCGGCTTTGGCCGCCTGGCCGCCGAAGCGGTCCCGCAGGATGGCCAGCTCGTTGAGGGCCTCGGTGCCGATGGGGCAGGTCTTGCAACTGATAAAGAAGGGCACGATCCCCCGCATGGCCATCACGTCGATCTCATTAGTCACGCTGTCCCGCCGGATATCGGCCTCCCAGTCCACCACGGCGCTGGTGCGCACGTCGTTGAAAAGCCCCGTGTCCAGGCAGGCTTTGTACACGTAGAGCTCCAGGACGCTGCCGTTGTCCCGCAGCCAGGCGCGGACCTGCGCATCCTTGAACCGGAAGCGCACCCGCTCCCCCGCCGACAGATCCCGGATAAAGCCCAGCTCCTCCAGCTCGTTCAGGGCCTGGACCGGTGCCTGGATCCGGCTGCCCCGCTCCCCCTTCACCTCCCGCGGCGCGTTCACCGCGAGGGACACGGGCCTGTCCTTCTCGGCCTGGGAGGCGCGCTGGATATAGTTCACCAGGCGGACCCATTCGGACTTATGCCGCAGATAGAAGGCGAAAAAGGGCTCTATATCCTCTATATACCGGCTCAAAAGGGCATTGTCCACCCGGCCGGGGCGCAGCGCGCCGCCGGCCATCAGGAAGCAGTCCTCTACGCTGTGCCGGAGCGTGCAGCGCAGCTCGTCGGCAAAGGGCGCGTTGTGGATGTTGTAAAACCGGCCCCGGCGGCGGCTGTATGTAAAGGCCGGGATCCCGTTTTCCGCGCAGAACTGCCCGCCCGCGAAAAGGGCGGCGTCGGTGCCGCCGGTGATATCCAGCACGCAGTCCGGGTATCGGGCCGCCACCGTGCGCAGCTGCCGGAGCAGCTTGTCGGTGTTATACAGGCTGGACTCCAAAAACACCAGCTCCGTATCCAGCCCCCGGTGGCTGAAATACGCCCGCAGCTTCTTCTGGGCATTTTTGTTCTGGGCGACCTCCACCGGGCAGAGGAACACCGTCCGCTCCGGCCGGAACACCTCAGATGCCAGCACATTCTCTATAGGCCGCTCGTCGTACAGCTCGATCAAGGTCTTCATGCGCTCCCCGCCTTCCCGCTCTTTTTCAGCAGTATACCACATTCTTTGCCCTTTGAAAACAGAAAAAGCAGGCCGGACGCTTCGGCCTGCTTTTTCTGTTTTCGGATGCTCTTTATGCCACGGTGAACAGGGCGGCGGCGGTGAAGCCGTTCCCGTCCGGGTCGCTGAAGGTCTTGAGGATCCGGTAATTACCCGCGGGCAGCGGGTCGTACCGGCCCTCAAAGCGGAAGCTGTCCTCCACCTGGGCCTGGGCCGGCAGGGTGTACAGCTGCATGGTGACAAAATCCTGGGCGTCGGGCACCACATACCAGTCCCCGTCCAGCTCCACCTCCAGCCGCTGCAGGGCGGTAAAGTTGTAGTCCACGTCTGTCCGGTTGCTGTACTGCAAGGGGAGCGTCTCCTGCCCGGCGGCGTCCCCCTCTATGGTGATCTGGATGTCCTCCGTCAGCTCCGCGCCGTTATATTCGCTTATCTCCAGCTGGGCCTTGTCATAGGCCGGGGCCTTTGAGCCGGCGGCGGAGGCGCAGCCGGCCAGCAGCGCGGCGGCCAGCGCCAGAGCGGTCAAAACAGCCGTCTTTTTCATGTTCTCCTCCTTCTCCGGCGGCGGGCCGCCGGTCTTGTTCTTCTGGTAATGGGACGCGTGAGCGCGCCAAAGGTTCCCATATTTTTCTATCTCTTCTTTTCATAATACCAAAAAGTCCGCCGTTTGCGTGCCGCATTTTGTAAAATTGGCCGTATTTTAACAGATTGTTCAAAAAAGTATTGACTTTGCAGGGGCCGTATGTTAGGGTTTTAGCGTACTAAAATTTTATAAAGGTTTGGCAATAGAGGCGCGATGCTTAAGAGTAGCTGTCCGGAGGCTGCGGAGGCCGGGGAAAGACGGGGAAAGGAAGCGTCGCCGAAACCAGGGTCCTGCCGCGGGCCCCTGCAGTTGGGGTGCAGTTTAAGAAGCTGCACACTCTCACCGGCACCGGTGGAGGAGCTATTGTTTCACAGACGGATTTGTGGAGCAGTGGCTTGGCCGCTGCTCTTTCTTCGTCCTGTGAGCGACCAACCATTCCTTTTATTGTTGATCCGGAAAAGGAGAAACAACCATGATCGCATTCCTCAACTGGCTGGACGGGGTCCTTTGGGGCCTGCCCCTGATCGTTCTGATGATCGCCACGGGGCTGTATTTCACCTTCCGTTCCGGCTTCTTCCAGTTCCGCTATTTCGGCTACACCATGAAGCGCACCGTGGGTCAGATCTTCGCGGGCAAGACCGCCCGGGACGACATGGCCGACAAGGGCATGCTCAGCCCCTTTGAGGCCATCTCCACCGCCATCGGCGGCACCGTGGGCTTCGGCAACATCGCGGGCGTGGCCACGGCCGTGGCCGCCGGCGGCCCCGGCGCCATCTTCTGGATGTGGGCCACCGCCTGCCTGGGCCTGATCCTCAAGCAGGTGGAGGTCACTCTGGGCTGCCACTACCGGCGCATGGAGCCCAACGGGGACTCCTACGGCGGCCCCACCTACTACATGGAGTACGGCCTTGGCAAGGAGCGGCACTGGGGCAAGCTGTGGCTGATCCCCGCCATCATCTTCGGTCTGGGCATCTTCTCCACCTTCTTCATCACCTCCTCCACCCTGACCGCCGCCCAGGTGGTCTCCGGGGCTTTCAAGCTGCCTGATCTGCATCTGGGCGGCCTGACCATCGAGGGCGTCATCCTGGCCGGCCTGCTGCTGTGCGTGCTGACCTATATGGTCACCAGCGGCGGCACCCGGAAGATCGCCTCTCTGTTCTCCAAGCTGGTCCCCTTCATGAGCATCCTGTACATCCTCATGGGCCTGGCCATGATCGTGGCCAACCTGACCCGCGTCCCCGGCGCCTTTGCCGCCATCTTCCACGACGCCTTCACCGGCACCGCCGCCATCGGCGGCTTCGCCGGCGCCACCGTCGCCCAGATCGTCCAGACCGGTATGGCCCGGGCGGTGTACTCCAACGAGGCCGGCTGGGGCACTTCCCCCATGGTGCACTCCTCTGCCAGGACCCGGCACCCGGTGGAGCAGGGCCTCTGGGGCTCCTTCGAGGTCTTCTTTGACACCTTCGTCGTCTGCTCCATCACGGGCCTGTCCGTGATCCTCAGCGGCAACTGGAGCAACGGCACCAACGGCGGCGACCTGGCCCTCAGCGCCTTCGCCTCCAGCTTCGGCGTCGTGGGCAGCGTGTTGCTGGCCGTCATCATGGTCATCTTCACCGTCACCACCTCCGGCGGCTGGTTCACCTATTACCTGTCCCTGCTGGAGCATCTGTGCAGCGGCAACGAGCTGCTCAAGAAGATCGTCATGAAGTTCTTCTACGCGCTGCGGGCCCTGCCCGGCCTGCTGTGGACCATTTACCTGGTCAAGACCAACAACCAGGGCTTCATCTGGACCGTGGTGGACATCACCTCCGCCATCCCCACCTTTGTGAACGTGGCGGTGATCCTGATCCTGTCCGGAGAATACTTCAAGCTGTTGAAGGATTACAAGGCCCGGTACCTGCACAAGGGCACGCTGGATGAATCGGTCAGCCTCTTCTACGAGGACGAGACCGCCCCGGCGGCCAACTGAAAACCAGACGGGATCGTTCCGGCAGCCGCGTATCCGCGCGGCTGCCGGTCCCCATGTGCGCCGGCCGGCGCCATCTTTCGCGGCCGGCCCACGATTTGAAAGAAAAGGAGAAGAACATGAAAACAGTTTATATAAACGGCGCGGTGTATACCGGTTCTCTGCCCTTGGTGGAGAGCTTCGTGGTGGAAGACGGGCGCTTTCTCTATGCCGGCTCCAACGCCGAAGCCCTGGCCCTGGCGGGGGCAGAGGCGGAGCAGGTGGACTTAGAGGGGCATTTTGTCTGCTACGGCTTTACGGACAGCCATATGCATCTGCTCTCCCTGGGCAGCGCCCTGGCCGCGGCGGAGCTGGCCCAGCACACCGGGAGCCTGGCAGATCTGCTCCAGTGCCTGAAGGACTTTGACCGGGCCCACCCTGGGACGGGCTGGATCCGGGGCCGGGGCTGGAACCAGGACTATTTCAGCGACGTTGCCCGGATGCCGGACCGGCACGACCTGGACCAGGTCACCACCGCCCGGCCCATCTGCGCCATCCGCGCCTGCGGGCATTGCCTGGTGGTCAACAGCCGAGCCTTGGAGCTGTTGGGCATCACGGCGGACAGCCCCCAACCCGACGGCGGCCGCATCGGCCTGGAAAACGGCCAGCCGGACGGGCGCTTTTACGACAACGCCATGCAGCTGGTCTATGACGCCATTCCCGCCCCCAACAAGGAGGAGGTCAAGGATATGCTGCGCCATGCCTGCCGGATGCTCAACAGCTATGGCGTCACCAGCAGCCAGACCGACGATTACTGCGTCTACCCCACCACCCTGCCCTGGGAGACCGTGAACGAGGCCTACCGGGAGCTGGAGGAGAGCGGCGAGCTGACCGTCCGGGTCTATGAGCAGAGCAATTTCACCAGCCTCCCGGCGCTGCGGCGCTTTGTGGAGGCGGGCAACGTCACCGGGGCGGGCAGCGATCTGTTCAAGATCGGCCCCCTGAAGATGCTGGGCGACGGGGCCTTAGGCGCCCGGACCGCGTTTCTCTCCCGGCCCTATGCCGACGCGCCGGAGACCTGCGGCATCCCGGTGTTCTCCCAGGAGACGCTGGATGAGATGATCGGCTACGCCAACCGTCATGGGATGCAGGTGGCGGTCCACGCCATTGGCGACGCCTGCCTGGACCGGGTCCTCTCCGCCTATGAGAAGGCCCTGGCGGACTGCCCCCGGCAGGATCACCGGCACGGCATCGTCCACTGCCAGATCACCCGGCCGGATCAGCTGGAGAAGATCCGGGCCCTGGGGCTGCACGTGTATGCCCAGAGCATTTTCCTGGACTATGACATCCACATTGTGGAGGACCGGGTGGGGCCGGAGCTGGCCTCCACCAGCTATTTTTGGAAGTCCCTGCTGGACGCGGGTGTCTCTGTCAGCAACGGCCGCGACTGCCCCGTGGAGCTGCCCGACGTGATGGCCGGCATCCAGTGCGCCGTCACCCGGCAGAACCTCCGGGGGGACCTGGGCCCCTACCTGCCCGGCCAGGCTTTCTCGGTGCAGGAGGCGCTGGACAGCTACACGATCCACGGGGCGGAGGGCAGCTTTGAAGAGGACCGGAAGGGCCGCATCGCCCCGGGTATGCTGGCGGATTTCGTGGTGCTGGGCGCTGACCCCTTCACCGCTGACCCCCATCACATCCGGGAGATCCCCGTGCTGGCCAGTTATCTGGGCGGCCGGCAGGTCTTCGCCAAATAAATCAAAAACTTGCAATTTTTCCCCGGGCGTGGTAGACTACAGTCTGATTTATCCCTGCCTGGATCAAAGGAGCATCGCCATGGTCATCACATGGGAAGTCACCATCCCGAAACTCACCGGTGATCAGCCCCGGCGGGCCTATGTGTATCTGCCCGCCGCCGCGGAGGAGGACCCGGAGGCCCGTTTTCCGGTCCTGTACATGTTTGACGGGCACAATGTCTTTTTCGATGAGGACGCCACCTACGGCAAGAGCTGGGGCATGGCCGACTATCTGGATTCCACCGGGACGCCGCTGATCGTGGCGGCGGTGGAGTGCAACCACAGCCCCGACGGGGGCCGCCTGTCGGAGTACTCCCCCTTCAGCTTTGAGGACCCCTCCTTGGGCAAGATCACTGGCCGGGGCCGTCAGACCATGGACTGGTTCGTGAAGGTCTTCAAGCCCATGATCGACCGGGACTACCCCACCCTCCCCGACCGGGAGCACACCTTTATCGCGGGCAGCTCTATGGGCGGGCTCATGAGCCTGTACGCCGTGCTCAAGTATAACCAGGTCTTTTCCCGGGCGGCGGCCCTGTCCCCCTCCGTGTGGTTTGCCACCGGTAAGCTGGACCGGCTGCTGCGCACCGCGCCCCTGGAGAAAGGGACGGTGGTGTACATGGACTACGGCTCCCGGGAGATGAAGTTCCACGGGAACATGGCCGTGCAGTACCGCCGGGTGGTCAGCCGCCTGCTGGAGCGGGGCGTCTGGCTGGACGCCCGCATCGTCCCCTGGGGGGACCACTGCGAGGCCAGCTGGGAGCGGCAGATCCCCTTCTTCCTCAGCACACTTCTGTATGAAAGGTGAAACGGATGGAAACCCAATACGAGAGATGGTACAGTCCGGTCCTGGGCCGGGAGATGGAGTGCAAGGTCTACGGCCACGCCGGCCGGCCCGCCCTGTTCATCCCCTGCCAGAACGGCCGGTTTTTCGACTTTGAGAATTACCAGATGGCCGACGTGTGGGCCCCCTGGATCGAGAGCGGCCAGGTGATGGTCTGCGCGGTGGACACGCTGGATATCGAGACCTGGTCCAACAAGACCCGGGACCCGGCCTGGCGCAGCCACCGGCACGAGGCCTGGATGCGTTACCTGGTCAGCGAGGTGGTCCCCTTCATGCAGGAGCGGGCCAAGGAGCGCAACGGCTGGGGGGAGGATTCGGGCCTGCTGGCCTTCGGGTGCAGCCTGGGCGCCACCCACGCGGCCAATCTGTATTTCCGCTTCCCCTATCAGTTTGACCGGCTGCTGGCTCTCAGCGGGATCTACACCGCCGATTACGGCTTTGACGGCTATATGGATGAGCTGGTGTATCTCAACTCCCCGGAACACTATCTGCCCCAGCTCTCCCCGGACCACCCGTATATCGAGCAGTATAACCGCAACAAGGGCGTCATCTGCGTGGGCCTGGGGGACTGGGAAATGCCCGAATCCACCCGCTCTATCGACTACACCTTGCGCAGCAAGGGCATCCATCTGTGGGTGGACTACTGGGGCCACGACTGTACCCACGACTGGCCCTGGTGGTATAAGCAGGTGGCCTATTTCCTGCCCTATCTGCTGGACTGAAAGAAAAAGCAAACACATAAAATAAAACAAAAAAAGAAAAGAAAAACATAAAAAAACAACCAAACAAAAAACGTTCAAAAAAGAAAAAAACAACAAAAAGGATCGAGTGAAAAAGCATGAAAAACGTCATCTTTATCTCTCCCAACTTTCCCTCCAACTATTGGCTCTTCTGCCGGGAGCTGAAGGCCAACGGCATGAACGTGCTGGGCATCGGGGACGAGGCTTATGACAATCTCAGCCAGGACCTGAAAGACAATCTGAACGAATACTACAAGGTGGACAGCCTGGAAAACTATGACGCGGTATACCGGGCGGTGGCCTTTCTGATCTTCAAGCACGGCCCCATCGACTGGCTGGAATCCAACAACGAGTACTGGCTGGAGCGGGACGCCAAGCTCCGCACCGCCTTCCATATCACCAGCGGCTTCCAGGAGGAAGACATTCCCCGCATCAAATATAAATCCAAAATGAAGGCCTATTACAAGCAGGCCGGGATCCCCACCGCCCGGTATCACCTGGTAGAGGGGCTGGAAGACAGCCTGGCCTTTATCGAACAGGTGGGCTATCCCGTGGTGGTCAAGCCGGACAACGGCGTCGGCGCGTCGGACACCCATGCCCTCAAAAACGAGGAGCAGCTGCGCGCCTTCCTGCAGACCCGGGACCCGGGCATCGTCTACATCATGGAGGAGTTTGTCCATGCGGAGGTCAACTCCTATGACGCCATCTACAATGCCGAGGGCGAACCCATGTTCGAGACCGGCAACGTGACCCCCATGTCCATCATGGACGTGGTGAACGACTCGGACAACTCCCGTTACTTCATCCTCAAGGAGCTGCCGGAGGACACCCGGGCCGCCGGCCGGGCCACAGCCAAGGCCTTTGGCGTGAAGAGCCGCTTTATCCACTTTGAGTTCTTCCGCCTCCAGCAGGACCAGGAGGGGCTGGGCAAGAAGGGGGAGATCGTGGGGCTGGAGGTCAACATGCGCCCCAGCGGCGGCTTCACCCCGGATATGATCAACTTTGCCCACAGCACCAACGTGTACAAGATCTGGGCAGACATGGTGGCCTTTGACAGCAGCCGGGTCCCCGAGCGGGAGCACTTCTTCTGCGGATACATCGGCCGCCGGGACGGAAAGAACTTCGTGCTCAGCCACGAGGACATCATGGCCAAATACGGCGACCGCATGAAGATGGTGGGCCGCATCCCCCAGGTCCTCGCCGGCGCCATGGGCGACCAGATGTACATCGCCACCTTCTCCACCCGGGAGGAGCTGGACCAGTTCTACAGAGATACGCTTCTCTGCAAATAAACCTCTGTCCGATTTATGTAAACTTCGCCGGAGAGATTCTCCGGCGAAGTTTTGCGTAAACAGAAAAATTTTCTGCATTTTATATCCCCCCGGGGGGCTTGCGCGCTCCTCTTCCCGTGCTATACTAAGCTCAGATGCATCGAAAAAGAAAAAATAAGAGGTGTTTTCCATGCATATGGCAGACGCGCTGCTGGCCCCAGCCGTGGCGGCGGCTATGTATGCCGCCTCCGGCACCGCCGCCGGTGTTTCCGTCTATCAGCTGAAAAAGGACGATGAACCCCAAAAGCTGCCCACCATGGCGGTCTCCGCTGCCCTGGTTTTCGCCGGGCAGATGATCAACTATACCATCCCCGGCACCGGGTCCTCGGGCCATATGTGCGGCGGGATGCTGCTCTCGGCCCTGTTGGGGCCCCAGGCGGGCTTTCTGTCCATGATTGTGATCCTCTCGATCCAGAGCCTCTTCTTTGCCGACGGGGGGCTGATGGCCTTAGGGGCCA
Organism: uncultured Oscillospiraceae bacterium; assembly: GCA_947630375.1. Lineage (GTDB taxonomy): Bacteria > Bacillota > Clostridia > Oscillospirales > Oscillospiraceae > Limivicinus. Next base: position 32,577 of record CANRHH010000002.1, on the reverse strand, counting down.
ATATCTGGAATATGGCCTTTTATGGTTGCTTCGTGGGCTACTATCTGATCTGGCGGCCCATCGCAGGGGGCAGTCTGTTCCGTAACCTGGCCCCCAAAGCCGCCCAGCGGGCCCGGATCGTCCTGGCCTCGGTGCTGGGTTGTGTGCTCACCCTGCAGTTGGGGGCCTTCTCCGTGGTCTTGGAGACCAGTCTCTCCGGCGTCACGGATCTGCCCTTTGGCGCCTTCTGCGCGCTGATGCAGCCCATCCATCTGGCCATCGGCCTGATCGAGGGCCTGATCACCTCCGCCGTGCTGCTGTTCGTATACGCCTCCCGGCCGGAGCTGCTGCGGGACGTGGATCCCGCCGGCCAGGCGGAGGCCAAGCGCTCCCTAAAGGCCACGCTGGCCATTTTGGCCGTGGTGGTGCTGGTGGTGGGCGGCGGCCTGAGCCTGCTGGCCAGCTCCAACCCGGACGGGCTGGAGTGGGCCCTGTTCGGCAACGCCGGCGCGGGCTACAGCGAGAACATGGGTCTGGACGAGGAGAGCTACGGCCTCTCCAGCGCCGCGGCGGACCGGGCCGGGGCCATCCAGGAGAAAACCGCCTTCCTGCCGGACTATTCTCTGGCCGGCAGCGAGAACCCGGCGGGGACTTCGGTCTCCGGCCTGGTGGGCTCGGCCTTGGTGGCCGGGGTCGCGGTGCTGATCTGTTTGGCCGGGGGCTTCTTCCGGAAGGGCAAACCCCATAAACCGTAACCAGAAATAAAAATACAGCCGTACAAGGGGCATCTTTCGATGTCCCTTGTACGGCTGTGCGAGAACGCCTATGAACAAAATGCAGCGCGCGCTGCGGGAGCTGACCGAGATGGACGACCTGGCCGCCCAGGACTCCGTCATGCACCGTCTGCACCCCACCGCCAAGCTTCTGTCCACAATTTTATATATCGCCGCGGTACTGTCCTTCGGGAAATACCAGCTCAGCGGCCTGGCCGTGTTTCTGCTCTGGCCGGTGCTGCTTTTTCAGCTCAGCGGCATCCCGGTGCACATCTGCTTTTATAAGCTGCGCTTCGTGCTGCCCCTGGTGATGGCCGTGGGGCTGTTCAACCCTTTTTTTGATACCGCTCCCCTGCTGTACCTGGGGCCGGTCCCGGTCTCCGGCGGCGTGGTCAGTATGCTGACGCTGATGCTCAAGGGCCTGCTGTGCCTGATGGCCTCTTTCCTGCTGATGGCCACCACCGGGATCGACCGGCTCTGCGCCTCCCTGCGCCGGCTGCACGTGCCGGGCCTGCTGGTGACGCTGCTGCTGCTCACCTACCGCTATGTGGGCGTCATGACCGAAGAGCTGGCCGTCATGACCGAGGCCTATCAGCTCCGGGCGCCGGGGCAAAAGGGCATTGCCCGCGCCGCCTGGGGCTCCTTCCTGGGCCAGCTGCTGCTGCGGAGCATGGACCGGGCCCAGGAGCTGTACAGCAGCATGCTTCTGCGGGGCTATCACGAGCATTTTCACTATGCCCCTGTCCCGGCCTTCTCCGGGAAAGACGCTCTGTATCTGCTGCTCTGCGCCGCGGTTTTCCTGCTGCTACGCCTGGTGCCCCTGGCCCAATGGCTGGGCGGGCTGGTTGTGAGGTGAGAGAAATGATCGAATTTCAGCATGTGAGCTTTGCCTACGAAAAAGAGCGCCCCGTTCTCCGGGACCTGTCTTTCAAAATAGAAAAGGGCGAATCCGTGGGCCTGATCGGCGCCAACGGCGCAGGGAAATCCACTTTGATGAAGCTGCTCCTGGGCCTTTTGCAGGGCGAGGGCCGGATCTTTGTGGACGGGACGCCGGTGGAAAAGAGCAGTTTGGCCGAGGTGCGCCGGAAGCTGGGCTTTGTCCTGCAAAATTCGGACAACCAAATGTTCATGCCTACGGTCTACGAGGACATGATCTTTGGCCCCCTGAACTACGGTCTCAGCCGGGAGGAGGCGGAGCGGCGGGTGGACGCGGTGCTGGAGCGGCTGGGCCTGCAGGAGCTGAAGCACCGGCACAACCACCGGATCTCCGGCGGCGAGAAGCGGATGGCTGCCATCGCCACTGTCCTGGCCATGGACCCGGAGGTCATATTGATGGATGAGCCCAGCTCCGCCCTGGACCCCTGCAACCGGCGTGTTGTGATCAACACCATCCGCACCCTCCCCCAGACCAAGCTTATCGCCTCGCACGATCTGGACATGATCCTGGACACCTGCGACCGGGTGCTCCTCATGTCCGGGGGCGTCCTTGTGGCGGACGGCCCGGCACAGACACTGCTGCGGGACCGGGCCCTGCTGGAGGCCCACCGGATGGAGCTCCCCTTCCGGCTGTCGGGATGCTGACGAAAAACCCCCTTCCTTTCGGAAGGGGGTTTGCAATTGGGATCAGATCTTTCTGTCGCGGACCTGGGAGTCGTAATGCTTGTTCAGCAGGGGGCGGATCACATAGTAGATGAGCTTGTTCTCGCCGTTGAACATATACAGGGCGAAAGTGCTCACAAAGAAGATGCCGGCAAACAGCAGCAGCTTCCCCAGCGCTTTCAGCAGGAATTTCAGGATGACGAACTTTCTGAATTTCTTGGACCGGCAGAAGGCCTCCCGCTTGATGCGCCGCTCCAGCTTTTTGATTTTCTTGTTTTTCATATTCTTCGCCGCCTTTCTCAATACGCGTCCGAATCGTCAAAGTCCACCAGGGTGGCGTCCAGCGGCTGCTCGTTCAGCACGATCTGCATGTAGTCGTTGACGCACTTTCTCATATCCTGGCGGGAGATGGTCCGGCTGTCCTCCAGGTCGTGCTCGATGAAGACGAAGTGGAATCCCAGATCCCGGGCCTGCTCCTCCATCAGAGCATGGACGCCGTTCATGCCCTTGCAGGCCACGTTGTCGTTAAAGAGCACCATGTCGCAGTTGAAGTTCCGGGCCCACTCCCAGACGGCGTTCACGTTGTCCCAGCCGCCCACGGCGTGGTGCCGCATGACCGCCTTCTCGGAGAAGAGGGCCAGATCCTGGATGGCCTGCTCCGGGTCGTCGGTGCTGATCATATTGTGCCCCATGGTGGAGTCCATATTCAGGACGATGGTGATGCCCCAGCAGTTCTGGGTCCAGGTGGGGAAGTCGGTATAGTACACCGCGGAGGGCCCCCACAGGAAAGCCCGGTGCCGGGTCCGGCCGCCGAAGGGCTTGTATTTCTCCTCGTAGGCCCTGCGCATGAGCTTGATGACCTTCTGGTCGTTCCGGGTGAAATAGGGATCCTGGCCGTTGGCGGAAGCCCAGGAGTAGAGCCGGTACAGGGTCTCGGCGATGCCGGAGAGGGCGGAGTACGGGGTCTTGAAATAATCCCACTTCTCCAGCTCGATGGTGTTCTGCTCGTTCATCTCCCTGGCGTATTTGAACATCTCATCCCAGTCGTACTTGACGCCGTATTCCTTCTCGATGAAGGCGATAGCGTCTTTCAGCTCCTGGGTGGAATAGGGGTGAGCGCCGGGCTCGTTGTGGATCATGGCCAGGGTCACCGGGTTGTCCGGCAGGCCGATGCGGCGGCGCTGGAACATAGAGGTGGACTCACTGGCGTTGCAGGGCATGTTGGTGGTCAGGAAGGCCTTGCCGAAGATGGGAAACGCGTCGTCAATGGCCACGCCGGTCTCCGCCGCGCAGCGGGAACACACGTCCGCCGGCAGGCCGTAGGACTCGGCCACGTCGATATAATAGGGCTCGATGTGCTGGTCAATATCGCAGATGATGAACTCGGGCAGGGTCTGGAGCGGGATGGGGATCAGGTCCTTAAAGCCCTTCAGGAACAGGGGCGGCAGCACCTCGTCCACGGGGATCATCCGGTCGCTCAGGGGCCCGCCGCCCAGGCGCTTGTCGTTTGCCAGCACCAGGGCGATCTTCTTGGTCAGGCTCTGGACGATGGCGTGCATGTTCATGTGGGCGATGCGCAGCTCATAGCCCCGGTAGCCCTCATACAGCCGGTCGATAAAGCAGAAGGTGCCCAGATAGGAGCCCATCCAGCGGTACTCCCAGAAGCCCTTCAGGCAGGGGATGGGGGCGGAGGCCACCATCTGCACCATGGAGACAATGTTGTTCAGCCACTGGGTGTAATCATAGAAGGTGTCCTTCACGCCGCGCCACTCACGCCATTTGGCGATGCCGGTCTTGTCATAGTACCGGGAGCGGAGGCCGCCCTTGCCGTGATCGGCCTGCCACAGGGGGTCAAAACGCTGAAGTTTTTTGTCAATGGAAGCGATGACTTTGTCGGTGATCTTCATTTCTCATTTACCCCCTTGGATGTTCTTGATCTCAAGCGATTCTATGAACGCCTGGAACCGGGTGCGCAGCTGGCCCACGGCCCCCAGCGCATACTCTTTCTCGATGGTGCAGCAGGGGATGTCCATCTCGTTGACAAAGATGTAGGAGGCCAGCACCTTCTCATAGCTCCAGAACTCGCAGAACTTCATGTTCTCATAGATGATGCCGTCGGCGTGGAACTCGTCCACCAGGCGCTTGACCTCGTTGTGCCGCTGGTCGATCTTCATGCCGTCCATGAACCGGGCGCACTGGTTCCAGTGCAGATAGTGCCGGCAGATGGCGTCAAACGCGGTCTCCCCGGGGAGGATCTCGATCTGCTCCCGGCTGGGGAAGCTGCCGAAGCAGTACCGGTCGGCCACCACCATGGCGCCGCAGCTCTCGATAAGCTTGGTAAACTCCGGATCGTCCACCTCGGAGCCCACCAAGGCGACTCTGGCCCGGAAGGGGAACTTCGGCTCCGGTTCCCGGGTCCTCATCTCCTCCAGCGTCTCCTGCAGATAGGGCAGGATCAGATAGTGGGGGCAGACCTCGCTGACCAGCTGGATCACGTGGAACTCATACCCGGTGATGGTGGGATTGGCCAGCTTCCGGTAATTGCCGATCTCGGTGATGATCCGGCTGATCTCGTTGTGGTCCTCGATGGCCTTGCGCATGGCCTCCTCGGACACATCGACCCCCCGCTTTTCCAGCTCGTCCACGACCTTCAGCTTCAGCTGGGCCTTGTAATAGTCCAGGTTGGTCTGGTCGCCCTTCATGGGCGGGTCAATAATGGTGACAAAGAAGTTCTCCTTCTTCACGGGCTTGAGCAGGAAGAAGTGCTCCTCCGCCCGCTCCATGGTGGCGCAGCTCTCAGCGCCGAAAAGCGCGTCCAGATAGTTGTAGCCGCCCTCGATGGCCCGCTCCAAAATAGAGCGCGCGTAGGGGCAGTTGCGGGTGGTCATGTAATAGTTGGCCACATCGGTGGAGCTGCACTGGGGCGCCCGCAGGCGGCTGGAGAAGCAGCCGGGCAGATTCAGCAGGGTCTCGGGTATGTAGTAGCAGTTATACCCCAAGGCCATCTTGCCCTCTTCCACGGCCTGTTTGACCAGCTCATTGTGGGCCTCCTGAAGCAGGTTCTCAAAATAGATCAGATGCTTTAGGTCTTTCAAACGATACACCTCTTTTGTCAAATTGAATGGTTTGTTTATACAATCGGGGATTTCCTAACAAAAGTGCCAAAAAGCCATACCCATAGATGAGAAAAGTTTATCATATTTTGCCCGCGTAGTCAAGGAAAAGTGCGCGGGTGACCGTTTCCCGGGGCAGGGGCGCCCCCCGGGCGGACCCGGTTCCATAAATTTACTGACGGTTCATTTTTTTATTCTTGCAAGCCGGGGCGAAAGATGGTAATCTAACAGTAGGAAAACCCTTTTCTAAAAAAATAAAAGGAGCGTGTGTTATTATGGTAAAACTCATTATGGGCCTGAAGGGCTCCGGCAAGACCAAGAAGCTGGTGGACATGGTCCGGGCCGCCGTCAAGGAGGAGACCGGGGATGTGGTCTGCATCGAGAAGGAGCGCAAGCTCACCTATGATATCCCCTATCAGGCCCGCCTGATCGACGCCGGGACTTACGACGTGGGAAATTACGAGTTTCTCAAGGGCCTGATCTGCGGCGTCCACGCCGGCAACTATGACATTACACACGTCTTTATCGATAATTTCTACAAACTGGTCAATGACCGGAGCCCTGAAGCGCTGGCGGACTTCATCGCCTGGCTGGAGAAGTTCTCCGCGGCCGAGAAGATCGACTTTGTCGTCAGCATCTCCGCGGACCCCTCCACCGTGCCCGAATCCGTGCGGGCTTATATCATATGAAATGCAGCACCCCGGCGCTCCGCGCCGGGGTGCTGCAGAGGCTGTCAAAAAACATCAAGCTACGCAGGAAAGCAAGTGAGCAGCGGGGGAGCACGAGGGGGCCAAGGCCCGCCTCGTGATTCAATCACCGCCAGCAAAACGCCCGAGAACTCGGGCTTTTGCCGAGCGTAGCGAGTTTTTTCAGAAGGGGTTACCCTTCTGAAAAAAGTGGCGGCTGAAGCGTGCAAAAAAGTCCTGCAGGACTTTTTTGACACGCTGTGCAGCACCCCCGGCGCTCCGCGCCGGGGTGCTGCATTTCAGCTCTCAAGTTCTCTGTACATGGCCGGGGCGTCGGCCTTGTTGGCGGTCTCGCTGATCTGGGTCACCTCCACCTTCAGCGTCCGCTGGCCGAAGGCGATCTCGATCACATCCCCCACCTTCACCTGGTAGCTGGCCTTGACCTGCCGCCCGTTGACGCTGACCCGGTCCCCGTCGCAGGCCTCATTGGCCACCGTCCGGCGCTTGATAAGCCGGGAGACCTTCAGATATTTATCCAGCCGCATCGTGTTTCCTCCCCTCCGTATCCCATCCGGCCCCCGCGAAGAGGCGGCCGGGACAAATATAAAATACCCATACGCACCGCGTATGGGTATTTTATCATAAACACAGTTTACTTTGCAACGGCGTCTTTCAGAGCCTTGCCGGCACTGAACGTGGCAGCGCGGGAGGCAGGGATCTCAATGGGCTCTTTGGTCTGGGGGTTGCGGCCCATGCGCGCCTTGCGCTCCTTGACCTCAAAATAACCGAAGCCAACCAGCTGGACCTTCTCGCCGGAGGCCAGGGCCTCGGTGACGGTCTCCAGAGCGGCGTTGACAGACTTCTCGCTGTCTTTCTTGCTCAGACCGGTTTTCTCCGCGACCGCAGCCACGAGTTCTGCTTTGTTCATGTGTGTTCCTCCTAAAATATTTCGGCAAAACGCCAGGTGATATAGATGAGTCTGCCCGAACTGCGGCAAAATACTCACCTTTACCGCGCCAAAATGCGCAGCGCTATCAATCTACCATATTTCCCGGCATTTATCAAGTCTTATTTCCCGAAATCAGGAGGTTTTTATAAAAATCTTTCTCTTTCCATGAATCCGTGTCCGATTTTCATGCCCTTCAGCGCATATGGAGCCGTTTCGCCAGCCGCTCGCCCCCGGGGATCAGGCGCATGTCCTCCCGGGTGACGGTCCGAAGCAGAATGGCCAGCGACAGGTACACCGCCACCGCCGCCAAGATGGCTGCCGCCAGGCACAGCAGCATTTGCAGCCGGCTCTCTCCGCCCACAAAATGCTCCATGATCCCGTATACGGCCCAGGCGCCGGCCCCCATCAGGGCGCTGCACAGCAGCGGCCGGGTGACGATGATCCGCATCCGGGGGTTTTTGTCCAGCACCACGCACATGAACACGAAGTTCATCACAAACATCGTCACATAGCTGCTGAGGGTGCCGATAGGCGCCCCGTAGATGTTGATTTTGGGGTTTGCCACTAAAAACCAGTTGACGGCGATCTTCACCAGCCCGCCCACCAGCATGGAGCACATGGGCAGCAGTTCTTTGCCGCTGGCCTGGAGGATGGCGTTCTCCATCAGCACCATGCACACGAAGAAGGAGGCCACGCCCATGATGGCCAGCAGCGCCGGGCCCGACTCGTGGGTCACGTTGAAGAGGACCTGGATAATAGGCCGGGACAGCACCGCCAGGCCCACCCCCATGGGCAGGCACAGCACCGCCGCGATCCGCATGGAGTCCTCGGAGATCCGGGTGGCCTCATCGTCGTTTCCGCGGACGATGGCCGCCGTGATGGCAGGCACGATGGAGATGGTCAGCGGGGTGATCACCGCCGCCGGCAGGTTAAACAAAGTCTGGGCCTTGCCGTAGGCCCCAAAGAGGACCTGGGCCTGCTTCAGGGAAAAGCCGGCGGCAGACTGGAGCCGGTCCATACAGAGGCTGGAGTCCACTAAGTTCAGGATCGCCAGCACACTGGATCCCAGGGCGATGGGAATGCCGATGCGCATAAAGCGGCTGAAGATCTTTTCCGGCCGGTCCGGCTCGTCGGGCCGGGCCGGAGGCTCCTCCCGGTAGTGCCGCAGTTTATACAGCCACATGTACCCCAGCGCCGCCAGGGAGCCCATGGTCACACCGAAGATGGCCGCCGCGGAGCCGTACTCCTTGCCCAGGCCCATGCGCATCACGATCGCCGCCAGCGCCAGGCCCACCGCCACCTTGACCAGCACCTCCAGCACCTGGCCCACGGTAGTGGGGATCATGTCGCCGTAGCCCTGGCAATAGCCCCGGTAGGCGGACACCAGGCACACCAGCAGTACCGCCGGCGCCATGGCCCGGATGCTCAAAGCCGCCGGCGGGTTGTGCATGATGTCGGCAGCCAAAAAGCCGTTGAAGAAAAACATGACCAGCGTGCAGGCCAGGCCGATCACCAAGAAGGTCCACCAGGCCACCTTAAAGGTCCGCCGGGCCTGCATGGGGCGGCCCTCGGCGTTGGCCTGGGAGATCATCCGGGACAGGGCGATGGGCAGCCCGGCCGTGGACAGGGTCAGGAACACGTTGTACACATTATAAGTCACCAGAAACAGGGAATACCCGTCATCTCCAATGATGTTGGCGATGGGCACTTTATAGATAAAGCCCAGGATCTTCATGATGACCACGCCCGCGCCTAAGATCACCGCGCCGTGCAGGTAATTCTGTCCCTTCTTTTCCGCCATGGTTTCCCTCCGGGTTACATAATCTTCTCAGTGCTTCTACTATACACTTCCTGATCTGAAAAATCAAGGGAAAGGCCGCCTGAAGCGGCCTTTCCCTTGAAAATTTTATGTTAACTTACCGCTTCCATCCCGGAGAGGATGTGCCTGGCCACATGCACGCCGCTGGCGGAGGCATGGGACAGAGAGTGGGTCACGCCGGAGCAGTCGCCGATCACATAGAGGCCCTTGCTGGAGGTCTCCAAATTGCGGTCGATCTCCACCTCCATGTTGTAGAACTTGACCTCCACGCCGTAGAGGAGGGTGTCGTCATTGGCGGTGCCGGGGGCGATCTTGTCCAGGGCGTAGATCATCTCGATGATGCCGTCCAGGATCCGCTTGGGGATCACCAGGCTCAGGTCCCCGGGCGTGGCGGCCAGGGTGGGGGTGACGAAGTTCTCTGTGATCCGGGCCACGGTGCTGCGCCGGCCCCGGACCAGGTCCCCGAAGCGCTGGACGATGACGCCGCCGCCCAGCATGTTGGACAGGCGGGCGATGCTCTCGCCGTAGCCGTTGGAGTCTTTAAAGGGCTCTGAGAAATGCTTGCTCACCAGCAGGGCGAAGTTGGTGTTCTCCGTATGCTTGCTCTTGTCCTCATAGCTGTGGCCGTTGACGGTGACGATGCCGTTGGTGTTCTCGTTGACCACCACCCCGTGGGGGTTCATGCAGAAGGTGCGGACCATGTCCTCGAACTTCTCTGTCCGGTAGACGATCTTGCTCTCATACAGCTCGTCGGTCAGGCGGGAGAAGATCTCAGCCGGCAGCTCCACCCGCACGCCGATGTCCACCCGGTTGGAGCGGGTGGGGATGTCCATCCCGGCGCAGACGCTCTCCATCCACTTGCTGCCGCTGCGGCCCACAGAGATGACGCAGCGCCGGCAGCTGTAGCTCTTGTCCCCGGTGTGGATCGTGTAGCCCTCCTCGCTCCTGGTCACGGCGCTGACCGGGCTGTTGAAAAAGAAGTCCACCTTTTGGGACAGCTCGGCATAGAGGTTTCCGAGGACCACATAGTTGATATCGGTCCCCAGATGGCGGACCTGGGCGTCCAGCAGGTGCAGGCCGTTTTCCAGGCACATGCGCTTGATGTCGGTGTTGGCAGTGGAGTAGAGCTTGGTGCCCTCTCCCCCGTGGCTCAGGTTGATGGCGTCCACATAGCGCATCAGCTCGATGGCCTCGGTCTTGCCGACATACTCATACAGGGTGCCGCCGAACTGGTTGGTGATGTTGTATTTCCCGTCGGAAAAAGCGCCCGCGCCCCCAAAGCCGCTCATGATGGCGCAGCTGGGGCATTTGATGCAGCTCTTGACCTTTTTCCCGTCGATGGGGCATTTGCGCTGGTCCAGCGGGCGACCCATCTCAAACACGGCCACCTTCAGCCCCCGGTCCTCTTTGGTCAGTTCATAGGCGGTGAAGATACCGCCGGGGCCCGCGCCCACAATGATAACATCGTAATCCATGATCTTCTCCGTTCTTTTTTCAGCAAAAAGGCCGCTCCCCGGCCCTCCGGTCCGTGTGGGATCCGGCGGCCAGAAGCGGCGGCTCAAAGTATCCTTGATTTACTTTAACATGAATACACCATGTTGTCAAGAGCGGATTTTCCCCCGCCCGGCGCAGGATTTTCCCCCGCCCGGCGCAAAAATCCTTGCTTAAAATAAAACGCACTTTTCTTGTCTTTTGGCGGATCCTATGTTATTCTGAATACGGTGCAAAGCACCGGGGCGCTGCACAACGGCAGGCGGTCGGCCACACCTCTGTAAAGGAGGTGGTGTCTATGCCTATCACATTGACGTTACATATCGGAAGATATACCATAACGCTGACTGTGAAAAGGACGAACCGCCACCCGGCACGGTGACGGTTCAAGTCTAAACTGTAACCTGTTGGGCTAACCGCTTGTCGCAGCGCCCTTTTGTGTTTTCATTATAAGCTTTGGCAGGCCGGACTGTCAAGGGCTTTTTTATTCTCCTTCCGGTTTCCCCCGCCCGGCGCAAATTTTCATGCTGAAAAGCCCTCTCCCTTCATAGAATGGGAACATGCCGCCGCTCTCTGGCCCGGAAAATAAAGGATCCCTTTCCGCCCCGGAGGCGGAAAGGGATCAACATGCGGAAGCTAAGATTACTTGGCCTTGCGCACCGCGTCGATGTGACGGGTCAGGTCGATCATCTTGCAGCTGAAGCCCCACTCGTTGTCGTACCAGGCCATCAGCTTGACGAAGTTGCCGTTCAGGGCCAGACCGGCCTTGGCGTCGAAAATGGAGGTGTGGGAATCGGTGCGGAAATCGGAGGAGACGACCTCCTCGTCCACATACTCCAGGACCCCGGCCATGGGGCCTTCGGAGGCGGCCTTCATCGCGGCGCAGATCTCGTCATAGGTGGCAGACTTCTCGATGCGGGCGGTCAGGTCCACGATGGACACGTCGCCAGCAGGGATACGCATAGAGGTGCCGGTCAGCTTGCCCTTCAGCTCGGGAATGACCTTGCCCACGGCCTTGGCAGCGCCGGTGGAGGTGGGGATGATGTTGTTGTACACGGAGCGGCCCAGTCTCCAGTTCTTCTTGGAGAAGCCGTCGACCACGCTCTGGGTGGCGGTGGAGGCATGCACGGTGGTCATCAGGCCTTCGATGATGCCGAAGTTGTCGTTCAGGACCTTGGCCATGGGAGCCAGGCAGTTGGTGGTGCAGGAGGCGTTGGAGACGAACTGCATATCGGCGGTGTACTTGTCCAGGTTGACGCCGCAGACGAACATCGGGGTGTCGTCCTTCGCGGGGCCGGACATGACAACGACCTTGGCGCCGGCGTCGATATGGGCCTGGGCGGAAGCCTTGTCCAGGAACTTGCCGGTGCACTCGAGCACATACTCTACTCCCAGATCGCCCCAGGGCAGCAGGGAGGGATCCCGGTACTGGGCATCGGCCAGAACAACGACCTTCTTGCCGTCGACCGTCAGGGTGCTGGCCTCGTCGTCGGCCTCGATGGTGCCGTTGAAACGGCCATGGACGGTGTCATACTTCAGGGCGTAAGCCAGCTGGCTGGCGGGATGGCCGGGAGCGTTGATGGCGACGATCTCCACATCGTCAGCCTTGATGGCGGAGCGGAACGCCAGGGAACCGATGCGGCCAAAACCATTGATCGCGATTTTAATCATGTTTGATATCCTCCAATAAAAATTTTGACGGATGAGATTTATGCAAAAACCGCCGGGCGGTCTGTTGCCAAATTTTAAAAAAGCGCGGCCGCTTTTTATCGCATAAATATTAACATATAATATAACCAAAAATCAAGCACCAACCGGCTCTATTTTTTACAGAAAAGCGCCGAAATTTTCATCAGATTCGCTCTTTTTTTATGCCCGGTATTGTGTATTTTGTCAACGTTTGCTAAAATTTCGCTGTATGGGACGCGCCCGGGCCGGTCTCTCACGGTCCGGCGCTGTCAGGCTTTGCCGCGGGCCGGTCCGGGCCCGCGGAGAAAAGGAGAAGTGTATGAGCCGTTCCGCCGATATTCTCTCCCTCGCCGGAGAGGCCGCCGTCATCGCCCGCTATGGGAAAATCCGCTTTGCCAACGCCGCCGCCCAGAACATCCTGGGCGGATCCTGCGTGGGCAAAGCCACGAAAGCCGTATTCGGCCCCGAATTTGCCGCCGCTCAGGCGGGGTCCTTTATTGCGGGGCTTCGCATCGGCGGGAAAAACTATATCGTCCGGATGGCCCGCGTAGACGAGGAGCAGCTGATCTTTCTCAGCTGTCCGGATCCGGGCCTGGCCCTGCTGAACGACTCGTTCATCTGCTTTATCCGCAACACCCTGATGAATATGAACATCTCCGTCAGCAAGATCCGGGACCGGGCCGAAAAAGCCGGAGACACCGATACGCTGGAGAGCGCGGCGGTCCTCACCCGGAACTATTACCGGCTCCGCCGGCTCATCGGCAACGCCTCCATGGTGATGGAGCTCACCCGGGATCAGCTGCCGATCAGCTGCACGGAGCTGAATCTGAGCCAGTTGTGCCGGTCCTATATCCAGACCGCCTCCTTCTTCCTGCCGGATATCCAGTTCGGCGGGGACCTGGGCCGGGACCTCTGCTGCCCGGGGGACGCGACCCTGGTGGGCCTGCTGCTGACAAATCTGCTGTCCAACTGCCTGCTCCACGCCAAGGGCTGCACCCGCATCAATGTCAACCTGACGGACGCCGGCGAGGGCGTGCTGCTGGCCGTCAGCGACAACGGCTGCGGCATCGAGTCCGAGCAGCTGCACACGGTCTTTGACCGGTATAAATACGGCTATGACCTGTCCTCCCCCAACGTAGGCGTGGGCCTGGGGCTGACCGTGGCCCAGCACGTGGCCCAGCTCCACGGCGGCACGCTCCTGCTGGAGAGCCGCCCCGGCAGCGGCACCTCGGTGCGGGCCTCCTTCTACCGCCGCTCCGCCATGGCCGACCGGCTGCGCGCTCCCAGCTGTGACACGCCGGACTATCTGCACCTGACCCTGGTGGGCCTGGCCGACTGCCTCCCCGCCTCCTGCTTCAGCGAACACTATATGGATTAAAGTCAAGATCTCCGGCAAAAAGCCGGAGATCTTGACTTTGGAAAAATTCTTTTGACATTTCATGTCCGCTTATGTTATAGTTTTTTATAGTTTTTATGAAAAGAGGGCGCAGCGATGCGGTGGATGCAAAACGGCTTGAGTCTGCATTTTAACGGCTATGATACGGCCATCCACGGGATCAGTGCGCCCTTTTTTCGGTGACTGCGGGTCACAATAAATGGTCGCGCCGATCCTTTTCTCATGCTGAAAAAGAAAGGATGGCGCAATTTTTATGCCTAAAAATAAAAAACAATTTTCTCTATCCAGGCAAAAGCTGGCCCTTCTGGTCCTGGAATGGTCGGTAGGCTTCCGCCCGGCGGGAAGCGTGTGGGTCCTGCTGCTGGCGCTGCGGGGGTTCTCCCTGGTGGAGATCGGCTTTGCCGAGGCGGTGTTCCATGCCGTGAGCTTTTGCTGCGAGCTGCCCTCGGGCCTTTTAGCGGATGTGCTGGGGCGGAAGTGGACCCTGACGGCCAGTCACGTGATGTTTGTGCTCTCCACCCTGCTGATGGTGGTCTCCCAAGGGATGGCCGGGGTATGTCTGTCTCTGGCCATTTCCGCCCTCGGGTACAACCTGGAGTCCGGCACGCGGGAGGCTATTACCTATGAATCCATGCTCCAGGTGGGACAGGCGGCGGACTATCTGAAATTTTCCTCCCTGCAAAACGGGGTATACCGCTTCAGCGGCGGCGGCGCTATGCTGCTGGCGGGAGCTGCGGTGCTCTTAGGTTGGCGCAGGGCGTACCTGTTGGACACGGGGATCGCCCTCATCGGTTTGGCGGCCGCGCTGACCGTGACCGAGCCGGAGCGGGACGCCCCCGGAACCACGCTGCAAAGCTTCCCCGCTGCCCTGGCAGAGACCGTCCGGGGCGCCTGGGCGCTTCTCAGATCGGACCGCGCCGCCGTCCGGATCATGGTGCTCAACGCTCTGGTGGGGGCATGCGCGACACTGACAGGGTTTTATCTGCAGGAGAAGGTGGAGGCGGCGGTGACCGTTCCCGCGCTGCTGGGTCCGGCGCTGTTCGCGCTGGGTCTGGGCGGCGGGCTGGCAGGATTTCTGACGGGCAGGCTGGACCGCCTGTCCTATTCCAAGACAGCGGCCCTCACCGGAGGCGGCGTTCTGCTCTGCGCCCTGGCGGCGCGGGGCACGCGTCTGCCGGTGCTGATGGCTTCCGGCCTGTTGGCCGGGCTTCTGGATGACAGCCTGGAGCTGGTCAGCGATAAGAGACTGAACGACCGCTTCCCGTCTGCCCAGCGGGCCACGTTGATCTCCGTCTCCTCCATGATCTTTTCGGTTTTTATGATCCCGCTGTCGCCGTTTTTCGGCTGGTGGTTCTCATGATCTCTCTTTTTCCTCCATGCGCAGGTTCACCGGCGAATAGGCGAAGGCGCAGCCTTCCCGCTCCGCCACCTCTAAAATGCCCCGGTTGAGCCGGTCCTTCAGGTTCAGAAAGCCGATATAGTCCGCTATGGTGGTATAGGCCCGGAGGAGGATCTTGATGCCGTCGTCCCCCACCTGGTCCACCGTCACCACCAGGGGCTCGTCTTTGACCCCCGGGTCCGCCAGCAGGAAGGCCCGGATGGCGGCACAGAGGGACTCCACCCGGTCCTTGGGCGTGTCGCCGGGCAGGCGCATGGTCTGCACCCAAAGGCGGCTGTCCCGCTCGGTGGTGTTCTGGATATATTCCGAGCAGACCTTGGAGTTCTCCACGGTAATGACCACATTGTCCGGCGTGCGCAGGCGGGTGGAGCGGAAACTGATGTCCTCCACCGTGCCCTCCCAGCTGCCCAGGATGATGTAATCCCCGATGCCGAAGGGCCGCTCCAGGACCAGGGTAATGCCCGCGATCAGGTTGGTCAGCGTGCTCTGGGCGGCAAGGCTCACCGCCAGGCCGGCAATGCCGGCGCCGGCCACCAGGCTCACCACCGGGATGCCGAACATATCCAGCACGACCAATATCGCCAGGGTCGCCACCACCACCCGGTACACGTTCTCGAAAAAGCGGCCCATGGTCTGGTTGGTGTGCACGTCCAGCTTGTTTTCCGCGCTGACAAGCAGCTGCCGGCACAGGGGCGAGGAGCGCCAGAAGCCCCAGGCGATGGCCAGCACCGCCCCTGCGTTCACCAGCGGCGTCAGCCAGTGCCAGATCTTCTCTGTCCACTCCACCGGCAGCGGGGCCGCCAGCAGAGCGCCGTACAGCAGCAGGGCCCGGATCAGCAGCTCCATCGGCGCCGCGAAGCCCTGCAGCAGAATGCTCAGCCATTTGGGCAGCTTCGGCCGCAGGCGCCGCCCCAAGGCGGCAAAGATCCGCTGCACCAACCACCCGCCGAAAATGCCGGCCAGGGCCAGTACCGCCGCCGAACCGATGCGGACCCAGGGCAGGTGCTCCGCGGGGACTGTGCCCGCGATCTCATTGATGACGTCTACCGCTTCTCCCATAGTGCCCCCCGTTTTTTCTTTTTTTCTATATGATAGCGCTATTATATCGTTTTTTCCGGTACAGTTCAAGTGCCTGCTTTTTTCAGATTCCTTTCAGGCAATTATGGTATACTTCCCCCATCAAATTCTGTGAGGCGCTTTATGAAAAGAGCTTTTTTGTTTTTGCTGGCCCTGGCCCTGCTTTTAAGCGGCTGCGGCGCCGGCGGAGAACCGGCGGCGGAGAGCGCCGCGCCCACGGCCGGGGTGGATCCTGCCTCCTCCGAGGAGGAGATGTTCACCCAGCGGGACCTGGACAGTTCCTATGACCCGGATGCCGCCGTGGAGATCCGGCTGGAGGGGACCTCCGCCGTCTGCGGCAGCGGCGCGGTCACGATCTCCGACGGCGGCGTCACCGTCACCGCCGGGGGGACCTATCTCCTCTCCGGCAGCCTGGAGGGCACCGTGACCGTGGATGCCGGGAAAGAGGACAAGCTCCGGCTGGTGCTGGCCGGGGCCGACCTGCACAGCGAGACCTCCGCCGCTTTGTATATCAAAAGCGCCGGCAAAGTGGTGCTGACCCTGGCGGAGGGGACGGAAAACAGCCTCTGCAGCGGCGGCTTTTCCGCCGCGGCGGAGGATAAGATCGACGGGGCCCTCTTCTCCAAAGAGGACTTAAGCATCAACGGCTCCGGCAGTCTGACCGTCTCCTCCCCCGCCGGGCACGGCATCGTCTGCAAAGATGACCTGGTCCTGACCGGCGGCAGCGTCACCGTGGAGGCCGCCTCCCACGCGCTCCAGGCCAAGGACAGCGTCCGCATTGCCGGCGCCTCTCTCCGCCTTCGGGCCGGAAAGGACGGCATCCACGCGGAAAACGACGAGGACGAGAGCCTGGGCTTTGTGTTCCTCTCCGGCGCGGCGCTGGACATTGACGCCCAGGGGGACGGGATCAGCGCCGGGAGCAGCCTGCAGATCTCCGGCGGCAGCGCCCGGATCGTCTCCGGCGGGGGCAGCGCCAACGCCGCGCCTCACAGCGAGAGCTTCGGCCCCTGGGGCCGGGGGTTCCAGGAGAGCCCGGAGGAAGAGACAGACAGCACCGCCAGCGCCAAGGCCCTCAAAGCGGGCGCCGGTCTGCTCTTGGAGAGCGGGGACTTTGACCTGGACGCCGCCGATGACGCGGTCCACTCCAACGGCTCCGTCCGGGTGGAGGGAGGCCGGTTTCAGATCGCCACCGGGGACGACGGTTTTCACGCCGACGAGACCCTGACCGTCGCCGGCGGCCAGATCGATATCTCTCGGTCCTATGAGGGGCTGGAGGCCCTGCACCTGGAGATCAGCGGCGGGGAGATCCGGCTCATCGCCTCGGACGACGGCCTCAATGCCGCCGGCGGCCAGGACGGCAGCGGCTTTGGCGGCCCCCGGCCGGGCGACCGTTTCAGCGGCCCGGGCCGGGGCATGGGCGGCAGAGCCGGCGGGCAGCAGGCGGAAGGCGGCTCCTCCGGCAGCATCCTTATTTCCGGCGGCACGGTGGACATCACCGCCTCCGGCGACGGTCTGGACGCCAACGGCAGTTTGCAGATCTCCGGCGGCAGCGTCACCGTCTGCGGCCCCAGCCAGGGGGACACCGCCACCCTGGACTATGACACCACCGGCGCCATCACCGGCGGCACCTTCATCGGCACCGGCGGGGCCTCCATGGCCCAGAGCTTCAGTGCCGCCGAACAGGGCGTGGTGGCCGTCAGCGCCGGGCCCCAGAGCGCCGGGACCGCCGTCAGCCTGGAGGACGCGGACGGAAACGTCCTCCTCAGCGTCACCCCGGCGCTGGATTACACGGTCGTGATCCTCAGCGCCCCCTCCCTGATCTCCGGCCAGGCCTATACCCTGCGCATCGGCTCCCAGGCCGCCTCCGTGACGGCTTTTTGACAGATTTTCGTGATCTATCTATTTCCAACGGTCCGGAAGGGTGATAAACTGGGCACATCCTGTGCAATTTGCACATATGTGGGGGATGCTTATGGACGAAGTCAAGCTCAGAAAAAGAAATCTGCTCCTGTTCCCGCTGGGCACGATCGGCCGGGACATGGTCTACAGCCTGGTCACCAGCTATCTGCTGACTTATATTCTCTTTACCCGCAGCCTGACCGCCGCCCAGTTGGGGGCGGTGACCGCCATCATGGTGGCCGCCCGGGTCTTTGACGCGCTCAATGACCCCATCATGGGCAACATCATCGAGCGTACCCGCAGCCGCTGGGGCAAGTTCAAGCCCTGGCTGGTCATCGGCATCGCGCTGACCTCGGTGGTGGTGTACATCGTGTTCAACACCGATCTCCAGGGCTGGAGCTTTATCTGGCTCTTCGGCATCTTCTATTTTACCTACAGCATCGCCTACACCATGCACGATATCTCCTATTGGGGCATGGTCCCGGCCCTCAGCTCGGACCCGGACGCCCGCAACCAGTTCACCTCCCGGGCTACCCTCTGCGCCGGCATCGGCGGCACCGCCGCTTCCCTGTTCATCCCCATGCTCACCACCGGCGAGGGGGCCTTGGGCGGCAGCACCAACGTGGCCTACGGCCGTATTGCCCTGATCATCTGCGTGCTGGCCCCGCTGTTCCTCTGCTTCACCATCTTCGGCGCCCGGGAGCGGCGGGACGATCTGCGGGAGGCCGCGCCCCCCATCAGCCTGAAAAAGGTGGTCCGGACCATCGCCCGCAACGACCAGCTGCTCTGGATCGCCGTGATCTTCCTGCTCCAGCAAGTGGGCAACAACTTCATTTTGGGCGGCATCGCCTCCACCTATATCTATTTTGACTTTGGCTATAACGGCGGGCTGTATTCCATCTTCAACACCGTGGGCATGTTCGTCACCGCCTTTTTGATGATCTTCTACCCGGCCATCTCCCGGCGCATCCACCGGAAAAAGCTTATGGGCATCCTGGCCGTGGTCTCCACGGTGGGCTATGCCGTCATGGTGCTGCCCGGGCTGCTGCTGCCCTCCAGCATGGTCAAGTTCTGGATCATCGTGGTGGGCTACATGCTGGCAAACTTCGGCCAGTACGGCTATTATCTGATCATGATGATCTCCATCATCAACACGGTGGAGTACAACGAGCTGACCTGCGGCAGCCGGGATGAGGCCATCATCGCCTCTCTGCGGCCCTTCCTGACCAAGCTCTCCACTGCCATCACAGTGGCCATGACCTCCGCCAGCTATCTGATCTTCGGCGTCACCAATTACACCAACCAGATCTCCTCTCTGGAGAGCGCCTCCGCCGCCGGGGCCATCACCGAGGCGGAGAAGCTCAGCTCCATCTCCCAGGTCCTCTCCGGCGTGCAGCACGGGCAGACTTTGGGTCTGGTACTGTGCATGACGCTGATCCCCTGGGCCCTGATGATGCTCTCCTACCACCTGTATCAGAAGCATTACAAGCTGGACGAGGAGGAGTATGACCGGATCTGCGCCGAGCTTGCCAAAAAGGCCGCGCAAAGTTAAATACCAAATGGGAAATCGCCGGGATGAACTTCATCCCGGCGGCTTCTTTTTCTCTCACAGTGTTTCGTTCATGCTGCCGGTGCGGTAGCCCAGCAGGTCCAGCGTCACATAGGTAAAGCCCAGCTCTTTGAGCCGCGCATAGACTTTTTTGCGCACATCCTCGGCCAGCAGCTTTTCAAAGTCCTGGGGCAGGATCTCCAGCCGGGCGATCAGCCCATGGATCCGCACCCGCACCTGGCGAAAGCCCAGGTCCAGCAGCAGCTGCTCCGCCTGCTCCACCATGGCCAGCTTCTCCTCGCTGATGGTCTCCCCGTAGACGAAGCGGGAGCTCAGGCAGGCAAAGGAGGGCTTATCCCAGGTGGGCAGGCCCATTTCTTTGGACAGCTCCCGGATCTCCGCCTTGCCGAGCCCGGCCTGGCGCAGAGGGCTGGACACCCCTAACTCCCGGACGGCGATCAGCCCGGGGCGGTAATCCCCCTCGTCGTCGGTGTTGGAGCCCTCCGCCACCGCGTTCAGCCCCCGTTCCCGGGCAATGGCCCAGATCTTTTCAAACAGCTCCCGCTTGCAGAGATAGCACCGGTTTTTCGGGTTCTGGCGAAAGCCCTCGATCTTCAGCTCCTCAGACGGACAGAGGACCTGGGGGATCCCGTGGGCGGCGCAAAAGGCTTTGGCCTCGTTCAGCTCCCGCTCCGGGAAGGTACGGGAGACCGCCGTCACGGCCACGGCCCGCTCCCCCAGCACATCGTGGGCCACCTTCAGCAGAAAGGTGGAGTCCACCCCGCCGGAAAAAGCCACCGCCACGCTGCCCAGGGCCGAAAGCTCTTCCCTGAGCCGTTCCAATTTTTCCTTTGCAGTCTCCATGGTTTTGCTCCTTTGGTCCGGCCGGGCTGCCCGGCCCTTTTTTATATGATATAAATTATGATACCACAGGCGAAGGCCCTGTGTCAAATGCCCCGGCACGGGCCGGCGGCGCTACACCCGGCACGGGCCGGCGGCGCTCCGCCCTTGACGTTTTCCCCGCCGCGCGGTATGATGGAGGGGACGGGAGGAGGTGGCCGCGATGGACCGGGCCGAAAGGATCCGCTTTCTCAATACCTTTCTGTTGGAGGAGATGCCCCGGTACAGGGCGGAGGCCCTCCGCTTTCCCGGGGATCCGGTCTCCCAGCGCCGCCTGCTGCGCAGTCTTATGAATCTGCGCCCGCCTATGGCGCTGCCGGAGAGCTTTCTCCGGGCCCAGGATGCGCTGCTTACGGCCGAGCGGGAAGAAAAGGGCGTCGTAGACCCGCAGACGCTGCCGGTCACGGAGGCGGAGCCCCGCATCGCCCTCTGGCAGGGGGATATCACCCGCCTGGCGGCCGGCGCCATCGTCAACGCCGCCAACCCGGGCATGACCGGCTGCTATGTGCCCTGCCACGGCTGTATCGACAATGCCATCCACTCGGCGGCGGGTCTGGAGCTGCGGGAGGAGTGCGCCCGGCTCATGCGGGAGCAGGGGCATGAGGAGCCTGCCGGCCGGGCCAAGCTGACAAAGGGCTACAATCTGCCCGCCCGGTAT
Source organism: uncultured Oscillospiraceae bacterium (assembly GCA_947630375.1). Lineage (GTDB taxonomy): Bacteria > Bacillota > Clostridia > Oscillospirales > Oscillospiraceae > Limivicinus. Next base: position 11,601 of record CANRHH010000002.1, on the reverse strand, counting down.
GTGCTGCACACGGTAGGCCCCGTGATCACCGGACCTGTCACGGAGCGGGACCGGGCAGAGCTGAGCGCCTGCTACCGCTCCTGTCTGGAGCTGGCGGCGGAAAAGGGGCTGGAGAGCCTGGCCTTCTGCTGCATCTCCACCGGGGAATATCATTTCCCCAAGCCGGAGGCGGCCCGGATCGCCGTCGGAACGGTGCGGGATTTCCTGCGCCGGGACCGGACGCTGCAAAAGGTCATTTTCAACGTCCACAGCCGGGAAAATTATGAGATCTACCGGCGCCTGCTGGAGCCTGGGGCCGGGCCTGTGCCAGGCGGACGGTAGAGAACGGAGGAAACTATGTCAGAACCATTTGCAAGAACGGAATTACTCCTGGGGAAAGAGGCCATGGACGTATTGGCCGGCTCCCGGGTGGCCATATTCGGGATCGGCGGCGTAGGCGGCTACGCCTGCGAGGCGCTCTGCCGCAGCGGCGTGGAGTCCTTTGATCTGGTGGACAGCGACCGGGTGGACCTCAGCAACCTGAACCGGCAGATCATCGCCACCCGGGATACCGTGGGGAGGCTCAAGGTGGAGGTCATGCGGGAGCGGATCCTGACGATCAATCCCCAGGCGGAGGTCCGTATCCACCCCTGCTTTTTCCTGCCGGAGAACGCCGGCGACTTTCCCTTTGCGGAGTATGACTATGTGATCGACGCGGTGGATACCGTGTCCGCCAAGTTAGAGCTGGCTGTGCAATGCGACAGGGCCCACACGCCGATCATCAGCTGCATGGGCGCCGGGAACAAGCTGGACCCCACCGCTTTCCGGGTGACAGATATCTACAGGACCCGGATGGATCCGCTGGCCCGGGTCATGCGGCGGGAGCTGAAAAAGCGCGGCGTCCAGTCGCTGAAGGTGGTCTACTCCGAGGAGACGCCCATCCAGCCCCCGGAAGAGCCGGCCCCCGGCGGTCAGGACAGCGGCCCCTGCCCGCCGGAGGACAGCCGCCCCAGCGCAAGCCGCCGGATCCTTCCGGGCAGCGCCGCCTTTGTGACCGCTGTGGCAGGGCTCATCTTAGCAGGCGAGGTGGTCAAGGACCTGACTGCGGAGGCCCGGGGGGAATAACTCACCCGCATTTTTTGGCCAGGTCCGCAATGCTCCTGGCCATATCCGCCTGGATCCCGGTGGCCCGCTCTCCCAGCCCGGCCGGGACCATGGCCTTGCTGCGGCTCAGGCGGATCAGGCGGATGTTTTCGTGCTCCCGGGTGAGCTTCTCAAAGGGGAAGCGAATGATGCCGGGCGTATTAAAGCCCACCCCCAGCTCCAGCAGCACGGTGCTGCCCTGCACACACCGGGACAGGAAGCGGCCGAAGCGCGCTTCGGCGGCGTACCAGTTCTCATCCTGGATAAAATGTTCATCGCTCCGCAGGTTCATGCCCATGGGCCCGCCGCAGACCGGGCATTTGGGGACCAGGTCCGATGGGATCCTGCCCGCCCGGCGGGCCCCGTCCATCCGGCGAAACAGCGCCACAGCCTCATAGGTCTTCGGGTGGCAGCCCCGGCGGCACTGGATTCGGTCATAGCTGCCCTGGGTGGCAAAGATCTGCTCCTCCGGCAGGCCGGCCTTGGCAAACTGGCCGTCGGCGTTGGTGGTCAGCAGGAAGAGCTTTTTTCCGGCCAGGGCCTTCAACAGAGTCCTGTGCAGAGGCGTCACATCCAGGTCCGCCCCGGCGGTCAGCGCCATTTTGGACCAGTAGCCCCAGAAGCTCTCCTCATCGGGAAAGGGGTAAAAGCCCGCGCTGTACATGTCCCGCATATAGGGCCCCTTGCCGTAGATCTCCTGAAATTCCCCGAACTGCTCTTCAAAGAATTTCCCGCCGTATTCGGCCCCGGCGGCGGTGCTCATGCCCGCCCCCGCGCCCAGCAGCACCGTGTCGGCGGCCCTTATCTGCGCCGCCGCCCGGTCGATCAGCTCCTCATAGGGCTCGCCGGGCAGCACATACCTCTCCGCAAAGCTGCCGCAGAGGAACTCTTCAAAAACGCTTTTCTTTTTGACAAAACGGTCCATGATCGCTTTCTCCCCCTTCCGGGATTTTTCTCTATTATATCCCTGCCCCCGGCCCTTCACAAGTACGCACTTTTTTGTAACTTAAAACAGTCAGAGGCAGACGGTTTTCCGTCTGCCTCTGACTGTTTTTTATTCTTTGGGTCCATATACGCCTGTTTTCAAACCAGCGCGAGAACGGACAGAGAAATGGCCGAAAAAGCCATCCACAGGCGGAAGGTCTTTTTCCCCGTGGCCAGGGCGGTCATCCACAGCAGGCACCCGGCAAACAGCACGCACACCAGCCAGGTGCTCTGGAGCCGCCTGGGCGTAAAGCCGAAGCAGGAGATATACAGCGCCAGCTTGGAAAAGGCGATCACCGCAAAGACCATGCTCTCCGCCAAAAGGGCCATGCAGAGGACGAGAAAGAGCTTCTTCTCCCGGGCCCCCTCCTCCGCCATCCGGGTCATGAGCCACAGCAGCGTGAAGTTCACCGCCATGACCCGGCACAGCTCAAAGAAGCCCTGCCGGGCGTATTCGGAGACGATGAAGCCCTCGGGCAGGGTCCTCGTAAACGCGCCGAAGAGATAACCGCCCTGCATGAAAAAGAACGCCATGTACAGCAGCGTGAAAGCCCCGGCCGCCACATACCAGAGGGCGCAGGGCACCCTGCGGATACGCGCCAGAAAGGCGCCGATCCCCGCCCGCTGCCGCTCCGCCGCGCCCCGGTCCAGGCGGCGGGCCCCGGCTATAAGGCCGAACAGCCAGCAGCCCACCGGGATGCTGAGCGCCAGATAGAACAGGTTGAGGGCCACGTTTTCGCTGATCTCCAGGCGGAACCGGGACAGAAATCCCTCAAAAAAGGCCCCAAAGCCGCTGTCCGCGGCGGAGAGGAGCCGGGCCGCCCGTATAAACAGCGCCCCGCACAGCACGGCCGCCAGCAGGATCCAGAGCGGCCGCCGCTTCTGCCCCTCGCCGCCTTTTCTCCTGGCTTTTACCCCATAGCGCAGCGTGCGCAGGCGGAGGAAAAAGTTGCCGAAGGGGATCCGTATCAGGCCGTTGAAGGCGTCCGCCGGCAGCAGATGTCCGCTCTCCCCTTCCAGCAGCGCCCCGCTGCGGGACAGCACCCACCACACGCAGAGCCCGTGCACAAAAAGCGTGAGCTGGAAATTGTCCCACACACGGCTCAAACCGAGAGACAGGCCGCAGACGCAGGCGGCAAAGCAGCCGAACCAGACCGCGCTCTCGGCCGTGGCCCTTCTCCCCCGGTTCAGCAGCTCCACGCACAGCAGGAGCAGCCCGGCCACCGGCAGGCACAGCCGCTGGCCGTTTATAGTCAGGCCCGCGCGGATATAGAGATACGCGGCAGGATACAAAACCAGCGCGCAGCACAGCTCCCGGCCGCTGGCGCGGAAGGGCGCCTCCTCCGGGCGGTCATAGATCGCTTCATTCATTTGGATACATCCTCCTCCGCGTCGTCCTGAAATTCCAGCAGATCCCCGGGCTGACAGCGCAGCTCGTGGCAGAGGGCCATCAGGGTGGAAAACCGGATGGCCTTCGCCTTGCTGTTTTTCAGGATCGACAGATTGGCGGGCGTGATGCCGATCCGCTCGGCCAGCTCCCCGGCCGAAATTTTCCGTTTGGCCATCATCACGTCGATGTTCACGATAATTTTCATAGGAGCCTCCCGGTCAAATGGTCAGGTCCAGCTCGGATTTCATCTCGATGGCCTGCTGGAACACGTTTTTCACCACCCGCACGATCAGCATCATAAAGGCGGCCGCCACGGCCACGAAGAAAAACGGCGGATAGAAAAAGCCACCCCCCAGAAAGACCAGCGCCGCGAACGCGCAGCACCAGGCGATCATGCGCAGCAGCCGCACGTTGCTCCCGTCGAAAACCACTTCGGCCTGGATATTTTTCAGCAGCCGCCACAGGGCCCACAGGCAGAGCCAGCCGAAAACGCTGGCCGCGTAGAGGGTGCCGGTCATTCTGGCCACGTTCTCCCGGCCCATCCCGCGCCAGGCCACATACCAGCCTATCCACCGGAACGCGAACAGATCCGCCGCCAAAAGGACGGCCGAAAAAACAAGAATGCAGGCCAGGGTCAGCCTGATGCTCATATCCTTTGTCACTTTCCCCATGGTCCGAGACCCCTTTCCTCTGTCAGCTGATGGCCCTATCCTACCACGGATATTATTAAAAGTCAACAGGTTTTTATCGAAAAACAATAATTTTATATTGTCTTGCGGTGGTCCCGGCTGAACGGGAGCCCCTTTTTGCCAAAAGTCGGAGCGCCCCTATTGTCTTTCCTGGGGAGGGCATTTATAATGATTTTAAAAGAAACCAAACAGGACGGTGACGCGACATGCGGAAAATTATGATCATCGAAGACGACCCGGCCATCCGGGAAGAACTGGAGCTGCTTCTCCGCAACGAGGGCTACGCGCCCCTCCCGGTGACGGATTTCGGCTCCGTTTCGGAACAGGCGGCGCGGGAACAGCCGGACCTGGTCCTCCTGGACATCGGCCTGCCGGGGCAGGACGGCTTCGCGCTGTGCGCCGCCCTGCGAAAGGCCGCCTCCGTGCCGGTGATCTTTGTCACCAGCCGGGATTCCGGCCTGGACGAGGTGCGGGCTTTGAGCCTGGGCGGGGACGACTATATCACCAAGCCCTACAGCGTTCCGGTCCTCTTGGCCAGGATCAAAGCGGTCCTGCGCCGGGGCGGCGGCGCGGCCACCCCGCCGGACACTCTGGAGGCGGCGGGCCTGCGCCTGTGCCTGACCAAAGGGACCCTGTCGGCGGCGGGAAAGACGGTAGAGCTGACCCGCAACGAGCTCCAGATCATGGCCTGCCTGATGGAGCACGCCGGACAGATCGTCTCCCGGGCCGATCTGCTGGACGCCCTGTGGGACAACCAGATCTACATCGACGACAACACCCTCAGCGTCAACATGACCCGGCTGCGGGGCAAGTTAGAGGAACTGGGTCTGCCGGATCTGATCAGGACCCGCCGGGGCATGGGGTATCAGCTATGAGCATCGGGAGCTTTTTGTCCGACCGGCTGGGCCGGATCGTCCTCTGGCTGGTTTGCCTCGCGGCGGCGGCGCTTTTCCTCTATGCCACCGGCACCCAGCCGGGCGTCCTGGCTCTGCTGCTGGCCGTCCTTCTGCTGCTCCTCTCAGCCACGCAGACGGCGGACTATCTGCGGGAGCGCGCCCGCCTCCGGGAGCTGGAGAGTATTTGGGAAAGCCTGGATGAAAAAGTCCTGTTCACCGAATGTGTTCCCCCGGCGGATACGCTCTATGAGCGCTGCCTGTTTGACCTGATGCGCCGGGTGGGGCAGGCGATGACCGGCGCGGTGTCCGACGCCAGGGCCGCCCAGCGGGACTACCGGGAGACGGTGGAGAGCTGGGTCCACGAGATCAAGGCCCCCATCACCGCCGCCCGGCTGGTCTGCCGCCAGGTAGAGGGGGACACCCGGCGGAAGCTAAATCTGGAGCTGGCCCAGATCGAGGCCCATGTGGAGCGGGCCCTGTTCTACGCCCGGGCGGAGAGCCCGGAGCGGGACTGCGTGATCCGGCCGGTCAGTCTCTCCGAGATCGTCTCCCAGGCCGTAGAGGAGCACCGGACCCTGCTGATGCAGAGCGGGATCCGGATCGGGACGGAGGGGCTGGACCGCCAGGTCTATACGGACAAAAAGTGGGCGGTCTTTATCCTGGGCCAGCTGCTCCAGAACGCCGCCCGCTACCGGGGAGAGGAGCCGGTCATCACCATCGCGGCCCGGCCCCTGGGAGAGCGGACCCAGCTCACTGTCCGGGACAACGGGATCGGCATCCCCGCCCACGAGCTGCCCCGGGTGTTCGACCGGGGTTTCACCGGCTCCAACGGCCGTGCCCGGGGCGGTTCCACCGGCCTGGGCCTGTACCTGTGTAAAAAGCTGTCCGCCTTTCTGGAGCTGGACCTGGAGATCTCCTCGGAGGAGGGCGCCGGGACCTGCGTCACCCTCACGTTCCCGGCGAAACTTACAAAACTGTAAGATAGATCCTGCCTTATTCGATACCAGCGCCGCTCCTTTTGATGTATCCTGCTTTCAAAAGGGGGTCTTATCATGCTGCAAGTACAGAACATCGAAAAAGTCTACGGCAGTAAAAATAATGTCACCCGGGCCTTGGACCGGGTGAGCTTTGAGGTGGCGGACGGGGAGTTTCTGGTCATTATGGGCGCGTCGGGCAGCGGCAAGACCACGCTGCTCAACTGCATCTCCACCATCGACACGGTCAGCGCCGGGAAGATCCTGATGGACGGGGTCAATGTCGCCGATCTGTCCGAAGCCGCCCTGGCCAAATTCCGCCGGGAGCGGCTGGGCTTCGTGTTCCAGGATTTCAACCTGCTGGACACGCTGACGGTGGAGGAAAACATCGGCCTGGCCCTCTCCCTGAACCACGTGGACCCGAAAACGGTGCAGACCAGGGTCCGGGAGATCGCCGGGAAGCTGGGGATCACGGACATTCTCGCCAAATTTCCCTATCAGATCTCCGGCGGGCAGAAGCAGCGGACCGCCTGCGCCCGGGCCCTGGTAGCGGGCCAGTCCCTGCTGCTGGCGGACGAGCCCACCGGGGCGCTGGACTCCCGGGCGGCCAAAAACCTGCTGGAGCTCCTGTCCCTTCTAAACCGGGATATGGGGGCCACCATCCTGATGGTCACCCACGACGCCTACAGCGCCAGCTACGCGGGGCGGGTCCTGTTTCTCAAGGATGGCCGGGTCTTTAACGAGCTGCTCCGGGGAGGCCGGGGCCGGTCCGTGTTCTATCACGAGATCCTGGACGTGCTGGCCGCGCTGGGAGGTGATGTCAGTGACGTACTGTAAGCTGGCTCTGCGCAACGCCCGGCGGCAGGCTCGGGATTACCTGGTCTATTTCGTCACCATGGTGCTGGCCGCCGCGCTGCTGTACAGCTTCAACGCCCTGGCTGTCTCCGATGAGGTGCAGACCCTGGCGGCGAGGTCGGCGAATCTCTCGCTGATGATCGCCCTGGCCAGCCTGGCCGTGGTGTGCGTGTTCGGATGGCTGGCGGCCTATTCCACCCGCTTCATGCTCTCCCGGCGCGGCCGGGAGTTCGGGCTCTACCTGCTCAGCGGACTCACCAACCGGCAGGTGGCCCGGCTATTCTTTCTGGAGAACGTAACGGTGGGCGCCGCCGCTCTGGTCCTGGGCGCGGCTTTCGGCGGCCTGCTCTGGCAGATGCTGCGGGCTGTCGTGCTGGCCATGTTCGCCCAGCCCTACCGTTTTGCCCTGGAGTTTTCCCTCCCCGCTCTGGGGCTCACCGGGCTGTACTTTTCGCTGATCTATCTCCTCGCTCTGGGCAGGAACCGGAAGCGCATCCGGAAAATGAAGATCTATGACCTGCTCTGTTTTGACCGGCAGAACGAGGGCACGGTGCTGCGGACTGGAAAATTGCGCCGCCTGGTGTTTGTGCTGTCTCTGGTCCTTGGGGTGGCCGGGACCTGTTTGCTCCTGCGCATGGATCTGTATGTGGCGCTGGCCGGGGCGCTCTGCGCCATCCTGGCTCTGTTCGGCTTTTTCCTCAGCTTTGCCTCCGGCGTGCCCGCTTTTTTCGACCGGCGGCCCGCCCGGAAATACCGGGGACAAAACCTGCTCATCTTCCGGGGCCTGACAGCGAAGCTGGCCAGCATGGGCATGCTGATGGCGGTGCTCTCCGTCGTTTTCACGGCCACGCTGATCTCCGAGGGCAGTTCCTCCGTGCTTTACGGCATCATGAAAGGGCGGACCGCGGAGTCGGCCTGCTTCGATCTCTATATCGGGATCGAGGGAGAGAGACTGGACCCCGGACCGTACCTGTCCTATATTGGGGAGAACATCCCGGTGGAGCGGGAGCGGCTGTATCCGGTCTGCCTGACGGGGAAAACACAGCTGCAGGACTATCTGGAAGGCGCGTATTACAACAACGGCTACGGCAGCGACCCGGTCCTCCGCTGGAGCGATTACGCGGCTCTGCGCGCCCTGGCCGGCTATCCGGCGGTGGAGCCGCCCGGGCCGGGACAGTGCCTCATCCACTGTATGCCCTATCTGGCCGGGCCCTTGGGGACGTATCAGGAAGCGATTCTTGTGGGAGATTCGGCCCTGAGCCCCGGCGGCCTGTACACGGAGCATCTCTCCCAGAGCTACGGGACGGCCAACGGCCGGGGCTATATCCTGGTAGTGCCCGACGAGGCGGCGGTGGGCCTGCCGGTGCATCACCTGGCCTATGCCGCCAAAACCGCCCGGCCTGTGACCACCGAACAGGTTGAGGCGCTGGCCGGTCTGGCCAGTGCGGAACGGGCCCGGCAGGAGGATCTCTCCGGCTATGCGTTTGTGCTCAGCAAAGCCTATGAGGAGGCGGAGGTGGCCGCCCAGGCCCTGATGGTCTGTTTTCCCCTGTACTATCTGGCCCTGGCCCTGATGAGCACCGCCGTCACCATCCTGACCATCCGGCAGCTCAGCGAGATGGAGCGCTTCCGGCGGCAGTTCGCGCTTCTGCATGAGTTGGGCATGGACCGGCGGGAGATGGCCCGGGCGCTGGGCGGGCAGTTTGCCCTGTATTACGCCCTGCCCGCCGTCCCGGCGGTGCTGATCGCCGTCTCCTTTATCGGGCACCTGGCCATGATGCCGGAGCCGGGCGTCATGGTGGGGATCAACAGCCCGGCGGCCATCGTTATCACCTCGCTCGGTGTGTTCTTTTTGATTTACGCAATTTATATCCTGCTGGCCTATACCAGCTTGAAGCGCAACGTGCTTCCGAAATAGGGGCTCCGCCACGCTGGCCGCCGCCGGATTCCTTTTCTGCCTCGGGACCATATAAAAGGAACCTGTAAACTGCGGTATTCCGCGGTTTACAGGCTCCTTTGGAGCTGGAAACGTGACTCGAGCACGCGACCTGCTGATTACAAATACGATCAGAAATATCCAAAAGCCGTTTTCAAGCCATTTTTGACCCTTTCCACTGCTCCTGAAAGAGAATCCTTCGCACTGTGCTTTCCGTTGTTTCCACTGGCTGCTTTCGTCTTGTGGGTCGCCGTGTGAGTCTATGCAGATATTTTTGCAAATAACTTAGCTTATACGCAGTACACTGCATACAGGAAACAGTTGGTGCACTATAGTAAACTACCAACCAGCCTGCACCTCACCGTTTGCGCCGTAGTAACCAAAGAAGAACATAGCCTGGAGGCTGTGGACGAACAGAGCATCGTCTGCGGCCTCCATGTTTTTGTCGAGTTGAGGAAAAGACATGATGGGTATTAACGATGATTCAAAAACTATCCAGGAAAAAATTTGGCTTTCACAATCTTGAGTCATTCAAAAACAAGTAGACAATATTAAATTGATAAAACTGGATGCTTATGGTACAATGCTGGTGATGGAACACAAACAAATCGTCAAATCGAAGTTTGCAAGGGAAGTGTAGTCGATGTTTCTTTTGAGTGGATTACTTAATATTCTATCGGGCGTACTGATGATTTGGTGGGCATTTGGGGAACTTAATAATGTTCTTCTGCTTATTCCAGCCGTATTGTTGATGATCGTGGGATGCCTGTGTGTCGTAAAGTCAGCAAGGCAAAAAGGGGAATAATTTCCTGTTTAAAAAGGAGCAAAACAGAATGTGAAATTCCCGCTTGTCGAGCTAACTTATCATATTTCCTCCTTTTCTCCTATTTTGTCAACACTTCGACCGTGAAACACATTTTTCCGTGTGCTGCTCTGTTCTGGAATGTGTGATATGTTGAGTCTGATGCAGGCCGCAACTAAATCCAGTGTATTTTCTCTTGCCTCATGCAATATTGAATGAGAGGTTGGGGGGTATAACAACTTTTAGATTATTCCAAGAGTAATTTTCAATTCCAGTATATGTAAAACAGATTCATCAATTCGTTCCTCTGAAATATCTCCTTGTTTGACTGCTTCAACTACGGTTGGAATTTCTACCTCAAAATTTGTACAGCACAACAGATCATTTCCCGCCTTTACAGCTTGAACCGCAATTTCTGTGTCCCCTGCAAACTCGCGTACACCTTCCATAGCTAAATCATCCGTAATAATAACTCCGGTAAATCCCAATTCTTCCCGCAGGATTTTATGTACTTGTGGGGACAGCGAGGCAGGCGCCTGTCCGTCCATACAGGAAACAACATTGTGAGATACTAATACGATGTTGGCCTGAGAATCAATTCCGGCTTGAAATGGCAGAAAATCTGAGTTCAAGAATGTTTCATAAGGGCGATTATCATAATCAATCCCTGTATGTGTATCTGTATTGTTTCCGTATCCGGGGAAATGCTTTAAGACGCTGCCCATACCTTCCTGAGACATGGTTTGCACAACTAACTGGACATAGGCGGCAGTTTGTTCCGCGTTCTGTCCAAAGCTCCGGTTATAAATATAATCCTCTGGATTTTGGGAAACATCGCAGACTGGGGCAAAGTTCAGATTGATCCCCAAACTATGCAATAGTTCACATTTTTCTTGTGTGTCGCTTTGTATTAAATCGAAGCCGCCTTCAGCGTAAAGTTTTTGGGGGGACCAGAAAGGCACAGCCCGTAAATTGGAGTTTATGCTGACACGATTGACTGTGCCGCCTTCCTCATCTACGCCGATAAACAGGGGGATTTTTACTGCATTTTGGTAGCTTTGAATAGTCTGGATAACTTCATCCTTTGTTTTTCCAGAAAAGTCCCGGCCAAAAAGAATATAACCTCCAAGATGATAATCCTCTGCTTTCTGGGCGGCATTTATTTCGGGGCAGCGCCCAATAAACATTTGTCCAACTTTTTCTTCCAGTGACATTGTATTTAGAATTTCTTGCGCCTTCTGTACCGTCGCAGCAGGTTTATCGCTAAATACTATTGTTGCCTCTGACGAGTTTTCTGTCAGAGTATTACTTGTCAGAGTATTACTTGTTTTATGCAGATCGGATATTGCAACGCCTGCATATGCAAGAAATAAGATAATCACACCCAAAAGAAATATTTTATTCTTTTTTCTTTTCTTTGCCCGTTTCATGTAGTTCTCCTAAGCTGTTTACTTACTCCGCATATTTCTATTATACAAAATGATTGCAAAAATGCAATTTCTTAAATGTAAACTTCGTCAAAATGCAATTCTCGCAAAATTCCGGGGATTGCATTTTTTCGTGTAGACTTATGCTGTTTTTAAGGACCCTGAAGCTGCGTATGACGCCTGGTACGACAGAGGCTCGGAACAGGCTCATTTTATTACTTCGTTTTCTGACATTTATGAAAATAGTTTCGATTGACAACTTCCCGTTTGTTGGAGAGACAATGTGGACGGCAAATCAGGTGTTGTAAAGGCATAAGATAATGAAAAAAGTGTGTCTCCTGCGGAAAGCGCAACGGGTATGCCCTATGGATGAAGCAGGCAGTAGCTGCATCGAGCAATCGAAGCTACCGCAGCAACGCCCTTCTCCTCTGCTGTAAAAGGTTCTTTTTTAAACTGTATCCCATAGTCTGTACACCAACTTGACCCATAGAAGTCCCAAGCGTGGTATAATAAGAACGAATACGGA
>CANRHH010000001.1 GCA_947630375.1 uncultured Oscillospiraceae bacterium | reverse complement strand
ATCTCACCACCGGGGCGTATCCTTCTTTTTAATGGGTCAACTTATTTTGTACTTGACTTGGGGAGCAGTTTAAGCCGGTATATGGGTCAGCGTATGGGTCAGGCGGGTCGAGCCCGGCGCTGGCCGGTACTATTTGAGGGAAAAAGTAAAGGAAAGCCCCGAAAATCAGCGATTTTCGGGGCTTTTGTGGTTGCGGGGGAAGGATTTGAACCAACGACCTCCGGGTTATGAGCCCGGAGAGCGTAGCTCGTTGGGAAAATCGCCCGCCCGCTGCCAGTGGCAGAGAAAGAGCGGGAGATTTTACCGCAGCGGTCGAAAAAGGCGAGGAAAAGCGCAAAGCGCCCGATGGCTTTTTCGGGCACCACAAGGCGGCGCGAAGCGATAACCCGGGCATACCGGCCAGCGCTGGTCCTGCCCTGCTTGATCTATACGCCGATCCATATAATGGCACATATTATGGAAAGGATAAACTACATGGAAAAGAAAAAAGTGGATCTGGGCGCTGCTGCGGTCGGGGCCGGGAAAGCTGCCGCGGATCTGTTGAACAAGGCGAAGAAAACCGTCGTCTCTGCCGTTGACCAAAACGATGACGGCACATTTGACATGAAAGATGTATCGGCTATGGCTGAAAGCATCGGCGCGGCGGCGAAGAAGGCCGCAGTCGCAGTAAAAGATTCCGCTGATGCCCGGGTTCAAGAGCAGGAGCGGAGGACCCTCTGCCCCATTTTTGAAGATGACTTGGTCGGCGCAGATTTTCTTATGCCCAAATTGGTCAGAATTACAGACATGGACAGAAAGCACGCAGAGAGTGAGGTTTGCAGAGGGTCGATCGGATACAAATCTGAGCAAAAAGAACTGACAATTGTCAACATATACAGAGATAAGGCAGAGCTCTTTGGGCTGACATTCTTCCCGGATATGGAAAGAGAGATCTATTACGTTGATCCCGTTGACAGAAATCAATATATTGCTCTGGACGATTATTTTGAAAGTTTAAAGGTTGCCCGTATCAATGAACTGCAGAAAATCGCTCAGGATTTAGGAGCCAGGCATTTTAAAGTGACCTATAAGGAGCAGCAGACAGCATTTGCTGCAAGAAACGGGAAAGGCGCCGGTCATGTGAAAGGCCCTGTCAAAGCGGCAGCGGCAGCGGATATAAAACATGAGTCCTCGGAAAGCGCCTCTTTCTCCGTGGAAATCGCCGCCGAAATGACCTGCCCCGGCCACGCGCCGAAAAAGCCGCAGCTTGTATACCTCCAAAAGGAGCAAAGCATCCTATCTCTGATCGATTTGCGTATGGACAAGGAATCTCCCCTTACTCATCAAAAATACACGTTAAAGCTCAGCAATTCGTCCGGCATCCGGGAGAGCGATGCTATGAAGATAGACAGTGCATTGAAATCGATGAAATGTGCCGGCCACATCAGTGTTACCTCAGAGGTACGGAAAGAGGCCCATCGTTTCTTTGAATACGAAATTGATTTTTAAATACAGCCATAAAGCATACTGATCAGCAAGAAATCCAACCGAACGGGAGGCATTATGCCTCCCGCATTTTTTGCTTCATTTGCGCAAAAAAACCCAGACATTCCCAAAGAGGTTTTGGAAAATATATGGATTTTTTGTCGGAATTATGCTAATATGAAAACGCCTTTTATTCGTTATACAGGAGGGGTTTTCAATGGAGGCAGAGCAGAGTCAAAAAATCAGCAAAAAGAAAGTTACGTTCCTAATCATAGGGGCGATCGTTTTGGCGGTCATTATTGCCGCCGGAGCGTTCTTTTTCATGGGCTCAAATAAACCCGAGCCGGAAATCATCAGCCAATCCACATTGGAAAAAATAATTAATGTAAGCGATTTATCAACTTTTGAAGCGGTATATAACGGAATTGCGAAAGTCGCCAATGAGAAAGACCCGGAAAAAATCGATTATTACGTCTCCTACGATGCAAAGGTCAAAGCAGGAGTAGACTTTGAAAAAGTTGACATTACAGTCGATAACGAGAATAAGGTCATCACAGTAAGTGTGCCGGAGATCAAAATTACGGATGTGAATGTCGATATTGCGTCTTTGGATTACATATTTTTCGATGATAAAGCGAACACTGCCACCGTTTCGCAAGAAGCCTATAAGAAATGCATAGAAGATGTGACAAATGAGAGCAATAATGAAAATGCCATCTACGAACTTGCGGAACAAAACGCCCATAACATCATTGAGGCTCTAATAAGTCCCTTTGTCGAGCAGTTAGATGCCGAATATGAATTGATCATCGATTGAGGGGGCGCTGAACATGAAAAAGATTTTGTGTATGTTCCTGATCCTGGCAAGTGGCCTCTCTTTTGCCGCATGCTCAATGAAGAACGATCCTGTGCAGGAAATGACTCCGCAGGCATCGCAAATGAAATCTATTTGCGAACTTGCGACCATGGACTGCTATTACCACAATGTGGCAAAATATATGGAGGAGGATGCGTCCGGTTTTCTGCTGTGGAAAAAGGACAGGAAATTCTGGGTCGAATATGCAGGCATTGTTACGATCGGTATCGACACATCCCTGGTCAACATAGAGGTCGAGGGTGAAAAGGTAACAATCACGATCCCCCCGGCAAAGGTGCTGAGCTGCAAGGTAGATGAGACGACCCTTACCGAAGACTCGTTTATTATTGCAAAAGATTCCGCAGCGGTGGAGGCTGAGCATCAGACAGCGGCCTTTAAGGAAGCACAGGCCAAAATGCAGGAGGAGGCCAGCAGCGATACGGTCCTTCTTGCAAGCGCCCAGCAGCGCGCCCAGAAATTGCTTGAGGATTATGTAAACAATATCGGCAACTGTGTGGGAAAAACATATGAGATAAAATGGGTATATCTCGATGATGCCGAAGTCCTCCATAATTTAGACGCAGAAGAAGATACCCAAACGGCAGGATAGTAAGCCGGCTTCATTCGTCGCAGGCAATTTTTCTTGGTTCTTTTCGTTGTTTACAGCGGCGCAAATCCTGCGTTACAGGCATACTCACATAAAGCAACGCCTTAGATGTTTTCCATCCAGGGCGTTGCTTTATCCGTATGCGGCTTAGATTTGCGCCAGTATATTCCCCATGCGAAGATAAACGACAAATTATTAGCTATATGCATTCCGATTTGCACCGCAGTGAATACTGGCCAAAGCTTTCTGCATGCCTGTGTACCCTGGGGAAGGGCGAGTATAGCAAAAACCGGCAGGATATGTATGAAATCCTTCACCCTCTTCCCGCATGATCTGGGCCAGCCGGTCATATTTCCCCATCACCACGGCGTCCTGCTCTAAGAGGCATTCAAACTGTTCCCTTGTATGGGGGCTCATTTGCGCATAGGCGTTCTTTTCATAATCCCAGACGCCCTCCGCAGCGGCGCTGTCCAGCAATTGGCCGAGTCCTTTCTTCGTCGTTGGCAGCAGAAATTGCCGCTCTCCCAGCTGTGCTGAGGCGGAGAGGGCGTACTCGATAAACTGCCAGGCCCCGTCTTTATGCCGGCCGGTATTGGAAACGGCAAAGGCGTCCCAAATTTTTAAGGCGGTCCCATAGCCCTGCAGAAAAGCGAATTTGTCCCCGTAAGCCTCTTGAAAGTACATGAGCCTTAGAGTACCGGCGATGTGTTCCGGCGAGAGCAGGCAGGGGATCTCGTCAGAGGACGGGTCAGCGGCCGAAGCCTCTTTGCAGACGGTGAGCAGTTCCTGATAGGCTTCCGTATCAAAGGCGCAGGTGCCGGCCGCCTCGTCGATATGCCCGGCCAGGTACATGTTGCTGAGCCATTCCCACACGGAGTCCCGGGTATACTCCCGGGTGAAGACATGACAGGCGCCGCTTTGCACCTCCGGCAGGGCGGAGAGCTCGGACAGGCGCAGATCCGGAGAGGCCAGACCGGTATCGCGGCACAGGACCGTATAGACCTCCATGGAGACGGGGACGGAGTACAGCTTCCCGCCGCTGAGCATGACCTCTAAAACGGAGGGCACAAAGCTGTCCCGGCCAAAGCTCTCGCTCCGGTCCAGATAGGGGAGCAGGTCTTCAAAGGCCGCGTCGCCGCTGAAGTCCAGGGCGGCGTTGCCGGCGCCCGTAAAATACAGATCGGGCCCGCCGCCGGAGATGATCTGGGCCCGGAGCTGATCGGCGCTCTGGTCCGCTGCCGTTTCCATGCGGACCCTGTACTGCCGGCTCGTCTGGTTGAAGCCGGTGACCATATCCAATACATAATCGCTCTCCTGCTTTATCCACAAGGTGAGTTCCGTTTTCTCGCAGACTTCTCCCCAAACAAGCTGGGAGAGGGAGGTCTCGTTCAGCAGATAATAAAAACCGTCCAAATACCGAAGCGAGTAGAAGCAGGCGCCGGTACACAGGGCCTCCGGCAAAAGCGTTTGAGCAGCCAGCTGTCCGTCCCGGTCATAGGTGAGGAGATAGGTGTCATAGTAAGACTGCCGATTCTCGCACGGATATTTTTTCGCGTTGTACCAAAAGGCCGGCCGGTCCCCGCCCAGGACGGCAAGCCCGTTTCCCGTCAGGCAGCAGGCCTGCACATATTTTATTTCGCCGGGCAGAGCATAGACAGCCGCGGTTTCCCCGTTATACCGATAGACCAGGGGCGCATCCTGCCGGTCCATCCCGCAGAGATAGAGGTCGGACCCGGCCGCAAACTGGGAGACGGCCAGGGCCATCTCCCCGGGGAGAGGCGATGGCTGATAATAATATCCGTATCCCGCCTCCGAAGCGGTTTGGGCGGGCTCCCCGCCTTCCGGCGCTTCAGACCGCCGGCCGCAGCCTGCGGTCAGGAGCGCGAACAGGCAGACAGTGAAAAACAGAACAAAGATTTTTTTCATACTTTTTTCCTCCCGGTTCGATCGGAATCGTCAACTATTTATTCCATCGGCCCGGGGGAATTGGACAAGGGGCGGAAAATTTTTGCCTGCAAAAATTTTCCGCCCCTTGAAACACCTATTGTATGGATCCGATGAGCTTTTCTATTTCGTCTTCCGGGGCCCCGATGATCGCGCAGTCCAGATTGTCTATGGACCAGCACACCACCGGCGTTCCGTAGTTGGTAAACACATAGTAATCGGTCCCGTTCCTGTGATAAACAGAGGGATCCGGCGCGTCCTTCTCATAGGCGGAAGAATAATTTTCAGAATAATACTGAGTACAGTTTATGGATAAAAGGGAATCGCCCTTTGAGAAGGCGGCATAGAAGGAAGAATACGCCTCGTTTGAAAAGTAGGTCTCTTCCGCCAGTTCGTACCCCGCCGGGAGATAGGTGGGCAAAACGCCTTCCCTGATCCCGTGGGCGGCCAGCTTTTCCGCCATATTCCGCAGAGGCTCCGGATAGCGATTCGCATCTGGCCCCTGCTCCCCGGCCTCCACCCGGAAAACGCTCTCCGTCCAGCGCACCACCGCGCCCCAGACGTCTACGCCCAGGGCATAGGCCATCCCGGCCGAGCCCAGGAGAAGGACGCAGACAAAAGCGGCGGCGACGGCGGCCGCTCTTTTGGGGAGAGCCCGCCGCTTTTTTCTGTTTGAAAGCGCCGGGAACTTTGTGACCGCGCCCGGTCCGGCGGAAGCGGGCTCCGCCGGGAGATCCTCCTTTTTGCAGACGATCTCAAAGGTCCGGTGGACCGCATCCTCCGCGTCGCTTTTGTTCCCCAGGATCAGGAGGGCGTATTTATACAAAAAGAGGCGGTGATCCACGTACATTTTTTCGATGCGCTGCCTACGCTCCGGCGTCATGGACTTGCCCCCTCTCTCTGAAAACGGAAAATGATCCTCAAAATGCAGTATTATAAAAAGGCGCCTGATGAAACCTCGTTTTTGCGGGATTTATAAAAATTAAGATTTCCTCCGCCTGATACCGGCGGCGAATGGGGCTTGCAAAACCGGACGATCGGAGTTAACATGTCTCTGACGGGAGGAGACGGCGAAGAGGTTCCTCCCCGGGAGAGAGAAGGGAAGCGTCCGCCATTTTTGCGGGGTTGGGAGGCTATTTTATGCAGGATCTGGGATACTATAACGGAAAAATCGGCCCTATCGAGGAAATGAGCATCCCCATGAACGACCGGGTGTGCTGGTTCGGCGACGGGGTGTATGACGCCGGCCCTTGCCGGAATTATCGCATTTTCGCCTTGGATGAGCACATCGACCGGCTGTTTCGCAGCGCGGCCATGCTGGATATCCGGATGCCCCTCTCCAAAGAGGCCCTCCGGGAGCTGCTGAACGATCTGGTGCGGAAGCTGGATACCGGGGAGCTGTTTGTCTACTACCAGGTGACCCGGGGCACCGCCATGCGCAGCCACGATTACGAGCCCATGCCGGGAAACCTCTGGGTCATGATCCGGCCCGCCGTCCAGAGCGGCTTTGACAAGCCCATCCAACTCATCACCGCCGAGGACACCCGCTATTTCCACTGCAACATCAAGACGCTGAATCTGATCCCCAACATCATGGCCTCCCAGAAGGCGAAACTGGCCGGGTGCCAGGAGGCGGTCCTCTACCGGCCCGGCGGCCGGGTGACGGAGTGCTCCCACAGCAATGTCCACATCCTCCAGGGCGGCGAGCTGTACACCGCCCCTACGGATGAGCTGATCCTGCCGGGCATCACCCGGGCCCACCTGCTCCGGGCCTGCCGGGACCTGGGGATCCCGGTGCATGAGGAGCCCTTCCGGCTGGAGGAGCTGTTCGCGGCGGAGGAGGTCCTGGTGACCAGCTCCAGCAAGCTGGTGTGCTTTGCCGACCGGATAGACGGCCGGCCGGTAGGCGGCCGTCAGGAGAAGCTGAAGGACCGGATCCGCCAGGCCATGCTGGAGGAGTATCTGTCCGCCACCCAGCCGTGAGCTTCACGCGAAAAAGGGGCTGTAGCAAAACGAGTTGTTAAGCTATAGCCTCTTTGTGTGTTAAAGAAAGACAAAACCTTTTCCGAAGGAATCGGAAGATCATGTGAATAAGATCCGCACTCTCATACCTCCCCTGTGTAAGGGGAGGTGGTGTGCCGAAGGCACACCGGAGGGGTTGTTGGCGGAACTTCTATTTTGAGAGCCAGCGGAGGAGAAGTTTGGTCTCTCGGTGCTATTGTACCCTTTCTTTGCCTTGCCGCAAAGAAAGGGTACCCTAAAGAAAAGGCCCCGGGGCAGCATCCCCGGACCCCTTGGGAAAACCCCGATGCTTCTTTGGGCAGAAATCGTAACAATGGCAGCACGCGCTACTTTACATGGTCCTAAAGGCATAAATCTTATGGCGCAGAGGGCTATGAGCGGGCATAGCTTTTTTTACAGCTAACCTTTCGTTTATCTTTAAAAATATTTTTTTGCAGATTAAGCAGGGACTGTAGCAAAAACGCATTTTGCTACAGCCCCTTTTTCGCCTTGCCTGAAAGAGTGAAACGTGTTATAATTCTTCAGCATCCCCATATATTGATAGTATCAAGTTTTTCAGGAGAACAAGCTATGCGTTTCAATGCCATTCTGGCCATCCTCCTGTGCAAGGCCCTGCGCCTGTTTTCCCGGCTGGTCCACCGGGGCGGCACGGCCATGCCCGGCCGGTATGCCCTGAAGCTGTGCCCGGAACTGCTGTCTCTATTGGCGAAGGACGTGCGGACCGTGGCCATCACAGGCACCAACGGCAAGACCACCAGCGCCCGCATGGTGGAGGAGGCCTTCGCGGAAAAGGGGCTGAACTATTTCGCCAACCGCTCCGGGGCCAACCTGATCAGCGGCATCACCACGGAGTTTGTGATGAACTGCACGCTGACCGGGAAAATGCGGAAGGAATACGCCGTCATCGAGTGCGACGAGGCGGCGGCCCGGACGGTGTTCGGCCAGCTCAAGCCCCAGGTGATCTTAGTGACCAACCTGTTCCGGGACCAGCTGGACCGCTACGGGGAGGTGACCCACACCCTGGAGAACATCCGCCAGGCCATCCAGGGGGCCCCGGAGGCGCTGCTGTGCCTCAACGCGGACTGCTCCCTCACCGCCTCCCTGGCTGGGGACCTGCCCAACCGGGCGGTGTTCTACGGCATCGACCGGGGGGCCGCGCCCTCCCGGCCCAAGCCGGAGATCTCCGACGCCACCCACTGCATCCGCTGCAAGACCGAGTACGAATATGACTACATCAGCTACGGGCACTTAGGGGGCTTTCGCTGCCCCCGCTGCGGCTACCGGCGGCCGGCGGCGGACTATGCCGTCACCGACGTGCTGGAGCTGCGGCCCGACGGCAGCACCGCCCGGATGCGCATCAAGGGGGAGGTCCGGCTGGTGGATGTGAACCTGCCGGCCCTGTACAACCTCTATAACGCCGCCGGGGCCCTGGCCGCGGTGACGGAGATGGGCTTAGGGGCGGACACCGCCATTGCCGCTCTGGGCCGCTTCCAGTGCGGCTTCGGGCGCATGGAGCGCTTCGGCCTGGGCAAGGCCGGGGCCAAGATGATGCTGGTGAAGAACCCCGCCGGGTGCAGCCAGGTGATCGAGTTTTTACAGACGGTCCGGGAGCATCTGGTCCTGGTCCTCTGCCTCAACGACCGCAGCGCCGACGGGACCGACGTGTCCTGGATCTGGGACGCGGACTTTGAGGGCCTGGCCGCCCTGGGCAGCCGCCTGGAGAAGGTGGTGGTCTCCGGGGACCGGGCGGGGGACATGCGCGTGCGCATCAAGTACGCGGGGGTGCCCCAGGAGCGCATCCAGCTGGAGCAGGACTATGGGGCTTTGGTGGACTGGATGGCCCGGCAGGAGAAGCCCATATACATCATGCCCACCTATACCGCCATGCTGGACCTGCGCCAGGAGATCATCCAGCGGGTAGGCGGCCGGGAATTTTGGGATTGAGAGGAACGAGCCATGGAGCTGAAAATCTGCCATATGTACCCGGATGTGCTGAACCTGTACGGGGACCGGGGGGACATCATCTGTCTGAGCCGGCGGCTCCAGTGGCGGGGCATCGGCGTGCAGGTCACGCGCCTGCCCATCGGCCGGCAGGCGGCCCTGAGCGGCTTTGACCTGGTGTTCATCGGCGGCGGGCAGGACTTTGAGCAGCAGGTGCTGTTGGAGGACCTGCACCGGGGCAAGGACCGGGAGATCCGCGCCGCCGTGGAGGACGGGCTGCCTTTTCTGGCCATCTGCGGCGGCTATCAGATGCTGGGCAGCTATTACGAGACCTTTGACGGCCAGCGCTGTGACTTTATCGGAGCCCTGGATCTGTACACCGTGGGCTCCAAAAAGCGCATGATCGGCAACTATAAGTTCCAGTGTGAGCCGGAGGCCGGGGGCAGCTTAGTGGTGGGCTTTGAAAACCACAGCGGCAAGACCCGGCTGGGCGGCTCTGTGCGGCCTTTGGGCAAGGTCCTCTCCGGCTACGGCAACAACGGGGAGGACGGCACCGAGGGGGCCCACTATAAAAACGTTTTCGGCACCTACAGCCACGGGCCCCTGCTGCCCAAGAACCCGGCCTTCTGCGACCATCTGCTGCAGACGGCCCTGGAGCGGAAGTACGGCCGGGCGGAGCTGGAGCCTCTGGATGACGCCGCCGAGCTCTTTGCCCACGACGAGATGGCTAAGCGGATCTGAGGAGGGCCCATGAGAGAGATAGACCTGCATCTCCATACCACCGCCTCCGACGGGACCTATACCCCTGCCCAGGCGGTGGAGCTGGCCCGGGAGCTGGGCCTGGCCGCCGTGGCCGTCACCGACCACGACACCGCCGCCGGCTACGCCGAGGCCGCCCGGGCCGGGGCGGCGCTGGGGATAGAGGTGGTGCCCGGCATCGAGATCAGCACCAAGTTCGGCCGGGCGGTGCACATCCTGGGCTATTATATCGACCCGGAGGCGGAGAGCCTGAAAGCCGTGTCGGACTGGCTGGTCCGGGACCGGGACCAGCGGAACCGGAAAATGGCGGAGCTGATGGCGGCGGACGGGCTGCCGGTGGACTATGACCAGATGCGCCGCCGCTTCGGCGCGGTGATCGGCCGGCCCCATTTTGCCGAGCTGCTGGTGGAGCTGGGCCTGGCGGAGAACATGCAGGACGCCTTTGACCGCTATGTGGAGAAGGGGCGGAAATACTATCTGCCCCGGACTATCCTCCCCATCGAGCGGGCCATCGAGATCATCCGGCAGGCCGGGGGCCAGCCGGTACTGGCCCACCCCTTCCAGTACCGTCTGGACGACGGGGGACTCCGGGAGCTGATCGAGCATTGCCTGGACCAGGGGCTCAAGGGCATGGAGTGCCGTTACTCCGGCTATGGCCCGGAGCAGACCGCCTATCTGGAGCGCCTGGCGGGGGAGTACGGCCTGGTGAAAACTGGCGGCAGCGACTTTCACGGGGCAGTCAAGCCCCAGATCTCTCTGGGCGGGGCCCATGTGCCCTATGCGTTCCTGGCGGAGCTGAAGGCTTCAGCGGGGCAAAAACCCTGACAGAACGCCTAAATATTTCCTACACTTTTTGTATAGAATCTACAAAAATAAAAAATTCGCCGTTTTTGTGAAACTTTTGCCCCCTAAAAAGCGTTTATATAAGTGAAAACACCTTTCACTTAAAAATGCTTTAAAGGGGGCGAACTCGATGCGGGAAAAGGCGTTTGTCTGTACGGGGATCTTTCTGATCTTAGCGGTCCTGCTGGGCTCCTGGGCCTGCTTCCGCGTGGAGGCGCTGGCCTACGGCCCGGCGGAACCCAATGCCGCCGGGGAACCGGCCCTGCCCAATTTCATCTATAATCCGGACTGCATTGCCGCCTCCCCCAATTTGGGAGAGAAGCACTTCAGCTCCGGCCTGGCCGCCCCGGAGGACGCCTCCGGCGCGGTGGAGGC
This sequence comes from uncultured Oscillospiraceae bacterium, assembly GCA_947630375.1. Lineage (GTDB taxonomy): Bacteria > Bacillota > Clostridia > Oscillospirales > Oscillospiraceae > Limivicinus. The sequence goes on along the minus strand of CANRHH010000001.1, from coordinate 137,240 downwards.
TTCGGCGCTGGTGCTCCGGGGCCGGGTGCAGGAGGTGTATTACACCTTTTCCGGCGGGCAGGCCTGGACCCAGGCCAACGTCTTGGTGCAGGACTGCTACAAGGGGACTCTGGAAGCGGGGACCCTGGTCCCGGTGTATTTCCAGGGCGGCTACGCCTCGGCGGAGGATTTCGGCGCCCTGTACGGGAAGGACAGCGGCGGAGGCGAGGGCTTCTACCGGGTGGTCACCGACGGAGTGCCCCTCCCCCGGGAAGGGGAGGACGCGGTGCTGCTGCTGAACCCGGCCTCGGAAAAGGCCGGGCTGCCGGCGGGGGCCTATGTGCTCTCCTGCGGCCGCTACTCGGTGCTGTCTGAAGCCGGAGAGGGGCAGGTCCGCTCGGTCAGCGGCAGCAGCTACAGCTATGAGCAGCTGCGGGAGCTGGTCTGCCAGGCGTGATCTTTACCTAATCATATAACGGCCAGGGCCGGGGATCTCTCCCCGGCCCTGGCCGTTTTTTCTTTCTCTGTTCTGCGGGGCTTTTCTCAGGGCGGCAATAGCGCAGGGGGTCAGGGGATCGGCAGACCCAGCCGGGCATATACAGCTTCCCGCCGCTTGCTTTCCTGAAGAGGATCTACGCTGTACAGGCTGCCGCCATGGGCGTCCATGGATACAAAGAGAGGCCCATAGTCTCTGACCCGGAGGCGGAGCATGTTGTCGGCCCAGCTTTTTTGAGGCCAATACTCCTGGACAATGGTCTCCACCTTTTCCGTATAGAGGGCGGAACAGCCGCCCGCCACGGCCAGATAGACGCATCCCCACTTCCGCATGGCCTCCAGGCTGGGCTGGTCCATACCGCCCTTGCCGATGATAGCCCGGATCCCGGCGGCCTGAATAAAGGCGGGCGTATATTCGTTGAACTTGGAGCTGGTGGTGGCGCCGATCCCACGGAAGTCATAGCCGCCGCCCTCCAACCGGCGGAAAACGGTGCCGGTGTGATAAATAGCCGCGCCCTGAAGATCCATGGGCGGGGCTTCCCCGCGGCGCTTCATATCCATGATCCGGGTAAAATGCGCCGGATACATCATCACATAGAGATCTCCGGAGAGATAAACTATGTCGTCTAACCGCAGGGCGGCGATCTCCTCCCCGGTCAGAGGCGTGTTCAGGTGATATTGGGCCATCGTTACAACTCCTGTCATTCCAGATGTTCTATGCGGCCATCGGCATAGAGGCGGCAGACCGCCCGGCGGCCCGGCCAGCAGTTGATATTCACAGCCACCGGCAGCCAGGGCTTGTGGGCAGCGGAACAGGCAATGTGCACAGCCAGTACACTGGTGTCCCCCCCGGCGCCCATGGGCCCGATCCCGCTCAAATTGAGAGCCTCCTTCAGCTCCTGCTCCAGGGCGGCCAGATCGGACCTGGGCTGGGGCTGATCCAGGGGGCGGGAGGCGGCGACCGTCGCCAGGCGGGCGGTCTCCTCCATCGTCCCGCCGATGCCGACGCCTACGATAAGCGGGGGGCAGGGGTTTGAACCGGCCCGGAGCACGGTATCCACAACAAATTTTTTCACGCCGGACGCTCCGGCTGAAGGCGGCAGAAAACACAGGCTTCCCCAGAAGCCGGAGCCCGCCCCCTTGGGCACCGCTGTGATCTCCATATAATCCAGCCCCGGCTCCAGCTCTATATGGAGCACCGGCACATTGACCCCCGTGTTGTCGCAGCGGTCCTCCCGGGTGAGAGGATCGACCGCCATGGGGCGCATGGGAAATTCACCGGCCGTCAACTCCCGCAGCGCTTCGTCAAAGGCCTCTCGCAGGCTCCCGTCATAAGGAAAACCGAGGGAGCACCGCAGAAAGAAACCGGGCAGACCGCTGTCCTGACAGATGAAGCAGTTCTTCTCCTTGGCACAGCGGGCGTTTTCCAGCAGGATGTCCAGGTATTTCTGCGCCCGCGGGCTGCTCTCCGCGGCCCGGGCCTCCTCCAGCGCCCGGAGAACATCCGGGGGAATACAGACCAAAGAGCGGATCCATACTTCCTTGACAGCCTGTTTCAGCCGCTCCTTTTCAAGCTTCTCCATGATGCGCCGCCTTTCATAAAATTTCCCATCCCCTTTTCAGGACAGGATCCCGGACGAGTGCTCCCGGTCCATAGCCTTGTAGACCGTGAAGTACATGGTGGTGTAGCAGGCAATGCTGCATATAAAGTCCGCAGCGGGTTCAGACCAGAAAACGCCAAAGGCGCCCAGGCCGGGAATGACCGGCAGCAGATACAGCAGAGGAACGACGATGATGATCTTGCGAAGCAGGGAGAAGAAGATGGCCTTGCCGGAACGGCCCAGAGCCACAAAGACACATTGTCCCACCATCTGGCACGCCTTGAACACAAAGCCGCTGAAGAAGATCCGAATGGCCGGGATGCATATGCGCAAAAGCTCTTCTTCTCCGTTGAATATTCTGGTGAGGGGGCCGGGAATAAGCAGAACGATCACCCAGCAGACGAAGGCATACAGGCCGCAGGCCAGAGTGGTGAAGCGGATGGCGCCGCGGACCCGGTCATAAGCTTTGGCCCCGTAATTATAGCCGATCACAGGCTGGCAGCCGTTTGTAAGGCCGTGGAATGTCATAAACAGTACATCCCGGATAGAATTGACGATCGTCATGCTGCCGATGAAGCTGTCCCCGCCATAACGGCGAAGCTGCACATTGTAGAGGATCTGGACCAGCCCTGTGGTGGCCTTCATGACAAAGCCGGAGAGACCTAAGGACAGGATCTTTGCGGCAGTGGCTATCTCCAGACGCATATTTGCCAGGCGCAGCTTCAGCAGGGACCGTTTCCCCAGCAGAAAACGCATCACCCAGACAGCCGAACAGCCCTGGGCAATTACGGTAGCAATGGCGGCTCCGGCGATCCCCATCTTAAAAACGAAGATAAAGATCGGATCGAGTATGATATTGACGACCGCGCTCACGGTCACGGTCAACATGCCGATCTTGGCAAAGCCCTGGGCATTGATGAAGTAATTCATGCCCAGGCTTATCATAGCGAACACGGTTCCGCAGACATAGATCATCCCATAGGTATAGGCGTAAGGAAAGGTGGCCTGACTGGCCCCAAAGGCGTAGAGGACCGGCTCCATAAACAAAAGCAGCCCTACGGTAAGGGTCAGACCGATGCCCAGTATCATCGTCAGGGTGTTGCCCATGATCTTTTCTGCCTGGACGGTGTCTCCCTTGCCCCGGTATATGGAACAGAGGGGACCGCCGCCGGTGCCGCACAGACTTGCGAAAGCCGTCACCAGGGAGACGATGGGCGTGGTAATGCCCAGCCCGGTCAGAGCCAGGTCACCGATCCCGGCCATATGCCCGATATACATGCGGTCCACCACGCTGTAGAGCACATTGACGAGCTCTGCCAGCATCATGGGGACGGCCATTCGCATAATGACGCGCCAGATCTCTCCGCGAGAGAAGTCATTTTCTTTTGCCGGCGTCAACGGATCTCTCCTCCTTTATGGATAAAATGATGAAATCGAAATCCGCCGTATCCACGGCGGATTTTTTGCGCAAAGAGGGTCAGAGATTTAAAACTACGTCGTTCGCGGCCCAGACGGCGCCCAGCAGGTTGCTCACCTCGACGCAGTCACCCACCTGGTAGACGGGGATGCCGGACAGAGAAAGCTCCAAAGGCTGAGGCGTATAGCCGGCGGCCAGAACGACACTGTCCGCCGCCAGACGCTTCTCTGCGCCCTGCTGCTCCAGCAGGACCCAGTCCTCTCCGATCTCCCGCACCAGCGCGCCGCAGTAGAGCGCTACCCGGTTGAAACGCAGCATGTCCCGCAGCATATTGGAATTGACCCGGCACAGATCCGGGACCTGCAGGATATCGGTCTGCATTTCCACCAGGGAGACTTCTTTGCCCTGCTCCGCGATGGCGTTGGCCACCTCACAGCCGGTAAGGCCGCCGCCGATCACAACGACCCGGCTCCCCAGGGCCCGGTCCTCCAGCAGAAATTCCTTGGCCTCACAGACGTGCGGCCGGTGAATACCGGGGATGGGGAGCCGCTTCGGGCTGGCTCCCGTAGCGGCAATGACCAGGTCGGGCTTTTCTCTCTCCACCAATTCCTGCGTAACGGGGCAGTTCAGGTGGACGGGTATGCCCAGCATATCCAGCTGCCGGGCATACCAGGCCAGCAGCTTTTTGTCGTCTTTTTTAAAATCCGGCGCCGCGGCGGCGCGGAAAGCGCCGCCCAAATGGCCTGTGGCCTCATACAGCGCCACGTCCAGACCCCGCAGCGCGCAAAGTCTGGCGGCCTCCATACCGCCTATACCGCCGCCGGCCACCAGGACCTTCTTTTTCGTCTGCGCAGGCTTCAGCGCATACTTTTCCTCCTGGAGGCTGCTGGGGTTCAGAGCGCATGACACATTCAGCCCCCGTGTCAGCCGGCCAAAGCAGCCGTTGTGGCACCCAATGCAGGGGCGGATGTCCTGGACCCGCCCCTGACGGACCTTTTCTGCCCACTGGGGATCGGCCAGCATGGGACGCGCCATGGCCACCGCGTCCACCGCGCCGCTGACAACGGCCCGCAGGGCCAGGTCCGGGTCGCCCATCTTTCCGGAGACAAAAACCGGTACCTTGGTAAAGTTTTTGATATAAGCGGCCTCCGGCAGATTACAGCCCTCCGGCATATAGGTGGGCGGATGGGCCCAGTGCCAGGAGTCGTAGGTGCCGTTGTCGGTATCCAGCGCATCGATGCCGGCCTTCTCCAGGAGCCGGACCACCGAGATGCTCTCCTCCAGGCTGCGGCCAAACTCCGTGTAGTCCTGGCCGGGAAGAACGCTCTTGTTAAAGCCCGCGGTCTTGCTGGCAACGCTGTAGCGCATAAGAACAGGGTAGTCTTTCCCGCAGCGCGCTTTAATGCCCCGGATCATGTCGGTGGAGATCCGCAGGCGATTTTCCAGACTGCCGCCGTACTCGTCGGTGCGGTGGTTGAAATTGGACATGGCAAACTGGTCCAGCAGATACCCTTCATGGATGGCGTGGATCTCCACCCCGTCGCAGCCGGCCTCCCGGGCCAGCTCCGCGCTGTTGACCATCACATCCACCAGCTTGCGGATCTCCTCCCGGGTCAGCGCCCGGTGCTTCATCTCCGGAGCGAACACGTTGGGCATGCCGTCGCTGGGGGCCACCATAGCCCGGTGATAATCAAAATAAGGCAGCGTAACGCCAAAATTGGCCCTCAATCCCCGGCCCATGCCCGCACCCAGCTGCAGGATAAACTTGGTGCCGGTTTCGCCGTGGAGCCGGTCCATAAAATCCTTCAGCGGGCCGCGAAATACATCGGCCGCTTCATCCAGCCACCCCGGGCGGCCCCACTTGTCCGTCAGAATGGAGAGGCCGGGAATGATCAGCCCGACGCCGCTTTTGGCGCAGTTCATGAAAAAGGGGACGCAGCGGGGGTTGAAAGCATGGTCCTCTATGGGTGCAGTTCCCCCCATGGCGCAGAGAATGATCCGGTTGGGGATTTCCAGCTCGCCGATTTTAAAAGGCGTAAACAGGGGGGCATAGGTACTGTCAGGAACAGGCATAGGCATTCCGCTCTCTCCTTTCGGCCGTTCAGATACAGTCCGGTGTTTACAAATAGTATAACACGGGGAAAAAGCGGATGCAATTCGATATATTTGAGAAGAAATATCGAGAAAATCAATAAATTTAACTTTCCTTCTCCCAATTATACCGCCAGGGGTGGTTGGCGATCTGCCGGTTAAAAACATCGATGAACCGGTCGATCCCGGCGGGAGGATTTACACCGCGCGGATATTTCCGCCGCAGCAGATAACAGATGCGGTTGGGGGGAGGCGTCTGGAAACGGTGGATCTCTACGTTATACATGGCCCGGAGGGCCGTGGCGACAGAGACGGGGCATACGGCCCAGCGCCGGGGATTGGTGAGGAAGGTGATGAGCAGGCCGCAGGAGTCCACCTTCACGTAGGGCGGGTCGTGTTCATCCCACCATTCGTGATTCCAGCGTTCGATATTGCTCTCCCAGGTAAAAAAGATCTGGTCCCGCTTTATCAGCTGGGAGGGGTGGATATCCCCCGGCGGATAGATGCTCCCCGGCGGACTGACCATGACCATGGGTTCTGAAAAGACCGGGGTGGCGATGATGTCATAACGGATGGGGTAAAAGGCAAAGCCCACGTCGATCAGCTGGGAATTGATGCGGGAATAGATCTCCTGAGAATGATAAGAGACAAATTCCAGCTGCAGCTCCGGGACTTCATCCCGGATCTGGGAGATGATAGGGGGCAGAAGGTACTGGTTGATGCTGTCCATGCTGCCGATACGGACTTTGCCGAGAATGTCTTCGGAATGGATCTCATACATCCGGGAATGCAGCTCCAGCCACTGCATGGCCAGCGGGTAAAACTTGCGCCCCATATCTGTCAGTTCCAGCTTTTTAAACCCTCGCTGCCGGTCAAAGAGCGTGACGCCCAGCTCCTGTTCCAGGACCTGGATGCGGTGACTGATGGTCGATTGAGATACGTAGAGAGCTTTGGCCGCGGCGGAAATGGTCTGGTAGCGCACGATGCTGATGAAGCTCTCAATAGATTCCATATTCATAGTCGGGTCTCCCTTCTCTTGAATTAATAATTATATCGATAATTAAGCACAAAAAAATCGGTTTGTCAACTTATTTACAGGATGTTATCATAAAATCATAGCAACAGCAAACCGAAACATTACCAGAGAAAGGGAGAATTTCTATGGATAAATTGATGACGGCCCAGGAAGCGGTGGACAGGATACGGGACGGGGACCGTATCATGATCGGAGGCTTCGGATTAAGGGGCTGTCCGGACAGCCTGGTGGACGCGCTGGTGGCCTCGGGAAAAAAGGAACTCACGATCATCTCCAATGATCTGGGCTCTCCCAACCAGGGGCTGGGGAGGCTTCTGACCAATCATCAGGTCAAGGCCTTGATCGGCAGTTATTACAACTGGAACCCGGAGGCGATAGAGGCTTACAACTGCGGCAGGATCCAGGTGACGCTGGTCCCGCAGGGCACGCTGGCCGAGTCGATCCGCGCCGCAGGGATGGGGATCCCCGCCTACTATACGCCGGCCTCCGCCGGCACAGAGCTGGGAGAGGGAAAAGAGCGGCGTATATTCCAAGGGAGAGAGTATGTGCTGGAACGGGCGATCTATGCGGATGCAGCGCTTATTCACGCCAAACGGGCAGACAGCCTGGGAAATCTCTGCTACAGCAAGACGGCCCGAAATTTCAATCCCCTGATGGCGATGGCGGCGACTTATACCATCGCGGAAGTGGAGGAGATCGTGGAGGCCGGGGATCTGGACCCGGATACGGTCGTTACCCCGCATATCTATATCAACGCAGTTGTAAGGAGGCTGGGCATATGAGAGAGCTGTCAAAGGAAGAAAAACAGATCCGCATTGCAAAAAACGCCGCCGCGCTTATCGACGGGGACGAGAGCTGCTCCGTTATCAACCTGGGGGTCGGGATCCCCACGCTGGTGGCCAATTATCTGACCCGGGAGAAGGTATATATCATGGCGGAAAACGGAATGGTGGGAGTAGGCCCCATGGCCGCCGCCGGGCAGGCCCATCCGGACCTGATCAACGCCGGCCGGCAGCCTGTGCTGGAGACCAGGGGCTGCGCTTATATGGACAGCGCCGAGAGCTTTGGCATGATCCGCGGGGGCCATGTGGATATGACGGTGCTGGGGGCCTTTGAAGTGGATGAAGAGGCCAGCATCGCCAACTGGATCATTCCCGGCGGAAAACAGCTGGGCGTAGGCGGGGCCATGGACCTGATATGCGGCGCGCGAAAGGTGCTGGCCGCTATGACCCATACCGGGAAAAACGGGCTGAAGCTGGTAAAGCGCTGCTCTCTCCCGCTGACGGCCAAAGGCGCCGTGGATTCTGTCGTGACGGAATACGGGGTTTTTACCTTCCGGGACGGAAAGCTGCATCTCAAGCGCATCGCGCCGGAGATCAGCCTGGAGGAGCTGCGCCGGATCACGGAAATTGAATTTGAGGCGGAAGCGGAGACCCCGCTTATGCTGGTTTAGGAAAGGGAGGGAGCAGCATGAACCATGTTGTGATCGTCCAGGCCTGCCGTACAGCGGTGGGCAAATTCGGCGGTTCACTGAAGCCGCTGACCGCGGCGGATCTGGCGGAGGCGGTGATGCGCGCCGCTATGGAGCGTTCCGGCATAAGCCCGGAAGAGATCGATGAGGTGGATTTTGGACAGTGCCGCCAGAGCTCTGACTTTTCCAACCTGGCCCGCTATGCGGCCCTGCGGGCAGGTATCCCGGAGTCTGTGCCGGGCAACACCGTGATGTGCGCCTGCGCCTCGGGGATGCTGGCGGTACGCTGCGGTATGAACTCTATTTTAGTCGGCCAGAATAAGACCGTTCTTGCCGGCGGCGCGGAGAGCATGACCAACGCGCCCTATTATGCCTCCACGCTCCGCTGGGGACTGAAAGCGGGGAATACCGAACTGAAGGACTCGCTGACGGAGGCCCAATTCTGTTCTCAGCCGGAGGATCTGTACGGCCGCTTCAATATGGGAATGACCGCGGAGAATATCGCGGAAAAATACGGCATCAGCCGGGAAGAACAGGACGTCTTTGCGTTGCAGTCCCAGCAGAGGGCGGCGGCGGCCATCGCGGGGGGAAAGTTCCGGGAAGAGATCGTACCGCTGTCCGTGCCGCAGGGGAAGAAAAAAGAAAATTTGATCTTTGACACCGATGAATTTCCGCGGGAGACGTCTCTGGAAGCCTTGGCAGCGCTGAAAAGCGCCTTCAAGCCCGGCGGCACAGTGACGGCCGGTAATGCCTCCGGGCGGAACGACGGCTCTTCCGCCCTGCTGCTGATGAGCGGGGAGCGGGCCGCAGAGCTGGGCCTGCGGCCCCTGGCCCGTATCCGGGGGATCGCCAGCGCCGGGGTGGATCCCCGCCTGATGGGCTTGGGCCCGGTGCTTGCGACGGAACGGGTCATGAAGCAGACGGGCCTGACGCTGAAAGACATGGAGCTGATCGAGCTCAACGAAGCGTTTGCCGCCCAATCCCTGGCCTGCATCCGGCAGATGGGGCTGGAGGATCGGATGGATATCATCAACGTCAACGGCGGCGCGATCGCTTTGGGACACCCCATCGGATCCTCCGGCAGCCGGATCATGGTGACTCTGCTGTACGAGATGCGCCGGAGAGGTCTGAACCTGGGCCTTGCCACGCTCTGCGTGGCCGGAGGCATGGGGATGGCGGCGATCCTTGAAGTTGTGTAGGGATTACGGTATGATATAAACAAACAGTAATATCACCTATACAATATGGGAAAGGAGAAAACTATGAGTTATGACATGAGCGGAGCGATCGATATCCATGTCCACGCGGGACCTTCGGTGGCAAAACGCCGGGTAGACGCCGGGGATATGCTGCTGGACGGCATACAGTACGGCTATCGGGCGTTTGTATCCAAGGACCATTATTTTCCCACCATGATGGGGACGGACATGGTCACTAAATTCCTGGGAGAGGGCAAATGCACGGCCTATGGCTGTATATGCCTGAACAATGCCGTGGGGGGCATCAATCTGCACGCGGTGGACGCGGCCTGCGCGATGGGCGCCAAAATCGTATTTATGCCCACGGTATCTGCCCGAAACCACATAGAGCGGCACAGCAAGACCGGCTTTGTGGGGGCCGGCAAAATGAAGATCCCCGAGGACCCCATTTACTATCTGGATGAGAAGGGGGAGCTGCTGCCCGAGGTAGAGCGGCTGCTGGCCTACCTGGCGGAGCATCACCCGGAGGTGGTCCTGGGCACCGGCCACGGCAGCGTGGAAGAGATCGACAAGCTGATCCGGAAAGCCTCCGAGATGGGGCTGAAAAAGCTGCTGGTCAATCACCCGTTCTTTAACATCGGCGCCGGCATCCGGGATATGGTGCGGTGGGCGGATCTGGGAGCGCTGATCGAGCTGAACGCGGTGGTATTCAACGAGGTGGAGCCCGCGGCGCACCATCTGGATTTCAGCGTGGTGGAAGAGGTCTTCCGGGAGGTGGGCTTCCGGCGCATCATCATAGACTCCGACCTGGGGCAGGCGGTGTACATGCCCCCGGCAGAGGGCCTGGCCAAATTCGCGCAGCTGGTACAGGAGCACTGCGGCGCAACAGACGAGCAAATGGATATCATGCTCCGGCGAAATCCCGCCTGGCTTTTGGGACTGGAAGAGAGACCCGCGTAAGAGCATCCGGACGGGAAACAGGCGAGATCAAAAAAAGCTTTGGGCATCGGTTTTTATTGCTCTGCAATGAAAATAAAAAACAAAGAAAAGGAGAAAACAAAATGACGAAACATCTCGATTGGGGCAAATGCGATTGGTTCAATCCCAAACCCAGTGTAAAAAGAAAAGTGTACCAGGGCTCTGAAAACTACACCATCAGCATGGGCGTCATACAGCCCGGCCACGTGCCCGGCCCCCACAAGCATGACTATGAGCAGACTGTGCTGGTACTCAAGGGCAAGTGTGATTTCCATGTAGGCGACGAGGTGTATACCTTTGACGCGGATCTGGACCGGGAGGGCGGCATCTGCTTCCTGACGATCCCCGGCGGCGTGATGCACTGGATCGAAAACCCCTATGACAAGCCGGTCTACAACATGGATATCTTCTGCCCCAAGCGCACCGCAGACAGGCAGGAGAGCGTAGAGGTCCGTTAAAGGATCAAAGGAGAAAAAATGGCGGTTGAAAAATCCCTCAAAGCGCGGCTGCAAGAAGGTGAGACCCTTTTCGGCACCTTTTATAAGCTCAATTCTCCCATTGCGCTGGAGATGCTGGGATGGGCGGGGTTCGACTTTATCGTAGCCGACTGTGAGCACTCCCCCATAGGGTATGAGAGCGTGGAAAACATCATCCGCACAGCCGAAAATGTGGGGCTGGCACCGATCGTCAGGGTCCCGTCCGCTTCCGAGGAGCACATCTTTCACGCGCTGGACAGCGGAGCGGCAGGGGTCCAGATCCCCAATCTGACCCAGGTCCGGCAGTTTGAAGACGCGGTCAGCGCCAGCAAGTACTATCCGCTGGGCACGCGGGGCCTGTCCCGCGGTACCCGCAACGCCATGTTTGGCTTTTGGAATGAGGCTGAAAAACCCTATGTGGAAGCAGCCAATGAAAAAAGCCTGGTAGCCGTGCATATTGAGAACCGGGATATGGCCCTGGAGGCCGAGAGCATCTGCCGGATCCCGGGGATAGACGTGGTTTTTGTGGGCCCTGCCGATCTGAGCCAATCCCTGGGGATCCCCGGCAAGTCCAAGGATCCGCAGGTGGTGGAACTGGCCCTGCATGTGATACACACGGCGGAAAAGTACGGCAAAGCCGGCGGCATCGCCGTGACCGGACCGGCGGACATGGAAATGTATATCCAAAACGGAGCCCGATATATCCTCTACAGCTCCGACGCGGCTTTGTTTGCCAAATGCCTCAAATCCACAGTGGCCCAGTTTGATGCTTATCGGAGCTGAGAGCCGGTCCGCAAAGAGAGAAGGGAAACAAAAAATATGAACAATCTCCTTGCGGTCTTTCTGATCGCCTCGGTCGGATACCTGCTGGGATCGATCTCCATAAAGGGGCTGTCCCTGGGCACCTCCGGCGTTCTGCTGGTGGCCCTGATATTCGGCCATTTCGGTGTGGAAATGCCTGCTGTGGTGAAAAATTTTGGCCTTGCGGTCTTCGTGGCCTCTGTGGGTATGATAGCCGGGCCGGTGTTTTTTCGGAATTTCCGAAAAAAGGTCTATGCGTTTCTGTTCCTGGGCGTGTTTATCGCGGTCGTGGGCTCACTGGTGACCGTAGTGGCCGGGAAGCTATTAAACGTGGATTTTGACCTGGCCATCGGTATTTTCACCGGCGCGCTGACTTCCACCCCCGGGCTGGCTGCCGCATCAGAGGCTACGACGGCCGTGCTGGCCGCCCGCGGCATCCAGACCGCCTCTCTGTCCTCGGTGGGGTACGGCATTGCCTATCCCTTTGGCGTAGTGGGCGTGGTGCTGTTTGTACAGCTCTATCCCAAACTGACAGGCTGCTGCCTGGAGGAGGAGAAAAGGCGCCTTCATGAAAGCCTGCACGGGGAGCCGGCCCCGGAGGACGGCAAAGCCGGCGGGGAGGCGGACAAGCTTATCTGCCTGGAGCCCTTCGGTTTTCTGCCCCTGTTTGCGGTGACCGCTCTGGGGATCCTGCTGGGCACGGTCTCCATCCCGCTGCCCGGCGGCATGAGCTTTTCCCTGGGCGTCTCCGGCGGCCCTCTGTTTGCCGGCCTGATCGTGGCTCATTTTGGCCGTGTCGGCCGTCTCTCCCTCCGGGCCCTTCCCTCCACGCTGAAAGCCATGCGAGAGCTGGGCTTGTGCCTGTTCCTCATCGGGGCGGGGACGGAGGCGGGGGCCGGCTTCGTGGAAGTGCTGATGCAGCAGGGCGTAAAGCTCTTCCTCCTGGGGGTGCTGGTGACCCTTCTGCCGATGGTCCTGGCCTGCCTGCTGTCCCGGTTCCTTCTCCGGCTGGATACGCTGACCACGCTGGGCTCCGTTTGCGGCGGGATGACCTCCACGCCCGCGCTGGGCGCCTTGATCAGTCTCAGCGGGACAGAGGATGTGGCGACCTCCTACGCCGCCACCTATCCGTTTGCGCTCATCTGCGTCGTCATCGGATCGCAGGTCATGGCGCTTTTATGGTGACGGCCATGGACAGACTGCCGAATGAACTGAGAGACCGGCTGATGACCGCCCGGCAGGCGGCCGCCTTGATCGGGGAAAACTGCCGTGTGGGATTTTCCGGATTTACTCTGGTAGGATATCCCCGCCAGGTCCCCCGGGAGATAGCGGCCCTGGGGCAGGCGAAAAATATGCGCGTGCTGACAGGAGCCTCCGTGGGCGAAGAGCTGGACGGCGCTCTGGCAGAGGCGGGGCTCATGGCCTACCGGGCCCCCTATCAGAGCAGCAAAAGTCTGCGCGCCGGCATCAACCGGGGAGAGATCGCGTACAACGATTTGCACTTGAGCCATCTGGCCGGCATGCTGGACAACCAAGGGCCGGAAGAGCTGGACTTTGCTGTGCTGGAGTGCGCCGCTGTGACGAAGGACGGCATTGTACCGGCGGCCTCTGTGGGCGCTTCCGACTGTTTTGTCCGCAGGGCGAAGCGCGTGATCCTGGAACTTAACTACAGTTTGCCCGCAGAGTTCCTGGGCATGCATGATATCTATCGGGAGGGGACCGGCTGTATCCCGATTTTCCAGCCGGGAGACCGGATCGGCAGCCCCTGCATCCCCTGCCCGCCGGAAAAGATCGCGGCCATCGTTTTGACAGACAGCCCGGCCCCTTGCCCCAGCTTCAAGGCCCCGGACGAGCTGTCCTGGCAGCTTTCGGAAAACATCCTCCGCTTTCTGAAGGGGGAAGTCGCGGCAGGGCGGCAGCCGGAAAATCTGCGGCCGATCCAGTCCGGCGTAGGCAGCGTGGCCAACAGCGTGCTGATCGGCCTGGGCCGGGAGTTCAGGGACCTTCGCATGTATACGGAGGTCATGCAGGACAGCGCGTTCGAGCTGGTCCGGCGGGGGATCATCACCCAGGCGTCTACCACCGCGCTCTCCCTGTCCGCGGAGGCCCGGGAAAAATTTTACGGCGATCTGGATTTCTACAAAAAGCATATTGTCCTCCGGCCCCAGGCGATCGCCAACAACCCGGAAGTCATCCGGCGGCTGCGGCTGATCTCCATGAACACCCCCATAGAGGTGGATATCTACGGGAATGTTAATTCCACCCATATTATGGGGACCCAGATCATGAACGGCGTCGGCGGCAGCGGGGACTTTGCCCGCAATGCGGGGCTGACGATCTTTGCCACAGGCTCTCTGGCCAAAGGCGGGGCGATCTCCTGCATCGTGCCCATGGTCAGCCACGTGGACCATACGGAACATGACGTGGACGTGATCGTGACGGAATACGGCGCGGCGGATTTGCGGTGGAAATCCCCCCGGGAGCGGGCGGTATGCATCATTGAAAACTGTGCCCATCCGGATTACCGGCCTCAGCTTCGGGAATATTTCCGGGAGGCCTGCACCGTCTCCCGCGGCCAGACGCCCCATATCCTGTCCAAAGCCCTTTCCTGGCACCAGCGGTATGTGGAAACAGGCAGTATGCGCCTCTGAGGGGCATGCTTATCCAAAACTTTAATATTTTCCGTCAAAAATATCGATTTGACGCAATTAATAACGGTGTGTTATCATATTGACAGGATCCATAAATTTGACAGAGAATATTCAGACACAGACAGACCAAGCAGCCAATATGAATGAGAGAAGGTGATTATACGACGGAACCGAAGGAACTAATCAAGGGCGCGGTAGACATGCATCTGCACAGCGGTCCCGGCCTCATTCCCAGGGGCTATGACCATGTTCAGGTGGCCAAAGCGGCCAAAGAGGCAGGAATGCGCGCGATCGTCATCAAGGATCAGCATCTCCCTTCCGGGAATCTGTGCAAGCTGCTCCAGACCTATTTGGGCGGGGAAAGCTTTGATGTATTTGGCGGTATGGTTTTGGGCAATCCGGTGGGCGGTATAAATCCCAGCGCGGTGGAAGTCGCTCTGGGGTTCGGAACAAAAGTCATCTGGATGCCGGTTTCTTCTGCCAAATACGGAAGGGAACGGATGGCCTATATGCGGGAGCACTTTCCGGAGTACAGATCCGGCGTTCCAAAAGTATCCAAGCCCCTGCAGTATGATCCGCCGCTGTCCGTTTTGGACGGAGACGGTAAACTGCTGCCGGAGCTGGGACCTATCTGCCGGATGATCGCGGAAGCGGACGCGGTGCTGGCTACAGGCCATCTGTCCCGGGAAGAGACGCATGCGCTGCTTAACGAAGCCGTAAAACAGGGCTGCCGGCGGATCGTGATCACCCACGCAGAGTTTTTCAAGGATTATTCCGTCCAGGAAATGCGGGACTTCCAGCGCGCCGGATTTTATGTAGAGCACATTCTGGCGACGCTCTATTCCGGCAAACAGACCTATGACCGACTGTACGAGCTCCTGCAGGAGCACGGCTGTGAAAAAACCATTATCAGCTCTGACTTGGGGCAGGTGGGCCGTCCCATCCCCAGCGACGGTATTTTGACATTCATCGATGAAATGCAGAAGAGAGGAATGCCGGAGGAGGATCTGCGCTTGATAACGGGCGCCAATCCCCGGAGGCTCCTGGGGATCGACGGGAACTGACGGATGCCGGGGCAGGAAACTCTCCGGCGTAAAGTCGGGAAAGGAAAAACCGGATGAAAATACGCAGTGTTGAAATATTGCTCCTGAAGCGCGCAAGCATGAAGGGAGCTCCTTATGCCTTTGTGCCAGTGGTGTGCCGCGTCCATACGGATGAAGGGATTCACGGCTGCGGGGAAGCAGGGATTGCGCTGGGGACGGCCGAAAACGGCCTGGCCCACACGTTAGCGGATCTGTCCCGGCAGATCATCGGGAGAAACCCTATGGACAATGAAGTCATTTGGGAAGACTTACACAATGGCATGTATGGCCATCTCTCCGGAGGGGGCGCCATGGCCTATGCTGCCATGAGCGCTCTGGATACGGCCCTGTTGGATATCAAAGGGAAGGCGCTGCATGTACCGGTCTATATGCTTCTGGGCGGAAAGAGAAATCCTGTGCTGCCCTGCTATCTGTCCCAGGCGCAAAACGGGTACAAGGATGCGGCTCTTGTCCTCGGAAAGACAGGAGGCGCAGGATTAGGCGCCGCGTCGGAGTACGCCTATGTGTGCAAAAAGATCATAGAGGACGGCTTCTCTTCCATTAAGCTGAATCTCTTTGCCTATGACCGGGAAGGAAAGAAACTGCCCAGAGCGCCCTTCCAGGGCCCGGTAGGCCGGGAGGTCAAAAATTTAATGGAGGAGCGGCTGGAAGCCATCCGTGACAGCTGCGGCTGGGATGTGGATCTGATTTTGGAAAATCTCTGCATCACGGACCTGACGTCTGCCGCGCAGCTGGCGGGGATCGCAGAAAAATACGGGGTATTGTTTTTGGAGGAGCCGGTCAGCAGCTTTAATCCGGATCTGTACCGGACCTTATCACAGAGGGTAAACATCCCTCTGGCGGCCGGTGAAAAGGTCCGGACGAGATGGGAATTTTACCAGCTGCTGAAAACAAATGCCATCTCAGTCATACAGCCTGATATCAGCAACACAGGCGGTCTGTCTGAGGCCAAAAAAATCTGTGACATGGCGCAAATCTTTGACGCCAAAGTACAGGCCCATGTGGCAGGCACCCCCATCGCCACGGCCGCCGCTTTGCATCTGGAGGCTGCTGTACCGAATTTCTATATTCATGAGTTTCTCTTTTTGCAGCAGGCCGATGCCTGTCGGGAGTACGGTACACAGCTATATGAACCGGTCAATGGGAAGATCACCGTTCCGGATCTGCCGGGAATCGGACAGGATTTGTCAGAAAAGGCGATTCAGGAGGCTACAGCCCGGTTGATCGTTCAATAGGAGAAAATGGACCCGATCCATTTCAAATTTAAGAAAATAAAGAAAGGAAAAGAAAAATGAAAAAAAGAACACTTGCACTTCTGCTTGCAGCGATGTTGCTCATGTCGCTGCTGGCTGGCTGCAGCAGCAAGCCGGCCGCTACAGAAGCCCCGGCCCCGGCTGAAGAAGCCCCGGCAGAGGAAGCCGCGCAGCCCCCTGCCGAGACCATCGTGTGGAAGCTGGCTTGCTCCAGCAACGCAGATACTGCCAACGGCATAGGCTGCCAGCGCTTTGCGGACCTGGTCAAGGAGCGTACCAATGGACGCTATGAGATCACCGTTTATCCCGGCGCTACCCTGGCCAGCGCAGCGGACAGTGTGAACGACATCCTGACCGGTACCCTGGAGCTTTCTCTGGTCAACGCCTCCATTCTGGTTGGCAATGTACCCTCCTTGGGCGTTCTGGATCTCCCCATGTTGATCAAGGACTATGAGCAGGCGGACAAGCTGTTTATAGACAACCTGGATTACTGGAGCAACATGATGGAAGAAGAGGGCGGCTTTATGGCCATGAGCATCTTCGAGACCGGCTGGCGGGATATCTCCAACAGCGTCCGCGACATCCGTTCTGCCGAAGACTGCAAGGGCCTGCGTATCCGGGTCATGCAGAACAATACCTACATTGAGGCCTGGCAGATGCTGGGCGCCGACCCGGTTCCCATGGACTGGTCAGAGGCCTATGTAGCCATGCAGCAGGGGGCCATCGATGCTCAGGACAACCCGGCGGCACTGAATGTGTCCAACAACATCCCGGAGATCCATAAGTATTTCTCCCCCATCAACTATATTTACAGCTGCATTCCTCTCATCATGAATGTTGACGCATGGAACTCTCTCAGCGAAGAGGACCAGGCCATTTTCCAGGAATGCGCCAACGAGGCGGCCGTTTATCAGAGAGAGCTCTGCCGCCAGTATGAAGAAGAGGCTTATGACAACATGGAGGCTCAGGGCGTAAACATCATCAAGGATGTGGACAGAGATTCCTTCCAGGAAGTGCTTGCTCCGCTGGTGGACAAATACAAGGATGTCTATGGCGAGGAGATCGAGTTCATCAACAGCGTGGAATAAAATGAAATGGCAAAGGAAATCCGCCGCAGTGCGGCGGATTTCCTGGTTACACCGGGCATAGGAGGTAAAGATGGCCGCATTCGATAAAGTACTCAAGTATATTTCAAGAGTTTTTTCTGTCATCATATCGATTGCGCTCCTTGCTGTCGTTCTCATCATATGCGCGCAGACCTTCTTCCGATATGTGGTATTCCACAGTCTGGTCTGGTCGGAGGAAGTGTCGCGTATGCTGTACTGTATGATGATCGGACTGGGACTGCACATAGCCGTCCAGCAGGACAGCATGGTGCGGGTGGATATCATAGACAAATTCGTCTCGCCCCGCGTCGCACTGATTTTCCAGGTACTCTATTCGCTGTCAGGCACTTTCGTGACGGGCATTCTGTCCTATTACAATCTGCAGTTCGTCTCCCTGGGCTTTCGCCGGCTCAGCGATGCGCTGCGGCTGCCTTTGGGCTACGTCTATCTGCTGATTGAAATCGGCTTTGTTCTGGCATTTATTTTCTGCGTCCGGCAGACGGCCGGCAAGTTGGTTACTTGTATACGGGCCTGGAAGCCCACCAAGAAAGAGGAGGGGGAATCCGCATGAACGCTGTAATCGTTCTGGTAGTTATTCTCTTTGGCGGCATTGTGCTGGGTTTTCCCATTGTATGGGCCATGCTGGGCAGCTGTATTGCCGCGATCATGGTAAGCCCCGAGCTGATGCTCCAGACTGTGCCGCAGAAGCTCTATGTGGGTATGGACAGCTTTGCTATGCTGGCGGTACCCTGCTTCATGCTTTGCGGAGATATTATGTCCAAAGGCGGCCTGTCAAAACGCCTTTGCGACTTCTGTAGTTCGCTGATCGGGTGGATAAAAGGCGGTCTGTCCATTGTGGCTATTGCCGCTTGCGCTTTTTTCGCCGCTATTTCCGGCTCTGCACTGGCCACCACCGCTGCTATAGGTGGGATCATGCACCCGGAAATGACGAAAAAGGGCTACCCCAGTGAATATTCTTCTGCTGTGCCCACGGTGGCCGGTACACTGGGCATCGTCATTCCGCCCAGTATTCCCATGGTCATTTACGGGAATATGACGGGGGTCTCTGTCGCCAAACTGATGATGGCAGGCATTGTGCCCGGTATTGTATGCGCCTTGGCTCTCTGCCTCTATGCCTATTTTGTGGCCCGGGCCAGAAAATTCCCCACAGACGCAAAGTTCTCTATTCGCACCTGCGCCCATGCCACCAAGTCCGCCATTTTGGCGATTCTGATGCCGGTTATCATATTGGGTGGCATTTATTTGGGGATCTGCACACCTACAGAGTCTGCCGCTATTGCCTGCTTTTATGGCGGCGTGGTCTGCTTGGTGATTTACCACAATATTCCGCTGAAATCCTTTTGGAGCATGCTGGAAAAGACAGCGGTCAGCGTATCTTCCCTGATGCTTCTGGTCGCTTCTGCTACGGTGATGGGCTTCATTCTTACTTTCTATAATGTGCCCTCGATCATTGCCGAATTTTTCCTGAAGTATGTCAGCAACTGGATCGGATTTGTCCTGATCTCCATATTCATTATGCTGATTGCCGGAATGTTCATGTCTGTGGCGGCGAACAATGCTATCTTGGCTCCCATCTTTGCCCCGATCGCAGCCATGTACGGGATGGACCCCCTCCATTTTGGGATCATTTTCATCTTCTTGCTGGCCATTGGCCAAGCGACCCCGCCTTTTGGAACCTGCCTCTTTGTGGGCTGTGCGATCAACAACGACCCCTATACCAAAGTCGTCAAGGAATCTCTGCCGTTGCTGGCGGTGGAACTGGGCTGTATCCTGCTGTTTACCTTTGTTCCCGGATTCTCCACCTTCCTGCCGGCATTGATGAAATAGCTTTTTAGAGCAGGATCCGGCGCAGGGCCTGCTGCAAAACGAAAAGTTTGCAGCAGGCCCTTTTTCGGTCCGGAGGAACCGGAAAAGAACAATGCCAGGAAAAATGCTGTTATCCGGCTCTCCTATATCCTATATATTGAGGGGCTGTAGCTTAACGAATCGTTTTGCTACAGCCCCTTGGCCGTTTTTTATTCGTGTGAAGACGTGAAATCGCACAGCAGCCAGGCAAAGCCGCCGGAGGGGAGGACTACCCCGGCCTTGTCGCAGGGCCGGCCGGTCCAGAGATCGGTAAATTCCCCCAACTCCTCCAGGCGCACCGTCCGCTCCCCCTCGGAGAAGTTATACAGCGCCACCAGCTTTTCCCCCTGCCAGAAGCGCCCTAACCCCAGGACGCCGTTGTCCCCGGCCGGAATCAGCCACACGTCCGCCGCCGTGTCAAAGGCCCGGTGGGCGGCGCGGAGCTCCTCCAGGCGCCGCAGCGCCCCGAAGAGCCGGCCCTCCACGGTCCCCGGTGTGTGCCGGCGGGCGGCGGAGGCCCAGTCCATATCCCCCCGGTGGAGCCAGCGGCTGTCTTCGGCCTTGAGCGGGTCCCGGTGATAGCCGTAGTCGTTCTCCCGGCCGGTCTCGTCCCCGCTGTAGAGGACGGGCACCCCGCTGAGGCTGAAAATAAAGGCGTGGAGCATGATGTCCAGCCGGAGGGCCCAGTCCAGCATGGGCCCGTCGTTCCGGCGCAGCGCCGTTTCCAGGCCGCAGAGGGAGGCGGTGGTGCCGCAGAGGCGGGCGTCCTTCAGGCGGGGGTCGTCGTTATACAGCTCGCCCCGGGCGGGGCTGCCCGGCCAGACGCCGGTGAGATAGTCGTTGAGGAACTTCTTGTGGGGGGCCTCGGCCATGCCGAAGCGGCCCAGAAAATCGTAGTCCAGGCCCCAGCCGATATCGTCGTGGCAGCGGATGTAGTTGAGGAAGCTGTACACCCGGGGCAGGGCAAAGAGCTGCTCCAACTGGTGCCGCAGCAGGCGTGTGTCCTTGGTGGCCACGGTGTGCCAGATGCTGGCCATGGTGGTCACGTTATAGAGCATGTGGCATTCCGGCCTTTCCACCGTGCCGAAGTAGGGGGCCACCTTGGCCGGCTCCATCACCACCTCGCCCAGCAGCAGGGTGCCGGGGCAGACGGCCTCGCAGGCCAGGCGCATCATGCGCACCAGCGTGTGGACCTGGGGCAGATTCCGGCAGCTGGTGCCCAGCTCCTTCCAGATATAGGGCACCGCGTCCAGGCGGATGATGTCGATGCCCTGGTTGCAGAGGAAGAGCATGTTTTCCGTCATGTCCCGGAACACAGCGGGGTTGGCGTAGTTCAGGTCCCACTGATAGGGGTAAAAGCTGGTCATGACCACCTTGCCCGCCTCCGGGCACCAGGAAAAGCTGCCGGGGGCGGTGGTGGGGAAGACCTGGGGCACGGTCTTTTCAAACTCGTTGGGGATGTCCCAGTTGTCGTAGAAAAAGTACCGGTCCTGGTACTCCTTCTCCCCGGCCTTGGCCCGGAGGGCCCAGACATGGTCCTCGCTGCTGTGGTTCATCACAAAGTCCAGGCACAGGGCGATGCCCCGCCGATGGCACTGTCCGGCCAGCTCCGCCAGGTCCTCCATGGTCCCCAGCTCCGGCTGCACCTTCCGGAAATCCGCCACGGCGTAGCCCCCGTCGCTGCGGCCCTCGGGGCTCTCCAGCAGGGGCATCAGGTGCAGATAGTGGACGCCGCAGTCCTGGATATAGTCCAGCTTTTCCTGCACGCCCCGCAGCGTGCCGGAAAAAGCCTTCACATACAGCTGCATCCCGGTCATCTCCCGGGCCCGGTACCAGTCCGGCGCGGCCAGCCGCTGCCGGTCCAGGGCCCGCAGGGGCTCCGGCCGGGCCTCATAGGCCCCGCGGAGCATGGCCTCAAAGGCCGGGTAGGCCTCCGGGGGGTACAGGGCGCCGAAAAGGGCGCGCAGCTCCTCTCTCCGCGCCGCCAGGCGCAGGTCAAATTCGGTTTCAGGCGTGGTTTTTTCCATGGCGCTTCTCCTTTGCTGGGGCGTTCTGTAGACAGAGCCATCATACGGTATCCGGCGGCGGCGCGCAAGAGCACGAATTGCACAAATTTTGCGGGAATTATGAAATCGCCGCTGTATAAAAAGCGCTCTGCGCGCCGGAATGGTGATTGACCCGGCGGCGATTTGTGTTATAATACGGTTATAAAATGCATTGGGAGGTTTGCACTATGGAGCCTGTAAAAATCGTGGTGCCCGGCACCGGCGGGGACCGGTATCTGCCCTATGACCGGCGGCAGGGGAACGAGTCCCTGGTCTACTTCACCCGGGATCTGTCCCCGGCGGGGCTGCGGAAGATCTATAAGCGCGTCAACGCCCGGCTCACCGGCCGGATCGGCGTGAAGCTGCACACCGGGGAGCCCAACGGCCCCAACATCATCCCCCCGGCCTGGGTCAAGGAGCTGCTGGAGAAGGAGCTGCCCGGGGCCCGGGTGGTGGAGACCAACAGCTACTACGACGGGGACCGGTACACCACCGAGCAGCATCGGCAGACCCTGCACATCAACGGCTGGGACGCGTTCTGCACCGTGGACATCATGGACGAGGACGGCACCGCCGTGCTGCCGGTGGAGGGCGGCAAGTGGTTCACCGAGATGTACATGGGCAGGAACCTTCTGAACTACGACTCGCTCCTGGTCCTGACCCACTTCAAGGGCCACGTGCAGGGCGGCTTCGGCGGCTCCAATAAGAACATCGGCATCGGCTGCGCCGACGGGCGCATCGGCAAGGCCATGATCCACACCACCCCCGGCTCAGAGGACATGTGGGACATCAAGACCGAGGAGTTCATGGAGCGGATGACCGAGTCCGCCAAGGCCACGGTGGACCACTTCGGCAAGCACATTGCCTATGTGAACGTGCTGCGGAACATGTCCGTCTCCTGTGACTGCGAGGGCTGCGCCGCCATGCCGGTGGTGACGCCGAACATCGGCATCCTGGCCTCGGTGGATATCTTAGCGGTGGACCAGGCCTCCATCGACCTGGTGTATGCCCTGCAGGAGCGGGACCACGCGGATCTGGTCGAGCGGATCCAGAGCCGCCACGGCCTGCGGCAGCTGAGCTATATGAAGGAGCTGGACATGGGCAACGACCGGTATATCCTCATCGACATCGACCATGACGACGCCCACATCAGCCTGAAGGAAGCGGTGAAAGACGTGGTCCCCTTCGAGGGCTAAGAACGCATAGTGCGCAAAAAAACTGCCTCCCGGATGTTCCGGGGGGCAGTTTTTCGCTTATTCGTAGTGCCGGGCCACGGCTTTCAGGTGCCGGATGATGGGCAGATGCTGGGGACAGACGCCCTCGCACTGGCCGCAGGCCACGCAGGCGCCGGCCTTCCCAAATTTCCCCGCCAGCTCGTCGTAGGCCGCCTGGCTGAGCTTCCGCTCCCGGAGATCGGCGTTATACAGGGCAAAGTACTGGGGAATGGCGATGCCCTGGGGGCAGCCGGGGGCGCAGTAGGCGCAGCCGGTGCAGGGGACGGTCATGCTCTCCCGGATGATCTCCGCGGCTCGGAAGCACAGGGCCTGCTCCTCCTCCGTCAGAGGCCGGAAGTCCGCCATGGTCCCGGTGTTGTCCGCCATCTGCTCCAGGCTGGACATGCCCGAGAGCACCATCATCACCCCGGGCAGGCTGGCCGCGAAGCGGATGCCCCAGCTGGGCACCGACAGCTCCGGCTCCCGCCCCTTGAACAGGGCCTCCGCCTCCGGGGGCACCTGGGCCAGGGTGCCGCCCTTCACCGGCTCCATCACCACCACTTTTTTGCCGTGCTTCTGGGCCATTTCATAGCAGGCCCGGGACTGGACCTGGGGGTTCTCCCAGTCCAGATAGTTCAGCTGCAGCTGCACAAACTCCATCTCCGGATGCTCGGTGAGGATCTTGTCCAGCAGCTCCGGCGTGTCGTGAAAAGAGAAGCCCGCGTGCCGGACCAGGCCCCGGGCCTTCTTGTCCAGCAGCCAGCGGAAGCAGTCCAGCGCCTCGTACTTGGGCAGGGAGTCGGCCTCGATGCCGTGGAGCAGATAGTAGTCGAAATACCCGGCGCCGGTTTTCTCCAGCTGGGTGTTAAAGATCCGGTCCCGGTCCGCCTCCGTCTCCAGGTAAGCCGCGTGGAGCTTGGTGGCCAGGGTGAAGCTGCCCCGGGGATGCCGATCCACTAAGGCGGCCTTGGCCGCGTTCTCGCTGGCAAAGCCGCAGTACATCCAGGCGGTGTCAAAATACGTAAAGCCCCGCTCTAAGAACAGGTCCACCATCTGCTTGAGCTGCTCCAGGTCGATGGACGCCGCATCGTCCTTGTCCAGCTTGGGCAGGCGCATGAGCCCGAAACCGAGTTTTTTTGCCATAAGGGTCCCTCCGTTTTCTTTTATATGATCCTATTATATCAAAAGGATCCGGTTCCCGCAAGAGGGCCCGGCCGGAGCCTCCGCCTCTCCGAAAAGAACAGGGGCCCTTCCGGAAGAATTTTCCTCTTTTCCTCATTTACAAACGGCTTTTCTTATACTATAATCGGAACGGCGAAAACACAAGTTTTTTTAAGGATCGCCCGAATGGAGTGAGGAAAACCATGGCGCATGTGCGTTCCTTTGTCCGGCGGGAGCCGGCATTGGCGGTGGCTCTGCTGGCCGCGGTGGTCAGCTGCTTTTTTGTGCCCCCGGACGGGGCCTATCTGGACTATCTGGACCTTCGCACCCTGGCCCTGCTCTATGCCCTGATGGTGGTGGTGGCAGGGCTGCGCAAGGCGGAGCTTTTTGAGGTCCTGGCCCACTATGTGTGCCTGCGGGCCCGCAGCGCCCGGGCCATCGGCCTGATCTTGGTGTGCCTGTGCTTTTTCAGCGCCATGTTTATCACCAACGACGTGGCCCTGCTCACCTTTGTGCCCTTCGCGGTGGTGGTGCTGGGCATGGCCGGGCAGGAGAAGGCCCTGATCCGGGTGGTGGTGCTCCAGACGGTGGCCGCTAACCTGGGCAGTATGCTCACGCCGGTGGGCAACCCCCAGAACCTGTACCTGTACTCCTACTACGGCCTGTCGATCCGGACCTTTCTGGCCGCCACCGGGCCGGTGTGGCTGCTGTCCTTCCTGCTGGCGGCGGCGGGCTGCTTCACGCTGCCCAGGACCCCGGCCCAGGTCTTTTTAGGGGAGGCCCCGACTCTGGACCGGCGCTCCCTGACGCTCTACACCGCGCTGTTTGTCCTCTGCCTGCTGACCGTGCTGCGGCTGCTCAGCTGGCCGCTGCTGCTGGGGATCCTCTTGGCGGTCCTGCTGGTGCTGGACCGGAAGAACCTCTTGTCGGCGGATTTCATGCTGCTGCTGACCTTCGTGGCCTTTTTCGTCTTTGCGGGCAATTTAGGGCGCATCGAGGCCCTGGCCGGCCTGCTCCGGGGCCTGCTGCAGGGCCGCGAGTACCTGACCGCGCTGCTCACCAGCCAGGTGATCAGCAACGTGCCCGCCGCGCTGCTGCTCTCGGGCTTTACCGGCAGCGCCCGGCCGTTGCTGTTGGGAGTCAACGTGGGCGGTCTGGGCACCCCTATTGCCAGCCTGGCCAGCCTGATCAGCATGAAGCTGTATTCCCAATCGGAGGGCGCTCATATGGGCAAGTTCCTGCTGGAGTTCACGGCGGTCAATGTGCTGCTCCTGCTGCTCCTGTCCGGCTTTTTGGCGCTGATCTGAAAAAACACTCCGGCGATTGGATCGCCGGAGTGCTTTTATATCATATCTGCTGTGGCTCGTAAACGATGGCCCTGGCCAGGGCCTGGGCCCGGTCCTCTCCCCGGTAACAGCGCACCAGCGCCAGGGCGAAGGGGATCGCCGTACCCAGCCCCCGGCTGGTGAGCACCGTGCCGTCGGCCACCACCGGTTCCGTGCGGACCCGGGCGCCGGTGAGCCGGTCCTCCATGCCCGGGTAACAGGTGGCCTGTTTCCCCTCTAAGAGCCCGGCCTGGGCCAGCACCGTGGGCGCGGCGCAGATGGCGGCGGTGCGCTTGCCCTGGGCGGCAAAGCGCCGCAGCAGAGCGGAGACCCGGCTGTCCCCGGCCAGGCGCTGGGTGCCCGGCTTGCCGCCGGGGAGGATCAGCGCCTCGTAAGCGTCCATATCCGCCTCGTCCAGCAGAGCGTCCGCCATAACGCAGATGCCGTGGCTGCCGGTCACCGGCCGCTCCGGCCCCAGAGCGAGCATATCGCAGCCCAGCTCCGCCCGGCGCAGCAGGTCCACCACCGTCAGGGCCTCCACCTCCTCAAAGCCGGGGGCCAGCAGGATCGCGGTTTTTATCATAGGCTTCTCCTTTTCTCAATCGTCCATATCCTCAAAGGCGTCCAGGCCCTTCTTGAAGGCGGCCTTGGCGTCCCCGTGCCGGACGAAGAGCATGGTGACAAAGCTCATGGCCACAAAGAAGGCCGCGTAGGGGAAGAGCACCCAGTATCCGACCTGGGACATGAGCGCGCCCGCCACGATGGGGGTCACCACCTGGGCGGCCATGGAGGCGGTGTAGTAATAGCCGGTGAATTTGCCCACGTCGGAGCCCCGGCACATCTCCACCACCATGGGCAGGGAGTTGACGTTGATGGAGGCCCAGGCCAGCCCCACCAGCGCGAAGACCACAAACATGATGAGATTGATGGAGCTGAACATGGTGGTGAGGAAATAGCCCAGCAGGAAGCAGGCGGCCAGCAGCGCCACGCCGAACAGGATGGTCTTCTTCCGGCCTACCTTGGAGGCCACGGCGCCCACGGGAATGTAGGATACGATGGCCCCGGCGGTGGCGATCAGCAGGCAGGTGGAGGCCCCGCTGAGCCCCTGGCCCATGATCTTGCTCACGTAGGTGGTAAACCAGGTGGTCACGCCGTTATAGCCTGCGAACCACAGGGCGATGGAGGCCAGCAGGAAACCCAGGGACTTTTTCACCGGCGCGGGCAGCACCTCGTTGCCGCTGCCGTCGTCCACCGCCAGGTCCCACTCCGGGTGCTCCGCCTCCAGGGCCTGGTTCTCGGCGGCCAGCTTCGGCTCTTTGATGGTGAGAAACAGCGTCCCGATGGACAGGAACATCAAGGCGGCCACGGTGAAGAAGAGCGGGAAGTAGTTGGGGTGGCCCGGGATGCCCGCCGTGTCCCGGATGGGATAGATGGCGGCCACCGCCAGATAGAGCAGCCCGCCCACGGCGCCCATCAGGTTGATGATGGCGTTGCCCTTGGACCGCAGGGGCTTGGGGGTCACGTCCGGCATCAGGGCCACGGCGGGGGAGCGGTAGGTCCCCATGGCGATGAGCAGCAGGCCCAGGACGATCACGAAGGAGATCAGCTTGAAGGGGGAGGGGGAGGCGGCGTAGCTGTTGTCCAGAATGGGCAGGATGTTCATCAAAATCACCGCGCAGCCGGTGCCGAAGAGGATGAAGGGCATCCGCTTGCCGATCTTCGTGCTCGTCCGGTCCGACAGGCCGCCGAAGAAGGGCAGCAGGAACAGGGCCAGCACGTTGTCCGCCGCCATGATGGCGCCGGAATAGGTCTCGTTCAGATGGAAGGTGTTGGTGAGGATCAGGGGGACGATGTTGTCATACATCTGCCAGAAGGCGCAGATGGACAGAAAGGCCAGCCCCACTAAGATCGTGCGCTTGTTGTTCAGCTTCATAGAGACGCTCCTTTACAAAATGTGTTTCTTTCCTTTACATATAGTTTACCTTATTTTCCCTGATTACACAACTATAAAATTGACGGGAGCGGGAAGAAAGTGGTAAAATATAATACAGAAGGGAAACACGCAAAGGAGGCGTTGCTGTGAAAAAGAGTCTGATCTGGGCGGCGGCCGGGGCCGGCGCGCTGCCGCTGTTCCTGCTGGCGCCGGGAAGAGCGCCGCGGGGGCGGAAGCGGCCGTTTTTGGGGGTGAATTATGCCCACCGGGGGCTGCACACCCGGGATAAAACCGTGCCGGAGAACTCGCTGGAGGCTTTTCGCTTGGCCGCCCGGGCCGGGTACGGTGTTGAGCTGGATGTACAGCTGTCCAAAGACGGGCAGGTGGTGGTCTTTCATGACGACACGCTGGACCGGGTCTGCGGTGTGCCGGGCCGGGTGGATGAGAGGACCCTGACGGAGCTTCAGCAGCTGCGCCTGTGCGGCACGGAGTACACGATCCCCCTCTTTTCCCAGGTGCTGGAGGTGCTGCGGGGCGCGGGGCCCCTGATCGTGGAGCTGAAAACCGGCAGGCGGAATAAGGAGCTCTGCCGAAAGACTCTGTCCCTGCTGCAAAAGTACAAAGGAGAATACTGCATCGAGAGCTTTGACCCCCGGATCGTGGCCTGGTTTCGCTTCCACGCGCCCCAGGTCTTCCGCGGGCAGCTGGCGACCTGCCGGGAGGACTATAAGGAGCAGAGCCCGGCCTTGGCCTTTGCCGCCAGCAAGGCGCTGCTGAATTGCCTGGGCCGACCCCAATTCATCGCCTACAAGCTGGGGCCCCGGCCCCTGTCCGTGCATCTGGCGGAGCTGCTGGGGGCGGTGGGCATCGGCTGGACCGCCCATGAGCCCCGCTGGGAAAAGGGCCGGGATGCGGTGATCTTCGAGTTTTATAAACCTAAGGTGAATTATAAAAAATAAAAAGCTAACGGCGCAGGGGCTCTTCCTCCGCGCCGACGGAAGAAGAGGGGCGCTTGCTTTCCTGTGCCCGCCTGGCGGGGGACGGACGGAGGTCGCCGATCAAAATAAGGAGCCAGATGGCGGACATAACGCTCCCTATGAGGACGAACCAGAGGATCTTCGCCAGCAGGCCGCCGGCCAAAAAGAGAGCGCCCAAAAAAGCCCAAAGGAGCAGTTCCCATCGGAGGCTCTCAAAAGAATGTTTCATCGGCAGTCGCCCTTTCTATGTTTCGTTTAGGGCATACAAAAAGTGCGTGGCCCTTGCGAAGCCACGCACGAAAAATGCACAGCTCCGTCCTGTTGCCACACAAGTCCTTTCACAAAGCATCCGCATGCGAAAAGAGAGCCTGCATTTTTACCAAAAGGTAATATGCACGCAGACGCTTTCTGTTATTGACTTGTGTGGCAGCCTTATCTTACCATGCCGTGCGAAAAAACACAATCTTTTTTCTTTTGGAAACGCTGGAAGGCGCTGAAAAAAGCACCTCCGGTCTGGAGGCTGTGCCCCAGACCGGAAGTGCTTTTTTCTCCTGTTCTCTCTGGAAACTTACTGCATGGCCTGCTTCCGCCGCAGGGACAGATAGTCCGCGATCATGGCGATAAACTCGCTGTTGGTGGGCTTGCCTTTTATATTGGACACCGTATAGCCGAAGAACTTTTGCAGCACCTCGATGTCGCCCCGGTCCCAGGCCACCTCGATGGCGTGGCGGATGGCCCGCTCCACCCGGGAGGGAGTGGTGCCGAATTTCTTGGCCACCTCGGGATAGAGCACCTTGGTGACGGCGTTGATCATGTCCATATCGTGAATGGTGAGGATGATGGCCTCCCGCAGATACTGATAGCCTTTGATGTGGGCGGGGACGCCGATCTCATGGATGATGTCCGTGACCACCGCTTCCAAATTGGCGTCTGTGCGGCCGGCCTGGGGCGCCGTGCGGCAGTCAAAGCCCACAGGGGATACGGAGGGCTTGTCCGTGCCGGCCAGCTGCCGGACGCGGCTGAACAGGGCGGGGACGTCACAGGGCTTGGGCAGAAAATAGTCCGCGCCCCGGGCGGAGCAGTCGGCCACCACCTTGCTGTTGAAAAAGCCCGAAAGGACGATGGTGTGGCAGGCCGCGCCGGTCTCCGGGATCCGGCGCAGCACCTCCAGCCCGTCCAACTTGGGCAGGACCAGGTCCATCAGCAGCACGTCCGGCTTGTGCTCTGCCAGCATGGACAGAGCCTCCAGCCCGTCCGCTGCGGTAGCCGCCACCTCCATATCGGTTTCCGCGGAGATCAGATCGGTCAGCTGCTTGCAGAAGTCCAGGTTGGCATCTGCGATGAGAATGCGGATTTTAGTTTCCATAATTTTTCCTCCCGTTTATGCAATGTACGGAGCATACTGTACTTAAAAGAAGCAGATTCACCGTTGTGTCCTGATAAATTTACCATAGTTGACACGATTACAACAACAGAATCTCGTCGAATTACGCATGAAACTTGTTGACATAATAATTCATAATTCAACAGAATGCAATACCCTTCCCGGAAAAAAGACAAAATTTTTTTAGTATTTTTGTCGAAACGTGTCGAATTTACAGGATTTTACAGCCAGTTTTTCCCAAATTTAAGCGGAAAGGGAAAAAACTTCGATTTTTCCGAAAGAATACATTGGGTTATCTGCCTGCGGTTGCGGGAAAGGGCGGACTGTGGTAAAATGAGGTCGAAGAATGCTGCGTGAGAGGCTGCTATGAAAACTTTTCCTAAAAGGAAACAGCGGGCCGCGGCCGCGCTGGCGGCGCTGGCCCTGCTGGGGCTTTGTGCCTGCGCCGGTCCGGGCCGGGCGGCCCGGGAGGCGGAGCCGGAACCGGTGCCCGACCGGCTGCCGGAGCCCTTCCCGGCGGAGGAGACGGACCGGATGATCAATCTGATCTCCGGCAACCGGGCGCTGGTGGCGGAGAACGCCCTGTACTGCTTTGACTATGACGAGGACTACAGGCCCGTCCTGGCCCGGTACGAGCTGGGCCGGGAGGGCCTGGGAGAGCGGACAGTGCTGGCGGAGGATTGTCTGCCCACGTATCTGTCCCTGCTGAAGGACAGGCTGTATTATGTAAACAACAGGGACCTGGAGTGCGTCGGCACGGACGGGACCGGGCGGCAGACGCTGCGCCGGGGGCCGGTGGATTTTTTGCAGCTGGACGGCGGATGGCTGTACTTCCTGGACGGGAAAGGGCGCTTCTGCCGGGCCGGGCTGGACGGCGGCGGCGAACGGGTGGTGCTCCGGGAGCGCTGCTGCTACCCCTTTTTGAGCCGGGGCATGGTCCTGTACCAGAGCGAGGAGGACGGGGAGCGGCTGCACGCCTTCTGGCTGGAGGACGGGCTGGATGTGCCCTTGAGCCGGGAGGCGGCCTACGCCCCGGCGGCTATAGGGGAGCGGCTGTACTATACCGGCACCGGGGGCCTGGTGAGCACGGATTTAGAGGGGCTGGACCGGCGGGAGAAGCCGGTGAAGGGCCTGCAGGGGGCGGCGGAGCTGATCCCGGAGGGCGAGGGCTACCGTCTGCGCTGGACCGTGGACCGGAACGGCCTGCGGCAGTACACGGCGGCGCCGGAGGACATGGAAAAGAGCCGGTCCGCCTCCTGGGAGGGATACCGGCTCTGTGATTTCGCGGGAAACGGCTGGCGGGTGGACGCCTGGTATGACAGCGACGGGCGTCTGCGCAGCTTCTTTCTCGTGTCCCCGGACGGGACCGAGACGGAGTATCTGGGCGGGCAGATCCTGACGCCGTCAGATGGCCCGGAGATAGATGGACAAAAACTGGAGAAAACTGCCTAAGACCACGAAGACGTGGAACACCGAATGCATCCAGCGCTTTTTGGCGCCGAGGCCATAGAGCACCGAGCCGACGGTATAGGCCACGCCTCCGGCGAAGAGCAGCCAGAAGCCCAGGGGGCCCAGGGCGGTCATGGCCGGGCCCGGAAACAGCAGGATCGCCCAGCCCATGGCAATGTAGCAGACCATGGAGAAGATTCGGGTACGCTCCAGGTCGATGGCCGTGAGGGTCACGGCCAGAGAGGCCATCGCCCACTGGAAGCCGAACAGCCCCCAGCCCAGGGCCGGGTACAGGGGCCGCAGCGCCGTCAGGGTGACGGCCGTGTAGCTGCCGGCGATGAGGGCGTAAATGGTGCAGTGGTCCACCACCTGCATCACCTTTTTGGCCATGCCCGGGCGCAGGCCGTGATAGATGCTGGAGACGGCGTAAAGCAAAATAAGGCAGCTGCCGTAGACCGAGACCGCGGCCACGGTGCAGGCGCTGCCGGTGCCCGCCGCCTTGACGGTGCACAGGACCAGCGCCGCCACGCCCATCAGAGCGCCTAAAGCGTGGGTCCCCGTGTTCATAAGCTCTTCTTCCCGGCTGTAATCCGGCAGACGCCGGTCGCATAACTTGGTGCGTGTCATAAAAAGATCTCCTTTCGGCGGTGAAAGGGGCGGAAAACGGCGGGGGAGCCTCCCTGCCGGGCCGCCCTTTTGCTGTTTTTATGATAGCACGAGAACGGCCATCCGGCGGACACCTCTGCGCCCCGCCTCCTCTCCGCCTGGTAGAGCCTCTTTCCCGGGCGCGGAGAAAAGCTTGAAAATTCCCGGATTTTCAGGATTCTACTCACAGTAGAATCCCTTTTCTGTCACTCTACCCGGGAAAAACCCGGGGTATAGAAGCGGTGCGTGACTGTAGCTTGCCTTTTTCCGGCGGCCGGGGGTACAATAAAATAAAAGCCGGGCCCGGCATCGAGGGCCGGGCCGAAGAAGGCTGCCTTGGGGCGGCGGAATGGAGAAGCGATATGAGCTTTACGGTTGTGACAGATACCTCCGGCAATGTGCCCACCGCTCGATTGAAGGAGCGGGAGATCCGGGTCATCCCCTTCCATTACTTCATCGACGGGAAGGACTACACCTGCCTGGACACGGCCAGCTTCAGCGGCGAGGAATACTATGCCATGATCCGAAGCGGCGTGCAGGTGACCACCACCCAGGTGACGCCGAAGCAGTACGCGGATTTCTTTGAGCCGTACCTGACCCAGGGGCAGGACGTGATCTTTGTGTCCATGTCCTCAGGGATCAGCGGCTCCTGCAACTCGGCGGGCATCGCCGCGGCGGAGCTGATGGAGAGCTATCCGGAGCGGAAGGTCCGGGTGGTGGATACCAAGGGCGCCTCCCTTGGGGAGGGCATCGTGGCCCTCAAGGCCGCCGATCTGCGGGACGAGGGCCTGGAGACGGACGAGGCGGCGGCGATCCTGGAAAAGTATGTGCGCTGCATGTTCAACGTCTTTACGGTGGACAATCTGATGCATCTGCGCCGGGGCGGCCGCCTGTCCAACCTGTCCGCAGTGGTGGGCACGGTTTTGCACATCAAGCCCCTGCTCAAGGGCAACGAGAATGGGCAGATCGTGGCTTTCGCCAAGCTGCGGGGCCGCAAGCGGGCCATCGAGGCCCTGGCCGAGCGCTATGACCGGCTGGCGGTGGAGCCGGAAAAGGAGATCGTGGGCATCGCCCAGGCCGCCTGCCGGGAGGACGCGGCCTATTTGGAGAGCCTGATCCGCAAAAACCGGCCGCCTATGGAGATCCTGAACGTGGAGTATGAGCCGGTGACCGGCTCCCACGTAGGGCCCGGGGCCCTGGCGCTGTTCTTCCACGCCGGGGAAGACGTGCGCTACGAAAACTAAGACACAAAAAAGCTCGCTGAAAAGCGAGCTTTTTTCGTGTCTTGCGTTATCCGTTCTCCCGGCCGCTGCGGGCGCGGAGGACCACGTCATGGTAGCCGCCCTCCACGATGGAGGTGGCGGATACCAGGGTCAGCCGGGCGTTCTGCTGCAGGTCGGGGATGCTGGTGACGCCGCAGTTGCACATGGTGGATTTGACCTTGTACAGGCTCTTTTCCACGTTGTCCTTCAGAGGGCCGGCGTAGGTCACATAGGAGTCCACGCCCTCCTCAAAGCTCAGATCGGCCTTGCCGCCCAAATCGTAGCGCTGCCAGTTCCGGGCCCGGTTGCTGCCCTCGCCCCAGTACTCCTTCATGTACTGGCCGTTGACCAGGACCCGGGCCGTGGGACTCTCGTCAAAGCGGGCGAAATACCGGCCCAGCATGAGGAAATCCGCCCCCATGGCCAGCGCCAAGGTCATGTGATAGTCGTGGACGATGCCGCCGTCGGAGCAGATGGGCACGTACACGCCGGTCTCGGCAAAATACTCGTCCCGGGCCTTGGCCACTTCGATCAGGGCCGTGGCCTGGCCCCGGCCGATGCCCTTGGTCTCCCGGGTGATGCAGATGGAACCGCCGCCGATGCCGACCTTCACAAAGTCCGCCCCGGCCCGGGCCAGAAACAGGAACCCGTCCCGGTCCACCACGTTCCCGGCGCCTACCTTCACGCGGTCGCCGTAGCGCTCCCGGATCCAGGCCAGGGTCTGTTCCTGCCAGCAGGAATAGCCCTCGGAGGAGTCGATGCACAGCACGTCCGCCCCGGCCTCTACCAGCGCGGGGACCCGCGCCGCGTAGTCCCGGCTGTTGATGCCGGCGCCTACCATGTAGCGCTTCTGGCCATCCAGCAGCTCGTCCGGGTTCTCCTTGTGCTGCTCATAGTCCTTGCGGAAGACAAAGTACAGCAGCCGGCCGTCGGCGGAGACGATGGGCAGGGAGTTGAGCTTGTGGTCCCAGATGATGTCGTTGGCCTCTTTCAGCGTGGTGCCCTCGGGGGCGGTGATCAGCCGCTCCAAGGGGGTCATGAACGCCCGCACCGGCACCGAGGGGTCCATCCGGCTGACCCGGTAATCCCGGCTGGTGACGATGCCCAAAAGCTTGCCCTGGGCGGTGCCGTCCTCGGTGACGGCCACGGTGGAGTGCCCGTTGCGCTCCTTCAGCGCCAGCACGTCCCGGAGCGCAGCGTCGGGGGAGAGGTTGGAATCGCTGGTCACAAAGCCGGCCTTGTAGCCCTTGACCCGGGCCACCATGGCCGCCTCGTCCTCCACGGACTGGGAGCCGTAGATAAAGGACAGGCCCCCCTGCCGGGCCAGCGCCACGGCCAGCGTGTCGTTGGAGACGGACTGCATGATGGCGGAGGTCAGGGGGATGCGCAGCTGGATCGGGCATTCCTCCTGCCCCTTGCGGAATTTCACCAGAGGCGTGCGCAGGGAGACGTTGGCGGGGATGCAGTCGGG
Organism: uncultured Oscillospiraceae bacterium; assembly: GCA_947630375.1. Classification (GTDB taxonomy): domain Bacteria; phylum Bacillota; class Clostridia; order Oscillospirales; family Oscillospiraceae; genus Limivicinus. Next base: position 102,851 of record CANRHH010000001.1, on the reverse strand, counting down.
GGAGGTGTAGCCGGGAATGAGCAGATACTCGCTGAAGGTGCGGGAAGGCTCGGAATAATAGGTGGCCATAAGCAGCTTGTTCCTCCTTTATCAGATCCGGTCAGGGGGCCGCGGGAGCCGCGGACCGCTGAAAACCGTTTCGCGCGGGCGTCCGCGCTTTTTTGCTTTTGCCCACTATGTCACAGATGGACAAAAATGTCAAGAGAGGAGCTGAAAAACAGATGATTTATCAAATTTTAGTTGGAAAACCTGACGCGATTCATACAATTTTCCATCTTGCTTATTTCCCTGGAAAATGATAGGCTATCAGCGAAATGAGATGATCCCCATCCGCAACTGACGGAAGACGTGGAGCACCACAAGGGAACGGACGGGGTCGAGGGCGGCGCTTTGGACAGCGCCCCCTGCCGGCCGTCTGGGCAGCCTTTTCCGCCAACGCGGGATGGGCGCGCCCATTTTTCATTTTATAAAAATTTTTGCGGAAACTCAGGCCGGAAGAAAATCATGAGACAAGGAAAGGACTTGTTATGAAGAAAGTCGCCGTCGTCATGGGCAGCGCCAACGACCTGCCCACCGTGCAAAAGGCCCTGGACACATTGGCCGCGTTTGGCGTGCCTGCCCAGGCCCATGTTTTTTCTGCCCACCGGACGCCGCTGGAGGCCCGGCAGTTTGCTGCCTCCGCCCGGGAGGCGGGCTACGGGGTGCTGATCGCCGCCGCCGGGATGGCGGCCCACCTGGCCGGGGCCCTGGCCGCCGCTACCACCCTGCCCGTCATCGGCATCCCCATCAAGGCCGGGAGCCTGGACGGGATGGACGCGCTGCTGTCTACGGTGCAGATGCCCTCGGGCATCCCCGTGGCCACCGTGGGGATCGACGGCGCCGCCAACGCCGCCCTGCTGGCGGTGGAGATCCTGGCCGTGGAGGACGAAGCCCTGGCGGAAAAATTGGCGGCGCGCCGGGAGGCCGACCGGCAGAAGGCCCTGGCCGCGGACGCGGCGCTGCAAGAGACGGTACACTGAGAGCATAAGGGAGGAAAAAACCGTGGAAAAAACCGTACAGCTTTATGAGGGCAAGGCCAAGAAGGTCTATGCCACCGAGGATCCGAACCTGGTGATCGTCTCCTATAAGGACGACGCCACCGCCTTTGACGGCACCAAGAAGGGCACCATCCGGGGCAAGGGCGCGGTGAACAACCGCATGAGCAACTTTCTGATGAAGAGGCTGGCCGAGGCCGGCGTCCCCACCCACTTCGTGGAGGAGCTCAACGACCGGGAGACCCTGGTGAAGAAGGTGCAGATCGTGCCTTTGGAGGTCATCGTGCGCAACGTTTCCGCCGGCTCCTTCGCCAAGCGCTACGGGGTGGAGGAGGGCATCGTCTTTGATGAGCCCACCTTCGAGTTCTCCTATAAAAACGACGAGCTGCACGACCCCCTGCTCAACACCTCCCACGCCTTGGCCCTGAAGCTGGCCACCAAGGAGGAGATCGCCTGCATCAAGGCCATGGCCCTGAAGGTCAACGAGGAGCTGAAGGCTTTCTTCGCCTCCTGCGGCGTGCGCCTGATCGACTTCAAGTTAGAGTTCGGCCGCCTGCCCGACGGCAGCCTTGTGCTGGCTGACGAGATCAGCCCCGACACCTGCCGCTTCTGGGACGCCAAGACCGGCGAGAAGCTGGACAAGGACCGGTTCCGCCGGGATCTGGGCAACGTGGAGGAGGCGTATCAGGAGATGATGCGCCGGGTGTTCGGAGAGTAAGGCATGGGAGGATTTTTTGGCGCTGTCTCCAAGCAGGACGTAACGCTGGATATCTTTTTCGGCGTAGACTATCACTCCCATCTGGGGACCCGCCGGGGCGGCATGATCATCCACGACCGGAACAGCGGGTTCCAGCGGCAGATCCACTCCATCGAGAACACCCCCTTCCGCACCAAATTTGAGCGGGACATCCAGGACTTTCACGGCTGCTCCGGCATCGGCTGCATCAGCGATACGGACCCGCAGCCTCTGCTGGTCCGCTCCCATTTAGGGGTCTATGGCATCACCACCGTGGGCATCATCAACAACGCCGACGAGCTGGTGCAGCGGCATTTCGCCCAGGGGGGCAACCACTTTATGGCCATGAGCTCCGGCAAGGTCAACGCCACCGAGCTGGTGGCCGCCCTGATCAACCAGGGGGAGACCTTAGTGGAGGGGATCCTCCGGGCCCAGGAGCTGATCGACGGCTCCCTGACCCTGCTGATCCTCACCGAACAGGGGGAGATCATCGCGGCCCGGGACCGGCTGGGCCGTCTGCCGGTGCTGGTGGGGCAGAAGGCGGAGGGGACCTGCGTGTCCTTCGAGTCCTTTGCCTACCACAAGCTGGGCTATGAGGACGCCTACAGCCTGGGGCCCCGGGAGATCGTCAGGCTCACGGCGGAGGGGATGGAGGTGCTGTCCCCGGCGGGGAAGGACATGAAGATCTGCGCCTTCCTCTGGACCTACTACGGCTACCCCAACTCCAACTATGAGGGGATCAATGTGGAGGTCATGCGCAACCGGAACGGCCGCATCATGGCCCGGGACGAGGCAAAACGGGGGAGTCTGCCGGATGTGGACTACGTGGCCGGGGTGCCGGATTCCGGCGTGCCCCACGCCATCGGCTATGCCAACGAGAGCGGCAAGCCCTTTGCCCGGCCCTTCGTGAAATATACCCCCACCTGGCCCCGGTCCTTTATGCCGGAAAACCAGGAGGTCCGCAACCAGGTGGCCAAGATGAAGCAGATCCCGGTGCCGGAGCTGATCCAGGGCAAAAAGCTGCTGTTCGTGGACGACTCCATCGTCCGGGGCACCCAGCTGCGGGAGACGGTGGAATTTCTGTACGCCAGCGGCGCCAAAGAGGTCCATATGCGCTCCGCCTGCCCGCCCATTATGTACGGCTGTAAGTTTCTGAACTTCTCCCGCAGCAACTCTGCCATGGAGCTCATCGCCCGCAAGACGGTCCAGGAGCTGGAGGGGGCCGAGGGCCAGCGGCACCTGGACGAATACGCGGACGTTCACACCCAGCGGGGCCAGTGCCTGCTGAAATCCATCCGGGAGAGCCTGGGCTTTGACTCCCTGGGCTACCAGTCCCTGGACGGCCTGCTGGAGGCCATCGGCATCGACCGGGAGAAGATCTGCACATACTGCTGGAACGGAAAAGAATAAGAGCGGTGGGGACCTTCCCGAAACAGCCGGGAAAATACTGATTTGAAAGCGAGATCGACACATGAGCGAGAGTACCTCTGCCTCCTACGCCGCCGCCGGCGTGGATATCACCGCCGGGTATAAGGCGGTGGAGCTGATGAAGCGGCACGTGCAGCGCACCCTGACCCCCGGCGTGATCTCCGATATCGGGGGCTTCGGCGGCCTGTTCGCGCCGGACCTGAGCGGCATGAGCCAGCCCTGCCTGGTCTCCGGCACCGATGGGGTGGGCACCAAGCTGAAGCTGGCCTTCCTGCTGGACAAGCACGACACGGTGGGCATCGACTGTGTGGCCATGTGCGTCAACGATATCATCTGCTGCGGCGCCACGCCCCTGTTTTTCCTGGACTATATCGCCTGCGGCAAGAACATCCCGGAGCGGATCGCCGCCGTGGTCTCCGGCGTGGCGGAGGGCTGCGTCCGGGCCGGGGCGGCCCTGATCGGCGGGGAGACCGCCGAGATGCCCGGCTTTTACCCGGCGGATGAATATGATTTAGCGGGTTTTGCCGTGGGCATCGTGGACAAGAGCAAAATTCTGGACAACCGGACCATGACCCCCGGCGACGCGGTGCTGGCCCTGCCCTCCAGCGGGGTCCACTCCAACGGCTTCTCTCTGGTGCGCCGGGTCTTCGATGTGGAGCGGGCCGACCTGCGCAGCCCCTTGGAGGCTTTAGAGGGCCGGAGCTTAGGCGAGGCCCTGCTGGAGCCTACGAAGATCTATGTAAAGCCTGTGCTGGCCCTCCTGGACCAGGTACAGGTCAAGGGCATTTCCCACATCACCGGCGGCGGCTTTTATGAGAATATCCCCCGCAGCATCCCCGACGGGCTCTGCGCCAAGATCGACAAAGCCGCCCTCCGGACCCCGCCCCTCTTTGACCTGATCGCCCGGGCCGGGGACATCCCGGAGCGGGACATGTTCAACACCTTCAATATGGGCGTGGGCATGAGTGTAGTGGTGTCCAAAGAGGACGCGGACCGGGCGCTGGAGCTGCTCCGGGCCAACGGGGAGGCCGCCTATGTGATGGGCGAGATCGTCTCCGGAGAGGATAAGGTGCTGCTGTGCTGAAGCCCTGCCGGATTGCCGTGCTGGTCTCCGGCGGGGGGACCAATCTCCAGGCCCTGATCGACGCGAGAGACCTGGGCGAGCTGGGCGGCGGGGAACTGGCCGCCGTCATCGCCTCCCGGTCCGACGCCTATGCCCTTCAGCGGGCCGCCGGGGCGGGGATCCCCGCCCATGTACTGCCCCGGAGAGACTATCCGGACAGCGCCGCTTATACCCATGCCTTGACGGAGCTGCTGCGCCGGCTGGACATCCGGCTGGTGGTGCTGGCCGGATTTATGCACATCCTCACGGAGGAGATCGTCTCCGCCTACCCCAACGCCATTTTGAACGTCCATCCGGCCCTGATCCCCTCCTTCTGCGGCGCGGGGGCCTATGGGCTCCGCGTCCATGAGAGGGCCCTGGCCTACGGGGTGAAGGTCACCGGGGCCACGGTCCACTTTGTCACCGAGGAGCCGGACGGCGGCCCGGTGGTGCTGCAAAAGGCGGTGGAGGTGCTGCCGGGGGACACGCCGGAGCTGCTGCAGCGCCGGGTGATGGAGCAGGCGGAGTGGAAGCTCCTGCCCAGGGCGGTGGCCCTGTTCTGCCAGGGGCGGCTGCATGTGGAAGGCCGCCTTGTAACGATAGACGACGGAGGGAAAGAACCATGACCTACGATCTCAGCGCCCTTTTGAAGGGCAATCCCTATCCCGGCCGGGGCATCGTCCTGGGCCGCAGCGGGGACGGAGCGAAGACCGCCGTGGCCTATTTCATCATGGGGCGCAGCGTCAACAGCCGGAACCGGGTCTTTGAGGCGACGCCGGACGGCATCCGGACCAAAGCCTTTGACGAGAGCAGGATGACCGACCCCTCTCTGATCATCTACCACCCGGTCCGGATCCTGCCGGACGGGACCACTGTCGTCACCAACGGGGACCAGACGGACACGATCCGGGACGCGCTGCTCTCCGGCGGCAGCTTTGAAAGCGCCCTGCGGACCCGCTGCTTTGAGCCGGACGGACCCAACTGGACCCCCCGCATCTCCGGCCTGGCGGCCCCCGACGGGAGTTACCGCCTCTCCATTCTCAAGAGCCTGGAGGGGGACAGCGCCTGCTGCTGCCGGTATTTTTATGAGTACGAGGCCCCCCAGGCCGGCCTGGGCCACTTCCTCTCCACCTATGAGGGGGACGGGGAGCCCCTGCCCTCCTTCCGGGGAGAGCCGAAGCCCGTGGCCCTGACCGCGCCGAACGCCCGAAGCTGGGCGGAGGAGCTGTGGGAGAGCCTGAACGAGGACAACAAAGTGTCCCTCTTCGTGCAGATGCTGGATCTGCGGACCGGGGAGCGGGACACGGTGCTCCTCAACAAAAACAAATAAGGAGGCCGCCATGGAACGAGACCGCGACGGATATATCTCCCCTCTGTCCACCCGCTATGCCAGCCGGGAGATGCAGTACCTTTTTTCTGACAACCACAAATTCCGCACCTGGCGGCGGCTCTGGATCGCCCTGGCCAAGGCCGAGCGGCAGCTGGGCCTGCCCATCACGGAGGCCCAGATCGCCCAGCTGGAGGAGCACGCGGAGGACATCAACTACGACGTGGCCGAGGCCCGGGAAAAACAGGTCCGGCACGACGTGATGAGCCATGTCTACGCCTACGGGCAGCAGTGCCCGGAGGCGGAGGGCATTTTGCACTTAGGGGCCACCTCCTGCTATGTGGGGGACAACACGGACCTGCTCATCCTCCGGGACGCCTCAAAGCTGGTGCTGAAAAAGGCGGCCCAGGTGCTGAGAAACCTGTCCGCTTTCGCGGAGCAGTATAAGGACCTGCCCTGCCTGGCCTACACCCATCTCCAGCCCGCCCAGCTGACCACCGTGGGCAAGCGGGCCACCCTGTGGATGAACGAGCTGGTGATGGACATGGAGAACTTGGAGTACCAGCTCTCCGCCCTGCGCCTGCGGGGCGCCAAGGGCACCACCGGCACCCAGGCCAGCTTTATGGAGCTCTTTGACGGGGACGAGGAGAAGGTCAAGACCCTGGAGAAGCTGGTGGCGGAGCAGATGGGCTTTGAAAAGTGCGTGGCCGTCTCCGGCCAGACCTACTCCCGCAAGACCGACGCCTATTTCCTCTCGGTCCTGTCCGGCTTTGCCCAGTCCGCCTGCAAATTTGCCACGGACCTGCGGCTGCTCCAGTCCTTCGAGGAGCTGGAGGAGCCCTTTGAAAAGAACCAGATCGGCTCCTCTGCCATGCCCTATAAGCGAAACCCCATGCGCTCCGAGCGCATCTGCGCCCTGGCCCGGTATGTCATCCAGGACGCGGTGAACCCGGCCATGACCGCCGCCACCCAGTGGTTCGAGCGGACCCTGGACGACAGCGCCAACAAGCGCCTGGCCGTGTCCGAGGCCTTCCTGGCGGTGGACGCGATTTTGGAGATCTATATCAACATCACAGCAAACCTGGTGGTCTATGACCGGGTGGTCCGCCGCCGGGTGCTGGAGAAGCTGCCCTTTATGGCCACCGAGAACATTTTAATGGAGGCGGTCAAGCGGGGCGGCAACCGGCAGGAGCTCCACGAAGCCCTGCGGGAGCACTCCCACGCCGCCGCCCGGAAGGTGAAATTGGAGGGCGGGGCCAATGATCTGATCGAGCGCATCCTGGCCGACCCCCGTTTCCCCCTGAGCCGGGAGGAGATCGAAAAGCAGATGGCCCCGGCGCTCTATGTAGGCCGGGCCCCCAGCCAGGTCACGGAGTTTATCCGGACCGAGATCGAGCCCCTGCTTGCCCGCTACCCGGATGAAGAGATCCACGCGGAACTGAACGTATAAAAAGGAGGACGCCATGAACGAACTGGAGCTGAAATACGGCTGCAACCCCAATCAGAAGCCCGCCCGCCTTTTCATGCGCGACGGCAGCGACCTGCCGGTGACCGTTTTGAACGGCAAGCCCGGCTATATCAACTTTCTGGACGCTTTGAACGCCTGGCAGCTGGTGAAGGAGCTGGAAGAGGCCCTGAGCCTGCCCGCCGCCGCCTCCTTCAAGCACGTGTCCCCCACCTCGGGGGCCGTGGGCCTGCCCTTGAGCCAGGCCCTGAAGAAGATGTATTTTGTGGACGACGTGCCAGGCCTGGACGGGAGCCCCCTGGCCTGCGCCTATGCCCGGGCCCGGGGCACGGACCGGCTCTGCTCCTTTGGGGACTGGGCCGCTCTCAGCCGCCCCTGCGACGAGGTCACCGCCCGGCTCATCCAGCGGGAGGTGTCCGACGGGGTCATTGCCCCGGGCTACAGCCCGGAGGCCCTGGAGATCCTGAAAACCAAGCGCAAAGGGAACTATAACATCGTGCAGATCGACCCGGCCTATGTCCCGGCCCCCCGGGAGACCAAAGAGGTCTATGGCGTCACCTTCGAGCAGGGGCGCAACGAGTTCAAGATCGGCCCCTGGCTGTTGGAGAATATCGTCACCGCCAACAAGGACCTGCCCGAGAGCGCCAAGCGGGATTTGATCGTGGCCCTGATCACCCTGAAATACACCCAGTCCAACTCCGTCTGCTACGCGGTGGACGGCCAGGCCATCGGCGTGGGCGCCGGCCAGCAGAGCCGCATCCACTGCACGAGGCTTGCCGGCACCAAGGCGGACACCTGGTTTCTGCGGCAGCACCCCAAGGTGCTCGCCCTGCCCTTCCTGCCCAGCCTGGGCCGGCCGGACCGGGACAACGCCGTGGACAGCTATATCAACGGCAACGAGGAGGACATCTGCGCCGAGGGCGTCTGGCAGCGGAGCTTCACCGAGCGGCCCGGGCCCCTGACGGCGGAGGAGAAGCGGGCCTGGCTGGACAGCGTCTCCGGCGTGGCCCTGGGCAGCGACGCCTTTTTCCCCTTCCCGGACAACATCCTCCGGGCCGCCCGCAGCGGCGTGACCTATGTGGCCCAGCCCGGCGGCTCCATCCGGGATGACCTGGTCATTGCCGAGTGCGACCGGCAGAACATGGTCATGGCGCTTACCGGAATGAGGCTGTTTCATCATTAATGTAAATTAGGAATGAGGAATTAAGAATTAGGAATTAATGGATACAGGGTCAGGAAAGAAATATATAATTCCTCATTCCTCATTCTTAATTCCTAATTAGATGAAAGGTAATTTAAGAGATATGAAGATCTTGGTTGTCGGCGGCGGAGGCCGCGAGCACGCGCTCATTCAAAAGCTTCGGGAGGATCCCCGGGCGGAGACTGTCTATGCCCTGCCCGGCAACGGGGGCATCGGGCGGGACGCCGTGTGCGCCCCTATCGCCGCCACGGACATCCCGGGCATCCTGGCCTTTGCCAGAGAGAAGGCCGTGGACTTTGCCGTGGTGGCCCCGGACGATTCCCTGGCCATGGGGGCGGTGGACGCCCTGGAGGCGGCCGGCATCCCCTGCTTCGGTCCCCGGCAAAACGCCGCGCTGATCGAGAGCAGCAAGGCCTTTGCCAAGGAGCTGATGAAGAAATACGGCATCCCCACCGCCCGCTTCGAGACCTTCACGGAGCCGGACGCCGCCCTCCGCTATGTGCAGGAGCAGGGCGCGCCCATCGTCGTCAAGGCCGACGGCCTGGCTTTGGGCAAGGGCGTCACCGTGGCGGCCACGGTGGAGGAGGCCCAGGCCGCCGTGCGGGACTGCATGGAGGGCGGCAAGTTCGGCGCCGCCGGGGAGAAGCTGGTGATCGAGGAGTGTCTTATCGGGCCGGAGATCTCGGTCCTGGCTCTTACCGACGGGGAGACCGTTGTCCCCATGGTGTCCTCCATGGACCACAAGCGGGCCCTGGATGGAGACCGGGGGCTGAACACCGGCGGCATGGGCACCGTGGCCCCCAACCCCTACTACACCCCCCAGGTGGCGGCGCGCTGCATGGAGGAGATCTTCCTGCCCACGATCCGGGCCATGAAGGCCGAGGGCCGGCCCTTTAAGGGCTGTCTGTACTTCGGCCTGATGCTGACGGCGGAGGGGCCCAAGGTGATCGAATACAACTGCCGCTTCGGGGACCCGGAGACCCAGGTGGTGCTGCCCCTGCTGGAGAGCAGCCTCTTAGAGATCATGCTGGCGGTCTCCCAGGGGCGGCTTTCCGGGACGGAGGTGCGCTTCAGCGGCCGGTCCGCCTGCTGCGTGGTGTTGGCCTCCCGGGGCTACCCCCAGCACTATGAAAAGGGTTACCCCATCACCCTGCCCGAGACCGGGCCGGGAGAGCACATCTACATCGCCGGGGCCGCCGAAAAAGACGGCCGGCTGCTCACCTCCGGCGGCCGGGTCTTAGGGGCCGTGGCCGTGGCGGAGACGCTGCCGGAGGCCATCGACAGGGCCTACGCCCTGGCGGACCGGATCCATTTTGACAACGCTTTCTGCCGCCGGGATATCGGCGCGCGGGCGCTGGCGGCGCTGGAGGGATGAAGCGGATGGTACATCGTCTTTTTGTGGAAAAAAAGCCGGGGCTCTCCCCGGAGGCCGGCAGTCTTCTGGCCGATCTGCGGGACTTCTTGGGCATTCAGGGCCTGGAGGGGCTGCGGATCCTCAACCGCTACGACGTGGAGAACATCGACCCGGCCGCCTATGAGCGGGCCAAGACCGTAGTCTTCTCCGAGCCCCAGGTGGACACTCTCTGGGAGGAGTCCTTCCCGGAGCCCGCGGCGCCCCACAGCCTGCTGGCGGTGGAGGCCCTGCCGGGCCAGTTCGACCAGCGGGCCGACAGCTGCGCCCAGTGCGTCCAGCTGCTGACCGGGGGCGAGCGGCCCCTGGTGGGCTATGCCAAGGTCTATCTGCTGGAGGGCGTGCTGGACAGCGAGACCCTGGCGCGGATCCGGGCCTATCTCATCAACCCGGTGGAGAGCCGGGAGGCCTCCTTGAAAAAGCCGGAGACCCTGGCGCGCAGCCACCCCCAGCCCCCCATGGTGGAGACCCTCGGCGGCTTTACCGCCCTGGACGGGGCGGGCCTGGCCGCTCTGCTGGAAAAGCTGGGCTTGGCCATGGACCTGGACGATCTGAAATTTTTGCAGGACTATTTCAAAAACGACGAGGGCCGGGACCCCACCATCACCGAGGTCCGTCTGGTGGACACCTATTGGTCCGACCACTGCCGGCACACCACCTTCGGCACCCACCTGCAGCGCCCGGACATCGCCGACGCGGCGGTGCAGGCGGCCTATGCGCGCTACCTGGCTGCCCGGGAGGAGGTCTACGGGGCGGAGAAGGCGGCCCGTCGGCCCCAGACCCTGATGGATATCGCCACCATCGGCGCCAAGACTCTGAAAAAACGGGGCCTGCTGCCGGAGCTGGACGAGAGCGAGGAGATCAACGCCTGTTCCATCCATGTGCCCGCCCTGGTGGACGGGGAAGAGCAGGACTGGCTGCTGATGTTCAAAAACGAGACCCACAACCACCCCACCGAGATCGAGCCCTTCGGCGGCGCGGCCACCTGTATCGGCGGCTGCATCCGGGACCCCCTGTCCGGCCGGGCCTATGTGCACCAGGCCATGCGCGTCACCGGGGCCGCCGACCCCCGGGCCTCCTTTGCGGAGACGCTGCCCGGGAAGCTGCCCCAGCGGAAGCTGACTGTCACCGCCGCGGGGGGCTACAGCTCCTACGGCAACCAGATCGGTTTAGCCACCGGGCATGTGGCGGAGCTGTACCACCCGGGCTATGCCGCCAAGCGCCTGGAGTGCGGCGCGGTGGTGGCCGCCGCCCCGGCGGAGAACGTGCGCCGGGAGCAGCCCGCGCCGGGAGACGTTGTGATCCTCCTGGGCGGCCGCACAGGCCGGGACGGCATCGGCGGGGCCACCGGCTCCTCCAAGAGCCACAATTTGCAGTCCCTCACCACCATGGCCAGCGAGGTCCAGAAGGGCAACGCCCCCGAGGAGCGAAAGCTCCAGCGGCTGTTCCGGGACAAGAACGTGACCCGGCTCATCAAGAGCTGCAACGACTTCGGCGCCGGCGGCGTGTCCGTCGCCATCGGGGAGCTGGCCGACGGGCTGGAGATCGACCTGGATGCGGTGCGCAAGAAATATGAGGGTCTGGACGGCACGGAGCTGGCCATCTCCGAGAGCCAGGAGCGAATGGCCGTGGTGGTGGCCCCCCAGGACGAGGCGGCTTTTATCGCCGCGGCGGAGCGGGAGAATTTGGAGGCTTACCGGGTGGCGGTGGTCACCGAGAGCCCCCGCATGGTCATGACCTGGCGGGGGGAGACGGTGGCCGACCTGAGCCGGGCCTTCCTCAACACCAACGGCGCGGTGAAGCAGGCGGCCGTTTCCGTGCCGGAAAAGGACCGGGCCGCCATGGGCAAGCCCCGCTTCCACTCCCTGCGGGAGATGGCCGGGAGCCTGAAATGCGCCTCCCGGCGGGGGCTCACGGAGCGGTTCGACGGCACCATCGGCGCGGGCAGCCTGCTCATGCCCTTCGGCGGCCGGACACAGACCACCCCGGCCCAGGCCATGGCGGCCCTGCTGCCGGTGCTGCCCGGGCAGGAGACGGAGCAGGGCAGCGTCATGGCCTGGGGCTGCGACCCGGACCGGCTGACCGTGGACCCCTATGCCGGGGCCATGGACAGCGTGGTCACGTCCCTGACCAAGATCGTGGCGGCGGGGGCGGACTACAGGTCCGCTTATCTCTCGCTGCAGGAGTTTTTTGAAAAGCTGCGGGAGGACCCGGACCGCTGGGGCAAGCCCTTCTCCGCCCTTTTGGGGGCCCTGGAGGCCCAGCTGGACTACGGCTGCGCCGCCATCGGCGGGAAGGACTCCATGTCCGGCTCCTTTATGGACCTGGATGTGCCCCCCACGCTGATCTCCTTCGCCATCGCGCCCATCCGGGCCGGGGACGTGCTCTCGCCCGAGTTCAAGGAGGCGGGGCATCCGGTGTATGTGTTCGGCGGCGACGTGCCGGAGAACACCAAGGCCGCCTGGGAGGCGTTTCACGCTCTGGCCCAACAGGGTGAGGTGAAAGCCGCCTGGGCCATCGAGGAGAGCGCCGCCGAGGCGGTGATGAAGATGTCCTTCGGCAACCGCGTTGGATTTAAGTCCAACGCGGAGATGACGGGGGAACTGTGGCATATCCCGTTTTACGGGGCCATCGTGGCGGAGCTTTCACGGGATATCGACTGTGCCTGGGCCCGCTGTGTGGGCTTCACCACCGCTGAACCGGTGATCGACCTGGGCACGGACAGCGCCCCCATTGACGAGCTGCTGGCCCTGAACGAGGCGGTGCTGGAGAAGGTGTTCCCCACCCAGGCCGCCGCCCCCGGCGGGGCCCCAGCCCTGCGCTGGGAGGGGAGCGCCCCGGCGGTGCTGCCCAAGGGCATCGCCCGCCCCCGGGTGACCATCCCCGTGTTCCCCGGCACCAACTGCGAGTATGACTCGGCCCGGGCCTGCCTGAGGGCCGGGCTGGAGCCGGAGATCGTGGTGGTGCGCAATCTCAGCCCGGCGGTTTTGGAGGACTCCGCCCGGGAGCTGGAGGCGGCCATCCGCCGCAGCCAGATCGTCTTTCTGCCCGGGGGCTTCTCCGGCGGCGACGAGCCGGAGGGCTCCGGCAAATTCATCGCCTCCCTCCTGCGAAACCCGGCTCTCTCAGCCGCCGTTACCGAGCTGCTGGAGCAGCGGGACGGGCTGATGCTGGGCATTTGCAACGGCTTCCAGGCCCTTATCAAGCTGGGCCTGGTGCCCTTCGGGAAGATTGTGCGGACCGACGCGGACTGCCCCACCCTGACCTACAACACCATCGGGCGGCACCAGTCCTCCATCGTCCGGACCCGGGTCTGCTCCAAGCTGTCCCCCTGGCTGCTGGAGGCGGAGCTGGGCGGGGTGTACAGCGTGCCGGTCTCCCACGGGGAGGGCCGCTTCATCGCCCCCGAGGCGGTGCTGAAGGAGCTGGCCGAAAGGGGCCAGATCGCCACCCAGTATGTGGACCTGGCCGGCGCGCCCGGCATGGACACGGCCTGCAACCCCAACGGCTCCCTGTGGGCCGTGGAGGGCATCACCAGCCCCGATGGCCGGGTCCTGGGCAAGATGGGCCACAGCGAGCGCACCGGCCCCGGCCTGTACCGGAACGTGCCGGGAAACTATGAGATCGGGCTGTTTTGCAGCGCGAAGAAGTATTTCGCGTAAGAATCTGAACCAAAAAGACAAGCCCTCCGGCGAAGTTTCGCCGGAGGGCCTGTCTTTTTCTCTTATTTTACATAGTCGGTAATAGGCCGGTAGGTGAGGCTGTCATAGTCCAGATAGGGGTCCATGTAAATCCCGTCGGCGGTGTTTTCAAAGTGCCACCACTCGGTGGTGATGGTGCCGAAGCCCAGGGAGGTCATGATCTCGGTCATGTAGTTCACGTTGGCCCGGGCGGTCTCGGTCCAGCCGCCGCTGTTGAAGCGGCAGGCGGTGGTGTCAAAGGTGTGCATGGGGGTGGGCATCTCCAGCTCCTCCCCGGTGCTCAGATCGATGAGGGACATGTCCACAGCCCGGCCCAGCTGGTGCCAGGAGTTGCCGGTGTAGGGGTTGGCGATGAACCAGGAGTTCTGCACGATGTCATAGAGCTTGAACTGGGCGGATTTGGGCCGGTAGGCGTCATAGATCTTGATGCTGTACCCGTTTTCCCGGAAAATATCCTGGGCCTGGGCCAGCATTTTGGCCGTGGAGGTCTCCAAGAGGGGGATAGCCGGGTACATGGCCTCGCCGGTGATGTTGTTGGGAGAGGCAAAGAGCATCTCAAATTCCAGCGTGGGCAGAAACACCCGCAGATCCACCGCGCCGTCCAGCTCTACATAGGTCTGCTCCGCGGAGAGGAAGTTTACCGCGCAGTAGACCAGCCCGCCGTCGTCCAGGCGGCAGAGATAATAGTCCCCGTCCCGGCCCAGGACCTCCACCTGGGTGCCAAAGGGGATGGTGATGAGCACCGGGCTGTCCCCCGAGGGCAGGGCCCGGCAGTTGAGCCCGCTGCCCGCCAGGCAGATATAGCTGTGGTCCTCCCGATTCAGAAACTTCTCCACCGGCTGGAAGCTCTGGGTGGAGGTACAGGCTTGAAGCTGCGCCTCCTCCCGCTGGCGCTGGACGTTTTCATCCAGCGCGGTGAGGTACCAGCCGTGGATCCAGGCCTGGGCGTTTCCGGCGAAGCTCAGCTTCAGAAAGTCCCCGTCCTGCTCCACCAAAGCGCCGATGGAGCCCACGGCGATGCCGGGGGCGCTCATGTCCTCGGGAAAGGCGGGGGCGTCCTGGTTGTAGGGGGCGCTGTCCAGACGGACCATGTACAGCGCCTCCGAAGAGGCCCCTTCTCCGCCGGAGACGACGACCGCCTGCTCCTCTCCGGCGGGGCTGCCGGTCTCCGGCCGGGGGGCCGCCTGCTGGCAGGCGGCCATCCCCAGGACCAGGGCGCAGAGCAGGAGGATGGCAAACAATTTTTTCACGGTTTCTTATTGCACTCCTTTGAGGAGAAAAGAAGATTTTTTATTTTGTGTAGAGCCAGCGGTTGGAGTAGGCCACCGTCATCATGAACATGTCCGGGATCTGCTCCTCCGGCTTCTCGGCCCGGTAGTAGGTCATCTCCACCTCCGGGTCGCAGATGCGCCGCTCCCCGTCCACGGTGAACTCCACCCAGGCGTGCAGCAGATAGTTGCTGCCGTAAAGGCCGCTGATGAGGGTGGCGTCCTGGCCCAGGGCCCGGCACAGGGCATAAAAGGCCCCGGCGTAGTTATAACAGTTGCCATAGCCGGTGGCAAACATGTCGTAGGCCTCTTGCTCGGCCCAGCTCACGTCGCCCCGCTTATAGTGGTTGCCCTTGATGTAGGTAAAGGAGTCCCGCACGTAGTCGTAGGCGGCCCGGAGCTTGGCGGTGTCGTCCATGTCCGGGGTGATGATCTCCCCCAGCACCTGCTGGACCAGTTCATCCAGCTCCGGCAGGCCGCTAGTGAACTTCCCATCGGCGTCAAACCGGAAGCCGTCCACCTCCTCGTCCATCACCAGGTAGCCGTCCTCTCCCAGGCAGTACATCTGGGTCCCAAGGAAGAAGAAACCGGGCTCCCGGGCCTCCAAGGTGTGGGGCTGGGCGCTGCTCCAGCTCTCCGAGCCCCCGGAGGAGCCGGCGGTGTGGGGCACGGCGGCCTCCATCACCTGGGCATACAGGGGGTGCTCCGGCGGCAGGTCGATGAATTTCCCGGCCTGCTCCGGGTCGATCTCCAGCCCCTGGCCCCGGCCAAAGGCCCGGTTCAGAAAAGCGGCGGCCTGGGCGCGGGTCAGCGCGTCGTTGGCGGAGATCTCCACATCGGGGCCGCTGTCGATCCAGCCCATGCTGGCCGCGGTGCAGAACAGGGCGTAGTCCGGGTCCAGCTGGGAGATATCCCGGAAGGTGTAACGGAGGAGATAGGGCGCGTCCGGGTCGTTCGGGTCCGCGTCCTCGGCGTAGATGGCCAGGTCCTCCCAGGTCAGCTCCGGGTAGAAGCTGCCCAGCATGGTCAGCAGTTCCCGCAGGGTGACAGGCTCCTCCGGCCGGAACAGCTCGCCCTCCGCCGCGCCCAGCGCCTTCAAAGTGGCGGTGGCGGAGGCGTAGGGGGCGGTGCGCTCCACATCGCGGAAATTTTCACCGCCCACCGGGGCCGGGACCTCCAGAAAGGTGCAGAGGATCTCCGCCGCCTGGCCCCGGAGCAGCAGCTCGTCCGGATGGATAAAGCCGTTTTCGTCGGGGCTGAGATAGGTCTGGTGCCCGTCCGTGTGCAGGGCCGGCATCATCCGGGCGGTGTAGACCGTGTCCTCATAGACGGGAACGGTGTGCACCGGGACGATCTGCCCCGCCTCGTCCTCCCAGCCGATGAAGGTATAGCCCTCCTGGAGGACCTCCGGGGCCCTGTCCGCCGCCTGGCCCCGGAACACCAGCTCCGATTTCCGGGAACCGTCGGGCAGTATGTAGCGGACACGGAAGATCCCCGCCACGAACAGCACCGTCAACAGCCCGGCCAGCACCAGCCCGGCCAACACGGACAGCACCGTGAGCACCGGGGAGCGGGAGGACTCTTTAGGCGGTTTTTCGGGGGCGGAGCGTTGGCGCCGGACGGGTTGCTCCTGCCGGACGCGGCTCTGCCGGGGCGCTTCCGCCCGCCGGGCGCGGTCCTGCCGGGGCGCGGCCTCCGGGGCAGGCCGGCTGCGTTTAGGAGCAGCCCCATGGGCGACCTCCCGCCGGGGCTCCGCCGGGGCGGGGGCGCTCTGAGCGGGCGTATCCCGGAAAACCTCCTCCCGGTCCAGCCGTTCCGGGACCGGGGAGGCCGCTTTCTTTTGATCGGGCGCTGCGTGGAAGCCGCCGGCGCCGCGCAGGCTCAGGGAAGGCCGGGAACTGGGCGCGGCATGGGCCCCGCCCGCCGCGTGGGCCCCGCCCCGGGCATGGGAGCCCGGCTCCTGCTTATAGGACGGCATTGACAGTCTCCGTGCCGTCTTCCAGATAGGTGTACACCGTGAACCCTTCGTACACCAGCTCCCCATCCTGCCCGGGACCCAGGCAGCTGGCGGCATAACTGGCGCTGTCAGGCTGGCCCACCGCGGCGTACAGCTCCTCTACCGGCCGGCCCACAAAGGCCTCGGCAATGGCCTTCAGGTCCTCCGGGGTGGCCGGGATCGCGGAGTCGGGCACCTGGCCGTCCGCCGGGGAGTCTGTGACCTTGGGCGGCTCGGTCTCCTCCACGCCCGCG
Organism: uncultured Oscillospiraceae bacterium; assembly: GCA_947630375.1. GTDB lineage: Bacteria > Bacillota > Clostridia > Oscillospirales > Oscillospiraceae > Limivicinus. The sequence goes on along the minus strand of CANRHH010000001.1, from coordinate 85,928 downwards.
GGGATGCCGGAGGCGTCAGGGCCGGAGGCCGCGTCGGGGGCCGGCGTGGCGTCGGCCTTCTTGGAGCCGCAGGCAGCCAGCGAAAGGGCCAGAACAAGAAGCAAGGTCAAAGCAAGTACACGTCTCATTTCTCTATACCTCTGTCTTATGGATTTGCTTATTCCTCAACTGTGCCGGGGCAGAGCGCCCCGCCGCAGACGATGGCAAGATCACGCTCCGCCGCCGCCCCTTGGGGCAGCCAGGCGGAGAAACCGGGGCGGCCGTCCTCGTCCAGGGTGACGGCGGCCTCGTACCAGGTCCCGCCCGCCCGGAGCAGGACCGGCTGCCCGTCCAATTCCGGCAGAGCGCCGGAGAGACGGACCAGCCCCTTTGTGCCGGCGCTTGTACCGGCCTCCGCGCTCAGGGACAGGGGCGCCCCCTGGGCCAGGGCCTCCGGGGCCGGGCGCTCCGGGGCGGGGTAGAGGGCCGGGTGGCTCAAAAGCCAGGGAATATTTCGCTCCACCAGCTCTATGACGACGGTCCCGGCCTGAAGTTCCGCCAGCTGGGTCAGATCATAGTCCGCCTGGCGGGAGAACAGGGCCTGGCCGAAGGAGGCGGCCAGGTAGGGGTACAGGGCCGCGCCAAAGGAGTCCCGGAAGCAGAGCAGGTTTCCCGCCCGGTCGGAGTGGCTGCGGATGGTGATGGCGTCGCCCCCGTTGGGGTCCCGCTCGGTGGTATAGGGCAGCTCCATGGCCAAGCCGGCCTCGGTCTCCCGCCCGGCCGGGTAGAGCATCTCATACAGATCCCCCCGGTGCTCCACCAGAAGGGGAAAGGGCCCGTCAAAATAGGCGCTGCTTTGGCCTAAGGCGGCCAGCACCGTATCCGCCGCCAGGGCCGCGCCCCGGTCGGTCCAGTGGGAATCGGTCCGGTAATACAGGACCTCCTCCCGGGCCCGGAAGGGGACAAACAGGTTCGCATAGGCCACGCCCTCCCCGGCCAGAAAGGCGGGGAGCCGCTGGGCGTTGGAACCGCCGGCGGCGGGAGTGGAGGCGGGCATGTGGGCGGGGTAGAGGCTGTTCTTGTTGGGGGCTACGGTAAAGAGAAACGCCGCCCCCTGATCTTGGACATATTCCTGCATAAGGGCCAGGTTCCGGGCCGCGCTCTGCAGGGCGGCGCCGCTGAGGCCCTGGCCCATGTAGTCCGCCTCCGTGGGGGCGTAATACAGCCAGCCCTCGCTGCCCAAGATCACCTGGTCTTCCACAGAGGTATGCAGCAGCCGGGCGTTGAGCCAGGCCCAGGCGGTGACCATTTCCTGCCGGAAGGCGAAGCGGTCGGCCATGTAGTCGGAAAAATCGGAGAGAAAGTCCGCGTTCAGGCCCCCGTCCTGCCCAATCAGCCGGGGCCGGGGGGCCAGCACCTCGTTGGCGGCGGCCTGGGCCTCGCCAAAGAACAGCATCCCCAGGCCGGGGACCAGCAGCATCAGCAGAACCAGGCCGATATACAGTTTTGGCAGGAACTTTTTCATCCGCAGCCCCTCCGGGAGGCACTGGTACGGTCAGGCCGCGCGGGGCGGTCCGCCCGGCGGCCTCTCAAAACTGAAAATAGATAAAGGGATTAAAGCCGCCCCGGGACAGATTCAGCAGGCACAGGGCCAGCAGCGCCAGGCTGAAGCCCCGGCCCAGGTACAGGCACAGGGTCTGCCCGCCGGCAGGCAGGGCGCGGACCCGGGCTTTGACCCGCTGCCCCAGGCCAAAGGCCGCCAGCAGGGAGATGCCCAGCAGCAGAGCGGTGGCCGGGGGGACCAGGGAGCGCAGCAGATAGGCGCTGTTGGCGGCGGCGGGGGCGGTGAACAGGACGGCGAGCATCTGCCCGGCGCTTGCCAGGCTGGCGGACCGGAACAGGACAAACAGCAGCGTCACCGACAGAAGGGTATAGACCCGGCACAGGAGCCGGCCGGGCCGGGAGCGGCTGAGCCGCCCGGTGGGGATCAGCCCCGCGTCCTCCAGGCAGGTCAGCGCCCCGTGGAGCAGCCCCCAGAGCACAAAGGTCCAGTTGGCCCCGTGCCAGATGCCGGTGCAGAGAAAGACCAGCATCCGGTTGAGCAGGGTGCGGCCCCGGCCCCGCCGGTTGCCGCCTAAGGGGATATACAGATACTCCCGGAACCAGGTGGACAGGGAGATGTGCCAGCGCCGCCAGAAATCCCGCATGGAGAGGGCGCAGTAGGGGAGATCAAAATTCTCCTTGATCGTCAGGCCAAAGCAGCGGCCAAGGCCGATGGCCATGTCGCTGTAGCCGCTGAAATCAAAGTAGATCTGCAGAGTGTAGCAGACCGCGCCCAGCCAGGCCAGACGCGCGTCCAGCAGCCCGGCGGGCAGCAGCTCATCAAAGACCCGGTCGGCGACCAGGCCCGCCGTGTTGGCCAGCAGCAGTTTTTTGGCCAGGCCGGTGATAAAGCGGGCCAGGCCGGAGGCCACGTCCTCCGCCGCCGGATGCCGGCTGCGGAGCTGGGGGGCAATGTCGTGATACTTCACGATGGGGCCCGCGATGAGCTGGGGGAAAAAAGCAATATACAGCAGCAGCTCAAAGAAGCTGCGGCTGCGTTCGCCCGGGTCCCGGTATACGTCGATCACGTAGCTCAGGCCCTGGAAGGTATAGAAGGAGATGCCGATGGGCAGCACGATGCCGGGCAGGGGGATGGACAGGCCCAGCAGCGCGTTTAAATTGGAGAGGAGAAAATCCGCGTATTTAAAGAGGCCCAGGATCCCTAAGTTCAGCGCCACGGCGGCGGCCAGCACGGCCCGGGACTGCCGGAACCGGCCCAAAGCCGCCCCGGCCAGGTAGTTGATACAGACCGAGAGCAGAAACAGCGGCACATAGGACAGCCGGCCAAAGGCGTAGAAAACCACGCTGGACAGAGCCAGCCAGGCGTTCCTGCTCCGGATACCGGGCAGCAGCCGGTAGACAAGCAGCACCACCGGCAGAAAGGCGAACAGAAAAACCGCTGAACTGAATACCACTGTGAGCCTCCAAGTATGCTGTGAGATCCTCCCCGCGGAGGGCGCTCCCGGACCCGGGAGGAACAAGGCGGCCGCTGCTACACGGTGTGGGTGCTTAAGTAGGACAGGACCGCGCTGAGCCCGGCGGAGTTGAGGGTCTTGCCGTTGGAGGCGGCCACCTCCTGGAACAGGACGCCGGAGCTGTCAGACACGGCAGAGGCCACGTCCGCGTAATAGACGCCGGTGTCGGCGCAGACCTGGGTGATCCACTCATTGGCCTGGCTGATCAGGTCCACGGTCAGCCCGTCGCTGCCGGCATAGGTGGCGGAGATGCCGGTGACCGAGCAGCAGATGATCCGGGTGCCGGGGCTGGCCGCCTGGATGCCGGTGACTAAGGTGGTGTAATTGGTGATGAAGTCCTCCCGGGTGGTGGAAGCCAGAGAGTCGCTCCCCAAGGAGATCACCAAAATGGAGGGCTGGACAGCCGCCGCCGCGGTGACGGCGCTGATCTCAGACCCGTCCCCCGGGTATTTGATGATGCACTGGCCAATGTCGGCCGCGGGGATGTTGCCCGCGCTGCTGCCCCAGACCTGGGTGTTGGCGGCGCCGCCGGAGAGCAGGCCGTAGTCCCGCAGGCCGATCAGCGCGCTGTCGCACAGGAAGGTCAGCGAGTCGATATAGGCCTGGCCCCCGTCCGCCGTCTCCGGCAGGGCCCGGAGCACCCCGGTCTCGCCGCCGGCCTCACCGCCGGCGGGGACGTCCTGGAGCACGGCGCCGGGATCCGGCAGCTGCCCGCTGCCGTCGTATTTCACCGCGGCGGCAAAGATAAAACCCACGGCCAGGGCGATCAGGCAGACAACGATGCCAATGGCCCATATGATGTCTTTCAGGGCGGCCAGTTTGCCGAACATAGACAACTCTCCCTCACAGGCGGGCGCAAGCGCCCAAAACTATATGACCCGCCCGCCCCAGGGGCGGGCGGGTCATACCCTATTTGAAAACGATTATTCCTCGGCCAGCGCCTTGGCCTCTTCAATGACCTTCTGCTGGACGTTGCCCGGGGCCTCCTCATAGCGGATGAACTTGCAGCTGAAGGAGCCGCGGCCCTGGGTCATGGAGCGCAGATCGATGGTATAGGAGCTCATCTCGGCCATGGGGACCTCGGCCTCCACGGTCTGCATCCCGTCCTCGGCGTTCATGCCCAGCACGGTGCCCCGGCGCTTGGAGCTGATATCGCTCATAATGTCGCCCAGGTTCGCGTCGGGAATGGTGACCTTCAGCAGGCCGATGGGCTCAAGGATGGTGGGCTTGGCCTTGGGGATGCCGTCCTGATAGGCCAGACGGGCGGCGGTCTGGAAAGCCATATCGTTGGAGTCTACCGGGTGATAGGAACCGTCGTACAAAGTGGCCTTCAGGCCCACCAGCGGGTAGCCCGCCAGCACGCCCTTCTGCACCGCGTTGCGCAGGCCCTTTTCCACAGAGGGGAAGAAGTTCTTGGGCACGCTGCCGCCGAAGACCTCTTCGGCAAAGATCATGTCATCCTGCTCCTCCTGGGGCTCAAAGCGGATCCACACATCGCCGAACTGGCCGGAACCGCCGGACTGCTTCTTGTGGCGGCCGTGGGCCTCCACCTTGCCCTTGATCTTCTCCCGGTAGGCCACGCGGGCGGGCTTGAGCTCGGTGTCCACCCCGAAGCGGCTCTTGAGCTTGGCGCAGAGCACATCCACCTGGATATCGCCCGCGCCGGAGATGACCATCTGGTGAGTCTCGGCGTTGCTGACCAGGGAGAAAGACACGTCCTCCTCGTTGAGCCTGGCCAGGCCCGCGGCCACCTTGTCGTCCTGACCCTTGGTCTTGGGGGAGATGGCCATGGAGTAGCAGGGCTCGGGCAGCTCCACCGGAGGCAGTTCCTTCTCATTCTTGGGGTCGCACACGGTGTCCCCGGTCTTCCAATCCATCTTGCCCACGGCCACGATATCGCCGCAGCAGGCGTCCTTGGTCTCGGTGGTCTTCTTGCCGCAGGCGGTGTAGAGCCGGCCCAGTTTGTCGGTGCTGGAGGCGCGGACGTTGCGCAGGGACAGGTCAGAGGTGACGGTGCCCTGGAGGACCTTGATAAAGCTGTATTTGCCGAACTGGTCGGACACGGTCTTGAACACGAAAGCCAGGGTGGGGGCGCTGGGGTCGATGCCCTCGGTCTGGTCCGGGGAGGGGACATAGTCCACGATGCCCTGGAGCATGGCCTCGGTGCCCAGGTTCTGCATGGCGGCGCTGGCGAACACGGGGACCACGGACCCGTCCTTTAAACCGGCCTTGATGCCCTCGATGATGTCCGCCTCGTCCAGCTCCATGGTCTCAAAGAACTTCTCCATGAGCTCTTCGGTGGCGCCGGCGGCGGCCTCCATCAGCTCGTCCCGCAGGCTGGAGACCCGGCCCGCGTCGGCGGCGGGAACATCGACCTTCACGGTCTTGCCGCCGCTGGTCTGATAGGCGGTGTTGTGCACCAGGTCGATCACGGCCTTCCCGTCGGAGCTGGGGATGGTGACCGGGCAGACGATGCTGCCGTACTTCTCCCGCAGCGCGTCCAGCACGGCGAAATAATCCCCGTGCTCCTCGTCGCACTTGGAGATGCAGAAGATGGCGGGGACGTTGGCGGCCTTCAGGTACTTCCAGCAGCGCTCGGCGCCGACGGAGATCCCGTCTTTGGCGGTGCAGAGAATGACGCCCGCCTCCACGGCGCGGATGGCATAGAGGACCTCGCCGGCAAAGTCAAAATAGCCGGGGCAGTCCAGCACGTTCACCTTGCAGCCGCCGTAATTCACCGGGGCTACCGAGGTGGAAATGGTGATCTGACGCTTGATCTCTTCGGCGTCATAATCGCAGACGGTGTTCCCGTCACTGACCTTGCCAAGCCGGTCTATCGCGCCGGTGACGAAGAGCATGCTCTCGGCAAGACTGGTTTTGCCGCTGTTGCCGTGGCCCAGCAGGCAGATGTTGCGGATGTTCTTGGTTTCCATGTGTTGATTCCTCTCTGTACAAGTGTATGTGAAAAAGTATTTTCGGCATGTCCAATTAATTATACACTATAACCCGGCCTTTGGCAACCATAAAATACAAGAATCGGGAGAGCGGGCAGAAGCAGACACCGCCCGCACGGACTTGCGGGCGGTGTTTGGAAGGGGGATCAGAATTTCAGAAACAGGCTCAGGACCGCCACGGGCAGCGCCCAGGCCAGCATGAACAGCAGCAGGAAACCGGCGCCCACCGTGCCCCCGGCCACCAGCTTGATGAACACGGTCAGCATCCCCGCCACGGCGGAGAGCAGGGTCAACAGAAGGTTGATGCGCACGGTTATGTACATGCTGCGGCCGGTGTCGGCCATATGGGTCATGGGACCCAGGCCCTCCCGGCAGACCACCGCGGCAATCTGGCTTTTCGCCGAGGGCTCGGCCTCAGAGATGGCAAAGCGCTCCACATAGGGCGGGAAATCATAGCCGTCGGTGGCCAGGTCGAAGCTGTTGTGCAGCATTTCGGGCGTCACGTTGAAGTCCCGGATGGCAAAGACCGGGTGCCGGTTGGAGCGCATCAGGCTGACCAAAGCCTTGCGCACGGCGGGCTGGGGCGTGTAGCTCATGTTGAAAATCCCGTAGAGGATGCCGTCGATGGCCAGCAGGACGCTGGTCTTCTCCACCAGGCGGAAGGGGATGCGCACGTTCATCAGGCGCATCAGGTCCGAGCTGCCGCAGAGGACAGTCTCCCCCTCGATGACGCCCTGCATCCCGCCGCCGGAGAGCAGCTCAAAGCTCTCCACCTGGCGCATGGAGCAGTTGTGCTTTTCCATCAGCTCGGCAAAGCAGTGGGCCACGCCGCAGCCGGAGGCCACCATCATGGTCCCGGCGTAGGAGATGACCTTTTCCGCGTCCTCGTCGGCAAAGATCCGCACGCTCTCCAGCTCCACGCTGCCCTCGGGGAACAGATCCCGGTCGGTGACGATCAAATTCCGGCTCTGGCCGATATCGCACAGGCCGGACCAGCCGGCAATGGCCGCGCCGCTGCCGAAAATGCGCATGGAGCCGATGAAGAAGGGCAGGGCAAAGCTCAGCAGGGCGGTGACCGGGACGGCGGGGGAGAGGATGGCGGTGAGAAGATAGAGAAGATCGCTCAGCTGCTTGGTGGTGGCGGCGGCGATCAGGGACAGCACCAGGGCCCCGGCCAAAAACAGGGGCGAGAAGCGGATAAACACGGTCTCGTCCGGGGCGGCCTCCTCCGACCGGCGCACGAAGCCGGCGGCGGGGCGGGGCGTCTTGAGCAGGGTGATGTCCCGGGCCCGGCCCTTGATGCCGGTCTCCCCGGTTACGGAGTAGATCCGCTTGCCGATGGCGGGGACCCGCAGGGATTTGCGCAGGCCCCGGGCGCTGAGCAGCGAGGAGAGCATTACCGCGCAGAAGGACAGGCTGGACAGGGCGCACAGGGGCCGGTGCAGGCTGCCGAACAGATCCTGGGACACGGCCAAGGCGTCCACGCTGGTCAGCAGGCAGGCCAGGACAGCCATGCCGTCCGCCCCCAGCCGCCGGCGGCCCAGATTCATGACGGCGCCGGTGACCACATCCAGGCCCAGCAGCAAAATGGTCAGCTGGGTGGCCAGGCACAGGCCCGACGCCACCCGGACGGACTGGAGCATGCCCGGCACGGGCAGACCCAGAGACAGATAGCTCATGATCAGCAGCAGCGCCAGGGCGATCCGCAGACGCAGCCGCAGAGAGTGGACAAAAGAGCCGTAGTATTTGGAGGCGGCGGCGGGGGAGACCTCCTGACCCAGATCCTCCCGGTGGTCCACCACCATGGTGGAGGTGCTGTCTCCGCCGGTGAAGCCCCGCATCCGCAGCAGAAACCCGTTGACCAGGCTGGCCAGATAGTCTTTGAAGCTGGGGAACGCGGTGGGGATGAACTCCTCATCCTCCGGCAGGCCGTAATCGCCGGCGGGGGCGTAGCTGTCCGCCCCTCCGTCCAGATCCGAGTAGGCGTCGCCATACGAGGCCGGGGCGTTCAACGGCCGTTTTTCCTTCTTGCGGCCCCGCTTTTTCGCGCGCTTTTCGACCCGCCGGGCCGGGCGCTCCTCTTCCGGCTCCTCCTCCGCCTCGTAGGGGGCGGGCTCCGGCGCGGGGGGCGTATCGGTCCCGTCCGGGCTCAGGTCCGGCTCCCGGTCCCCATAGAACATATGCTTGTAGGCATCCGGGAAGGAGGACGCCTCCTCCGGGGCGGCCGTCTCCGGCTCCTCCGGGGCAAAGGGTTCCTCCAAGGCCACGGCGGACCGGCCGGAGACCGGCTCAGAGGGCTCTGTCCCGGCGGACAGGCCGTCCAGCCAGCCGTAGCGGCCCTCGTCCCAGAAATGGGCGGCGCTGTAATCCGGCTCCGGGCCCGGGTCATAAGCGGTCCCCGGGGCCTCCTCCGGAACGTAAGAGATCTCTTCCGGGGCAGGATCGGCCGGGCTGTCGTAGCCGGGGCCGGGCTCTTCCCCATAGTCCGGCTCTTCCTCGAAGCCGGCTTCCTCCGGCTCCGGGGCGGAGCGCCCTCCGGCGCGCCTGGAGCTGACGCCGGGGGCCTTCAGCCCGCCTAAGACCACGCCCAGCCTGCCGGCCAGGCCGCCGCTCTTTTCCCGGCGTTTTTCACCCCGGCGGCGGGGCGGAGCGGCCTCCTCTTCCTCTTCGGGGCGCGCGCCCTCCTCACCGGCGGAGCGGGTGTCATATGCCGCTTCCTCCCGGAGCCCGTCAAAGCCGGCGGCGGCCAGCCCGGCCACATAGGCCCGGGCCTCGTCCTCCATCGCCGAGAGGGCGCTTTTAGGCTGATAGACCCGGACCCCGTCCCCATCCAGATCCGGGGAGGCGGGGGCGGTCTGCGCCGGCTCGTACAGGCTGGGATCAAAGCGCGGACCCGAGCCGTAGACCGGGGCGAAAACAGGCTCCGGCGCCTTGGCGGCGGGGCGCTCCTCCTCCGGCTCCGGGACGGGATCCAGCTGAAACTCTGCCAGAATATCGTCTACGGAGATGCCAAAACCGTATGTATTTGTCAGGTCGCCGTCATGCCCGTAGTGATCCATTTCCATCCTCTTTTCCCTGTCTGTGCGGTCGTTTCCCCGCTTTTCTCTTCGTCCGGTTCAGCGCAGGCCGCTGCGCTGGCGGAGCACCTCATACATGGTGATCGCCGCGGCGGCGGAGGCGTTGAGAGAGCCGATGCGCCCCTTCATGGGCAGGCGCACGGTAAAATCACAGCATTCGGACACCAGGCGGCCCATGCCGTCCCCCTCCGAGCCGATCACCAGGGCCAGAGGCCCGGTGAGATCCGTCTCCCAGAGGAGAGAGCTGCCGGAGGCTGCGGTGCCGTAGATCCAGAGCCCCCGGTCCTTCAGCTCCCGCAGCAGGGCGGGAATGTTGGGGACCCGGGCGATCCGGGCGTGCTCGGCGGCCCCGGCGGAGGCCTTGTCCACCACCGCCGTCAGCCCGGCGCTGCGCCGCTTGGGGAGCACCAGCCCGTGGGCCCCGGCGCACTCGGCGGAGCGGATGATGGCGCCCAGGTTCTGCGGGTCGCTGATCTCGTCGCACACCACTAAGAACGGGGCCTCCCCGGCCGCCTGGGCGGCGGCGAGGATCTCTTCCACCGTGCAGTACGCCCGCACGGCCGCCACGGCGATGACCCCCTGGTGGGCGTGGGTCTGACTCATGAAGTCCAGCTTGCGCCGGTCGCAGTCCACCACCACGATGCCCAAGCTCCGGGCCTTGGAGGCGATGTGCCCCAAGGTCTTGTCGGTCTCGCCCTTGGCCAGATAGATCTTATCCATGGCGCGCCCGGCCCGGAGCGCCTCCAGCACCGCGTTGCGCCCTTCGATCAGCTCATTTTTCAGTTCCTGCTCTCCAACCATGGCGAAATACCCCAAATTTACAGAAGTCCGTATACATAATAACATATCATTATGTAAATTAAAAGAATTATTTTTTGGCTGAGGCAAAAAAGTTTACCAGTTTATTTCCATCCGCGCCGGTCGGCGGAAGCGCCGGGGAATTTTCCCGGCTGTTTACAAATTCTTGTAGACTTTGCGCCTGAAAAGGGCTATTATATAACAAACTGGATGGAGGAGAGACCGCTATGAAGGACCCCATGAGATATGTGGAGCGCTTTTGCTATAAACATCCCTATTTTGGCGTGAAGAATCTGATGCTGTACGTCTCCGTGGCCAACGTGGCCTTCTGGATCTTGGGGGCCATCAACCCGGTGCTGCTCAGCTACCTGGCCTTTGACCCGTACCTGGTGCTCCATGGCCAGATCTGGCGGGTGGTCAGCTTCATGTTCTATCCCCCCAGCACCGGCCTGCTGGCCTTTGTGGTCATCTATTTTTATTATTGGATCGGCAGCACCCTGGAGCAGTATTGGGGGACGCCTCAGTTCAACATCTATTTCTTCTCCGGCGTGGTGCTGACGGTGGTCTACGGGCTGGTGATCCACCTGATCACCGGGGTGCGGTTCGTCCTCAACGCCCAGTATATCTATCTGTCCATGTTCTTCGCCTTTGCCGCCCTGTTCCCCAATATGGAGGTGCTGCTGTTCTTCCTGCTGCCCGTCAAGATCAAGTGGCTGGCGTATGTGGACGCGGCCTTTTTCCTCTTCGGCGTGCTGACCACGCCCTTCCCGGTGAATCTGCTGCCGGTACTGGCGGTGCTGAACTTCTTCCTGTTCTTCGGCGGGGAGCTGCTGCGCCGGGCCCCGCGCCGCAGCAGCGCCAGCACGGTGAACTTCCGCAAGGAGTCCCGGCGCATCCGCCGGGAGCAGCGGGACAGGCTTTATAACCACAAATGCGCCGTCTGCGGCCGGACGGATACGGAATATCCCCAGCTGGAGTTTCGCTACTGCTCCCGCTGCGCCGGGTACCACTGCTTCTGCCAGGACCACATCAACAACCACATCCACTTTACCGAATGAACGCCGCGCGCGGCAAGGCTCTTTTCTGCCGCGCGCGTCTTTTTTATTTCCCCGATTGCAATTTTCCGCCGCCGGTGCTATGATGGGGCGAAAAAAGTTTCCGGGAGGCGCGGAGAATGGGCGGCGCACTGAAAGAGAAGGTCCGGGAGGACAGCAGGATCTGGGCCCTTACAGCGAAAGCCTTGGGCAAATGGCTGCTGGTGGCGGCCATAGCGGGGCTGTTCTGCGGATTGTTGGGCTCGGCCTTTCACATCTGTGTGGACCTGGCCACCCGGCTCCGGGGCCGGGAGCCCCGGCTGCTGCTGGCCCTGCCCCTGGCGGGGCTGCTGATCACCGGCATCTATAAGCTGACCCGCACCGAGGGTCTGAGCACCAACAGCATTTTGGAGGAGGTGCAGAGCGGGCGGGGCCTGTCTCTGGGCCTGATCCCCGCCATCTTCCTCTCCACGGTGCTGACCCATCTCTGCGGCGGCTCCGCCGGGCGGGAGGGCGCGGCCCTCCAGTTAGGAGGCACCGTGGGCTTTGAGACCGGCCGGCTCCTGCGCCTGGACGACCGGGACCTGCGCACCGCTACCATGACCGGGATGTCCGCCTTCTTTGCCGCCCTGTTCGGCACGCCCCTCACGGCGGCGGTGTTCGCCATGTCGGTGATCAGCGTGGGGCTTTTGTACCACGCGGCGCTGCTGCCCTGCCTGACCGCCTCCCTGGTGGCCTACGGGGTGTCCCGGCTGCTGGGGGTGGAGCCCACGCGCTTTGCCGTGGCGGCGCCGGATCTGGCCGGGGGGATGCTGCTGCGGGTGGCGGTCCTGGCGGCCCTGTGCGCGTTCGTGTCCGTCCTGTTCTGCGGCGGCATCCACGCCATGGAGGCGCTGCTGAAGAAGACGCTGAAAAATCCCTGGCTCCGGGCCGCCCTGGGCGGGGCGGTCTTGGTGGGGCTCAGCCTCCTGTGCGGCACCACGGATTACAACGGCGCGGGCATGGATGTGATCGCCGCCGCGATCGAACAGGGCCGGGCGGCCCCCTGGGCCTTTCTGCTGAAGATCCTCTTTACCGCCCTCACCTTGGGCGCCGGGTTCAAAGGCGGGGAAGTGGTGCCCTCCTTCTTTGTGGGGGCCACCTTCGCCTGCGCCGTAGGGCCGCTGCTGGGGATCCCGGCGGGCTTTGCCGGGGCCATCGGCCTGGCGGCCGTGTTCTGCGGGGCGGTGAACTGCCCCCTGTCCTCCATCTTCCTGTCCATCGAGCTGTTCGGATCCGGGGGGCTGCTGTATTTTGCCCTGGCCTGCACCGTCAGCTATGTGCTCTCCGGCTACGGCGGGCTCTATTCCAGCCAGCGGATCCTCTATGACAAGTTAAAGGCCCTCTACATCAACGCCCACGCCAACGCCTACCACGAGGGGGAAGAGGAGGCCCGGGAGGAGAGCAAATCTTAAAAATCCTTAAGAATACGCCGGAGTCATTGCCTTTTTGATGCCGGCGTATTATACTGAGTATAAAACAGATTGTAATCGGTACATATAATATAGAAGGAAACAGAGCGGAGATCTCCGCCGGAGCGGGAGATCCGGGCGCTTTGCAAAGGAGAGAAGCCATGAAAAAAGGAATCAGCGTGTTCCTCTGCGTTTTGCTGCTGTTGAACCTGGCGGGTACGGCCCTGGCCGAGGGCGGCCAGACGGCTGCCGGCCCCGAGCCGGGCCAGACGGAGAACGCCCCGGCCGGCGGGGACGGCCTGGAGACCAAAGAGGACCCGCCTACAACCGGAGGAGCGGAAGAAGACGGCGGGACTGGGGAAACAGGCTCCGGCCAGGGGGAAGAGAAGCCCGGACCGGAGGAGGAAAAAGACCCGGACCCGGAGGGCGAAGGGACATCCGGCGACGGAACCGGGAGTGAGCCCGGCGCGAACAGCGAGGCGGACACGATTTCCGAGGCCTCGATGGACGGCGGGATCCAGCCTCTGGCGGACCCGGAGAGTCATTTCCTGATTACGGGCCCGGGGGCTGAGGATCCGGGATACGAATACAGCGAGAAGAAGCTGACCATCAAGAAAAGCCATCTGACGGTCACCATGGATCCCAGCCATCCCGACGTGACCGATCACACCATTCTGGTGGGGCCGGGGGTGGCGGAACTCACCATCGACGGGCTGCATATCCGGGCCCAGGCGGGGTATCCGGCCATGGATCTGACCAGCGCGGACCAGGATGTGGTCCTCCATATCAAGGGCGAGAACAGCCTCACCGGCAGCTCCGGCTGTGCCGGCATCGCCCTCTCCGGCAGCTACTCGTTGATTATTGAGAAAGCGGAAGATCCCGCCTCCGCCTCCGGCTTGCTCCTGGCGGCCGGCGGAGAGAACGGCGCCGGGATCGGCGGCAACAACGGCGCCAAAGGCGGCCCGGTGGAGATCGGCAGCGGCAGCGTCACGGCCAAAGGCGGCACAGGCGCGGCGGGCGTCGGCGGCGGCACGGGCGAGGCGGAGACCGGCACCGTGGCCCTCAACGGCGGCAGCCTGACCGCCGCGGGCAGCCCCGCCCTGGGCGCCGCCCCGGCCTTTGACCCGGCCTACCTTCATCTGAGCTACAGCGGCTCCCCGGAGGCCAAAAATGTGGCCGAGTGGACCGGCAACCCCCTGCCGGCGGCCAGCTGGATCGCTTTTAGCTGGGTGGAGATCCTGCCCATGAAGGTGGACGCCCTCACCGTCTCCCCCGACGAGACCACCCTGACGCTGACGCCGCCGGGCCCGGCCACAGCCGCCTTTACCGCAGCCCTGCATGTGACGGCGGGGGGCGAGAGCCTGGCCCCGCTGGATGTGACGAAACTGGCGGAGTGGCAGGTCAGCAGCAGCGCCTCCGGCATCGAGGCCGGGGCCCTGACGGTGCCCTATTCGGAGCCCGCCAACAGCCTGACCGTGACGGCCAAGGCCACCGGCTCCGAGGGCACGGCCAAGGTGACCATCCTGCGCCCGGCCACGGCCGTCTATCTGGACAAAAAGGAACTGACCCTGACCGTGGGGGACACCGCCTCGCTGAAGGCCACGGTGGACCCGGAGAACACCACGGATCTTCTGGAGTGGACCGTGGCGCCGGCGGGGATCGTCAGCGTGGACCGGGCCGGGGGCATCAAGGCCCTGGCCGCCGGGGAGGCCACCGTCACGGTCACCGCCGGGGAGGTCAGCGCCTCCTGTAAAGTGACGGTAAAGGCCCCGCCCCAGATCTATACCGTCCGCTTTGACGCCAACGGCGGCAGCTGCGGCACCGCCTCCATGAAGACCGGGAGCGACGGGACTCTGTCCTCTCTGCCCCAGGCGTCCAAGCAGGGGCAGTACTTCGCCGGGTGGTACACCGGGAAGACCGGCGGCACCCGCGTGTCCCTGGCCACGGTCTACCACGCCGACACCACCCTCTATGCCCACTGGTCCGACGTGCCCGTCACCGGGGACGCCAACAACCCGGCCCTGTGGGCGGCCCTGCTGGGGGTCTCGGTGCTGGCCCTCTGCGCGGTGGGCGCGGTGCTGCTGATCAGAAAGCGCAGGAAAAAGTAAACGGAAATTTCTTTCCAAGATTCACAAAAAAACCGGCCGTCTCCGGCCGGTTTTTTGTGCTGCCGGACTCTTGACTTTGCTTTTTGTTCTGCTAAAATAAGTAGCACACGACAGAAATACGTCGTGCACGACCTAATAAGAGGTGAGAAAATGTGAACAACATGCCCATGGGGCTGCGCTTTTCCCTGCTGGACCGGTCTTTCAAGCGCCAGCTGGACCAGCGGCTCCGGGAGCTGGAGCTGACGGGGGTCCAGTTCGGGGTGTTGGGGCAGCTGGACCGGCTGGAGAAGCTGGGCCAGGGGGAGATCAACCAGCGGGCGCTGGAGACGGCCTCCCATGTGACCCACCCCACCATGACGGCGATCCTCAAGCGGCTGGAGCAGAAGGGCTTTATCACCTGCCGCCCCGGCAGCACGGACCGGCGCAGCAAGAGCATCTCCTCTACGGAGAAGGCCCGCTGCCTCCGCCGGGAAGTGAACCGGATCGACGAAGAGGTATACACCTGGCTCTGCACCGGCCTGAGCCCGGCCCAGACGGAACAGCTGGACGAGATCACCGGGATCATGCTCCGGAACGTATTTGAACTGCATGGGAAAGGATGTGGGAAGAGCTGTGATTAAGACCCTTGCCAAGAGCATCCGGGAGTTTAAGCTTCCTACGATTTTGACGCTCATTTTCATTTCGGGGGAGGTCTTCATTGAAGTCCTGATCCCCACCATCACCGCCGACCTGATCAACATCGTCAAAAACGGCGCGGATCTGGACCAGGTGATGCACACCGGCCTGGTCCTGGTGGCCATGGCGATGGTGTCCCTCTGCTGCGGCGGCTTAGCGGGCTTTACCTGCGCCAAGGCCTCCGCCGGCTTTGCCCGGAACCTGCGGCGGGATATCTTCGTGCGGGTCCAGGATTTTTCCTTTGAGAACATCGACAAGTTCTCTACCGCCTCCCTGGTGACCCGGATGACCACGGACGTGTCCAACGTGCAGATGGCCTTTATGATGGTCATCCGCACCGCCATCCGCTCGCCGCTGATGTTCATCTTCTCCATCATCGCCGCCTACCGGATGGCCGGGGCCCTGGCCATGACCTTTGTGATCGTGGTGCCGGTGCTGATCGGCGGGCTGCTGATCATCGCCCGCCACGCCATGCCCGCTTTCCGGGCGGTGTTTCGCAAGTATGACCGGATGAACGAGAGCATCGAGGAGAACGTCCGGGCCATGCGGGTGGTCAAGGGCTTTGCCCGGGAGGACTACGAGAAGCAGAAGTTCAACAACGCCTCCCACGATATCTGCAAGGACTTCACCAAGGCCGAGCGGATGGTGGCCCTGAATAACCCCCTGATGCAGCTGTGCGTGTATTTCAACATGGTGTTCGTGCTCTTGGTGGGGGCGCGGATCATCATCAACAGCGGCGGCACGGTCATCGACGTGGGGCAGATCCAGGCCATGCTCACCTACGGGATGCAGATCCTCATGAGCCTGATGATGATCTCCATGATCTACGTGATGCTCACCATGTCCATCGAGTCCATGCGGCGTATTTATGAGGTCCTCCGGGAGGACAGCAGCCTCACCAATCCGCCCCAGCCGGTGGAAGAGGTGAAGGACGGCTCCATCGACTTTGAAAACGTCTCCTTCAAATACTCCAAGAAGGCCGCCAAGAACGCCTTAGAGGGCATCGATCTGCACATCCCCTCCGGCAGCACCGTGGGCATTTTAGGCGGCACCGGCGTGGGCAAGAGCTCCCTGGTGCAGCTGATCCCCCGGCTGTACGATGTGACCGAGGGCCGGGTGAAGGTAGGCGGCGTGGACGTGCGGGACTATGACATGGAGGTCCTGCGCAACGCCGTGGCGGTGGTGCTCCAGAAAAACGAGCTCTTCTCCGGCACCATCAAGGATAACCTCCGCTGGGGCAACCCGGAGGCCACCGACGAGGATCTGACCGAGGCCTGCCGCCTGGCCCAGGCGGATGAGTTCATCCGCTCCTTCCCCGACGGGTACGATTCCTGGATCGAGCAGGGGGGCACCAACGTGTCCGGCGGCCAGAAGCAGCGGCTGTGCATCGCCCGGGCCCTGCTGAAAAAGCCGAAGATCCTCATCCTGGACGACTCCACCAGCGCGGTGGACACCAAGACCGATGCGCTGATCCGCGCGGGCTTCCGCTCCTACATCCCCGAGACCACCAAGATCATCATCGCCCAGCGGGTGGCCTCCGTGGAGGACGCGGACCTGATCCTGGTGATGGACAACGGCCGTATCGCCGCCATGGGCGACCATGCGCAGCTGATGGCCGGCAGCGAGATCTACCGGGAGATCTATGAGCAGCAGACCAAGGGAGGCGACAGCCATGAAGAATAAAAGACCCATGCCCACCGGGGGCCTGTCCGCCATCAAGCGGACTATCAAAAAGTTCTTCGGTTATTACCCGGTGCTGGCCCCGCTGACCATGCTGTGCTGCCTGTTTTCCTCGGTGGTCTCCTCCATCCCCTCGCTGTTTATCCAGAACGTGATCCAGACCATCGAAAAGTGGTATGTGAGCCGGGACTGGGTCGCCGCCAAGGCGGAGCTGCTCCCGGTGATCGGCCTGCTGATCACCCTCTATGCCCTCTCTATCGCGGCCATCCTGGTCCAGACCCAGTTGATGGCCTACATGACCCAGGGCTTCCTGGACAAAATGCGCCAGGAGCTCTTCGGCGGGATGCAGAACCTGCCTATACGTTATTTTGACACCCATAAGCACGGCGACATCATGAGCCACTACACCAACGACATCGACACGCTGCGGATGCTGGTGTCCCAGTCCCTGCCCAGCATCATCCAGTGCGGGGCCATCATCTTGGTGGTGTTCTCCATCATGCTGTACTTCAGCATCTGGATGACCCTGGTGCTGCTGGTGGGCGTGTTCCTCATGTTCTTAGTGGTGCGGAAGGTAGGCGGCGGCTCCGCCAAGTACTTCATGCGCCAGCAGAAGTCCGTGGCCGCCACCGAGGGCACGGTCCAGGAGTTCATGAACGGGCAGAAGGTCATCAAGGTCTTCTGCCACGAGCGGCAGAGCATCGAGGACTTTGACAAAGTCAACGACGCCCTGTATGAGGACAGCAGACGGGCCCACGCCTACGCCAACATCATGGGCCCCATCAACAACAACATCGGCAACATCCTCTATGTGGCCATGGCCCTGGTGGGCGGCGTGATCCTGCTCACCGGGATCCCCAACCTGAGCCTGTCCGGGATGCCCTTCAGCATCTCCATCATGATCCCCTTCTTAGGTATGGCCAAGCAGTTCACCGGCAACGTGAACCAGCTGACCCAGCAGGTCAACTCCATCATCATGGCCGGCGCCGGCGCCAGCCGGGTCTTTGCCCTGGTGGACGAAAAGCCCGAGGCGGACAACGGCTATGTGACCCTGGTCAATGCCCGGACGGAAGCCGACGGCACCGTCACCGAGACCAAGGAGCGCACGGGGCACTGGGCCTGGCGGCATCCCCACCAGGCGGACGGCAGCATCACCTATACCCCGCTGCAGGGGGACGTGACCATGTTCAACGTGGACTTTGCCTACGAAGAGGGCAAGGAAGTGCTGCATGACGTGTCCGTCTACGCCGAGCCGGGCCAGAAGGTGGCCTTTGTGGGCGCCACCGGCGCGGGCAAGACCACCATCACCAATCTGCTCAACCGCTTCTATGACATCGACGACGGCAAGATCCGCTACGACGGCATCAACATCAACAAGATCAAAAAGGCGGATCTGCGCCGCTCCCTGGGCCTGGTCCTCCAGGACACCAACCTCTTCACCGGTACCGTCATGGAGAACATCCGGTACGGCCGCCTGGACGCCACCGACGAGGAGTGCCGGGCCGCGGCGGCCCTGGCCGGGGCGGACGACTTTATCACCCGTCTGCCCGAGGGCTATAACACCATGCTCTCCAACAACGGCGCCAACCTGTCCCAGGGCCAGCGGCAGCTGCTGGCCATCGCCCGGGCCGCTGTAGCGGACCCGCCGGTGATGATCCTGGACGAGGCCACGTCCTCCATTGATACCCGCACCGAGGCCATCGTCCAGCGGGGCATGGATAAGCTGATGGAGGGACGGACCGTCTTTGTGATCGCCCACCGGCTCTCCACGGTCATGAACTCGGATGTGATCATGGTGCTGGACCACGGGCGCATCATCGAGCGGGGCAGTCACGAAAAGCTGATCGCCGAGAAGGGCACCTATTATCAACTGTACACCGGCGCGTTCGAGTTAGAGTGAAGAAGATATGACACGGCCCAGCCCTTCGCGGCTGGGCCGAATTTTACCCTTTTTCGTGCGTTTGGGGCTTTTCGGAAGGGAGAGCGGGTGCTATACTGAAAGCATGAAAAAGAAGGAGGGAGCGCTATGCGGTTTCAGAATGCCTGGATCTTCACGCCCGAACGGGGCTTTGTTTACGGGGGCTTCTCTGTAGAAGAGGGCCGCTTTGACGAGGTATGGGAAGGAGTGCCGGCGGGGCCGGGAGAGGATCTGCGGGGGGCCTGGGTGATCCCGGGCTTGGTGGATCTGCACACCCACGGCAACTCCGGGGCGGACTTTTCGGACGGAGACTATGAGGGCCTGGTGAAGATGGCCGGGTATCTGGCCGGGCAGGGGGTCACCTCCTTTGCCCCCGCCTCCATGACGCTGCCCTATGAGGTGCTGGAGCGGGCCTTTGCCACGGCCCGGCGCCTGGCCGATGAGCGGCCGGCGGGCTGCGCCCGGCTGATGGGCATCCAGATGGAGGGGCCCTTCTTCTCCGAAAAGAAAAAGGGCGCCCAGAACGGGGCCTATCTCCGGCTGCCGGATTTTGAGGCCTTTCAGAAGCTGTATGAGGGCTGCGGCGGCCTGATCCGGGTGGCGGATGTGGCCCCGGAGCTGCCCGGCGCGGAGGACTTTATCCGCCGGGCGGCGGCGCTGTGCACCGTGTCGGTAGCCCACACGGACGCGGACTATGAGGCGGCCCGGATGGCCTTTGCGGCCGGGGCCCGGCACGTGACACATCTGTTCAACGCCATGCCCCAGCTCCAGCACCGGAGCCCCGGCGTCATCGGCGCGGCGGCGGAGCGGGAGGACGTGGTGGCCGAGCTGATCTGTGACGGGCTCCACATCCACCCCAGCACCGTCCGGGTGGCGTTCCGGCTGTTCCCGGGGCGTATCTGCCTGATCTCGGACGCGCTGCGCTGCTGCGGCATGCCGGAAGGGGAGTACATGTTAGGGGGCCAGCAGGTCTGGCTGAAGGACAACATCGCCCGCCTGGCCGACGGCACCATCGCCGGCTCCGCCTCCACCCTGTACAACTGTATGCAGAATGCGGTAGCCTTCGGCATCCCCCGCCGGGAGGCCATTTTGTCCGCCACTCTGGTGCCCGCCCGGGAGCTGGGCCGGGAGGCGGAGATCGGCTCTATCGCGCCGGGGAAATTAGCGGACTTCGTGGTCTGCGACGAGGCGCTGAACCGCCGGGCCGTGTACATCGGCGGGGAAAAGATCGCATAAAGCGACTTTGAGACTCAGCGGAGAAGGGAAACGAATGTACCCTTCTCTTTCCCTTGTCGGAAAGAGAAGGGTACCCTAAGAGAAAGGACCCCGGGGCAGCATCCCCGGACCCCTTGGGAAAACCCCGATGCACCTTTGGGAGGAGATCGGTACACTGGCGGCACGCGCTACTTTACATAGTCCTGTAGGAGCATAATTTACGATTGCCTCCTTTCCTTTCGCATCTTAGCTAATGGGCCCCGGGAAAGGAGGAAGGAGGGAGCGCCGAAAGCTTCTTCCGCCGCAAAATTGTTTCGTGACTTTAGCGCTGCGCTGTGTTATACTGTGTTGAAAAGAAACAGGAAGGAACAGACGAGCGATGGACTCTAAGTTTAAAAAGGTCATGTCCGCTACGGATATCCTGGTCGTGGCTTTCGGCGCCATGATCGGGTGGGGATGGGTCGTCTCATCCGGCCGGTGGATCCAGAACGCGGGCGTGATCGGAACGGTGCTCGGCTTTATCATCGGCGGCCTGATGATCTATTTTGTGGGCATGATCTACGCTGAACTGACGCCGGCCATGCCGAAGGTGGGCGGGGAACACGTTTTCAGCTACAAAGCCTTTGGCCCGGCCGGTTCCTTTATCTGCACCTGGGCGCTGATCCTGAGCTACATCGGGGTCGTGTGCTTTGAGGCCGTGTCTCTGCCGGCGATCGTCCAATATATTTTTCCGTCCTTCTCAAAAGGGTACCTGTATACGATAGCGGGCTCGGAGGTCTATCTGACGGGGGTCCTGGTGGCCGGCGTTTTTTCGATCGGCATCGTGGCCGTCAACATGCTGGGGATCAAAGCCGCGTCCGTTTTGCAGACGGTCCTCACCGTTACCATCGCCGGGGTGGGGGTGACGCTCGTCGTCGCCTCGGCGATCCACGGGGACCCGGCGAATTTGGACGGCCAGGCCATCATAGGGGAGGGCTTCGGCTCGGTAAAAAATATCCTCTCGGTGGCGGTGGTCGCGCCGTTTTTCCTGTTCGGGTTTGACGTGATCCCCCAGGTGGCGGAGGAGATCAAGATCTCGTTAAAAAAAGTGGCTCGGATGCTGCTCGTCTCCATCCTCTGCGCGGTCAGCTTCTACGGGCTGGTGGTTTTCGCGGTGGGCTATGCCCTCAGCGCCCCGGAGATCGCGGATGCCATGGAGGGCACCGGGCTGGTGGCGGCGACGGCCATGGAAAAAGTGTTTCACAGCAGTGTGATGGCCAAGGTGCTGATCTTCGGGGGCCTTTGCGGGGTGGTGACCAGTTGGAACTCCTTCCTGATCGGCGGCAGCCGCGCCATTTTCTCCATGGCTGAATCGAAAATGCTCCCCGGCCCCTTCGCGGTCCTGAGTAAAAAACATAAGACCCCGGTAAACGCGCTGCTCCTGGTGGGGGTCCTGTCTCTGGCGGCGCCGTTTTTCGGAAGGACCATGCTGGTGTGGATCTCCGACGCGGCCAGCTTCGCCTGCTGCCTGGCTTACTGCATCGTGTCTCTGTCCTTCTTGGTGCTGCGCCGGAAGGAGCCGGACATGGACAGGCCCTATAAGGTCAGGCACTATAAATTTGTCGGCGTTTCAGCCAGCGTGCTGTCCGGCTTCATGGTGGCGATGACCCTGATCCCCGGCTCCGGCAGCACGCTTACCTGGCAGGAGCTGATCATCGTCGGCGGGTGGGCGCTGCTGGGCGCGGCGGCCTATTGCCTGTGCAGGGCCAGATATAAGGGCGAATTTGGAAAAGTGAAGCTATAAAAGGACGGGAGCCTTTGGCTCCCGTCCTTTCAGACTGTAGATAAACAGAAGGACCATGCATAAACATGCAGGGGGAGAGCGCCGAGAGGGGGCGGGAGCCCCCTTTCGGCGTTCAATCTGCTCTTATCCAAGAGCATTTTTGAATGCTCTTGGATAAGCTTTCAAGGTGAAGACCTTTGTCTTCACCTTGAAAGGACGGGAGCCTTTGGCTCCCGTTCTTTTATAGCTCGTTGATCGTTTCGGTGATGGACATATGGCGGATCCGCCTGGCCGGGGCATAGATCGCGGCGGCGCAGGCGCAGGCGACAAAGGCCGTGAGGATCAGGACCGCTGTGACCGGGACCTCCCAGGCCGCGCCGAAATAGGCCGTGATGAAGCTCTCATAGATCTTTTTGTGGGCCGGAAAGCCGGCCGCGATGCCGACAACCAGACCGCAGAGGGCGTAAGTCAGCGTCTCGGCGGTGATCATTCCTGTGAGCTGCCGCCCGCTCATCCCCACGCTGCGCATGGCGCCGTACTGCCGGATCCGGGCGGAGACGCTCATGGATATGCTGTTGACGATGCTGCACACGGTGATCCCGGCGATCATGGCCAGGAAACCGTATACCAGCAGGGAGAAGGCCCAGTAGGTGGCGGCAGTCTCCCGGTTGCTTTCCCGCCGGTCGGACAGCAGAAAGTCCCCGGCGGCGGCCCGGAGCGCGGCTACCTGGTCCTCAGTGGCGTCTTTCGTGAGCTGGATGTCCAAAACCGCGTAGCCGGTCTCCCCGGCCAGGCGGGAAAAGAGGGCCTCCGTGCATAAGAGGACCGGGGTGCCGCCGCCGTCAAAGGGCGTGTAAGTAGCTGTGCAGGCCACCTCCAAGGTCTCGCCGCCGATCTGGAGCCGGTCCCCCTTTTGCAGGGGGCCGCCTTCGGTATAGACGCTTATGACGCATTTGTCCTCCCGGCAGACCCGCTCCAGACCCAGGCGGTCCCCGGTCCAGTCCTCCTTCTCCGCCCAGTTCAGCTGCCGGTCGTCCAGGGAGACCAGAAAGACGCTGCCGGCGCCCCCTTCCCATGCCGCCTCCAGCTTTTGCACGGCGCGGCCGAAGGTCCGCTTCACGCCCGGCATGGCGCCCAGTTCCTCCGCCCACTCCCTGGGCACCGTGCTGGAGCCGTCCCCGCTCATAACCGACAGGTCCGGCGAGGAGGGCCGCAGCGGGGTGAGGGCGTAATGGACCCAGGAGAGCAGGGCCGAAAAGCTTAGAAACAGGAGGATGCTCAGGGCGAAAGAGCCGGTCATCAAGAACAGATTCTTTTTGGACGCGGCCGCGTGGCGGATCCCCAAAGCCGTCTCAATTTTCAGCGGGCCCAGCCGGGCCGGACGGGCCGCTTTTGCCTCCGTATTCCCGGCCACGGCCATCACCGGCGAGACATTGGCGGCCCTCCGGGCGGGAGAGCGGGCCGCCAGCAGGACTGTAAGCAGCCCCACCAGAACGCCGCAGAGAATGCCGGGCAGGCTGAGCCCGAAAAGGGGGATGCCGCTGAACCGGCCGCCGACCCCGGCCCGGAGCGCGGCGCAGATGCCCCAGCTGCCCAGGGTCCCCAGGGCAGCGCCGGCGGGCACGGCGCTCCGGCACCAGTACAGCGCCTCCCGGCGCACCAGGCGCATGACCTGCCCCTTGCTGGCGCCCAGGCAGCGGAGCAGCCCGAAAAAGGCCGTCCGCTGGGCCACGTTGCTGTTCAGGCTGCCGGTGATCATAATGACCCCCGCCGTGAGGACCAGAACGAACAGAAACACCGCCGCGCCGTACATCCCGAGCACCACGTTGTTCTCGCTGAAGCCTGACAGGGCGATGAGCACCAGATTCTCGGCCAGCTGCCCCTCCTCCAGGCTGAATTGGTCCTGGATCTCAGAAATGGCCCGGCGGATCTGGGTCAAGGGCCGGAACCGGACAAAGAGTTCCGGCGCGGAGGCAGCGCCGTTGGCGGCGCGAACCTGCTCGAAGGCGGCCCGGTCCAGGCAGACTAAGAGCGCGTCATACCGGGCGGCGCTGCCGTCGTCCTCAAAGCCGGAGATCCGATAGTCAAAATCCCCGGCAGGGGTATGGAGGGTAAAGCGGCCGCCAATCTCCGCACCGAAAACGGACTTTGCGTTTTCCGAGAGCACGGCCTCTCCGCTGTCCGCCGGGAACCGCCCCCCGCTCAGATAGGCAAAGGTATCGGTCAGCCAGCTCTCGTCCGAACCGATCAGGCCGGCTTTTTTCCCGGCCACAGTATAGTCCAGGCGGATATCCGTGTTGATGGACTCGCTGACGGAGACGGCCGCCACATCCTGCCGGGCCGCGAGTTCCTCTGCCGCTTCCTCCGGGAGCCCCCGCAGGGCAATGTGATAATTCCCGTGCTGCCGTTTGGCGTTGCCGGTCTCCATGCGCACGCCCATGTCCGCCATGGAGAACACCCCCGTCACCAGAAAGACCGCCAGGGTGATGCACAGGACCGTCATGCGGTTTTGCCGTTTCCGTGCCTTGGCGGAGATCGGGATCAGGCTCAGATAGTTTTTCATCCCCGGCACCTCCCCAAATCGGTCAGGGCGCCGTCCGAGACCTGAAGGAGCCGGTCCGCCGTCTGGGCAATGCTCCGGTTGTGGGTGATCATGAGGATGGTCTGCTCATACTTTTTGGACGCCTCTTTCAGCAGCCGGATCACTTCGCCGCTGTTCTGGGTGTCCAGGTTGCCGGTGGGCTCGTCCGCCAGGATCAGCGCCGGGCGGGTGATCAGGGCCCGGCCGATGGCCACCCGCTGCTGCTGGCCGCCGGAGAGCTGGCCCGGCAGATGGGTCCGCCGCTCCTTCAGGCTGAGGACCTCCAGCAGATCCTCCAAATATTTCCGGTCCGGCTTCTGATAGTCCAGCAGCAGCGGAAAAAGGATGTTCTGCTCCACGGTGAGCTCAGGCACCAGGTTGAAGGACTGGAAAATAAAGCCGATGTTTCGCCGCCGGAACACGGTCAGCTGCCCGTCGTCCATCGAGAGGAGGTCTTTCCCGTCGATCCGCACCCGGCCGGACGTGGGCGTATCCAGACCGCCGACGCAATTGAGCAGCGTGGTTTTGCCGGAGCCGGATTCCCCGACCACCGCCACGAACTCCCCTTTGGGGACGCGAAAGCACACGTCCCGCAGGGCGTGCACGGCGGCCTCCCCGCTGCCGTAGGTTTTGCAGAGATGCTGTACTTCCAACAGATCCATGATAGCTGCGCCTCTTTTCAAATGATCTTGCCGCGGCAGTGCCGGGCAGGATGCACCGTAGCACACGAAGCTTACGGGCTCCTTACAGGCAGACTACAATTTTGAAGGGATCGGAAGACGCGCGGTAAAAACGCTGCCTTTTCCCCATACGCTGTCCACCTCTAAGGTGCCGCCGTGGGCCTCGATGACGGCCTTTGCCAGGGGCAGGCCCAGCCCGATCCCCTGCCGGTCCTTGGAAAAGCGGCTGCGGTAAAAGCGCTTGAAAATATGGTACAGATCCTCCGGGTGGATGCCGCTTCCGTTGTCCGTTACGGTGATCTGCGCGCAGAAGGACAGAGCTTTCCACTCCAGCCGGACCGTGTCCCCCGCCTGGGTGTGGTCCAGGGCGTTTTTCACTAAGTTGCCGACGGCCTCCAGCAGCCAGTCCCGGTCGCAGAGGAGGAAAAGCTCCTCCGGCCCGGACAACACCAGTTCCTTGTGCTCCTGCCGGGCCCGGGCCGCGAAACGCAGCTCCGTGTCCCGCAGCAGCCCGGCCAGATTTTCCCGGCTCTTCTCCATGACGGCGGAGCCAGCGTCCAGCCGGGCGATGGCGAGCAGGGTTTTAATCAGCGCCTCCATCCGGTCCAGCTCTTGCTCCGACAGGGCGGCGTATTCCCGCACGGCGGAGGCCTCCTCCGCCTCGCCCTGGAGCAGGCCGTTATAGATGTTCAGGGCCGCCAAGGGCGTTTTCAGCTGGTGGGAGATATCGGAGATCATGTCCCGCAAAAACTCCTTTTCCCGCTGCTCGTTGGCCGCGTGGGCGTTCAGGACGGCGGCCAGGGAATTGACGGCGTGAAACAGCCGGAACAGCTCTCCCTCCCGGTCGCAGTCGATCCGGGCCTCCGCGCATCCGGCCAGGACCGCGCCGATCTGGGAGACCGCCTGCTCCAGGGCCGCGTCCTGCCGCCTGAAATACCGGGCGCCGGCGGCCCAGAGCACCCCCAGGGCCAGCAGGGACAGCAGCGGCAGACCGAGGGAGAGCCGGCGGCAGAGATGCCAGACGGCGCCCTCGGCCAGGAGGAGAAAGACCAGCCAGATACCCGCCACGGCCAGAAAAAGACCCCGGATCTCCCGGTTTGCCAGGATCCTCATGACGCGCCTCCCTCTGTGACATTCCACTTATAGCCCATGCGGCGGACGGTCAAGAGCATTTTGGGCTCGCTGGGGTCGTCCTCCACCTTCACGCGCAGCCGCCGCACATAGACGGTGAGCGTGTTGCCGTCGATGTAATTGCCCTCGCAATCCCACAGCCGGTCTAAGATCCGCTCTTTGGACAGCACGATCCCCGGGTTCTGCATGAGAAAGCACAGCAGCTTATACTCCGCGGCGGTCAGCTCCAGCCGGCGGCCGTTTTTGAAAACCTGCCCCTGCAGCAAAAGCACCCGGATCCCGTTGGAGCTGAGCTCCGGCCCGGCGGGACGAAAGCCCTCTGCCCGCCGGAGCAGGGCGTTGATCCGGGACAGAAGCACCCCCAACTTGAAGGGCTTGGTGAGATAATCGTCTCCCCCGATGTCCAGACCGGTCATGATGCTGTGCTCCTCGTCGGAGGCGGTCAAAAAGAGGATGGGCACCGGGGAGACGGCGCGCACCTTCCGGCAAAAGACAAAGCCGGAGCCGTCCGGCAGCGACACGTCCAGGATCAGCAGATCGTATTTCCCCTCTTCCCAGAGCAGATCCGCCTCTCTTAGCGTCCGGGCCACGTCCAGGGCATAGCCCTGCCTGGCAAACGCAAAAGACAGACCGTTGACGAGACTGAGGTCGTCTTCCAATAAAAACAGCCGTTTCACCGCTTGTTCCGCCCCTTTCTGTGCCGGCTTTCTTTCAATTATATAG
The DNA here is from genome assembly GCA_947630375.1 of uncultured Oscillospiraceae bacterium. Classification (GTDB taxonomy): domain Bacteria; phylum Bacillota; class Clostridia; order Oscillospirales; family Oscillospiraceae; genus Limivicinus. The sequence continues at coordinate 59,085 of CANRHH010000001.1, read as the reverse complement.
GACGCGCCGGGGAATGGCAAATTACAATTTTGTAAGGTTTATTACGAAAGGTTTTCCCCTTGCGCCCAGGCCGGTCACGTGTTATACTTCAAGTATAAAAGGTTTCGTTTCGAAAGTTTTACAAAGGAGGGGACCCGCATGAGCACACAGCAGCAGGGGAGCCGGCGCCCGAACGTCCTCTTTATCCTGACGGACGATCAGCGCGCCGGGACGATCCACGCCTTGGGAAATGAGGAGATCCAGACGCCGCACATGGACTGGCTGGTCCACGCCGGCACGTCTTTTGTGAACGCGCACATCCCGGGGGGGACGGCCTCGGCGGTGTGTATGCCCAGCCGGGCTATGCTCAACGCGGGGAAGACGCTTTTCCACCTGGAGGAATCCGGCCGGAACATCCCGGAGCGCGACGCCACCATGGGAGAGACCTTCCTGAAAAACGGCTACCACGCCTTTGAGACCGGCAAGTGGCACAATGGGGTGAAAAGCTTTGTCCGCAGCTTCGACGGCGGAGAGAACATCTTCTTCGGCGGGATGTGGGACCACTGGAATGTGCCGGTGAACCGTTTCAACCCGGCCGGCGTCTATGAGCGGGAGATCAGCTTTACCCCGAATTTCACTGCCAACAGCCAGCCGGTGCATGTCCTGGCCGAGGAGATCCACGCCGGCGTCCATTCCACGGAGCTCTTTGCCGATTCCGCCGTGGACTATATCCGCGGCTATGACCGGGAGGAGCCCTTCTTCCTGTACCTCTCGTTCCTGGCCCCCCACGACCCCCGGACCATGCCGGAGGCGTTCCGGAACCTGTATGACCCGGAGAAGATCAGCCTGCCGAAAAACTATATGGCCATGCCGGTGGTCAACTGCGGCTGGTCCAACAAGGGGCGGGACGAGAACACCGAAGCCTACCCCCGCCGGCCCGAGGCGATCCGGCGCCATATCGCCGACTATTATGCCATGATCAGCCACATCGACTTCCATGTGGGCCGGGTCCTGCAGGCCCTGCGGGACCGGGATATGCTGGAAAACACGCTGATCGTCCTGGCGGGGGACAACGGCCTTGCCGTGGGTCAGCACGGGCTCATGGGCAAGCAGAACATCTATGAGCACAGCGTGGGGGTGCCGCTGGTGATGTGCGGCCCCGGTATCCCGGCGGACCGGAGGGACCGGCGCCTGGTGTACCTGCTGGACGTTTTCCCCACTCTCTGCCAGCTCTGCGGGATCGACATCCCCGCCTCCGTGGAGGGGCGGAGCTTCGCCCCCATGTTCCGGGATGAAAATTATGTGACCCGCGACGCGCTGTATTACGCTTTCCAGTCCCGGATCCGCGGCGTGACCGACGGGCGCTACAAGTTAGTGGAGTACCGCACGGAGGACCTGAAGCTGAGCCAGCTGTTCGACCTGGAGACGGACCCCTGGGAGCTGAACAACTTCTACGATATCGCCGGCTACGAGGCAGTCACCGAAAAGCTGCGCCGGCTGCTCTTCCGGCTCCGGGACGAGTGGGAGGACGAGAGCACCCTCTTCGGCCAGCAGTTCTGGCAGCAGTGGCGGCAGTATGAGCAGGCCGCCGTGAAAGGCGTGGGCCGGCCCAAGGGCGCGGATATGAGCAAGCAGGTGGGGGACTGGGGCACGGAAAAAGAGCTGACAGAGGAGAGAGGACCATGCCAAAAAGCCTGTCGATCATGATAAAGCCCGTGTCCTCGGCCTGCAACATGCGCTGTAAATACTGCTTTTACAGCGACGTGGTCCAGCACCGGCAGCAGGAGTCCATGGGCCGCATGAGCCCGGAGACGCTGGAAAACCTGGTCCGCCGGGCCATGCGCTGCGCGGAGGAGTCCGTCTCCTTCGCCTTCCAGGGCGGGGAGCCCAGCCTGGCGGGGGCGGCATTTTACCGGCGGTTCGGGGAACTGGTGCGCCGGTACAACACAAAGGGCCTGCGCGTGCAAAACGCAATCCAGACCAACGGCTATGACCTGAGCGATGAGCTGCTGGACGAGCTGAAAAAGGGCGGCTTCTTGGTGGGCGTGTCCTTTGACGGCACCCCGGCCATCCATGACCGGATGCGCCTGGACCAGGAGGGGGCGGGCTCCTCCGGCCGGGTGCTGGAGAGCATCGAAAAGCTCCGGGCCCGGGAGATCGACTTCAACATCCTCTGCGTGGTGAACAGATATGTGGCCCGGGAGCCGGACGCGGTGTTTGACAGCCTCTCGCCCTGGGGCTATATCCAGTATATCGCCTGCATTGACCCCTTTGACGGCGCCCGCTCCGACTATTCCCTGGACGCGGAGGACTACGCGTTTTTCCTGAAAAAGAGCTTTGACCGGTATTACGAAGCCTTTCGCGCCGGGCGCTTCGTGAGCGTGCGGAATTTTGACAACTATATCGGCATACTCGCCGGCCGGCAGCCCGAAAACTGCGGCATGAGCGGGCGCTGCGCCCAATACTACCTGGCGGAGGCGGACGGGGGGCTCTACCCCTGCGACTTCTATGTGCTGGACCAGTGGCGCCTGGGGAATATCAACGAGATGTCCTTTTTCAAAGCGGAAAAGTCGCCGGTGGCGGAGGCGTTTCGCCGGGCCTCCCTGTATGTGAGCGAGGCGTGCCGCGCCTGCCGGTGGTACGGGCTCTGCCGGGGCGGCTGCCGCCGGGACCGGGAGCCCTTCCTGGACGGCCTGCCGGCGCTCAACAAGTGGTGCGGGGCCTACAAGGCGCTCTTTGCCTACGCCTATCCCCGGATGCGGGAGATGGCGGAATGGGTGGCCCGGGGCGGGTCCCTTGCCGGTACGATTACTAAATGACATAATCAGATCGCGTACATATGCCCGCCTGTCCGGCCAATTTGATAACAGGCGGGAAAATTTTCCTCAAAAACTTTCGTTTTGATACTTTAAAATTTCTTTTTGGTATGATATGATAACAACACTGGGGGTCCATACCGGCCTTGGCGGGCGGCCGGGCGGACCTGAAACGAAAAATTCTATCATGGGAGGAAAAGTCTATGAGTAAAAGGAAGATCAAGAATATCCTGTTTATCCTGACGGACGATCAGGGCGCGTGGGCGATGGGCTGCTCCGGGAACAGCGAGCTGAAAACGCCGAACCTGGACAGGATCGCCGAGACCGGCATGCGCTTTGAAAATTTCTACTGCACCTCGCCGGTGTGCTCCCCGGCCCGGGCCTCGCTGCTGACGGGAAAGATCCCCTCTGCCCACGGCGTGCACGACTGGCTGGCCTTTGGCCAGATCAACGACTCCAGCCTGTCCAAGGACCTGCGGGAGAAGTTCGAGATGGAGGACACGCCCTTTGATTACCGCTGGCCCAAGAGCCAGCTCTGGGGGGACAAGGCCATCCGCTATCTGGACGGGCACAAGACCTTCACCGAGGTGCTGCACGACCACGGCTACCAGTGCGCCCTGTCGGGCAAGTGGCATGTGGGCGCGGCGGACCAGGTTCAGGCCGGCTTTGAGGACGGCTGGTACACCTGCGCCATCGGCGGCGCGGACTACTACCATGCGGTGGTGCTGGAAAACGGGGAGGAGGTCATGAAGAGCGGCGAATACATCACCGACGTGATCACCGACAAGGCCATCGAGTTTATAGACGGCTTTGACAAGGAGCGGCCCTTCTGCCTGTGTGTGCACTATTCCGCCCCCCATTCCCCCTGGGCCAAAGAGTGCCACCCGGCCCAGTACATCGACATGTACAACGACTGCCCCTTTGACTCCATCCCCCACGACCCGCCGCACCCCTGGAGCCCGGACGTGGAGATGAGCTTCGAGGAGTGGAAAAAGAAGCCTCACCCCGGCGTGCGGTATATCCACGCCAATTACGCGCCCATCCGGGAGACCTGGGAGCAGTACCGCTATGAGAGTGTGCGGGGCTACTATGCGGCCGTCACCGCCATGGACGCGGGGGTGGGCCGGCTGCTAGACAAGTTGGAGGCTGACGGCATCAGCGAGGACACCCTGGTAGTGTTCACCAGCGACAATGGCAGCAACATGGGCCACCACGGCATTTTCGGCAAGGGCAACGGCACCTACCCCGTGAACATGTATGCCACCAGCGTGAAGGTGCCCGGCCTGTTCCGCTGCCCCGGCACGATCCCCGCCGGCGTGGTCACCCAGGCTAACGCCAGCCATTACGACATCTTTGAGACGCTCATGGACCTGACCGGCATCGACTTTGAGCCCACGCCGGACATGCCCGGCAAGAGCTTTGCCGGCGTGCTGCTGGGGGAGGAGCCCGAGGGCGGCGACGCGGTAGTCTACGACGAGTACGGCAGCACCCGCATGATCTGCGACGGGAAGCTGAAGCTGGTGCGCCGCTATCCGGACGGGCCCGACGAGCTCTTCGACTTAGAGAAGGACCCCGGCGAGTACACCAACTTTATCGACGATGCCGCTTATGCCCCCCAGATCGCGGTACTTGACGAAAAACTGAAATCATGGTTTAATAAATACGTCAATCCGGCATTTGACGGGACAAAAGAGAAAGTGCGCGGCAAGGGGCAGGTCACGAGCCATATCTTCCACCAGTGAGCTCCGCCTCCCGCCGCGGTGCCGGAAAACACGGGCCGATGAAGCGGGCCGGGGGCGGTGAAGTGGGATGAGCAGAAATATGGAGCAGCGCCGGCAGGCGATCGTGGAGATGGTGGACCGGTTCGGCACCGTCGGCATCGAGCAGCTGCGCCGGGAATTTCCCGAGGTGTCCGAGGTGACCCTGAGGAAGGACCTGAAATATCTGGACGAGAACCAGCAGCTGATCAGGACCCACGGGGCGGCCAAGTCCCTGCCCTCTGTCCTCAACTACTATTACCGGAGCAATGTAAAGCAGGCGGAGAAGAAGCTGATCGCCAAGAAGGCCGCCGCGCTGATCCGGCCGGGGGATTCGATCTTTCTCGCGCCGGGGACCACCTGCGCGGAGCTGGCCAAGCTGCTGCCGAATTTTGAGCTGTCCGTCTGCAGCGACGGGATCTATACCGTCAGCTGTATCCCCTGCCTGCCGAAGCTGTCGGTGGAACTGCTGGGCGGCGAGGTGGATCTGAATGTGATGCGCGTGGAGAGCGCCGCCGCGCTGGATCGGATCGACGAGCTGCATTTTGACATCTGCTTTTCCGGCGCGTTCACGCTGCACCCGGATCTGGGCCCCTCGTATATGACGCCGATGGCCGCCGCCATGATGCGCCGGGCCTTCGGCCGGGCGGACAAGGTCGTGCTGCTGGCAGACTCGTCAAAGCTCTCCCTCCAGATCCGCCCCCACCGGCTGCCGATCAGCAAGGTCGATATCCTGGTCGGGGACGACAAGATAGACCCGGAGATGGCGGAGCGCATCCTGAGCAAGGGCATCCAGATCCTGTGACCCGCGGAAAAACATGTTGTAATTTATATCACTCTTTTTTTGACTGTTTTAAAACAAACTGGATTTTCCGGCGGGGGAGCGCCTGGCCCGGAGCGGTAAAAAGTGTTTTGGCTGGTTTTTGTGAAATACTCACAAAAACCAGCCAAATTTTTCATGTTATTACCAATTGAAATCTTTGCGAAAACAAGGTAAAATACAAAAAAGATTTCGAAGCGAAAGTTATAAGTTTCATTTAAAAATAAAATCGAAACTTTTAGTATTACAAATATTTGCATGGTATATTACAAACTGTGTCCTACCTTCGGGGCTCAACCCGAAAAAAATAACAGGAGGAGAAAAGTACATGAAAAAGATCATCGCGCTTCTGATGGTGTTCTGCCTGGCCTTCGCCTTCGCCGCCTGCGGCGGCAGCAGCGCACCGGCCCCCGCTACCCAGGCCCCCGCAGCGGAAGCCCCTGCCGAGGAGGCCCCCGCGGCGGATGCTCCCGCCGAAGAAGCCCCCGCTGACGGTCTGCTGCCCCAGCCGGACGGCTACAAGGGCACTGTCACCTTCATCGTCGCCTCTGAGGCCGGCTCCGCTACCGACACGGCCGCCCGCGCCGCGCTGGAGTATGTGGACCTGGGCGAAGGGATCAACATCGTCGTCGAGAACATCCCCGGCGGCTCCCAGACCATCGGCATCACCGAGATGCTCAACCGGGAAGCGGACGGCTACACCATGGAGCTTATGGCCCCTGCCGGCCTGCTGTCCCAGCCGGTCATGAACAAGAACCTGACCTACACCCCGGACGACATCGAGCTGCTTGCCAACCTCTATCCCCTGGTCACCACCTGCGTCATCACCGCGCCGGACTCCGAGCTGGAGGACGCGGACGATCTGTATGAGTTCCTCACCAGCGGCGAGCCCTTCCAGTACGGCACCGCCAACATCGGCAGCTTCGCCCACATCGCCCTGTCCCGGGCCCTCATGCAGGTGGACAACCTGGCCGCCAGCGAGCCTGTGGCCTACACCGGCTCTGCCAATGTGCTCCAGTCCGTCATCAACAAGGAGGTCCCCATCGCCCTGATCGACGCGGACTTTGTGGTCAATGCCGTCAAGAACGGCGACGTGCGTGCCCTGATGATCCTCAACGACACTCCCTATGACCTGCTGCCGGACATTCCCTGCGCTGCCGACTACGGCTTTAAGGATCTGTCCTCCATTGTGGGCTTCAAGTGGCTGGGCATGAAGAAGGGCTGCCCCGAGGACATCATGAACTATGTGGCGCAGCAGTTCTCCATCGGCCTTGCCAATCCTGACTTCCAGGCCTATTGCGACAGCATCGGCGCCGGCACCATGGAGATCATGACCCGGGAAGAGGTCGCCGAAATGGCCTCTGCCAGCTTTGAGATCTATCATGACGTGCTGGTGGCCAGCGGCTACGTCGAATAATTTGAGCGCTTGCCCCTTGTAGTGCTTTGAGTTGACCAAAGCCCCGCGGTATTCTGTCTTTTCCATACGATACCGCGGGGCCGTTTTTGATATCTGAGATTGGAGCTCATTATGAAAGAAATCAAGAAAAAAACAGAGAGCGTGATCACTCTGTTTTTGCTCATGGTATTGGCCGTGGTCACGCGGATCTGGATCCTTCCGGCGCAGATCCCGGAGACCAACGCGGCGCTGAATACCAGCGGGACCTTTACGCCGCGCACCTTCCCGGGGCTGCTCTTAGTGGTGATCGCCGTGCTCTGCTTCGTCGGCGTGGTGAGCAACCTGGTCTCGCTTATCAAGCTGCGCAGGCAGTACGCCGATGAGCTTTCCGCAAAGAAACCGGAGAAAGAGAAGAAAAGCTTTGGCCAGATCGTGGAGAACCTGATCCCCTACATCATTTTCGCCATCCTGATCCTCTACTGGTTCCTCATCACCAAGATCGGCTTTTTGATCTCCACGCTGATCATCACGACCATGATCCTGGCGCTGCTGCGGTGCAAGAAATGGTATTTGTACCTGGCCACCTGGATCTACTCCGGCACCCTGTACCTGATCTTTACCAAGGTGCTGTATGTCCGCCTGCCGTAAGCGAGGAGGGTTACTATGGCTGAGATATTTTCCACGATCTTTACCTTCAACAATGTGCTGATGATGTTTATCGGCGTGTTCGCCGGCATCATCATAGGCGTTCTGCCCGGCCTGGGGACCACCTTCGCGGTGACGGTGCTGCTGACCATCACCTTCGGCATGGACAGCTATTCCGGCATGTACCTCCTGCTGGGGGCCTACGTCGGTTCCGTGTACGGCGGCTCCATCACCGCCATCCTCATCAACACCCCGGGCACCAACTCCGCCGTGGCCACCGCCTTTGACGGCTACCCGATGGCGGAACAGGGCCGGGCGGGCGACGCGCTGAACGCCGCGCTTTTTGCCTCCACCATCGGCGGCCTGGTCAGTGCGTTCGCCCTGATGTTCTTTGCCCCGCAGCTGGCCAAGGTGGTCAATCTGATCGCCTCGCCCGAATACTTCTGCCTGTGCATCTTCGGCCTCTGCGCCGCGGTGAGCGTGGCCGGCAACAACCGGATCAAGGGTCTGATCTGCGCCTGCTTCGGCCTGCTGATCGCCTGCGTGGGCATGGACCCGGCCTACGGCACCAACCGTTTCACCTTCGGCTATTACCGGCTCCTGGGCGGCTTCCGCTTCTCCACCGTCATGCTGGGCGCCTACGCCATGAGTACTGTGCTGATCAAATGCCACGAGGCCTATATCAGCGGCACCAAGGGCGCGGAGCCCATCCAGTTCCACCGGTCCAATTTCCACTTCCACCACACGTTCCGCTATTGGAAGACGCTGATCCGCTCCTCCATCTACGGCGTGGTGATCGGCGCCATACCCGGCACCGGCAGCGCCATCTCCGCCATGCTGGGTTATAACGCGGCAAAGCGCGGCTCCAAGAACCAGGAGAACTTCGGCAAGGGCGAGATCGAGGGCGTTATCGCCCCGGAGTGCGCCAACAACGCCGTCACCGGCGCGACGATGATCCCGCTGCTGACCATGGGCATCCCCGGCGACGGGGCCACGGCCGTCCTCCTCGGCGCGCTGACCATGCAGGGCGTGATCCCCGGCAAGCAGCTGTTCTCCGAGGGCAGCATCTGGGTCTATGCCATCATGGGCGGGCTGATCGTGGTGAACCTCGTCATGCTGCTCCAGGGCAGCGTGATGATCCGCCTTTTCGCCAACGTGACCCGGGTGCCGCTGACGGTGCTGATGCCCTGCATCGTCGTCACCTGCTTTATGGGCGCCTATGCCCTGGGCAACAGCACCTTTGAGATTGTCGTCATGATCGCCTTCGGCATGATCGGCTATCTGATGAAGCGCTTTGACTTCCCGATCCCGCCGCTGACCATCGCGCTGGTGCTGGGCAGCCTGTGCGAGTCCAACCTGCGCCGCTCTATGCTGGTCAGCCACAACAACTGGGCCGTCTTTGTGACCCGCCCGGTCTCCGTCCTGATCCTGCTGCTGGCGGTGGCGTTCATGCTGATCCCCACCATCAACAAGTTCCTGCAGGAGAGGAAAATCACCAAGAAGCTGGATATCGACAACGTAGAGGCGGTAGACTGATATGGTGCGGCCCCAGATCATTGCGACGGACCTGGACGGCACCGCCCTGTGCGACAACGTCCGCATGTCGGACCGGACCTACCGGGCCTTTGAGCGGGCCCAGCGCGCCGGTATCCAGGTGGTCATCGTCACCGGGCGCAACGTCCGCTATCTCCGGGAGATGGAGCTGCCGGACTACCACTATGCCATCTGCTGCAACGGGGCGGTGGTGATGGACATGTACGAGAACAAGGCCATCTACCGGGATCTGTTCACCCCGGAGGAGGCGCTGACCGCCTGGAACATCATCCGCCGCTACCGGCCCTTTGTGGAGGTCTCGGTGGAGAACGACGTGGTCATAGGCCGGGAGAACTTCGAACACTATAAAGATTTCCATCTGCTGCCGTTTATGGACAAGTACATCGGCGAGGGCAAGATGCACGTCGTGGAGGACCTGGACGCCTTCGTCCGGGAAAACGCCGGCGGCATAGAGAAATTCACCATCTGCCGGGTGGGGGAGGCCATGAGCGCCGCCATCCGGGGCGAGCTGAACGCCACGGGCCTGTTTGAGACGGACCCGGCCGAGCTGAAGGACGCCATGTGCATCCCGCGGCGGCTCAACAAGGGCAACGCCCTGCTGGGCCTGGCCGAATACCTGGGCGTGCCCCGGGAAGCGGTGTACGCTTTCGGAGACGGGGGGAACGATCTCCAGATGATCAAGGCCGCCGGCTGCGGCGTGGCCATGGGCAACTCGCCGGAGTTCATCAAGCGCCAGGCGGACTGCGTGTGCGGCCCGTGTACCCAGGACGGCATCGCGGAATTTTTGGAATCAAACTTTGGAATATGAGCGAATAAAAGGGAAGCCGCGGCTCCCCGGGCCCGGTTCGGGCGCGGAGGGGGCCGCGGCGTACAGGAGTAAGCTATGAGCAAGAGACCGAATGTCCTGATCTTCTTTACCGATCAGCAGCGCCGGGACACCATCCATGCCCTGGGCAATGAGCGGATCGTGACGCCGGCACTGGATTCCCTGGCGAGGGAGTCCGTCGTGTTTGACAGCTGCTATACCCCCGCGCCGGTCTGCGTGCCGGCCCGGTTTTCCCTGTATTCCGGGCTGTATCCGGCCCACACCGGCTGCTGCAACAACAACCTCAACAACGCCTATACCGGTGAGGGCTTTTACGCCCGCTTTACGGCCGCCGGCTACAACAGCTGCAGCATCGGCAAGATGCACCACACCGATCTGTACGGAAAGATGGGCTTTGCCAGGCGGATCACCCAGGAGGAGATGGCCGACCCCCGGGACGACTATACCCGCTTTCTCCTGGACTCGCCGTACAGGAACGTGTTCGACTATAACGGGATGCGCAGCGAGATGTACTACATCCCGCAGATCTCCCAGCTGCCGGCGGAGGTCCACCCGACCCAGTACGTGGGGAACCGGAGCGTCGAATTTATAAACGGCTGCACCGGGGACAAGCCCTTTTTCCTGGTCTCGTCCTACATCCACCCCCATCCGCCCTTCGCGCCCCCGGCGCCCTGGAACAAGATGTACCGCAGCGTATCCCAGGACCCGTATATGCCGGAGGACCCCGCAGAGTTTGAGACCTTCATGAGCGACCGCTTCACCCTGGACAAGATCGGCATCAGCCGCCAGGACCTGACGCTGCTGCGGAATTTTTACTATGCCTGCGTCTCCTTTGTGGACTATCAGATCGGCCGGGTGCTGCAGGCCCTGAAGGAAAAGGGCCTGTATGAGAACACCGTCATCGTCTTCGCCACTGATCACGGCGAGATGCTGGGCGATTTCGGGACCATGGGCAAGCGCTCCATGCTGGACGGCGCGGCCCACATCCCGTTTATGATGCGCGTGCCCGGGGTACCGGCCGGCCATCGGGAGAAGGTCTGCTCTCTGGTGGACCTGGCCCCCACGCTGCTGAAGCTGGCGGGCATAGACTATGACAGCCGGGACTATGACGGGCTGGATCTGTTCACGGAGCAGGACCGGGAGTTTGTCTATTCCCAGTACGGGACCGGGGACAAGGGCGCCTACATGGTGGCCTCCAACCGGGACAAGCTGGTGTATTCCGGCCCTGCCCGGCGGTATTTTTACTTCGACACCCAGCCCGAGGACACCAACAAATACCGGGAAGGGGATCCCCGCATCGAGGCCATGAAGACCCTGCTGGAGGCCTATATGGCCTCCGACCTGAGCGAGAACGCCTTCGGGACGGTGGACGCCGTCTCCGGGGTGAACAAGCTCCCCTACGGGCCCAAACGGGCGGACCACGCCATGCGCCGCCAGGAGGAGCTGGCGCGGATGCCGGAGGGGTACGAGATAGACTTATAATTCAAATGCGACCCGCTATCTCCGGCCTAAGAGCCGCCCTTCGGGCGGTTGGCCTCCGAAATGCGACTGCGGGCGCTACGCTGGGCTCGCATTTGATACTCGCGCTTATCGCACGGGGCTCTGCCCCGTTTGGTCGGCGCGGCGTCAGAACAAGGCTGTAAAGCCATTTAGCGGTCCAAGGCCCGCCAAATCGGCGGACAGCCTTGTTCCTCCTTACCAAAACCAAAGCATATGCTTTGGTTTTGAGAGGAGGCAGAGTGGATCAAATGAGCTTTCCCGTTTACGGGGAAGCGAATGCGAGGAACTTCTGCCGACGACGTGCGCCTCAGGGTGTTTTTGAGGCGGCAAAGCTGCCTCAAAAACAGAGTTTGTTCTCTTTCCTGTATAGATTACATTTGGCAGGACTATGTCTTCACGCATAAATAGGCAGCGCCGCGAGGCGCTGCCTATTTATGCGTGAAGACATAGTTCAAGGATCAAAACGCTGCTCCTCACCAAAATGCAGGAAGAAACAGATGGCCAGCAGATCGGCGCATCCGCCGGGGGAGAGGTTCCGCTCCGTCATGGCCCGGTCCAGGGCCTCCAGCGCCGCCCGGTCCGGTAAAGGCACCGTCTGAAGGGCGGCCGCCTGCCGGGCGGCCCAGGCCAGGCCCTCTTCTCCGCCCCGGTGCAGCAGGGTGGTGTCCGTCACTTGGGCCATCAGGGCCAGCAGGGCGGCGCAGCCTGCCTGCTCCAGGCTCCCTCCGGCCTCCAAGGCCCGCTCCAAGGCGGGCAGGCCCCGGTCCCGGACCGAGGGCAGGCCCCGGGCCAGTTCCCCCCGGATGCCCTCTAAGCCCTGTTCCAGATACAGCCGGCCGCCGGCGGTGTGGGCCCCCTGCCGCTGGAGCCGGGCAAAGTCCGCCTCCGCCGCGGTCCGGTAGAGCCGGCCGCCCTCGGCCAGCACCGCCTCCGCCCCCGCCCAGGGCTGTTCCGGCCGCCAGAGCCGCCCGGCGGCGGCACAGACGGTGCCCAGGCTGAAAATGGCCCCCTTGTGGGTGTTGACGCCGCCGGTGGCCCGGAACATGTCCCGCTCCGCCCGCAGGCCCTCCCGCCGCAGCAGGGGGAAAACCTCCTCCGGCGGCCGGGAGACCGTCTCCATCCCCAGGCGGACCACCCGGCCCAGGAAGGGGAGCAGGGCGGCGGTGCTGTCCAGAAAGGTGAAGACGTCCATGTCCCGGTGGCTGCCGTTGTTGGCCCGGTCCACCAGGCCCGGCTTCGGCGTGGTGCAGACCTCATAGAGCAGGGCCTTGGCGGCCAGATCCGCCAGGGCCTCGCTGTCCTTTTGCGCAAAATGCGCGCGCAGGATCTCCCCGGTGACCTGCCGCAGCTCCTCCGCCGGGTGGACCCGGCGGGAGGCGCAGCCCTTTCCCGGCGCCCCGCAGACCAGGCAGGGCCGGGGCGGAAAGCCCAGGGCCTCCCGCTCTGCCTTCTCCCCGCCGGGGAGAAGCACATCCAGGTCGAACAGACGGCCCAGCCGGTCCTCATCCTCCAGGCAGACGCAGAGCCGCTTGAGGGCCATGCCCTCCCCGGCCACGGCCAGCAGGGCCTCGCAGCCGGTGGGCTCGTCCAGTTCCTCCCGGCACAGCACGGCCGCCCCCGCGCCCCGCAGAGCCTCCTCCAGGCGGAAAAGCCCCTCCCGGAAGGCCCGGCGGATCAGGGGCCCGTTTTTCACGGGCCCGGCAATGTTCATACAAAAAGAGATCAGGGGCTGCCCGTACCGCTCCAGCAGCTCCCCCTGCCGCCAAACCCGGCGCTCCCGGGCGGCCAGCACCTGGGCCAGGCTGATTTCCTGCTCCATGGTTTTTCCTCCGCTCAGTAATGGCGCACCTGGGCCTGTTCCCGGATCGCCCGGCGCACCGGCTCCGCCTCCGGGGAGCTGAAATAGCGCCAGGTGCTCTCGGGCACCCAGGGGCGGATGTCCTCCAGGCGGCCGTCGTGGAGGGCCTGGCGGACTGTGCTGGCGCTGACGGCCTGGCCGCCTGCCGCCAGCCGGGGGACGATGCGGCAGGCGATGCCCGCCTGGGGCAGATACCGGGCCATGACCTGGTTGTACAGGCCCGTCACCTGGCTGGAGGGCTCCTCGCCCACGTAGCGCGCCGTGATGTTCAGGGCCCCGGCGATGGAGCGGAACAGGGCCAGATCCAGCCGGGCGTGGCCCTGGATGACCGCCTCCTCGTCCTTCAGAAAGTAACTGGGGAAGGTGGCGGCGCTGATGATGTAAGGACCGCTCCTGTGGCAGATCACGTTGGGCAGATCCGCCACGCCCTCCCGCACCAGCCGCCAGCGGACCTCAAAGGGCACCAGGCTCATGTCCTCGCTGAGGACAAAGAGATGCACCGTGTCGTTCTCCGCGGCGGCCCGCTCCACCAGATACCGGTGCCCCAGGGTGAAGGGGTTGGCGTTCATGACCACGGCGGCGCTGCGGCCCTCCCGGCGGGATTTGGCCAGGCGGCGGCAGTAAGAGCCAAAGCCGTCGGGCCGGTTCTCCAAAAAGGAGAGGGCCCCGTCCACCCGGGCGATCTCGTAAAAGCCCAAGTCCTTGAAAAACCGGGCGCTGTCGCACTTGGTATAGACGAAGAGATGAAACAGCCCCCGCTCCGCCTGCCGCTCCAGCAGATGGGACAGGACCTGGTTCAGCAGGCCCTCTCCCTGGCGGGACTTATCCACCGCAAAACAGCGCAGCGTACTGCCGAAGCTGCTGCCGGTGGCCACCAGCTTATAGTCCTCATCGAAAATGCCGCAGGTATAGTCCAGATTGGCATCCCGGCGGATGCCCTCCTGCTCCAGCAGCGCGTCCAGCTGCTGCTGGGCCCGCTTGTCGTGGGGGGAGATGGCGGTCAGCGTATCGCTCATGGGCTTCACCTCTGTATTTGATAGGGCTATTATACCATAACCGCGAAGCGGGGATGGTATAATTTAGCCATGTTTTTCGGTTGCCGCGCAAGCGGCGAGAAAAACGGCATAAAATTTTATGATAGCCGCTCCGCGGCTATCATACCATACTCCCGGCACCGCTGTAAACAAAAACCCGGCCCATTTTGGGCCGGGTTTTCAGGGGTAAAGCTGGTTTTACAGGACCATGATGCCGGCGATGATGGCGAAGATCATGCACAGGATGGAGAAGCCCCACACGTACATGAAGCTGGCCTTGATGTGATCCTTGATATCGATCTCGGCCAGGCCGACGCCCAGCAGGGTGGCGGGCACCATGGGGCTGATGAAGGTGGCGCAGTTGCGGCAGACCACCATGGCGATGGCCACATGGATGGCGTTGATGCCGAAGCCCTCGCCGATGCCGATCATGACGGGCAGCATGCCGTAGAAATAGCTGTCGGTATCGAAGGCCAGAGCCAGAGGCACAGACAGAATGCCGATAACAATGGGCAGGTGCTGACCCAGGAAGGTGGGCAGGACCATCTTGATCAGGTCGGCCATGCAGGTGACCACGCTGTTGATCCCCTCCACGTCCTTGACCAGGATGCCCATGAGGATGGCGGCGCCCATCAGGGTGGAGCACATCATCAGGGCCGGGCCGGCGTGGGAGTTGATGATCTTCTTGTGGGCGTTGGCGGTGAAGCCGTAGTTGATGAACAGGCCGAGGGCCAGGCCCAGCATGAAGGGCACGTAGTCGGGGAAGGCGCCCCAGATCAGCATGGCGATCACGCAGACGGTGAGCAGGATGTTGACGGTGAAGAGCTTGGGACGGGCCAGCTCGTTGGCCTGGGCCTGGGCGGCCTCTTCGACCACCACTTCACCCTCCAGCTCAGCCAGCTTGCCGGTGAGGCCGGCGCCCCGCTTCTTCTCCTGGACGCCCGCCAGGAAGGCGTGGCCCAGGGCCAGGATGATGCCGAAGATCTGGATGGGCAGGATGGTGTGCCACAGATCGGCGGCCTGGATGCCCAGCACGGTGGCGGCGCGCATGGTGGGGCCGGCCCAGGGCATCAGGTTCAGGATGCCCATGCTCAAAACCGCTACCCGCAGCAGGGTGGTGGGCCGCATGTGCATCCGCTTATAGACCGGCAGCATGGCGGGCACCACGATGCAGAAGGTGGAGGCGCCGCCGCCGTCCAGATGGCCCACCAGGGCGATGATGCAGGTGACCATGGTCACGCCGATGACGCTGCTGCCGACCAGCTTCATCAGGGCGTTGATGATCACGTCGAACATGCCGGTATCGGTCATCAGGCCGAAGTACAGGACCGAGAACACGAACAGGGCCGCGGTGGGGCCGGTGCTGCTGAAGCCGGATTTGATCAGGGAGCCGATGTCATCAAAGGTGTAGTACCCGCCGATGACCAGGATGATCGCCAGGATCGTGGGGAAGATGATAAAGGCGATGCTGGGGAGGGTTCTGCTCTGGAACAGGGTGACGACGATGGCAATGATGGTGATAAAACCAAGTATGCCAACGACTGCTTCGCTCATGGTTCTTTCCTCTCTCTCAAAAAAGATTTTATCACAAAGCCGCCGTAGCAGCCGCCGCGGCGGCTGTTATGATTTATTCCGCAGGGTCGTAGGGCTTGATCTTTCGGACCACGTCCAGGATGGTGCCGTCCCGGGCCTCTAAGACCGCCACCACTTTGTCCTCCCACTGGAGATCGTCGGGCCGGCCCACTAAGCTGTAGGCCTTTTCCTTCAGGCTCTCGATGCTCACGTGGGGGATGCCCGCCTTGTCCAGGCACTCCACCAGGTCAGGCCGCAGAGGGTTGACGGCGATGCCGTAATCGGTGACCAGCACATCCACACAGTCGCCCGGGGTGGTGACGGTGACCACATGCTCGCAGACCGTGGCCATGCGGCCCCGAGTCAGCGGGGTGACGATGATGCAGACCTTGCTGCCGGCGGCGGTGTCCGGGTGGCCGCCGGGGGCGCCGCGCAGGACGCCGTCGGAGCCGGTGAGCACGTTCACGTTGAAACCCGTGTCGATCTCCAGGGCGGCCAGGACCACAAAGTCCAGCTTGTTGACGAAGGCGCCCTTATTGGCGGGGTTGGCGTACTGGGAGGCGCTCATCTCATAGTGGCCGGTGGTCTGGTTGATGGAGTTGACCGCGTCCAGGTCGAAGTCCTGCACGTCGATCACCTTGCCCACCTTGCCCTTCTTCAGCAGCTCCACCATGGGGCCGCAGATGCCGCCGATGGCCCAGCCCATTTTGATGCCGCGCTCGTCCATGTACTGCTCCAAAAACAGGTTGGCCGCCAAAGAGGGGCCGCCCACGCCGGTCTGGAAGGAGAAGCCGTCTTTAAAATAGGGGGTGGCGGCGATGACCTTGGCCACGTTCTCGGCCATCATCAGATCCCGGGGGTTCTGGCTGATGCGGGCCGCGGCGGAGGCGATCTTCTTGGGGTTGCCGATGGAGTCCACCACCACGACCGCGTCCACGTCGATGGCCTCTACCGAGGCGGGCATGTTGGGGAAGTCCACCAGGCAGTCGGTGACCACCACCACATGGTCGGCGTACTTGGCGTCGGTCATGGCGTAGCCCATGCTGCCGCAGTTGGACTTGCCGCCGATGCCCCGGCAGTTGCCCACACAGTCGCTGGTGGGGGCGGCGATAAAGGCGATGTCGATATGGACCTCGCCCCCCTCGATGGCCCGGGGGCGGCCGCCGTGGCTGCGGATGATGGCGGGGGTCTTCAGCTTACCGGCGGAGACCACTTCGCCCATGCGGCCCCGGATACCGGAGGTCTGGATGCCGACCACCTTGCCCTCCTCGATATACTGGGCGATGGGGTCATGGGCGTTGCCCAGGCTGGAGGCGGCAATGGTCAGATCCTCCAGGCCCAGCTCCTCGATGGCGGCCTTCATGACCATGTTGACCACAAAGTCCCCGTCCCGGAGGTGGTGGTGGAAGCTGAAGGTCATGCCGCTCTTGGCGCCGCAGAACTCCAGCGCCTCCTTCAGGGAGCCCACCAGCTTGCTCTCCTGGGGCTTTTCATAACGGCGGGTCTTGGGGGCGGCCTTCTGGATGTACTTGCCGTCCATATAGTTTTTGCCCTGGTAGACCTCCTTGCCGCCTGCAAGCAGGGCTTCGGGAATATCTCTTCCTACAGCGTTTTTCATTCAACCAAATCCCCCTCATACATTCCGCAGGCTTTCGCCAATTTCAGCGTGCGCTCGGCCCCGGGGATGAACGCGATATCGATCATCTTGCCGTCCACGGTGAACACGCCCACGCCGGCGGCGGACTGCTCCCGGTAGGCCCGGACGATCTTCTCCGCCTGGATCACTTCCTTCTCCGTGGGGGCAAAGACCTGGTGGACAAAGCGGATCTGCTTGGGGTTGATGAGGCTCTTGCCGTCAAAGCCCATGGCCTTGTTCTGGCGGACCTCGGCCTCGAAGCCCTCGGTGTCGTCCAGGTCAGTAAAGACCGTGTCAAAGCACTGGACGCCGGCCGCGCGGGCGGCAATGAGCATCTGCCCCCGGGCCGCCAGCATGTCCACCCCGTCTCTTTGAGGCTTGGTCTGCATGCACTTGCGGAAGTCGCCTCCGGAGATGGCCACGCCCAGCATCCGGTCGGAGGCGGCGCAGATCTCATAGGCGTTGAGAATGCCCTTGGGGCTCTCCAGGGCCGCCATCAGCAGCGTGCGGCCCACCTCCACGCCAAATTCCTTCTCGGCGGCCTCTACGGCGGCCTCCACGGTCTTCACGTCCTGAGCGCTCTCGCACTTGGCGATCCGGATCCCGTCGGCCCCGCCGGCCACGCACACCCGGATATCCTCCTGCCAGTGGGGCGTGTCCAGCCCGTTGATGCGGACGATCACCTCAGTGTCGCCGTAGTCGATGGTTTTCAGCGCGTGGTACAGGGAGAAGCGGGCCGCGTCCTTCTGGTTCTCGGCCACCGCGTCCTCCAGGTCCAGCATAATGGAGTCACAGCCGTATATGTACGCGTCTTTGATCAGGCCCGGCTTCTGGGCGTTCATGAACATCATGGTCCGGCGCAGCCGGAAGCGCTCCGGTTTTGGACGAGGGATCATCGCACGGCACCTCCCCAGGGAATATTTGCCTCGGATTTGCCGCAGCTGCGGAACACCGCGCACTCCACCCGGGCTTTCAGGGTGCAGTCCAGCGCGCCCTTGTCCACCACGGTGACTTTCGCGTCAGCCACATCCAGCCGCTGCAGGGTCTCCAGCACGGTGGCTTTGATCTGACGGCCATACTGGTTCATCACGCTGCTCTGGAGGTTCAGCTCGATGCCGCCCTCACCGGGTTCCACAGTGACCAGCGCGTCACTGGATTCCAGCGTACCGGCCATGGCCGCTTTCAGGATTTCCATGACAGATCGTCCTCCTTCTTCTTTCATTCTACGCCAGACGCCGTAACGATCCAGCATAACTTAGTTTATAGATTAACATATCATATTTCAATCTTCAAACCTTTTTTTCGGGAAAGGATATAGCAAAACATACAAAATTAAAAAGCATTTTTTAGGCTTTTTTTCAAAAGGAAACTGTGTTATACTAAGTGCAATTGCAGAGCCCTGCAGGGGCCCGGTGCATTATACAGAGAGCAATCATGAGAAAAGGGGAGGAAAATATGATGTATGCCCAGGAAGACTATCAGGCGAAAAAAATGACCGCCGCCCAGGCGGCGGCGCTGGTGGAGAACGGCTGGCTGTTAGGGATGGACTCCAGCGCGGCCCAGACCCCGGCGCTGATGCAGGCCATCGCGGACCGGGCCTACGCCGGACAGCTGGAGGGCGTGAAGGTCCAGGCCCTGCTGGACGCCTACCCCTTTGCCTATTATATGGATCCGGCCCTGCTGGGGAAGATGACCGGCTTCTCCTGGTTCTCCAGCGGCGCGGCCCGGCAGGCGGTCAACGGGGGCTATGCGGACCTGCTGCCCTCCTATTACCGGGACATTCCCAGCCATATCCGCCGGGAGTACAGCTATGACGCGTTCTGTATCTCCGTCTCCCCCATGGATAAGCACGGCTATTTCAGCTTTGCCACCGCCGGGTCCTACAGCCAGGCCATGCTGGACAAGGCCCAGCGGGTCTTTGTGGAGGTCAATAAATATCAGCCCCGGGCCATCCGGGGCGGGCAGATCCACGTGAGCCAGGTGACCGCCATCGTGGAGAACGACAGCCCCCTGCCGGTGCTGCCCCCGGTGAAGATCGACAGGGACAGCGAGACCATCGGCGGCCTTATCGCGGAGCAGATCCCCGACGGGGCCTGCGTGCAGCTGGGTATTGGCGCCATCCCGGACGCCACGGGCCTGGCTCTGAGGAGCAAGCACGACCTGGGCATCCACACCGAGATGTTTACCGACTCCATGGTGGAGCTCATCGCCTGCGGCGCGGTGAACAACAGCAAAAAGCAGATCCACCGGGGCCGCAGCGTCACCACCTTTGCCTACGGCTCCCAGCGGATCTATGACTATATCGACGACAACCCGGCCATCGAGATCCTGCCGGTGGAATATGTGAACGACCCGGCGGTGATCTGCCGGAACGACAACATGATCTCCATCAACGCGGCCTTGGAGGTGGACCTGTTCGGCCAGGTCTGCGCCGAGAGCGTGGGCACCCGGCACATGTCCGGCACCGGCGGCCAGGTGGACTTTGTCCGGGGGGCCTGCCAGTCTAAGGGCGGCAAGAGCTTCATCGCCTTTACCTCCACCGCCAAGGGCGGGACCATCAGCAAGATCAGATCCACCCTGGCCCCCGGCGCGGTGGTCACCACCAGCAAAAACGACGTGGATTACATCGTCACCGAGTACGGCGTGGCCCATCTGCGGGGCAGGAGCCTGGCGGAGCGGGCCCGGCAGCTCATCGCCATCGCCCACCCGGACTTCCGGGAGGAGCTGGCCTTTGAGGCCAAAAAACGGGGGATCATGCTCTGATAGAATGAGGAATCGGAAATGAAAGGGGCCGGGCGGCATGAAGCCAAAGCAAGCGAAAAAGCTCAGAGATATCCTGCTGATCCTGGGGGTCGTGGTGATGCTCATGGGAGCTTACCATGAAGCGTTTTTTATCGCAGGCGCCGTCCTGGCTTGTTCCTGTATCGCGGTCCAATTTCTCTTTTATAAATGCCCTCACTGCGGGAAACAGCTGGGAAGAAACGAGGGGACGTTTTGCCAGTTTTGCGGAAAACGTATCGATGCGTGACAGCTTCCCGTTTTTGCAAGACGCATCGGATGGACAAACCGGAATTTGAACAAGGAGACAGAAAAATATGCTATGGTCTGTTGGTGGCGGAGTTATAATTTTTGCGTTGGGGTTGTTTATCTTTTTGAAGCCGGACTTAGTATGGAAATTGACGGAAAAATGGAAATCTTATCGGGCGGATGAACCGTCTGAGTTCTATTTGAAGGTCACAAAAATGGGCGGTATTTTATTTGCTCTGTTTGGCCTTGTTATGATCGCGCTTCCGTTTATTCTGGAGTGATAAATGCCCGCTTGCCGGGGACTGTGCCCGAAACGAGTAGAGAGGAGCTGCCGCAGTGAAAGAGAGTATAAGAAAGGTGTTCCCGGCCTGCCTGGGCAGTTGTTTCGCGGTCATGCTGGTGGAGCTTTTCCGGCATCCCGGCGTTCGGGGGATCGGGGATTTTCTTCTGAAATATCTGATTACATGCGTTGTCACCACGGCCATTGTGAGTCTGTGCCATTGGGCGTTCGGACGCCTTTCAAAGCGCAAAAAAGAATAACGAAGGAGACGGACAGCATGAAAAAAATCATACCTTGGGTCCTGGCGGCTGCCGCGGTCATGCTCATATTGCCGTGGCTTTCGGTCACCTTCGTTCAAGGGGATGACGGAATGGCGGTCTGCTTCCTTCTGTTTTTCGCGCTGGACCCCCTGTATGCGATTTGTGCCGGAGCCTATGCCGGCCGGGACATAAAAAGACTCTGGATATTGCCGGTCCTCACAGCGTTCTTCTTTTTGGCCGGTACATGGCTGCTTTTCGACTGGGGTGAAGTGGCGTTTATCCTATATGCGGCGGTCTATTTAGCGCTGGGAGCCGCATCTATGCTGATCTCCGGGCTTATAAAGAAAAAAGGATAGGTCAGATCCCGGCTTAGCGGGGAAGGATCAACGCGGCAGCGCGGGAGCTGTAAGGGTGATATGTATGCACAAAAAGAAAGGCAAAACGGTCATAGCCTTGTTGGCAGCCGCGTTGGTCGTAGTTACCGCGGCCGTCTGGGTCTGCACACCCGGGGAGAGGGTCGCTCTTTTTGTCAGAACGCACAACGAAGATCTGTCTGATATTGCATCCGCTTGTTTGGCTGGGGATATTTCCACCGAAAGTTACCGCGGGGTAAGTGTCGGGGGACTGTATGACGGGGAGCATCCCATCGTCCAGTTTTATACATTTGGCTGGGGCTTGATCCCATATATGGGATTCTACTATTCGCCGGACGGCACGCCCGCCGCGTTTATGAATATGGATGCGGAGTTAACGCCCGCGGGCGATAACAGCTGGAAATGGACTGACGGGACGGATAACCGCGGCATGACAAAGAAAATTGACGATTGCTGGTATTATTATGAAGCCTGGCTGTGAACTTACCCGGCAGCGGAATGAATCGTATGGTCCCCGGTTTCCGCTTGTGCCCAAAGAAAGCGGAACGATTAAAAAAGCGCCCTCAAGGTGAAGACAAAGGTCTTCACCTTGAAAGCAACTCCCAGAGCATTCAAAAATGCTCTGGGAGTTGAGTAGATTGAACGCCGAAAGGGGGCTCCCGCCCCCTCTCTGCCCTCTCCCCCTGCATGTTTATGCATGGTCCTTCTGCTTGTCTACAGACTGCCCTTCTCTTTCCCATATCGAAAAGAGAAGGGCACTTTTATTCCTCATTCCTAATTCTTAATTCCTAATTCCTCATTCAGAGCTTTACCATCCGAAGACCCACAGGTGCGTCACGCCGAAGGCCTCCCGGATGAAATAGGTCAGGGTCAGGAGCGGATGGTCAAAGGCGCCGGCCACGCCGGCCGCCTCCACCCCCTGGGCCCGGGCCATGAGCTTGGCCCGGTAGAGATGGTAAGGGCTGGAGAGCACGGCCACTTTGCCCTGGGGGTCGTCCCCCCGGGCGCGGATGATCTCCAGGGAGTAGGCCAGATTCTCCTTGGTGGAGGTGGCCCGCTCCTCCCGAAGCAGACGCTCCGGGGCGACGCCGTGCTCGGTCAGCCAGTCGTACATGCAGGCCGCCTCGGTCATGGCTTCGCCGCTGCCCTGGCCGCCGGTGACGATGGCCACGCTGTCCGGATAGGTCTCCAGATAGTCCAGCGCCCCCTGGAGCCGCCGCTGCAGGGAGGGGGAGGGCTGCTCCCCGTAGACTGCGGCCCCCAATACGATCAGATACTCCCGCTCCGGGTCCGGGTCGGTGCGGGCGTTTCGGATGATGGGGATCTCCACGGCGATAAAATAGGCAAAGCCCAGGCATACCAGGACCAGCACCACCCGCCAGAGCTTCCTGCTCAAAAACCGGTGCAGCAGGATCAGCGCCGCGAAAAAGGCCAGGGTATAGGCCAGATAGGCATAGCCCCGCAGCACAAAGCGGGCCAGGGCCGCCAGGACCAGCAGCAGGCCGGAGGCCAGGGCCCAGAAGGGGAATTTTTTCTTTTGTTCGTTCATTGGCTCAAAGCCTCCCATTTTTCATACAGCGCCAGGAGCTGGGCGTTCAGCGTCTCCTTTTCCGCCTCCAGCTCCAGCAGCTTCTGGTAGTCCGCGGCGTGCAGCTCCGCCTCCCGGTCCAGGGCGGCCAGCCGCTCCTCCAGGCGGCCGATCTCCTTCTCCGTGCGCTCCAGCTGCCGTCCGGTGTTGGAGGCTTTGGACTTTTTGGGCTCCCTGGGCTCTTTTTTCTTCTGCTCCGCCTGTTCGGAGCGGGCATAGACCGCCTGCCGCTCCCGCCACTGGCAGAAGTCGGCATAGCCGCCGCGAAAGTCCGTGATCCGGCCATTCTCCAGCAGCCAGACGCGGCTGGCAAATTTCTCGATAAAATACCGGTCGTGGGAGACAAAAAGCAGGGTCTCCCCATAGTCGGACAGAGCGTCCTCGATCCACTCCCGGCTGGCGATATCCAGGTGGTTGGTGGGCTCGTCCAGGATCAGAAAGTTGATATCCGCCCCCATGAGCATACACAGGCGCAGGCGGCTCTTCTCCCCGCCGGAGAGGGCCCCCACCGGGGTGAACACGTCCTCTCCCCGAAAGCCGAAGGCGGCCAGCCGGTCCCGGGCCTCCTGGGGCTGGCAGCGGCAGTCATAGAGCATGGTGTCCAGGGCAGAGCGGCTGTCGCTGGTGAAGGAGATGATCTGAGGCAGATAGGCCGTGCGCACCGAGGGCCCTAAGGAGAGCCAGCCGGTGTCCGGCGTCTCCTGGTGCATGATGAGCTTGATAAGGGTGGATTTCCCGGCCCCGTTGTCCCCGATGAGGGCGATGCGCTCCCCGCCGGTGACCGTCAGCTCCAGGTCCGAAAAGAGCCGTTTTTCCCCGAAGGACTTGGCCAGGCCCTCCGTTACCAGCACCTCGTCCCCGTTGAAGGCCCGCTCTTTGAATTTGACCTTCAGCTTTTTCCGCTCGGTGGGCTTCTCGCTGGTCTGGAGCTTCTCGATCCGCTTTTCCATGGAGAAGGCCCGCTTGTGCAGCTTGTCGCTGCCCATGAAGGCCCAGAGGTGCAT
Source organism: uncultured Oscillospiraceae bacterium (assembly GCA_947630375.1). Classification (GTDB taxonomy): domain Bacteria; phylum Bacillota; class Clostridia; order Oscillospirales; family Oscillospiraceae; genus Limivicinus. The sequence continues at coordinate 35,159 of CANRHH010000001.1, read as the reverse complement.
CTGCTCCGCGGCCCGGGTCAGCTGCTCGATCTTGGCCTGGTCCCGCTGGTAGCGCTTGAGCTTCTCCTCAAAGCGGCGCTGCCGCTCCTCTACATAAAAGCTGTAATTGCCGCTGTAGGCCTCGGCCTTGCCCTCGTCGATCTCGATGCAGCGCTGGACCACCTTGTCCAGAAAATACCGGTCGTGGCTCACGGCCAGGACCGTGCCCTTGAAGCGCAGCAGATATTCCTCCAGCCACTCGGTGGCCCGCAGGTCCAAGTGGTTGGTGGGCTCGTCCAGGAGCAGGATGTCCGTGTCCTCCAAAATGAGCCGGGCCAGGTTCACCCGGGTCCGCTCCCCGCCGGAGAGGCTGGAGAACAGCTGCCCCCGCATGGCCTCGGAGATCTGCAGGCCGTTGGCCACCCGGTTCCGGTCCACCTCCATGTCGTAGCCCCCTAAGCGGCGGAAGTCCTCGCTGAGCCGGTCAAACTCCCGCAGCAGGGCGGGGGACTGGTCCTTTTCCAGCAGAAGGGTCAGCTCCTCCAGCCGGTCCGAAATACGGTAGAGCCGGCGGTGGGCGTCCTTCAGAACGTCCTCCGTGGTCCAGTCCTCCGGGTAGACCGGGATCTGGGAGATCAGGCCCAGCCGCTTGCCGGGCGCGACGGAGACGCTGCCCTCGTTGTAGCCGATCTCCCCGGTGAGGATGCGGAAAAGGGTGGTCTTGCCGCAGCCGTTGCGGCCCAAAATGCCCAGCCGCTCCCCGGTCTCCACGGTGAAGCTTAAACCGTCCAATATGTTTTTTCCCAGCTCGTAGGATTTGACCAGCGAGCTGACGGTGATATCTGTCATAACGCGATTCTCCCGTTCAGCGGCTCACCGCCGCCTGTAAAAGCTTGTTGGCCAGCTCTCCGGCCACGGTCAGGCCCCCGCCGCCCCGCTCCACCAGGACCACAAAGGCGTAGGGGTGCTCCTCGTCGCTGAGAAACCCGGCAAACCAGGCGTGGCTGGTGCCGTCCCCCAACTCGGCGGTGCCGGTCTTGGCGCACAGGGCCAGGCCCGGGAAGCGCTCCTCGCCTCCGTAGTGGCTGACCACGTTGTAGTTCATCATCTGCCCCAGGCGCCGGGCGGTCTCCGGGGGGAGCATCCGCTCCCGCTCCGGCTCCTCCCCGCTCAAAAGCAGGTGGGGCGTCACCAGGACGCCGTCATTGCCCACGGCGGAGACAAAGCGCAGCAGGGCGAAGGGGTTGACCATGTCCGTGGACTGGCCGATGCCGGACCAGCCCAGCTCCGGGTCCCCCACGAACTCGGTGGGGTAGGTCCCGGCGGCGGTGGGGATGCCGTCCAGCTCGTGGCCGTCCAGCAGGCCGTACCGGCGCACATAGTCCACCATGGTGTCCTGCCCCAGCATCACGGCGATCTGGGCGAAGGCCACGTTGCAGGAGTTAGACAGGGCCTGCTCGAAGGTCTGAGTATAGTGCTCGCCGGAGCAGACGATATCCACCCCCGCGATGGAGTATTTGCCCTCGCAATAGAAGCTGCGGCTGTCGATATCCGGGATGTTCTCGATGGCGGCGGCGGCGGTGATCAGCTTAAAGACCGAGCCGGGGGTAAAGGCCGAGGACAGGCAGCGGTTGATATAGGCCCCCTCGCCGGGCACCGCGTCGGCGTCCGCCGGGTCCACCGACGGGCCGGACACCATGCACAGCAGCTCCCCGGTCCGGTAGTTGACCAGGAGCACGGCCCCCTTCCGGTCCGGCCCCAGGGCCTGGTAGGCGGTCTTATTCAGCTCCGAGTCGATGCTCAGGTGCAGGATGCTGCTCTCGTTCTGGGTGGTGCCGGACACTAAGCTGAAGCCCTGCATGTCCGTCCAGTAGGCGGAGAGGAGCCCGGTGCCGCTGCGACCCCAGTAGTCCCCGGTCACGTGGTAGTTGGCGGTGCGGGTGAGGGCGTCCCCGGCGAAGAGGCTCTCCGAGGCGGAGAAGGCGGCCAGGCTCACGCCGTTGCGGTCGATCAGCTCCCCGGTGGAGCCGGAGTTTGCCCGGGAAAAGTACAGGGCCCAGTCCCGCCCGTGGTCGATGTACCGCAGGACGTACACCGTCAGCCCCACCACCACCAAGGCGGCGATGAGCAGCACGGACAGGGCGCGGGTGGTGATCTTTTTCATCTCTTCCGGCCCTCCTCTCCGTCCTCCTCCCGGCGGCGGCCGGTATCCTGGTCCGCCGGGCGCACGGCGAAGCTGGCCCCCAGCCGGTTGTCCGCCCCTTTGATAAAGGCCATCAGCATCCAGCAGGACAGCAGCGACGAGCCGCCCCGGGACACAAAGGGGAAGGTGACCCCGGTGAAGGGCAGAATGTCCAGCGAGCCGAACACGTTCAGCGCCAGCTGGCACAGCAGCATACTCACGGCGGCGCAGGCCGCGATGGCGTAATAGGCGGAGCGGCCGTTCCGGGCGCTGCGCACGGCGAAAAAGGCCAGCGCCAGCATGGCCAGCACCATGCAGACGGCGATCAGCAGCCCCAGCTCCTCGCAGACCATGGCAAAGACCATGTCCGTGTTGGCGGCGAAGATATCCTTCAGCCAGCCGGCGCCGGCGCCCTTGCCGAAGAGCCCCCCGGAGGCGGCGGCGGACATGGCCCGGGTCTGCTGGTAGCCCTTGTCATACACATCCTCCCACACGTGGCCCCAGACGGTGAAGCGCTGGGCAATATAGGGCCGGGCGCTGACGGCCAGAAAGCCCGCCAGCCCCGCCCCGGTGACCGCCAGGAACACCGTGGCGATGGAGCCGGAGCGCATGAAGGAGATCACTAAGAAGCTGACGAAGAACAGCAGCGCGGTGCCGAAGTCCCCGATCAGGGCCAGGGCCATCACGCACACCGCCGAGAAGGCGATGAAGCCGAACAGGTTCCGCTTCCGGTAGAGCCGGTCCAGGGTGGAGGCCCCCACGTAGATATAGGCCGCCTTCACCAGCTCCGAGGGCTGGAAGGAATAGCCCCCGAACTCCAGCCAGTTCCGGGCCCCGAAGACCGACTCGCTGAAGAGCACGTTCACCGCCAGCAGGGCCAGGGCCAGCACCGCCATGGGGCCGCGCATCAGAGACGTGCGCTTTAAATTCCGCAGCCACCAGCCGCCCAGCAGGAACAGCGCTACGGCGGCCACCGTCAGCAGGATCTGCTTGAACATGTCCTCCGGGGTGGAGGAGGCGGCCACGGACATCCCCAGGGAGCTGAGGTAAAAGGCCAGGGTCTCCACTTCAAAGCCGCTGCGGTGGATCAGGCGCATGGCGTTATAGCAGCACCACTGGAGCAGAATCAGGGTGGCAAAGCCCAAGGCGATGGCGGGCAGATGCTCCCGGGAGGCGGAGAGCGCGTGCTGCGCCAACAGGCAGAGCTGGAACAGGGTCAGGTCGATCAGGGTCAGGGAGGGGGAGACGGTTTTCCCGGCCGCGGTCCGGGCCGCGTCCAGCTTTTCCCGCTTCTCCGGGGGAATGTCCAAAAAACGGGTGTTGGTCCCGTTCAGGTTCACCACATCCCCATCCTCCAAAGGGGCGCCGCTCTCGTCCACCTTTTCTCCATTGACCCAGACGCCGCCCTTGGAAAACACGTCGTAAATATGCCAGAGGCCCCGGTCGTTGCGGGTGAGCACCGCGTGGACCTTGCCCACCTTGGGCCTGTCCACCCGCAGGTCCGCGCTGCGGGCGCTGCCGATGATGCTCTCCCAATGCTGGACAGGAAGCGTCTCCCGGCCCAGGCGCAGGTAGCCCCAGGTCTCCGGCTCGGCCTTTTCGCTGAGCATGGAGCGCAGGCAGCGGATCAGGATCGCCGCCGAGAGCAGCAGCATGGCAAATTTCGAAGCGGCCAGCAGCACCTGGGCAAACTCCTGATAGGCCTCCAAGCGAGACGCCTCCTTTCCTGAACAGAATATCATTTTTACCAATTTAATTATTATAACACAAAATAGGGGCCATTGACAACATCCCCGGTTTAAACTACAATGGAATTATGAAAGAGAAAAGAAACATCCTTTGGCTCTGCGCCCTGGCGGCGGTCTGCCTGCTGGGCCTGGCCGCCTGGGGCCTGTTGGGCCGGGGCGGCGGCACCGTGGCGGTGATCACCGTGGACGGGCAGGAGCTGGCCCGGGTGGATCTGAGCCAGGTGCGGGAGAGCTACGACCTGCCGGTGGACACCGCCTGGGGGCACAACACCATCCGGATCGAGCCGGGGGCCATCTCTGTGACGGAGGCGGACTGCCCGGACAAAATATGCGTCAGTCAGGGCCGCCTGACCGGCGGGGGGATCCCCATCGTGTGTATGCCCCACCGGCTGGTGATCCAGATCGAAGGGGGAGACATCGATGCCTAAGGGAACGCGGCGCCTGACCCTGACGGCGCTTCTGGCCGCGGCGGCCCTGGGCATCTTCGCCCTGGAGGCCCAGCTGCCGGCGCCGGTCCCCATCCCGGGGGTGAAGCTGGGGCTGGCCAATGCGGTGACGCTGTTTGCCATGCGGGCCCTGGGCCGGAAGGAGGCCGGGGCGGTGCTGACTGTGCGGGTGCTGCTGGGGGCGCTGTTCGCCGCCAGCCCCTCCACCCTGCTCTACAGCGCCTGCGGCGGGCTGCTGGCCTACGCCGCCATGTGCCTGCTGACCGCCGTGATCCCCGAAAAACGGCTCTGGGCGGTAAGCGCCCTGGCGGCGGTGGCCCACAACGCCGGGCAGCTGCTGGCCTGCCTGCTGGTGGTAAGGACCCCGGGCGTCCTGGCCTACGGGCCCATTCTGGCCGTCTCCGGGATCATCACCGGGGTGTTTACGGGCCTGTGCGCCCAATATCTGCTCCAGCGCCTGCGCAAAACCGGCCTGATCAAATGAATATGTTTGACGGACGGGCAAAAGAGGGGTATACTATAGCTATACATTACAAAAATTGCAAGATCAGAAAAACCGAAAGGAAGGAATTTCATGAGCGAATGCAGTCATGACTGCTCTACCTGCGGCGAGAACTGCGCCGAACGGACCCAGGAGAGCTTCCTCAAGCCCTTGCATCCCGCTTCCCGGGTGAATAAGGTGATCGCCGTGGTCAGCGGCAAAGGCGGGGTGGGCAAATCCCTGGTGACCAGCCTCCTGGCCTCCCAGATGCAGCGCAAGGGCTATAACTGCGCCGTGCTGGACGCGGACATCACCGGCCCCTCCATTCCCCGCTCCTTCGGCGTCACCGAGCACGCCCGGGGCACCGAGGAGGTCGTGCTGCCGGTATATACCCGCACGGGCATCCAGATCATGTCCATCAACCTGATCCTGGAGGACGAGACGGAGCCGGTGGTCTGGCGGGGCCCGGTCATCGCCGGGGCGGTGACCCAGTTCTGGACGGACGTGCTGTGGGAGAGCGTGGACTATATGTTCGTAGACCTGCCCCCCGGCACCGGGGATGTGCCGCTGACGGTGTTCCAGTCGCTGCCGGTGGATGGAGTGATCATCGTCACCACGCCCCAGGATCTGGTGGAGATGATCGTGACCAAGGCGGTGAATATGGCCCGGATGATGAACGTGCCGGTGCTGGGCCTGGTGGAAAACATGTCCTATTTCAAGTGCCCGGACTGCGGCAAGGAGCACAACATCTTCGGCCAGAGCCATGTGGAGGAGATCGCCGCCGCTTTCGGCATTGAGCGTACCGCCCGCCTGCCCATCGACCCGGCGGTGGCCGCCATGGTGGACGCCGGGGAGATCGAGAGCGCCGACGGTTCGGCCCTGGATCCCATTTTAGAGACCATCGAGAAGCTCTGACGAGCACAGGAATAAAAGGAGAACGGTATGAAAGTTGCCATTGCCTATCAGGACGGAGAGATCTTCCAGCACTTTGGCCATTGCGAGACCTTTGCCATCTATGACTATTACGGAGAGACCACCGCGGAGTGCAAAAAAGTCCTGGTGGACAGCTCGGACCGGCACGGCCATCAGGCCATGGCGGAGCTGATGCGGGACCAGGGCGTCGCGGCGGTGATGGCGGGGAACATGGGCAGCGAGGCCCAGGCCGCGCTGCTGGGGATGGGGATCGTGCCCATCTACGGCTACAGCGGAGACGCGGACACGGCCGCGGACCTGCTGGTCACCGGGCAGCTGCCGCCCCTGGACGGGGAGGCCGGCGGCTGCGGAGGCGGCTGCGGCGGCTGCTCCGGCAGCTGCGGCGAAGGCTGCGGAGGCGGCTGCGGCTGCTGAAAAAGCGCATAACGAAATCCCGGCGCGGCTTTGGAGCCGCGCCGGGATTTCGTTATGCGCCCTCCTCCGGCGCCCCGGGCACGGCCGGGAGGCTGAGCTCGGCGGCAAAGTGCTCCTCGTCTTTGGTGACGGTAAAACTGCCGCCCATCAGGTCCATCATCTTCTCACAGGTGCGCAGGCCGATCTTGCTGCTCTCCACCCGGTCCATATTTTTCCCGACGCTGTTGGAGACGCAGACGCAGAAGCGCTCCTCCCGCAGCTCGTCCAGCAGGACCACCGGCCGGGCCGGGTCCGCGTATTTCTTCACGTTGGACTCCAGGTTGTTCAGGATCCGCTTTAAATACAGCGGGTCCGCGTTGACCGTGCAGGCCCCGCCCCGGCTGATCCGCTCGATCTCAAAGCCGGCGTCCCGCAGGTCAAATTCCAGCTCTCCCAACAGCTCCCCCAATAAGAGCTGCCCGTCGTAGGCGTCCATGTCCAGCTCCAGCTGGGAGGGGCCGAAGACCAGGAAGTATTTGAACAGCTCGTCGGTCAGGTCCTTGAGCTCCATGGCCTTGCCGTAGGCGGAGGAGGTAAACTGTTTGATCCGCTCCGGGTCGGTAAAGCTGCCGTCGTTCAAAAGACCTAAGTAGCCGATGAGGCTGGTCATGGGGGTGCGGATATCGTGGGAGATGGCGGTGATCAGCTCACTGTTGGCCTCCCAGGCCCGGCGCTCGCCCAGCATCCGCTCGATCACCGAGCGGCGCATGTTGTCCACGGACCCGGCCAGCTGGGCCAGCTCGTCCTCCCCCTTGACGGTGATGGGGCCCTCTAAGTCCCCGGCGCCGATCTCCAGAGCCTGCCGGGCCAGCCGGATGATCCGGGAGGACAGGCGGCTGATGTACCAGAGCATCCCCGCCACGAAAACGGTCCCCGCCAGGGCCACGGCGATCAGCCGGTTGAGCCGCAGCTCCCGCAGCTCCGTATTGTCCCCAATGGCGATGTGGTACACCCCGTTGGAGAAGCGCAGGGGGTACAGCTTGCCGTATTGGCTGGCATACTGGAGCCGCTCGTAGTTCTGCATACTGTCGGAGCTCTGGGCCTGGCCGTCCTCCGCCAGCAGGTTCAGGCTGTCCCCCTGGTAGAGGAGAATGGTGGTGTACTCGTTGCGGCGGGTCCAGGCCGCCACCGCGGCGGAATCCTCCCCGGAGATGCCCTCCTCTGTCACGTAGGCGCTGAAGCGGGAATAGATCTCCGCCTTCCGGGCCGAGACCGCCTCCGGGCTCATATAGATCTTCTCCACCGCCAGATCCCCGATCCAGGTGACGGCCAGATACACCGCCAGCGCCGCTGCTAAAGACAGCAGGATCACATACAGCATCTTGGCGTTGAGAGAGCGGGGGAGCTTGAAGCGCTCAGTCAATCCGATAACCCCTTCCCCAGACCGTGCGCACGATGGACGGGTTGGAGGGCTGCTCCTCCACCTTCCGGCGCAGATTCAGCACGTGGACCATCACGGTGTTGTTGGAGCCCGGCAGGAACTGCTCCTTCCAGGCGGCCTCGTACAGATCCCGGGCGGTGACGGTCTCCCCCCGGTGCAGCAGCAGATGCGCCAAAATGGCGTATTCCTTGTCCGTCAGGGTCACGTCCTCGCCGAAGGAGCGGACCCGGTGGTTATCCAGATCCACCTCCAGGTGGTCGATGACCACGGTCTGGCTGGGCTTGCCCTTATAGTCCCGGTAGCGCCGCAGCAGAGAGCCCACCTTGGCCAGCAGCTCCGCGTGGGAGAAGGGCTTGGAGAGAAAATCGTCCCCGCCGCTGCCGTAGGCGGACAGCCGGTCGCTCTCGGCGGACTTGGCGGTGAGAAACAGGATGGGGGCGTTGGAGAGCTTGCGCAGCTCCCCGCAGACCTCATAGCCGGAGAGCCCCGGCATCATCACATCCAGGATCACCAGGTCCACATCCTGGTGATTCCGCACGTATGTAAGGGCGGCGTCCCCGCCGGCGGCCTCGCCCACCAAATAATGCTCGTTATTTAAAAGAAGAGAGAGAACATTTCGGATGTCTTTATCGTCATCTACTATAAGGATATGAGAACGGTCTGCCACACTGCACCTCCACGGTTTTTTATTCACATGCTGTAGTATAACACAGATTTTCGCCGGCGCAAAACTTCTGGCGCAGATTTAAGAATTTTTAAGAACTTTTAAGAATTCTTAAGAGACAGGGCGGGAAATCTATGCTACAATAACAGACGGTTTCTTAATGCGAAAAGTTCGCCGGTTTTCCGTATTCTTTTTCCGCTCCCGCAGAGGCGCGGCCCGGAAGCGGCGTTTTCGGACTATATCAATCAAAGGACGCGAGGAGGACACACCATGAGAAAGATGAAGAGAGCCCTGGCCCTGCTGCTGGTGCTGACCCTGGCCCTGAGCCTGGCCGCCTGCGGCAAAAAGGAGGGCGGGGCCGCCCCCAAACCCACCGACACGCCGGAGACCGTGTACGCGGCGGAGTATAAAGAGCTGCTCCGGGGCAGCCAGAGCATGCAGCCCATGCTCTATACGGAGGACGGCTTCTATTGCTCCGTCTATGAACGCATCAGCGACGAAGCCCCCGAGGAGGGGACCATGGCCGCGGCCAAGGGCCTGGACGGGACCTATGAGTTCCGCCTGTATTTCGTGAGCTTTGACGGGCAGCTCCACCGGCTGGAGAAATACGCCCCCGTGGAGCCCCAGCTGCCCGAGGGGGAGTACAGCGACGTGTATTCCAGCGGCAGCATCAACGGCCTGGTCCTGAACGAGGACGGCAGCCTCCAGCTGGTGGAGAACTGCTTCACCCGGTATTATGCCGGCCCCGCGGATCTGACCATGGACGACCCCGGTTACTACGACTATGTCCAGTATGAGGACGCCTATTTTATCCGCAGCCTGGACAAGGACGGCGCCGAGCTCAGCAGCGCCCGGATCGAGACCCCGGAGAACGGATACCTGAACATTTACAACATGGTGTCCGACGGCCAGGGCAATCTGCTGACCACCGACGACAGCGGCCTGATGGCCATCGCCTCCGACGGCAGCATTGCCTACACCATCCCGCTGGATACCTGGGCGGATAACCTGGTCCAGCTGAAAGACGGCCGGATCGGCGTGCTGTACTATGAGGAGGACGGCTATACCCTCCATGTGGTGGACCCCGGGACCAAGAGCTTAGGGGAGAGCTATACGGTCCCCAACACCGCCTGGGACCTGGTCTCCGGCAGCGGCGACTATGACCTGTACTACACCAGCGGCATCAATCTCTACGGCCTGAAGCTGGACGGCAGCGAGCCGGTGCGCCTGGTCACCTGGCTGAACCTGGATGTGGACAGCGACAGCTTGGGCCCGATCACCGTCCGGGAGGACGGGACCATTTTAGGCGTGCTCAACACCTGGGATTCAAACTATGAGAGCGTGACCACCGAGCTCATGACCGTGCGCCAGGTGCCCTATGACTCCGTGCCCCACAAGCAGAGCCTGAGCCTGGCGGTCTTCAACTTAGATTATCAGCTGCGCCAGCAGATCATCAACTTCAACCGGAAGAACGAGAAGTACCACATCGACGTGACGGACTACGCCGAGTACAGCACCGATGAGGACTATACGGCCGGGCTCACCAAGCTGACCACCGAGATCATGTCCGGCAAGGTGCCCGACCTGATGGATATGAGCGGTCTGCCCTATGAGCAGCTGGCCAACAAGGGCCTGCTGGAGGATCTGTACCCCTATATCGACGCCGACGCGGACTTTGGCCGGGAGGACTTCTTCTCCAGCGTGTTCTCCGCGCTGGAGGTCAACGGCGGGCTGTATAAGCTCAGCCCCTCCTTCTCTATTTACACCGTCATTGGGGCCAAGTCCGTGGTGGGGGACACCCCGGGCTGGACCTTTGATCAGTTCGACGCGGCCCTGGCCACCATGCCCGAGGGCTGCGACCCCTTCGACTACAGTACCACAAAAGACGAGATGCTCACCACCTGCCTGGACATGGACCTGGACAGCTTCATCGACTGGAGCACCGGCACCTGCCGCTTCGACAGCCCCGAGTTTATCCGGCTTTTGCAGTTCTGCAACCGCTTCCTGGACGAGTTTGACTGGGAACACTACGAATACAACGACGAGGACATGAACACCGAGACCCGCATCGCGGCGGGGCGGCAGATGCTCCTGCGCGCCAGTATTTACAGCCTGCAGGATGTGATCTATAACGACTTCTACTTTGGCGGCGACGGTACCTCCTCCGCCACCACCTATATCGGCTATCCCACCAGCAGCGGCGCGGGCAACGCCATGCAGTTCCAGATGAGCCTGGGCATGAGCAGCCGCTGCGCCGACAAGGAGGGGGCCTGGTCGTTCATGCGCCTCTTCTTGGAGGACGAGTTCCAGAACAGCCTCTGGTATCTGCCGGTGAAGCGGAGCGTCTTTGAGGAGAAGCTGGCCGAGCTCATGGAGCCCCGGTATCAGAAGGACGAAAACGGGGACTATGTGACGGACGAAAACGGAGAGAAGATCATGGTCCCCCTGGCCTCCTGGGGCTTTGAGGACGGCACCATCCGGGAGATCTATCAGCTCTCTGAGGCACAGGCCCAAAATCTGCGGGATCTGATCGAAAGCACCACCAAGGATTACAGCTCCAACGAGGCCGTCAGTGAGCTGATCACCAACGAGGCCAAACCCTTCTTCCTGGGCCAGAAGAGCGCGGAAGAGGTGGCCCGGCTGATCCAGAGCAAAGTCAACATCTATGTTAATGAACAGAGATAAAAGCCTCCGGCTTCAAATGCGACCCGCTTTGCTGGGCTCGCATTTGATACTCGCGCTTATCGCCCGGGGTTTTGCCCCGGTTGGTCGGCGCGAGGGCCGCATTCCATGCGGCTTAGAGAGTTTTTAGAGAGTTTTTGAGGCGGCAAAGCTGCCTCAAAAACAGATTTAAACCTTCTTTGCTGCACAGCGGCAAATGTTACAGGAGTTTATCTAAAGCGGCAGCGCCGCCGGAAACGGCGGCGCTGTCTGTTATTTATGGCTCTCGATCCAGATCATTAAGACCGAGATATCCGCCGGGGAGACGCCGGAGATGCGGCCGGCCTGGCCGAAGTTGGCCGGGCGGATCTTTTGCAGCTTCTCCCGGGCCTCCAGCCGCAGCCCGGGGATGGCGGTATAGTCCAGCCCAGACGGCAGGGGCCGGTCCTCCATCCGGGCGAACTCCTCCACCTGCTTCAGCTGCCGCTTGATATAGCCCTCGTATTTCAGGCGGATCTCCGCCTGCTCGGTGACCGGCCGGCTCAGGGCCGGACGCCCGGGATCGAAGGGGGCCAGGTCCCCGTAGCTCAGCTGGGGCCGGCGCAGCAGCTCCGCCAGGCTCACCCCCGGGGCCGCCGGGGCGGTGCCCCGGTTCTCCAGCAGGGCGTTCAGCTCCGCCGAGGGGGCCAGGCGGGTCTCCTCCAAACGCTTCAGCTCCCGCTCCACGGCGGCGTATTTCTCCTGCACCGCCCGGAACCGCTCTTCGCTGACCAGGCCCAGCTCCCGGCCGAGGGCGGCCAGGCGCTCATCGGCGTTGTCCTGCCGGTGGAGCAGCCGGTATTCGCTGCGGGAGGTCATCATCCGGTAGGGCTCCTCGGTGCCCTTGGTGACTAAGTCGTCGATCAGGGTGCCGATGTAGCCGTCGCTGCGGCGGAGGATAAAGGGACTCCGGCCCCGCAGCTTCCGGGCCGCGTTCACCCCGGCCACGAAACCCTGCACCGCCGCCTCCTCATAGCCGGAGGAGCCGTTGAACTGCCCGGCCCCGTAGAGCCCGGCGATCTTCTTGCACTCCAAGGTGGGCAGCAGCTCCGTGGGGTCCACACAGTCGTACTCGATGGCGTAAGCGCAGCGGGTCATCTCCGCCTGCTCCAGGCCCGGGATGCTGTGGAGCATCCGGATCTGCACCTCCTCGGGCATGGAGGAGGAGAAGCCCTGGATGTACAGCTCCTCGGTGTCCAGCCCCATGGGCTCGATAAAGAGCTGGTGCCGGGGCTTGTCGGGAAAACGCATGATCTTGGTCTCGATGCTGGGGCAGTACCGGGGGCCCACCCCCTCAATGACCCCGCTGTACAGGGGGCTCCGGGAGAGGTTCTCCCGGATGATGGCGTGGGTCTGCTCGTTGGTATAGGTCAGATAGCAGACCGCCCGGTTCTCCGGCGCCCGCTCCGTGGCAAAGGAGAAGGGCTCCGGCTCCGGGTCCCCCTCCTGCAGCTCCATTTTGGAAAAATCCACCGTCCGGGCGTTGACCCTGGGAGGCGTGCCGGTCTTGAAGCGGCGCATCTCCAACCCCAGCTCCCGCAGCCGGGCCGCCAGGGGGACCGCCGGGGCCAGCCCGTCCGGCCCGGAGGAGCGCAGGGTCTCGCCCACGATGGTGCGCCCGTCCAGATAGGTGCCCGAGGCGACGATCACCGCCCCGCAGGCGTAGACCGCCCCCGTGGCCGTGGTGACGGAGACCACCCGGCCCCCTTCCACGCCGATGTCCACCACCTCCGCCTGCTTCAGGCGCAGATGCTCCTGCCGCTCCAAGGTCTGCTTCATCACCGCCTGGTAGCGCCGCCGGTCCGCCTGGGCCCGGAGAGAGTGGACCGCCGGACCCTTGCCCCGGTTCAGCATCCGGTACTGGATGCAGGCCCGGTCCGCGGCCCGGGCCATCTCACCCCCCAGGGCGTCCAGCTCCCGGACCAGGTGGCCCTTGCCGGTGCCGCCGATGGCCGGGTTGCAGGGCATGTTGCCCACGCTGTCCAAGTTCACGGTGAAGCAGACCGTGTCCAGCCCCAGGCGGGCCGCCGCCAGGGCCGCTTCGATGCCCGCGTGCCCGGCGCCGATGACGGCAATGTCACAGCGCCCCGCGTCATATGTCCTCAAGGCTCCCGCCTCCGTTTCCTGCTTTTTGCAATGCAGAAAGCATAGCACAGGCTCCGGGAAAATGCAAGAGAGGGCGGGGAAAAGGCATATTGTGTCTTGACCAGCCTTCCCGTTCGCGGTATAATACAACATATAGTTATTTGGTAAAAAAGGGGGGATAGGCTTGCGCGGCAAATACACCAAAACCGCAGCGCTGCTGCTCCTGGCGCTCTGCTTCTGTTTGACGGCCCTGGGGGCCGGAGGCGGCCAGATCTGGGAAGACGGCTTCGGAGACACAACCGGGGACGTGGCCGGAGATGCGGCCAGCATCTCGGACGGCTGGGAAGACGGCTTTGGCGACCTGGATAACGGCTCCGGCGGAGGATCAGGCTCCGGCGGCTGGTCGGAGTCCGGCGGCACAGACGGCGGCGACGGCTGGAGCGACGGCTTCCAGGACGGGCAGGCCGTCAACCGGGCGCTGGCCGCCCTGTCCCAGGACCCGGTGGCCATGATGCCGGTGTCCGACATCGGCGTCAATACCAGTGCCAGCGGGTGTTATGTAAACGACGTCACCTGGTATGACAGCCAGGGCGTCTTAGGGGGAGACGCGGTGTTCGGCACCGGGCGCGTCCGGGTGGAGATCCGCCTGATGACGATAGACGGGTACTATTTCCCCAACAGCGCGGCGGGCTATATCAACAACTCCCCCTGCGATCTCAGCTGGGAGTCCGCAAACTCGGTGGTCCTCTCCAAGGAGTACGCCCCCGCCATCTGGGACGTGACCATTGTCAACAACCCCAAGTCCAAAACGGTGGACCCGGGGAAGTGGGCGGATTTCTGGGTGTCCGGCCTGTACGCGAAGAGCTATGAGTGGTATCTGGTGAGCCCCAGCGGGGCGAAGCTGGCCCTGAAGGATATCCAGACCCAGTTCCCCAATGTGCCGGTGCCGGAAAATTATAAAGACACGCTGATCATCAACAACGTGCCGCTGGAGATGGACGGCTGGAAAGTGGTATGCACCTTTATTTCCGCCGGGGATATCAGCCGGAAGGACTCCCAGGCCGCCACCATCACGGTCCGGGGGGCCAAGGCTTCGCCCTCCCCCTCGCCCAGCGCCAGCCCTTCTCCGTCCCCCTCGCCCTCGGCTTCGCCCAGCGCCAGCCCGTCCCCCGGTCCGGGGGGCCAGACGGTGCCCGAAGACCATGAGCACAGCTTCCCCGCCACCTGGACAAGCGATGAGACCGGGCATTGGCACGAGTGCTCCTGCGGCGAAAGAAGCGGCTTTGAGGAGCACACGCTGACCTGGACCGTGGCCCGGGAGGCCACGAAGAAGGAGAGCGGCCTGGAAGAGGGCGTCTGTGAGGTCTGCGGCTATCAGACGAGCCGGGAGCTGTCCTATGAGGAGAGCGGCCTGAGCACCGCCATGCGCGGGTTTAGGATCACGTTTTTTGTGGTGCTGGCCCTGCTGGTGGTGGGGATCGTGATCCTGATCGTCCAGTCCGTCCGGGACAGCCGCCGCAGACGCCGCCGGCGCAGACGCTGACACTTCAAATGTGACCCGCTGCGCTGGGCTCGCATTTGATACTCGCGCTCATCGCCCTACGGTTGGTCGGCGCGAGGGCCGCATTTCATGCGGCTCAGGGTGTTTTTGAGGCGGCAGAGCTGCCTCAAAAACAGATTAAATTCTTTACTCGCTGCTCCACTGCGGAAACAATGAAACTTTGTCTATAATCTGAAAGACGCTTCGGTTTTCCGAAGCGTCTTTTTTAGGTTATATCTCGTTTATCAGGTGTCGCAGTGTTCGCAGTCGTGGATCTGGAAATCGTTCGGATCGTAGGCAATGCCGTTTTTGTCGTAATAATCCTTCACGGCGGCCCGGACGGCCTCCTCGGCCAGCACGGAGCAGTGCAGCTTATAGGCGGGCAGCCCGTCCAGGGCCTCCACCACCGCCTGGTTGGACAGCTTCAGCGCCTCTTCCACCGGCTTGCCCTTGATGAGCTCGGTGGCCATGGAGCTGGTGGCGATGGCGCTGCCACAGCCGAAGGTGTTGAACTTACAGTCGGTGATGATGCCGTCGTCCACCTTGATATACATGCGCATGATATCGCCGCACTTGGCGTTGCCCACTTCGCCGATCCCGTCGGCATCGTCCAGCTTGCCCACGTTCCGGGGGTTCTGGAAATGATCCATCACTTTTTCACTATAGAGAGCCATTTTCTTTTCCTCCTGTTATATAAAACTTCCGCTGTCAGATCAGATGGGGCCGCTGGCCCTTCTCCAGTTCGTCCCACACCGGGGACATGTCGCGCAGATAGGCCACCACCTGGGGGACCACCTCGATGATATGGTCGATCTCCTCCATGGTGTTGTACTCGCCGATGGACAGACGCAGAGAGCCGTGGGCCACCTCATGGGGCAGGCCCAGGGCCAGCAGCACATGGCTGGGGTCCAGAGAGCCGGAGGTGCAGGCGCTGCCGGAGGAGGCGCAGATGCCATGGGAATCCAGCAGCAGCAGCAGGGACTCGCCCTCGATGCCCTCAAAGCACATGTTCACCGTGCCGGGCACATGGTGCTCTAAGCTGCCGTTGATCTTACTGTGGGGGATCTTGCTCAGCTCCGCAAAGAGCTTATCCCGCATGGGGATGATCTTGGCGGTGTTGGCCTCTATATTGTCCACCGACTCCTTCAGAGCCGCCGCCAGGGCCACGATCCCGGCCACGTTCTCCGTACCGGCCCGGCGGCCCCGCTCCTGGGCGCCGCCCTCGATCAGGTTCATGAGGGGGATGTTCTTGCGCACATACAGCACGCCCACGCCTTTGGGCGCGTGGAACTTGTGGCCGGACATGGAGAGCATATCGATATTCATCTTCTCCACATCGATGGGCATGTGCCCCGCGGCCTGGACCGCGTCGGTGTGGAAGGGGATGCCCTTGGCCCGGCACAGGGCGCCGATCTCCGTGATGGGCTGCACGGTGCCGATCTCGTTGTTGGCGAACATGATGGTCACCAGGCAGGTGTCCTCCCGGATGGCGGCGGCCACATCCTCCAGCCGGACCACCCCATCCTCGTGCACGTCCAGATAGGTGACCTCATAGCCCTCTTTCTCCAGGCGCTTGAGGGAGTGCAGCACCGCGTGGTGCTCAAACTTGGTGGAGATCAGGTGCTTCTTGCCCTTCCGGGCGCCCACCCGGGCGGCGGAGAAGATGGCCTGGTTGTCGGCCTCGCTGCCGCCGGAGGTAAAGTAGATCTCCCGGGGCTGGGCCCCGATGCAGGCGGCCACATCCGCCCGGGCCTGGGCCAGGGCTTCGGTGGCGTGCTGGGCAAAGGAATAGAGACTGGAGGGGTTGCCGTACTGCTCGGTCAGGTAGGGGAGCATCGCGTTCAGCGCGGTCTTGCTCACGCTGGTGGTTGCTGCGTTGTCGGCATAAACAAACATGGTGGCTTTCCTTTCTATGAGTATTTCCTATAAATATAATGGGAATTATAGCACAGCTTTGGATTTTGTCAAGACGGGAGGAAAGGGGTCAGCTCCTGCGCCATTTTTCGCCGGTGAGCAGATCCTCCAGCGTCACGCCGTCCAGATAGGCGTTGGTGATCTCGTCCAGCTCCTTCCACATGGGCACGGTCATGCAGGCGGCGGCCCGGTCGCAGTCCACGCTTCCGGCCCGGATGCAGGCCACCGGGGCCAGATTGTCCTCCAGGCAACGGAGGATCTCCCCCACGGGGTAGTCCTTCGCCGGCCGGTTGAGCCGGTATCCCCCGTCCTTGCCCCGGCTGCTCTCCACCAACTCCGCCTTTTTCAGGCTGCCCACGATACTCTCCAGATATTTCATGGAGATATCCTGCCGGTCAGCCACGGTTTTCAGAGAGATGTATCCCTCGTCCGGGTGCTGGGCCAGATCCAGCATGACGCGCAGGGCATAGCGGCCCTTGCTGGTCACGTTCACGAACCCACCTTCTTTCCTCTGTAATTCATACTAACTTAATATACCATAGTTTTAATAGGAATTAAAGCCCCCTATGAAATTTGCTGTGCAAATTTTGCACAGCAAAACAAGAAAAAAGACTTGCTTTATTGAACTAATGTGTTATCATAGTGAAGCGACAGAGGGAAACAGAACAGACTCTGTCAGACCAAAGGAAATATGGAGGAAAAGAAAATGAAAAAGATTTTTGCTCTGCTGCTGGCTCTGTGCATGGTCCTGAGCCTGGCCGCCTGCGGCGGCAATGCCGCCCCCGCTGCCACCGAGGCCCCCGCCACTGAGGCGCCGGCCGCCGAAGCCCCCGCCGCGGAAGAACCCGCCGCGGAAGAGCCTGCGGAAGCCGCCGAGAGCGACCTGGCCGCCATCCAGGCCAAGGGCAGCCTGGTCGTGGGCATCACCGATTTTGAGCCTATGGACTACAAGGACGACAACGGCGAGTGGATCGGCTTTGACGCCGACATGGCCAAGGCCTTTGCCGAGAGCCTGGGCGTGGAGGTCGAGTTCGTGGAGATCAACTGGGACAACAAGGTCCTGGAGCTGAACGCCGGCTCCATCGACTGCGTCTGGAACGGCATGACCCTCAACGACGAGGTGCTCAACACCATGAGCTGCTCCGTCCCCTATGCCAACAATGCCCAGGTGGTGGTGCTGAAGGCCGACGCGGCTGACCAGTATCCCGATGCCGCCAGCATGGCCGACCTGACGGTGGCCGTGGAGGCCGGCAGCGCCGGTGAGGAAGAGGCCACGGCGGCGGGCCTGACCACGCTTGCCTGCGAGAGCCAGGCTGCGGCCCTGATGGAAGTGGGCGCCGGCACCTCTGACGCCTGCGTGATCGACCTGCTGATGGCCGGCGCCATGATCGGCGAGGGCACCAGCTATCCCGACCTGACCTATACCATCCGCCTGAACGACAGCGAGGAGTACGGCGTGGGCTTCCGGCAGGGGAGCGACCTGGTGGACGCCTTCAACGCCTTCTATGCCGACGCCTACGCGGCCGGCACCGTCATGGAGCTGGCGGAGCTCTACGGCGTGAATGAGGCCATCGTCGCGCCGTGATAGCATGTCGACCTTCGACATGCTTCAAATGCGACCCGCTTGTGCTCTTCGGGTACTTCGCTGGGCTCGCATTTGACACTCGCGCTTATACCCCAAAGGGCACAGGTCGCGCTCCGCTTGGTCGGCGCGGCGTCAGAACAAGGCTGTAAAGCCATTTAGCGGTCCAAGGCCCGCCAAATCGGCGGACAGCCTTGTTCTTCCTTACCAAAACCAAAGCGCATATGCTTTGGTTTTGAGAGGAGGCAGAGCGGAGCAAGTGAGCTTTCCCGTTTACGGGGAAGCGAATGCGAGGAACTTCTGCCGACGATATTCGCCTTAGGGAGTTTTTGAGGCGGCAAAGCTGCCTCAAAAACAAATTTGAACCCTTTTTACATCTTTATTGAGTTGTACAGAGGTTTGTTTACAGTCTGAGCAGAGGGCCCTCCGGACCCTCTGCTGAACTGACGTTTTTAAGAGATCAAAACAATCGAGGTAAGCCATGTTTCAAACTGTCCTGCTCTCCCTGACAGAGGGCTTCGGAAAGACCCTGGAGATCTTTGTGCTGACTTTGGTGGGGGGCATTCCCCTGGGGCTGCTCATCTCCTTAGGCTCCATGAGCCGCTGCAAGCTTTTAAGCTGGCCCATCAAGCTGGTGATCTGGGTCGTCCGGGGCACCCCGCTGATGCTCCAGCTGCTGATCATCTACTACGGCCCCGGCCTGATCCTGGGCAACAACTGGTGGGGCAGCGGTGCCTCCGGCCGCTTCACCGCCGCCATCATCGCCTTCATCTTCAACTACGCCTGCTACTTCTCGGAGATTTTCCGGGGCGGCATCGAGGGCGTCCCCAGAGGGCAGCGGGAGGCGGGCCAGGTGCTGGGCATGACCGGCACCCAGATCTTCTTCCGGGTGACCCTGCTGCAGGTCATCAAGCGCATCATCCCGCCCATGGGCAACGAGGTCATCACCCTGGTAAAGGACACCTCCCTGGCCCGGGTCATCTCCGTGTATGAGATCATCTGGAACGGCCAGGCCTTCATCAAGAGCCAGGGCCTCATCTGGCCCCTGTTCTTCACGGGCGTGTTCTATCTGGCCTTCAGCGGGCTGCTGACCCTGCTCCTGTCCTGGACCGAGAAGAAGCTGGACTATTTTAAGGTGTGAGGAGGGCAGACGATGGCTTTACTGGAAGTAAAAGACCTGCGCAAGAATTTTGACAGCCTCCAGGTGCTCAGGGGCGTCAGCTTTGAGATGGAGAAAGGGGAGACCCTCTCCATCATCGGCCCCTCCGGCGGCGGCAAGACCACGCTGCTGCGTTGCCTGAACTTTTTGGAGATCCCCAGCGCCGGCAGCATCGCCGTTGGCGGCAAGACGATCTTTGATGCGGCCAGCAGCCGCGGCCTCTCGGAGCGGGAGATCCGCCAGAACCGGCTGCACTTCGGCCTGGTGTTTCAGAATTTCAATCTGTTTCCCCAGTACACGGCCCTGGGCAACGTCTCCCTGGCCCCCAAGCTCCAGGCAAAGGAGCGGCCGGACTATAAGCAGCGGCGGAAAGAGCTGTTTGAGGAGATCGAGGAGAAGAGCCGGGAGCTGCTGTTCCGGGTGGGCCTGGGGGATAAGCTGAACTACTATCCCCACCAGCTCTCCGGCGGCCAGCAGCAGCGGGTGGCCATCGCCCGGGCCCTGGCCCTGACGCCGGATGTGCTGTTCTTTGACGAGCCCACTTCGGCCCTGGACCCGGAGCTCACCGGCGAGGTGCTGAACGTGATCCGGCAGCTGGCTGCGGAGAAAATGACCATGGTGGTGGTGACCCACGAGATGGCCTTTGCCGCCGCGGTGTCGGATAAGGTGCTGTTCATCGACGGGGGCGTCATTGCCGAGCAGGGCCCTCCGGAGCAGGTGCTGAAAAATCCCGCCGAGGAGCGGACCCGGCAGTTCCTCCGGGGCTACGAGAAGTAAAAAAGGGCTGCAGCAAAATGTGCTTTTGCTGCAGCCCCTTCTTATTGACAGGCGTGATATACTGGGGGCATGAAAAAAGGGCTTTTAAAAGGTATACTGTCCCTGGTTCTCTGCCTGTGCCTGACCGCCTGCGGCGGCGCGCCGGAGGAGGGCCTGGGCAGCTATGTGTGCGTCCGGGCGGAGAGCGGGGAGACGGAGCTGGACCCCCAGGCGCTCTTCCCGGGCGGGCTCAGCCTGGAGCTGGGATCCGGCGGCAAGGGCCTGCTCACCCTGGACGGGGAGACCGGGGCCGTCCGCTGGAGCCTGGATGGGGAGGCGCTGCGCCTGGAGACCGGCAAGGGCCTCTCCAAAGGCAGCCTGCGGGCCGGGGTGCTGACCCTGGACCTGCTGGGCACCGGCCTGGAGCTGACTTTTACCGCCGAGGGGGCGCCGCTTCCGTCGCCGGAGCCCGGGCCCCTGGACAGCCTGCAGGGCTCCTGGCAGGGCTGGTGGGAGTTCAGTGAGGCCGGCGCCCGGTATTCCGAATTAGGCGGCCAGGGCCGGGTCTGTTATGCCGAGATCCTGCCGGGAGAGGGCGAGAGCGTCCGGCTGCTGCTCTGGGATGCGGACAGCTCCCGGGAGGAGCCCGCCGCCTGGGCGGAGCTCCGGCCGGGGGAGGAGGTCTGGGCGGAAAACACCGCCGGGGCCGTGCTGGGCATAGAGCTGCCCCAGGGCCAGTGGCAGCTGGACCGGGAGGCGGCGGAAAAGGGTTTTGTCCTCAGCGGCCGCTGTGAAGACGCCAAAGGCGCGTTTACCTACAGCATCCGCCTGGAGCGGGCAGAGGAGCCCGAGGGCCTGGAATAAAATGTTAAATTTTTGTTAATTCCCCCGGAGAAGAAAAAAATCCTTTGCAAAACCCCGGGAAAAGAGCTATGATACAGATTCAGAAATGGCAGAGAGGCCGCCGGTGACGGCGGCGGAAAGGAGCGGGCTATGGAAGAGGGCGCGCTGTTTCATATCGGCCCGGTGGAGGTCTCCTCGGTGGTGGTGACCTCCTGGGTGATCATTGCGCTGCTGGCGCTGGTCTCCTGGCTGGCCACCCGGCGGCTCAAGGATGTGCCCGGCCCCCTGCAATGCGCGGCGGAAATGGCCGTGGAGGGGATCGAGAACTTTGTGGCCGGGACCATGGGGCGGAAAAAAGCCAGGAAATATTTCCCCATTTTTGCCACCTTTTTTATTTTCATCGTCGTCTGCAACTATTCGGGGATCCTGCCCGGCGCGGGGCATCTGCCCGGTTTCGCGGTGCCGACGGCCTGCCTGTCGGTGACGGCGGCCCTGGGCATCATCGCCTTTTGCACCACTCATACCATCGGCATCCGGGAGCAGGGCCTGGGGCATTATCTCAAGAGCTTTTTAAAGCCCGTAGCCGTGCTGCTGCCCCTGACGCTGCTGGAGCAGTTCATCCGGCCCCTGTCGCTGGCCCTGCGTCTGTACGGCAACCTGTACGGCGAGGAGACGGTGACGACCCAGCTGTACAACATCTTTCCCATCCTGCTGCCTGTGGTCATGAACGTGATGAGCCTGCTGTTCTGCATGATCCAGGCCATGGTGTTCACGCTGCTGCTGGCCATCTATGTGGAAGAGGCGGCCGGAGAGGAAGAATAAGAGCATACCCTATACATAGAAGGTTTTTAAATTACATTTAGACGGAGGAAGAGAACATGACAAGCAGTGGAATTATTGCCCTGGCCATCGCCATTATGATGGGCCTTTGCGTGGTGGGTACGGCTATCGGCCAGGGCCTGGTGGCCTCCAAGACCATGGACGCGATGGCGCGCCAGCCGGAGATTGCCGGCAAGCTCCAGACGGCTATGATCCTGGCCATGGGCCTGCAGGAGGCTCTGACCATCTACGGCCTGCTGATCGCCTTTATGCTGGTAGGCAAAATCTGAAAACAGGACAGGGGAGAGAGTTTCCATGCTGAGTATCAATATATGGGATCTTCTCTGGACGGTCATCGATTTTTTCCTGCTGTATTTTCTGCTGAAGAAGCTGCTGTATGAGCCGCTGCTGCGCTTCATGGACGAGCGCCGCGCCCGGATCGACGCGGGGCTGGAGGCGGAGCGCCGGGCGGAGGGGACCCTTGCCGAAAACGACCGGGAGCTCCAGGCCCAACTGGAGGAGAGCCGCCAGGAGGCCAAGCGCATCCTGGAGGAGGCCCGGGCCCAGGCCGGGGCGGACAAGGCGGCGTGGACCGGGGCGCTGAAGCAGGAGTCTCAGCGGCAGCGGGACCAGCTGCGGCAGGAGGAACTGCAGCGCCGGGAGCAGGAAGGGGAGCAGCTGGCGGCCCAGGAGGCCCAGCTGGCCCGGGCCCTGGCGGGCAGGCTTCTGAACACGACCGGGGAACAGGGCGCCTGACAGGCGCGTTGTCCCGGCAGACAGAAGGGGTGACTGGCACATGAGCGGATGGAGCATTTTTGCCGCCTTGATCAACTTTGCGATCCTGGCGGTGGGCCTGTATCTGTTCGGGAAAAAGATCGTAATCAAGAAATATAAGGACCGCCGGGAGAAGATCGCCCGGGGGCTGGAGGATTCTCAGGCGGCGGCCGAAAAGGCCGCGGGCCTGGAGGACCGGCTGGCCGAGGCCCGGGAGCAGGGGGAGGCCCAGCGGGCCTCTATCCTGGCCGAAGCCCAGGCGGCGGCCGGGAAAAGCAGCCTGAAGGCCCAGCGGGAAAAGGAAACGGCTCTGGCCGGGGCTCAGGCGGAGGTCCGGCGGGAGACGGAGGTGCTTCGCGCCCATCTGCGCCAGGAGCTGAACCGGCAGACCGCCGGCCGGCTCGCCAAAGCAGCCGGAGAGCTGCTGGCCGGGGAGGAATACGCCCAGGCCCGGAAGGCCCTGACGACGGACTGCGTGAAGCAGTTGGCCGCTTCCTTCGGCCTGCCCCCCGGTGAACTGGCCCGGGTGGAGGCCGCCGGAGAGGCGGATCTGGTCCTCACTGCGGCGGAAGAGCCGGATATCGAGGATCTGGTGTGCCTGGCCCAGGGCGTGGGCGCGGCGCTGCGGGCCCAGGGGCTGGACATCCGGGACGGAGACGTGCATATCCGGACCAGGATCAACCAAAGTGTCCTGGCCGGCGTGCGCCTGCGTGTGGGGGACACCGTGTACGACGGGACCCTGTCCCACATGCTGGAGCGGGCCGAGGCCAGCATCGCCGGGGCGGACGCCGCCGGGGAGGACTTTATCGGCATCCTTCAGGAGACGGTGGCCCAGGCGGACCGGAGCATAGACTATTTCCAGGCGGGCAAGGTCACCCGCGTGTCCGACGGGATCTGCCGGGTGTCCGGTCTGCCGGACGCCGTGGCCGGGGAGATGCTGGAATTTGGCAACGGCCTGGCCGGCATGGTCATGGACCTGGAGCCGGACAACGTGGGCGTGGTGCTGTTAGGCGAGTATGAGGGCGTCCAGGAGGGCAATTTGGTGCGCCGCACCGGCCGCGTGATGGACGTGCCGGTGGGCGAGGCCCTCTTGGGCCGTGTGGTAGACGCCATGGGCCGGCCTGTGGACGGCGGCGGCTTTATCGCCGCGGCGGACCGGCGGCCCATCGAGTGCCCCGCGCCGGGCGTTGTGGACCGGCAGCCGGTCTCTGTGCCTATGCAGACGGGCATCAAAGCCATCGACGCGCTGGTCCCCATCGGCCGGGGCCAGCGGGAGCTGATCATCGGCGACCGGCAGACAGGCAAGACCGCCATCGCCGTGGACGCCATCATCAACCAGAAGGGCAAAAACATGCTGTGCGTGTACGCGGCTATCGGCCAGAAGGAGTCCACCGTGGCCGGGGTGGTGGAGAAGCTCCGGGAGACCGGCGCGCTGGAATACACCATTGTGGTCTGCGCCTCCGCCTCCGAGCCCGCGCCCATGCTGTATATCGCGCCGTACACGGCGGCCTCCATGGCCGAGTACTTCATGTACAAGGGCCGGGATGTGCTGGTGGTGTATGACGACCTGTCCAAGCAGGCGGTGGCCTACCGGGAGATCTCCCTGCTGCTGCACCGTCCCCCCGGACGGGAGGCCTATCCGGGCGACGTGTTCTACCTCCACTCCAGGCTGCTGGAGCGGGCCGCCCGGCTCAGCGAGGCCGCCGGCGGCGGCAGCATGACCGCCCTGCCCATCATCGAGACCCAGGCGGGGGATATCTCCGCTTACATACCGACCAACGTGATCTCCATCACCGACGGCCAGATCTTCCTGGAGACGGGGCTGTTCAACGCGGGCGTCCGCCCGGCGGTGAACGTGGGCCTGTCTGTGTCCCGTGTGGGCGGCGCGGCCCAGCCTGCCGCCGTCAAACAGGTGGCCGGGCGGCTGCGGATGGAGATGGCCCAGTACCGGGAGCTGGCGGCCTTTACCCAGTTCGGCATGGAGCTGGACAAAGCCACCCAGGCCTCCATCGACCGGGGCGACCGGCTCACGGAGCTGCTGAAGCAGCCCCAGTACCGGCCCATGGACGCGGCGGACCAGATGACGGCCCTCTTCGCCGTCAGCGAGGGCTACGCGGACCGGGTAGAGGTGAAAGATATCGCCCGCTATGAGTCCGGGCTGCTGCTGGCCGTGAACCACGCCTGGCCGGAGCTGCGGCAGCGGGTCGCTGCAGGCGGCAAGCTGAACGCGGAGGAGCTGGAGCGGCTGCGGAGCCTGATCGGGGCCTTCAGCGAGAGCTTTACTTGAGTTTTTAAAGGCGGGAGGCGGAACAGATGGCGAACACCAGGGCCTTAAAAGCGCGGGTCGCCAGTGCGGAGGGTATCCTCCAGATCACAAAATCCATGAAAATGGCCTCCGCCGCCAAGCTGCGCCGGGTCCAGGCGGCCAAGGCCAAGCTGGGGCCCGTGGCCCGGGAGAGCCGGAGGCTTTTGGCCCAGGCCCTGCCCGCGGAGGAGCCGGGCGCCCTGCCCCTGCTGGCCGGGCGCGATGAAAAGAAGCGGGTCTGCTATGTGCTGCTCATCGGCAACCGGGGCCTCTGCGGGGCCTATAACAGCGCCTTAGTGAAATACACCGAGGGGCTGCTCCGGCGGGAGAGCCGGCAGGCCGAAGTGGCGGTCTGCGGCAGCTGGGGGCGGGAGAGCGTGGAGCCGGTGCTGCCGGTCTGCCGCCGCTTTGACCGGATCGGCGACGTGCCCACGGCCGAAGAGGCCGGGGAGCTGGCCGCCTGGATCAAGGAGCGCTATAGCAGCGGCGCGGCGGATGAGATCGTCTTCGTCTACCAGCGCTATGACTCCTTTTTGAAACAGACCCCCTGCACCCTAAGCCTGCTGCCCCTGTCCCGGGAGAGCCGGGAGGGCCAGGCGGAAGAAATGCGCATTTTTGAGCCGGACCGGGAGAGCGTTCTCACCGCTCTGGCGGAGCTGTGCGTCAACAGCACGGTATATGACCTTCTTTTGGAGGCCCGCTGCGGCGAGCACGCCGCCCGGATGGCCTCCATGACCTCCGCGGCGGACAACACCGAGGAGCTGATCGCAAAGCTGAACCTGGCCCTCAACCACGCCCGGCAGGCGGCCGTGACCACAGAGATCACGGAGATCGCCGGCGGGGCGGAGGCTTTGAAGGAGCTCAAGGACAGATAACAGGGAGGCGGCCATGGAAAAAGGCAGAGTCAAGAGAGTTATCGGCTCTATTGTGGACGCGCAGTTTCCCAAGGGGGAGCTGCCGGAGATCTATAGCGCCCTGGAGGCGGACGCCGGCGGGCGCAAGGTGACCATGGAGGTCCAGCAGCAGCTGGGCGACCGGACGGTGCGCTGCGTGGCCCTCTCCTCCACCGACGGGCTTTCTCTGGAGTGCCCGGTGACCGACACCGGCGCGCCCATCCGCGTCCCCGTGGGGGAGGCCACGCTGGGCCGTATGTTCAACGTCTTGGGGGAGCCCATTGACGGCAAAGGGCCCGTCCAGGCCGAAAAGAGCCTGCCCATCCACCGGGAGGATCCGCCCTTCACCGAGGTGCTCCCCTCCCGGGAGATCCTGGAGACCGGCATCAAAGTGGTGGACCTGATGACGCCTTACTCCAAAGGCGGCAAGATCGGCCTGTTCGGCGGCGCCGGCGTGGGCAAGACCGTGCTCATCATGGAGCTTATACGCAACATCGCCTATGAGCACGGGGGCTATTCCGTGTTTACCGGCGTGGGCGAACGCAGCCGGGAGGGCAACGACCTGTGGAACGAGATGCGCCAGTCCGGCGTCATCAACAAGACGGCCCTGGTCTTCGGCCAGATGAACGAGCCCCCCGGGGCCCGTCTCCGGGTGCCCCTGACCGGGCTCACCATCGCCGAGAATTTCCGGGACGAGAGCGGCCAGGATGTGCTGCTGTTCATAGACAACATTTTCCGTTTCACCCAGGCGGGCTCTGAGGTCTCCGCCCTGCTGGGGCGTATGCCCTCCGCCGTGGGCTATCAGCCCACTCTGGCCACCGAGATGGGCGCGCTCCAGGAGCGCATCACCTCCACCAGAAACGGGTCCATCACCTCGGTCCAGGCGGTGTATGTGCCGGCGGACGACCTGACAGACCCGGCCCCCGCTACCGTCTTTGCCCATCTGGACGCCACCGTGGTCCTCTCCCGCTCCATCGCGGAGCTGGGCATTTACCCGGCGGTGGACCCGCTGGAGTCCAGCTCCCGGATGCTCCAGAGGAGCACCGTGGGCCGGGCGCACTATGAGACGGCCCGGGGCGTGCAGGCGGTGCTGGAGAAGTACCGGCAGCTGCAGGATATCATCGCCGTGCTGGGCATCGACGAGCTCAGCGCCGAGGACAAGGCCACGGTGAACCGGGCCCGGCGCATCCAGCGCTTCCTGTCCCAGCCCTTCCACGTGGCCGAGAACTTCACCGGCATGGAGGGCCGCTATGTGCCCCTGGAGGAGACCATCCGGGGCTTCCAGATCATTCTGGGCGGCGAGGCGGACAAACTGCCGGAGCAGGCCTTCCTCATGTGCGGCAGCATCGACGAGGCGTTCAAAAAAGGCGGGATCTGAGCCATGGAGGACAAGATCAAGCTCAGCATCGTCTCCCAGGAGGGAGATCGGATAGACCGGCAGGTCAGCTATGTGAACATCCCCACGGCCTTTGGCTCGGTGGGCGTCCTCAGCGGACACGCCCCCATGCTCTGCGCCGTGGTCCCCGGCGTCCTGCGTGTCCGCTTCGGCCAGGAGGAGACCGGCCGCTTCCGGGTAGGCGCCGGCATTGCCAACGTGGAACACAACGAAGTGACCGTACTGGTGGCCTCGGCCCAGGCATTGGAAAACGAATAAAAAAGCAAGGGGCTGTAGCAATTAAGCTATAGCCCCTTTTGAATGTGTATGTCCAAAGCCGTTCTTGGCTCCCCTGTGTAAGGGGAGCTGTCAGCGGCTTTGCCGCTGACAGAGGGGTTGTTGACGGAACTTCTATTTTGAAATCCAGCGGGGAAGAAGTTTGGTCTCTTGGTGCTAAGTACCCTTCTCTTTCCCTTGTCGGAAAGAGAAGGGTACCCTAAGAGAAAGGACCCCGGGGCAGCATCCCCGGACCCCTTGGGAAAACCCCGATGCTTCTTTGGGTAGTAATCATTACACTGGCGGCACGCGCTACTATACATGGTCCTAAGGGCATAAATCTTATTGCCCAGGGGACTATGAGGGTGCATAACTATTTTGCAGATTAAGAGAGGGCTGTAGCAAAAACAGATTTTGCTACAGCCCCTTTGGTATATAGTTGAGATTATTTGTTGTCGGCCAGCCAGCGGGAGGCGCAGTGGGCCAGATAGGCGGCGCCTACCGGCAGCACATTCTCGTCAAACTGGACCTTGGGGTTGTGGGCCTCGTAGTTGCCCCGCTCGTCGGCAAAGCCGGAGGACAGGTACATGAAGCAGCTGGGCACCTGCTCGGCCACCCAGGCAAAGTCGTCCGAGGCGGAGGCGGTCACATCGGGATAGCCAAAGGCGTTGGGGACGGGCAGCTCCTTCATGTAGCCCACCACGGTCTCGGTAAAGGCCTTGTCGCACACCAGGGGAGGCACGCCCCGGATAAACTCGGGCTCGGCGGTGCCGCCGTAGGCGGCGGCGATGCCCACGGAGACCTCCTGCAGCCGACGGCACAGCTTCTCCCGGGCCGCCTTCTGATTGGTGCGGATGGTGCCCTGGAGCACGGCGGTGTCGGGGATGATGTTGGCGGCGGAGCCGGCGGTCAGCTGGCCCACGGTGAGCAGGCAGGCGTCCTGGGGATTGCTCTCCCGGGCGATCAGCTCCTGGAGGGCCAGGTAGATATGCACGGCGATGTTGATGGGGTCGATGGACTGGTGGGGATAGGCCCCGTGGGCCCCTTTGCCGTGGACGGTGATCTTGAAAATGTCGGTGGAGAACATCATGGTGCTGTTGCCGTTATACATGTACAGCCCCACAGGGATCTTGCCGGCGCCCACATGATAGGCCAGGGCCGCGTCGGGCTTGGGGTCCTCTAAAAGGCCGTGGGAGATCATGTTCTTGCTGCCCTCGAAGGTCTCCTCCGCGGGCTGGAACATGAACTTCACCGTGCCGCCCAGCTGCGCCTCGTCCTCCTTCAGAAGCTTGGCGGCGGTGAGCAGCATGGCCGCGTGGCAGTCGTGCCCGCAGGCGTGGGCCTGCTCCCCGGTGGGGCAGGCATAGGGCAGGCCGCTCTCCTCGGCCATGGGAAGCGCGTCCATATCCGCCCGGAGGAGAATGGTCTTGCCGCCGCGGCCCACCGTGGCGGTGACGCCCTCTCCGCATTCCTTGGGCTCCAGGCCGTACTGCCGGAGCTTGTCCATCACGTAAGCCTTGGTCTTGGGCATGTGCAGGCCCACCTCGGCATTGGTGTGGAAATACCGCCGGTTTTCCCGGAGCTCCTCCATCAGGGCCAGCGCCCGGTCATAGTAGTTCATATGCGTCCTCCTTCTCCGCCGCAAAGCGGCGGTTTACTTTCGGTTTTCCATAGCTCCATTATATACGCTTTTCCAGAAACAGTCAACGAGATCGGCGCTTTTTCCGCCGGCTCTTGTAAAAAAGGCGCCGGTAAGCTATAATGGTTTCCATCCTAACACAGACAGGCGGGAAAACGATGGATGAGATAAAAACGCCGGGCGTTTTATATATCGTGGCCACCCCCATCGGCAACGCGGGGGATATGTCCCCCCGGGGGACGAAGATCTTAGAGCAGGCGGATATCATCGCTGCCGAGGACACGCGCCGCTCCATGGTGCTGCTCAACAAGCTGGGGATCCGCAACAAGCTGGTCTCCAACCACAAGTTCAACGAGCACGGCCGGGCGGGGGTCTTTATCCGGGAACTCCAGGCGGGCAAGAGCGTGGCGGTCATCACCGACGCGGGCACGCCCTGCGTCTCCGACCCGGGCAGCGAGCTGGTGAACGCCGCCGTGGCGGCGGGGATCCGGGTGGTGGGCGTGCCGGGCTGCTGCGCGGCGGTGACGGCCCTGTCCGTCTCCGGCTTTGACCTGAGGTCCTTCACCTTCTGCGGCTTCTTCCCCCGGGAGAACCCGGAGCGGAAAAAGCTGCTGGAGCGGATGCGCCGGGGGGACACCCGGACCTTTGCCCTGTATGAATCCCCCAAGCGGATCATGGAGCTGGTGGACTTCCTGCTGGAGCAGGAGGCCCGCTGCCGCCTCTGCCTCTGCAACGATTTGACCAAGCTCCACGAGACCTGCTTCCGGGGTACCCCCGCCCAGGTGAAGGAGCAGCTGCTGGCCAAGGGCAATTACGACAAGGGCGAGTACGCCGTGGTGCTGGAGGTGGAGGAGGACTATGTGTTCAACCGGGAGGAGCATCTGGTCTCTCCCGAGGCCCTGCTGGTGGACGCCCTGGTGGCCGGCGCGGAGAATATGAAGGATGCGGTGGCCGCCGTCCTGGCCGACGAGAACAACTCCTACAGCAAAAACGAGCTGAAGGCCGCCTCCCTGCGGCTGAAAAAGCTCTTTGACTGAGGTGGAGCTATGGAATGTACGCTGACGATGGAGCTGGAAGCGGCTCTGGAGAGCCTGAGCAAGGCGGTGCTGAGCCAGCCGCTGGCCCCGGAGCTGCCGGAGCGGGTGAATATCCGGCCCATACGGGTGAAAAACCAAAGGCTGTACCAGGTGGAGCGTTTGCAGGACAACAAGGCCTTTCACCGGAACCTAAACGGGGAGGAGCTGCTGCGCTTTTTCGCCGCCGAGCTGGACGGCCGCTACCGGCAGGCTCTCCTTGCCACAGCCGGTGAGAGCGCCCAGTACAGCCTCCGGCGAAACGGCCGCTATAAGCGCACCGGCCGGGCCAGCGTCCCACGCCCCGGCGGGGACAGCCGGGAGCACGACCGGGAGAAGGCCTATCTCCTCCGGGAGGGGGAGAACATCCCGGCTCTGGTGGATCTGGGCGTGTTCACCCCGGACTTCCGGGTGGTCAAAGCCCGGTACGACAAGTATAAGCAGATCAACCGCTTTGTGGAGCTGGTGGACCAGGCCCTGGCCGGCAGCGGCCTGGAGGAGATCACGGTCCTGGACTTCGGCTGCGGCAAGTCCTATCTGACCTTTATCCTCTATTACTACCTGGCGGTGAAGCGGGGGCTCCGGGCCCGGATCATCGGCTATGACCTGAAGGCGGACGTGGTGGAAAACTGCAACCGGATCGCCCAAAAATACGGCTATGAGGGGCTGCGCTTCGTCTGCGCCGACGTGAGCCGGGACGCGCTCTACGGCGAAAAGGTGGACATGGTGGTCACCCTCCACGCCTGCGACACCGCCACGGACTACGCGCTGCACACCGCGATCGAGAAGGGGCGGCATACATCTTTTCCGTGCCCTGCTGCCAGCATGAGATCAACAACGGGATCCGCAGGGGCGGGGAGCTGGACATCTTTTTGAAATACGGCATCGTCAAGGAGCGCATGAGCGCCTTGCTCACCGATGTGATCCGCTGTGAGATCCTGGAGGATCTGGGCTATAAGACGGACCTGATCGAGTTTACGGACTTTGAACACTCGCCCAAAAATCTGATGATCCGCGCCCGCCGCACCGGCCGGAAGGGGACGGCGGGCCGGACCCGGGCCCGGGAGCTGGCCGGCCGCTACGGCTTTGAGCAGACCCTGCTGCGTCTGACGGAGGATCTGTAAAAATCTGCCCTGCTGTGCATACAGCAGGGCAGATTTTTGGTTATAATACCTTTGCCAGAAAATCCGAGACCAGGGCGGCATAGCGGGCCCGGTCCTCTATGAAGCTCAGGCCGTGGCCCGCGCCGGGAAAGGTGGCCAGCGTCACCTTGTCCCCGCCGGCGGCGGCCAGCTCCCGGCTCATGCCGCAGGGCACAAAGCAGTCCTCCTCTCCGTGGATGAGCAGGATGGGCAGCCTGGTCCGCCGCACCGACTCCAGGGCCGAGGCGGACTCCAGCCGGAAGTCCCCGTAGATCCGGGCGGCCAGGGACAGCAGGGGATAGAACAGCCTGGGCGGGAGCTTCATTTTCCCCAGTACGTCCTGGATGATGCCCTCCGGCGAGGCATAAGGGCAGTCGGCCATAATGCCCCGGACGTTCTCCGGCAGGGGCAGGTCCGAGGCCATGAGCACCGTGGCCGCCCCCATGGACACCCCCGCCAGGGTGATGGGAGTCTCCGGGCCGAAACGGTCCGCCGCGTAGCGGGCCCAGGACAGACAGTCCTGCCGCTCCCGGATGCCCATGGTGATGGCGCTGCCCTGGCTCTGCCCGTGGGCCCGCTGGTCTACCACCAAGGTGTTCAGCCCAGCCTCCCGGGCCAGCTTGTTCCCGCCGCAGAAGTCCCGCATGGCGGTGCCCCGGTAGCCGTGGAACTGGATCTGCAGGGGCGCCCCGTCCTTTACATGGTAGTAGCGGCCAAAGAGCCGCAGCCCGTCATAAGAAGTTATGTAAACTTTCTCGTAGGGGATCCGGTCAAATTCCCGGATCAGAGAGAGCATCTCCTCCCGGTTGCGCTGGTACTGCTCGCTGCGGGGCAGCTTATACGGGTCCTCCCGGTGGGGAGGCGGGTTGAGAAAGGCCCTTTTATAGGCCAGGTACAGGGATAGAGCGCCCCCGGCCGGGAGGATGACCGGCAGGGCCGCCGGAAAGAATTTACGCATGATCTTCTCCTGTTCCGCCCTCTGCTTGACGCGGCGGGCAAAAAGCGCTATACTGAAAAATGAACTTTTATGAAAAATATTCTACCCTCTTTTGGGCCTGCCGTCAAGATAGGGCGGCTGCCATTTACAGAGGGCGCGGAGGGGACCCATGAAGGGCACGGACGGCTACGTACAGGAGAATACGGGGCTGAATCTGCTGAAGAAGGGCCGCCGGGGTCTGTCCCGGATGCTGTTCAGCCGGGCCGGGCTGCTGGCGGTGCTGATCCTGATCCAGGTGGGGCTGGTGGCCGTGGTGCTGCACTACTACAGGGAATTTTTCCTGCACTATTACGCGGCGTCCCTGCTTTTCAGCGCGGGCATGGCCCTGTATCTGATCAACAGCCATATCGACCCCACCTCCAAGATCACCTGGATGGCGGCCATGGTCATTTCCCCGGTGTTCGGGGCCCTGCTGCTGCTCTACACCCGCAGCGACATCGGCCACCGGATCATGCGGGACCGGTTCATGGACCGCACCCGGGACGCCATGGAGAAGCTGCCCCAGGACGAGGAGACGCTGCGCCGCTTTGAGGCCCAGGCGCCGGAGGCGGCGGGCCTGGCCCGCTATCTGCGCCGCACCGGCTGTCACCCGGTCTGCGCCGGGACGGAGACCAAGTATTTCCCCATCGGGGAGGACTATTTTGAGGAGCTGCTGGTCCAGCTGGAAAAGGCGGAAAAGTTCATCTTCTTGGAGTATTTCATCGTGGACGAGGGGCTCATGTGGGGCCGCGTGCTGGAGATCCTGGCCCGGAAAGCCGCCCAGGGGGTGGAAGTGCGCCTGATGTACGACGGCACCTGCGAGTTTTCCTGCCTGCCCCACAGCTATCCCAAGCGCCTGGCGGGCCTGGGCATCCAGTGCCGGACCTTCACCCCCATCACCCCCTTTGTTTCCACCCTCTATAACTACCGGGACCACCGGAAGATCCTGGTGATCGACGGGAAGGTGGCCTTTACCGGCGGGATCAACTTGGCCGACGAGTACATCAACCGGACCCACCGCTTCGGCCACTGGAAGGATAACGGCATCATGCTCCAGGGCGAGGGCGTGCGCAGCTTTACCATGATGTTTTTGAAGATGTGGTGCCTGAGCGACAAGGAGCCGGACTATGGGGACTACCTGTCCCAGCCGGCCGACCCCCAGCCGTCGGCGGCGGGCTATGTGCTGCCCTATGGGGACTGCCCCCTGGACGACGAGCGGGTGGGCGAATGGGTGTACCTGGATATGCTCAACCGGGCCCGGGATTATATCTACATCATGACCCCCTACCTGATCCTGGACGGAGAGATGGAGACGGCCATCAAATTTGCCGCCGAGCGGGGGGTGGACGTGCGGCTGATCCTGCCCGGCATCCCGGACAAGAAGCTGCCCTACGCCCTGGCCAAGACCCACTATGACGCCCTGTTCCGCTCCGGGGTGAAGATCTATGAGTATACGCCCGGCTTTGTCCATTCCAAGACCTTCCTCTGCGACGGACGGGAGGCGGTGGTGGGCACCATCAACCTGGACTACCGGAGCCTGTACCACCATTTCGAGTGCGCCGTGTACCTCTACGGCAGCGCCTGCCTGCCGGACATCCGCGCCGATTTTGACGCCACTTTTGCCCAGTGCCGCCAAGCCGGCCCGGAGACCCTGAAGAAGGAGAAGCTCTCCGTGAAGCTGGCCGGGCTGATCATGAAGGTCATCGCGCCGCTGCTGTAAACGGCTGCCGTATTGAAAAGGCCGCTGGATCTTCTGGTGATCGGCCTGATCGGGATACCGCTGTTCCTGTATCCGGCGCGGAAGCTGTTCCAAAGGAAGGGAAAAGGCCGAATAGAGGGCCGAAGCCCGGGCGAAATACCCAGAAAAAAACAGACAGAGAGAAAAAACTTTTTGCAAGTCTACAAATGTTCGCATTTAGCGAGCTAAAGTATTGACAGGGGCTTTTCCGGGTGGTAAACTCCAGTCAAAATTGAATCGCTGAGATAGAGGCGCGGTTTTCATCAGTACCCTCCGGCAAGGCCAGGCAGCCGCCGGGCGGGAAAGGGAACGCCGCCGAAGCATCGAGGAGGGCCTGCCGCTTCGGTGCTGGGCCGTCGGAGAACATCCGCCGGACTGTCACATGTATTTGTGGAGCGCTGTCAATAGCTGTTAGGATAGCCCGTCGGGGCATATCTGATTGGTACGGACCGCTTGACAAAGCGGTTCGATTTTTTACTATCCGGGCCGGCGGGAAAAAGCCGGCAGCCTCTGATGAGAGGAAAAGAAGGAGAACAAAATGAGAAGAACACTTGCCCTACTGATGACCCTGGCCATGGTCCTGTGCCTGGCCGCCTGCGGCGGAAATGTCCCCGCCGCCACCGAAGCCCCGGCCACTGAGGCCCCGGCTGAAGAACCCCCCGCCGCGGAAGCCCCCGCGGAAGAGGCCGCTGCCATCCCCGGCCTGGAGGACGGGGTGTTGACCATCGCCATGGAGTGTGCCTACGCCCCCTACAACTGGACCCAGGCTGACGACTCCAACGGCGCTGTCCCCATCTCCGGCACCAACGAATATGCCAACGGCTACGATGTGATGATCGCCAAGAAGATCTGCGAGGCCAACGGCTGGGACCTGGAGGTCATCCGCACCGACTGGGACTCCCTGGTGCCCGGCGTCCAGACCGGCCTGTATGACGCGGTGATTGCCGGCCAGTCCATGACGGAGGAGCGCTCCGAGATGGTGGATTTTGCTGGCCCCTACTTCTACGCCTCCATCGTCTGCGTCACCACCAAGGACAGCCCCTACGCTTCCGCCAAGGGCCTGGCCGACCTGGGCGGCGGCTCCTGCACCGCCCAGATCGCCACCATCTGGTATGACTCCATGCTGCCCCAGATCGAGGGCGCCGATATCCAGACTGCCGCCGAGACCGCGCCCGCCATGCTCATGGCTCTGGAGACCGGCATGGTGGACTTCATCTGCACCGACATGCCCACCGCCATGGGCGCCTGCGCCGCCTATGACGACATGGTCCTGCTGGACTTCTCCGGCTCCGACGATGATTTT